>CAZSHS010000012.1:17814-63420 GCA_964606665.1 uncultured Candidatus Obscuribacterales bacterium | reverse complement strand
TTGGTGGGTGGCGCGGCGCTGGCCAGTGTGTTCATGGGGCTCACCGGTTTTTTCTTTTCTTCACTTTGTTTTACTATACGTTGCAGTAACAAAGCTTCTTTTGTGTCGGAACATTAGCTCGGGTTAATCGTCAAGAGAACACATTGAAAGTTAATCCAAATCACAGTCCCTTGCCCGAATCTTCTATTTCCCCTCAGATAAAACAAGTACAGAACAATGAGTACAATATTTGAAACACTAGTGATAATGACGGTCTTAGTGCCTATAGTGATTCTTGCATGTGAGTCAGTAATGCTGACTCGTCACAGCTAGAGTCATTTTGTTGAATTTGAAACCGTTGCCTCACAAAAAATCGTACCGTTCAATGCTTAGATTGAATGTATCTTTTGAATGAAAAAGTTGGACGTGAGGTGTTTGGAAGCTGGACCTCACGTTTTAATATTCGGGCGACCTTGTGAGCAATATTAAATCGTTAGGTTGACTGCCCTTACACCTTGCGGTTGGCCCCAAGAGCTTTAAGGCACCCTTCAATTGTTGTTAGAAAAATCGTTGCCTCAATTAAATTCGTACCGACGAGGCTGAATATTTTGATACTAAATGTGATACTGCAATCACGTCTTATTGAGGAAAAGGTAAGGCAACGAGAAGGCAACGAGACGGCAACGAAATCCGGGTAATTGCCAAGTGGTAGCGTGAGATAGTGCGAGGTTGCGCTAATTTGCGCGACGGCTTGACAAGTCCGTTCTAGTAGACGCAGTAGCTTGTCAAGTATTGTTCGCGCGAGCTTCTTTATAACTAAGCAACTTTTAAAACTCATGAGACTTGAACTTACCGCTAACTTCTTCTTAGAGTTCTCTATCTTTTTCACCTCCTCTTAGAGCATCTCTCACAAGAAGAACCAGCCGTAACAAGCTCAATGCTATTTCAATCATGAACTTAAATGTTCTTGGTTGTACCGGCCTTCTTTCTGAGCTGTTCTTGAGGAAATATCCACCTGATCTGAATTACTAACAGAAAGGATCCGAAATGATCAAAGACCCCGTCAAACATCGGCGCGAAGTCAAGATCGCACTGACGCTCCTCGCTTGCATGTTTGTCTTCTTCATCCTCGCCGCCAATGCACCCAACGACTGGCTCAAGGGCATCACCTTGTTCATGGGCGTCGGCTGCATGATGGGCGTTCTGTACTTCCCCGCCAAGTCGATCGACGAAGATCCCAATTGGGGCACCACGCAGGACACCGAGCACAGCGACCGCAAAGGCGATCGCGACGGCGACAAGAAGTAATTTTTCTCATCACCACCCACTATCCTCAAATCTTCTGAACACCGAAAGGACAATACATGAAGAAGAACAGGAATCCCGAGACTTTGACTGGTCTTCCGTCTGAAGGCGGCGTCATCGATGACGTACTCAAGGCCGGCGGCAAGTCGAAGGACGAAATCGAGAAGACCGGTGAATTGGACCGCAGCGATGAAATCGCCGAGCAGAACTACGATCCCAAGTTCCGGATCGAGAACAGCCCGGTACACCTCGCTGTTTGGTCTGGTGCTACCCCGGTCGACCGTTTCCGTAATATCGCTCCTGCAAGCTCCGCTGCTGCCTATCTGAAGCAGATGGACGCTGCTGTGGCCATCGTCGCCGCCCACCGCGAAGCCGGCACCCTGATGGGTCCCGACAACAAGGTGAGCCTGGCGGTCATTGACGACCTGAAGTCGACTGGCTACTGGGGTGCTCTCGTTGGCACCGAATATGGTGGCTGGGGCGCTAAGCTCATCGACGCTATGCCGCTCATCACGCGCATGGCTGCTTCGGGCGACGCCACGGTTGCCGGCATGCTGTCTATCCACGGCTGCATCGGCGCTGTCGACCCCATCATGCACTTCGGCTCCGAAGCGCTCAAGAAGAAGTATCTGCCCAAGCTTGCGTCGGGTGAAATCCTCTCGGGTTTCGCTCTCACCGAGCCGAACGCAGGTTCTGACATGACGGCGCTGCGGACCACTGCTGTGCTCGACGGCGACTCGTTCGTCGTGAACGGGCACAAGACCTTTATCTCCAATTCTTACTATGGTCGCACCATCGGCCTGGTTTGCATGGTGAAGGGCAAGGACCTGCCGACTGCCGAGGCTCTTCGCAAGAAGGCCAAGGACAAGCCGGAGCTGGCCGAGCGCGTCGCGCGTGAGCTCGAGCGTGCCCGTCCGATGGTCATCGTCTGCGACTTGCCGGCGAGCGACACCGACAGCTTCAAGCTGATCAAGTACGGCATTCACGCCGTCAAGCACATCTACAACCACGGCTTGAAGTTCACCAACTTCCGTATCCCGGCCGAGAACCTCCTGGTCCCCGACCACGGCGACGGACTGACCATTGCGTATCACGGCTTGAACCGCGGGCGTATCGCCCTTGGTGCCAACGCCGCCGGCACGATGCGTCTTTTGCTCAAGAGCATGTTGCCTTGGGCGCAGTACCGCGAGACCTACGGCCAGAAGATCGGCGAGCGCCAGTTGGTGCTTGACCGTGTCGGTGAGCTGGCGGGCATGATCGTCGGTGGCGATGCCATCACGAACTGGACCTCCGCCCTTCTCGATGAAGGCTATCGCGGCGAGCTCGAATGCATCATCGCCAAGATCTACGGCGCGCGTATGCTGCTTGAAGCAACCACTCACCATGCGTTCAAGACGCACGGCGGGCGGTCATTCCTTGCTGGTCATCTGATCGGCGACAACATCCACGACTTTATGGCTCCGTCCATCTACGAAGGGCAGGACGACATGCTGGACATGGCGTTCCTCAAGGGTCTGATCAAGGGACACGGCAACAAGTACATGGCGCCGCTCGCCAAGATCAAGGGCTTCAAGCCTTACAACCCCGTCCACTTGTGGAAGGGCAAGTGGTCGCTGCTCGGCATCACGTTCTTCACCCTCTGGGCGGAGAACAAGCGTTTTGCCGACGTCGACCGCGTCGCGGGTGTGAACCCCGCTCTGCAGCGCCACGTCATCTTCGCCAAGAAGACGCTGCGCAAGCAGATGCTCAAGATTCACTATGCGATGCTGAAGCACCAGATCAAGCTGGGCGACTATCAGCCGCGCATGATCGAGCTTTCCAAGGACGTCCGCAAGGCCGTCGAGATGCTCGTCACCTGCCTGCATGCATCGGAAGCCGGTAAGGACGAAGTCACCGTCCTTGCTGCTGATGTGCTCTGCCGTCGTCTCACCAACGAGATCACCGGCAAGCGGCGCAGCGACGACGACATCAAGGCGAACGTGAAGCTGGGCAAGCTGGTTACGGCAGGCAAGTTCACGCAGATCGACGCCACTTACGACAGCGCGATCCTGAAGCAGTACAAGTAAGGTCATGCTGTCAATCGGCAAGCGCGTCTATGTGACAGACGCGGTAACGGCTCATTATTTCGGCAACGAGACTTTGAAAGTTGTCGGTGCTGATTCGCAATGGATCGTGTTCGAGACCGAAGAATCCGACGTCAATTCTTTCGTCGGACAAGAGGAGTATTTCACTCCCGCTGAGGTCGAGGACTTGATTCGGCGCGGACTGTTCAGGCAACTGGATAGTGTTGAGTCTGTTTAGCTGAAATTCGAAGCGCAACCTCCCGGAGATTCAGTTCTCCGGGGGGATTGCAAAAAGAGAAACGGCAATGCACGAAAGGAAAAAGCATGCCGACTGGTGAAAGACTTCGCAATATCATCCTTGATCTCGTTCGTCCCCTCAACGAGAAGAACTTCATCGCAGGTTTCTCCATCAACCTCGAAGGAGACGACCTGCTGCTCTACCAGTTCCACTACGTAAATGGCAAAATCAACTTCATCGAGTTGATGTCCGACCTCGGGCGCCAACAGCGCAATGTCATCTATGACACGGTGGAAGAAGCGGTGGATGCAGCACTCGCTCTTGCGGTGAAGCTCGGCAAGCGGCTCGACGAGGTCGTTTACGTGACCACCGATGCCATAAACAAGCGCGAGTCTGTGCTTGGTGAAGGCAAAATCTGGGTCTTCCAAGGTCGCGTCAATGTGAGCAACAAAGCGGTCGCCACTCTCTATGGCTTTTCCGAATGCGTTGCTCTGGGCAAAGCGCAAGTCTACGCTCACGATTACGCCAAGGTTTTCGCTTTCGACGAAGTGATGGTTCACATCAAGGACCGAGCTTCGGCGCAGGTTTTCGATAATGCTCAGACGGCTCGTTATCTCTGAGATTCACCTAATCCACACCTAATAGTCCGGAACCAAGCTGCAAAGCTTGGTTCCGGTCGTGCGAACTAAAGGACAAATTTCAATGATCAAGAACATCAGCCGCATCATCAGCCTCTCGCTGGCTGTCTATGTGACGTCGCTCATTGCTCCGGGTTTCCACCTGAGCGGCGCGACCCTCATCAGTGCAGGTGCAACGGGGCTTTTGCTCTGGGGCGTCTATGAAGGTGCGCGCAAGGTCTTGCGCAGTTACTACGGTCTCGCCGATGATTCGTCCTGCCCGCTTCCGCGCGTGCAGAACATCATGGCAGCCTGGTTCGTCGCGCTCACCATTGCTGTGGTCTTCGTCGCCGCGGCTTTGTCGCTGGCTGTGGTCACTGCCATCTATTGGGGGGTGCTCGCCGGTCTTCTGCTGTTCTTTCTCGGCGTCGCCTTCTGTTTTGTCAATGACAGGATGGTGATGCCACTCTTCGTGAAGAAGCAGTAAGCCAAGAGAGGCGTGAGATATTTCGGTTTAAAACCCGGATATCTTGCGCTTTTCTTCTAAAAATTGGCACTACTATATAAAGTAATAATATAAATTTATGGTATTGAAAATGGTGGCGTCATACTAACCGTTTCGGAAATTATTTAGCTGCTTCCAGTTGACATAAGTACCAAAAATTCCAGTTTAGCAAAGACGCAGAATACCTACTGTGACAGTCATTTTCTAAATATGTAATTTACGACAAAAAAAATGGCTAAAAAATTGTCGTAAATTGCATATTTTCCGCAACTGCTGCACTTTTGAGTTTTTACTAAATTAGCTAGTAGATGTGTTGTGAAAAAAGGCAGAGACAGTCGTTTTTAAACGACTGCCTCTGCGGTTCTTAGAGTTTCAAATGTTCTTTCTTACAGACCCAGCAAGAAACTGATGCTGGGCGAGAAGAAGTATTCGCCGCCTTTGAGAGTGACGAAGTTGGCCATCTGCGTGTCCACTTTGGTGGTTTCTTTTCCCCATCCCTTTGGCCAATTGGCTGCGGGGCGAGGTGCGTTTCGCAACTCCAAGGAGGTCTGACCGATGACCGGGTCGAGACCTGTTTCGCCGTAGTTTGGCTCCTTCGATTTTGCAGGCTGAAGGAAGTAAGGATTGTTGCTCCAGCGACGCTGGATGAATTCGAACTGCTCCCAGATGTCACTCTGGTAGCACATGAAAAGCAGTCCCACTCCGCCTTCGGGTTGTTCCTCTGGCACAGACGAGGTAGTCAGTTCGCCACCATATGGAATACCGCGACGGGCAATGCGATGACCGCGCTCAGATTCGAGCGTTTTGTCGCCTGCAACGCCTACGGCTTCGCCGCGCGGGTTGGTCTTGCGAATGTGAGCCTGGAGAGGACAACGAAGTCCGCTTGGGTCAGATGAGAAGTCGAAGTCGTTTGGCACGTCAGTGCGACCCGAAGTACCTTGGGCGACGACCGGTGTGCCGTCCTTGAAGCGACCCATGGACATGGCGCCAGCCAGTTCTGGCTTCACGCCGAGTTCCTGAGCCAGAGCGCCTACGGCACGGTTCCAACCGCGCACGTTTTGCTCCAGCTTTCGAAACACAAGGAAGCTGCCGCAGCTCGATTCGTCCTTGCCGAGCGGGTCACGCAAGAGCACGAGCGAAAGAGGTGCGCTTGGATCCCAGACCGAAGTGCCGCCTGCCGATTTTTCGGCTTCGACCTGCTCTTCAAGAAAGAGTGGCTGACTGCGCCCGTCGACATAGCCGAAGTGTTCGACATGTGCGACCGATGCAGGGTCATTGGCATTGAGCAAACGCGTAAGTCCAAGACCCGTTTCACGCGCCACTACTTTGCCAAAACCGTAAAGGCTCTGAACAACGTAGTCGTCTGCGTTTCTTACATCGGCAGCGCTGTCAGCAGCCAGAATCACGACTGCGTGGATTTCAGACTGGAAGCCTGAATCCCAGTTTGTCGGTGCCGGGTCCATAAGCAGGCGTTGACGCGACTTCATGCCGGCGGCAAAGACGTCGCTGTAACCCTGCCCCTTGGGGCGATTCTGAGGATTGAGCCCGGTGGGAAGTTCGTCTTTTGTGAAACCGAGTGCTCGGTAACCTGCAGCCGAAAGGGAGATGTGACCAAAAATGCCGCCGTTCACGCCCTTTTGTCTGAAGGCGCAAGAGGCAGCAAGTTGCGATTGGGCCGAGACCACGAATGATTCGGCTGTTTCGCGCAGCCATAAGCGAGCATCGAATGTCTCGCAGGTAAAGGCGATGAACAGATGCACAGCATGGTCGCGACCATGTCCTGCAAGGATGTTACCCTGCAGGTCGTTAAGCAGCGCTGCTCGATTGGGATCGCTCACCGCCAGTGGTACCGTCTGTTGAGCGGGTGCGATGCTCTGCCCCACAGATTTGTGACGAAAGCCAAGCGAAGTCAGCAAGCGATGCGGAATGGGGCAGATGCCGTTTCTGGCACAATACCAGAAGTAGGCACCAATCGCCCCGAGCAGAATCAGAGCAGCTAAGCTCAAGATGATAGCGTTGGGCATTTAAGCCCTCCTTTCTCAAACTTGGTGAGTGAAAGTTACGGGTTAGGCAACTTTGTCGCTTGCAAGCCGGGCGAGGAGGTCCTGTCCTTGCTTGCAAATGACTTCGGCTGCGGCGAGGTCGAGCAGGATGCGGCGATTGCTGGAGAGAATCTGCTGGGCCTTTGTCCGATCCAGTTCATCGCGCTCGATAGGTGAAAGCTGGTATTCCATGATGCCGGCGAGGGACGGGAAGAATCCCTTCTCCTCGTCGCGAGAAATGCGCACATCGTGCAAGACCTGCTCGGGCTTGCGCGCGAGTTCGGCAAGCTCAAGTGCGCTGTAGAGCTTGATGTACTGAATTCCGCCTGAGAGTTCTTCCACAGCGCGAGCGAGCTTCTGCTGAAGCTCGGCTTTGCTTGCAGATGAATAGCTGCTGGGGCGAGAACCCTGGAAGCGAACGGCTTCCATTGCAGCGTATGCTGGATACGCTGCGATGTGCAGCTCGTCCACGAGCACGCTGACCAGGCTGGTCGGTAGAGCCTGCACCGCAGTCGCAAGTGGCGACTTTGATTGCGGCTCCGGGCGGCGCCAGAGAGCGATTGCTACGCCTGCAGCAATGGCAAGCCCTGCAACTCCAAGAGCGATAGTTGTAGACATAATTTCGTTCCTTTCGGTTAGGGTTTTTCGAATCGTTCAGCGCTGGTCGACAATTATCTTGTCGATCAAAGCGCCGTCTTCATCGATTTGCTGGATGGTGAGCGATTTGCCATCGATGTCGCACAGGGTGTACGAATGACGGTCCGCCACAATCTTGCAGGTGAATGATTCCCACAACTTGGGGTCGCGAGAAACTTTTCCATCGTTCAGTTGAGCACCACCAGCGCCACTAACAATGTTGATGATGCCCTTAGGAATTCGGCGGGTGATTCCGTCGAAGCTAAGGTCCAAGCCTAAGTTGCCGTCCTTGATGTTGCGGTTGGCATTATAGCCAAGCGGGTAAGATCGTTCGTACCAGTGCGAGTGACCGCAGAAAACAATGTTGACACCATATTTGGCAAAGAGGTCGAAGAGCTTGCGCACCTCGACTTCGAGCTTGTGCTTGGGCTGAGAGGTGAATGCTGGTTGATGCAAGTTGACGAAGCGCCATACGCAATTTGGGTCAGCTTTGGCTGATGCCAATTCACGTTCGACCCATGCGCGCAACTCAGGCTCAGACCAATTCATATAACCGTTTGCGTCGAGAACCAACCAGAACGCGCTTCCCCAGTTGAAGGAGAAATTTGCCTGACTGGGATAACGTGAGCCTGCTGCGTCGAGAAATGCCTGAACACGCCACTCTTTGCCTTGGAGCACCGGCACCGAAGTTAGGGCACCGAGCTTCTTGGGACCGTTTTGAGGCATGGACAGGTAAATGAAATACGCATAGAGATCAGCGTAATCATCGAGCGAATCTTGCATGTCAGAGCGACGTCTGCCGAAGCAGTGGTTGCCGCCAGAACTGAAGGTGATGACGCTGCGCATGATGGGCGCACCAGTGATGGAACTGGCTGGAACGCCGTTGAATACAGGGAAGAGACGAGCGAGATACTCTTTCACTCGACCGCGACTGTAGACGACGTCGCCCGTGATAGCCACCAGTGATGGTTGCGCTTGCCAGATCAAATCGGCGATTCGTTTTTGCCCTTCGCTTCCTTCGCCCATATCACCGACTACGGCAAATCTCTGCGTTTGGGACTGGCGCGCAATAGGCGTTTGAGCTGTGGCATAGAAAACCTTTGTGCCACCAAGTTCGATGGCATACTGAAGCTTGGAGCCGGGGGTGAATCCCTGCACGCGAGCGAAGTAAAGCACATGCGGCGGAACGCCTTCCAGGTTGATTACCCGCGTCGATTGATCGACTCGAATACCTGGCTGTGATTGCTCGAAAACAAGCTGACAGGTGCGGGTCTCGGCTACTGGCAGAGCCCACAAGATTTCAAAATTTGGTTGGGAGAAAGAGGGGTCTTGCGAGCCTAATTGAAGATAGGGCTCGACGAAGAATTCACCCTCGCTGAATCTGTGCCGTGCGAGCAAGCGCTCCATGCGTGCCTCGAGTTGAGCTTCACTTTCGTGAGTGCGCTCGGGCTTGAGTGGAGGTAGCTTGGAAAGATCGGGTCGTGGCGGCCCATGGTCCTCGCAATCGGGTAGCGTGCAATGCGAGCCGGTGCAAATCGGCTCCCTGTCCGGTTTTCGGCGGGAGCGAAAATACACATAGCCAAGCACGCATGCCAGAAAAAGCAGTGCCACGATGGTGTATCCATCGATCATTGTTTGCCTTTATAGAGCTAGAGGTTAGAAACTTGGGGTGATTACCAGAGAAAAATATAAAGAGATAAAAGACGCTTGAAAACTAGACGAAAATAATGAGCTGAAACAAGCGAAACAAAGTTTAAATTAAGTAATCAATTCTGAATTTAAAATATATGAACAACTATTAAATCAATTATGTAATTGATCAAAGTTAGCTGAGCTGTGCGAGCTTGTTTCAGTCCTGGTAAATTACTAGCCTATAATCTTTGCTAGCCTGGCGACACCTTCAAGAATCTGTTCTTCATCAAGGTTAGCTGTTCCCAAAATAAATTCATTTCTGGGTGCACGCACGAGATAAAAAGACCTTGAGCTAACAAGACCGACACCATGTTTTTTTGCTCGTTCTACTATTTCTTCGTCGTTGTATTTGCTCTTGAAACGTGCAAGAACAAAGACTCCCGCCCCGGTATTGACGATGCCACATTTGCCACCCAGATTTTCGACTAATGCCTGTACTAAAACATTTCGGCGCTCGCTGTAAAGTCCGCGCAGGCGTTTGATATGCCTGTCCAGATGACCTTCTTGAATGAATTCGGCAATGGCTCTTTGTAAATGTACCGATAACTGTTCACCAGCATACTGTCTTGCACGTGTATAAAGTTCAACCATATGTGGTGGCACAAGCAAAAAGCCTAGCCCTAAAGAAGGAAACATAAGCTGGTTCAAGCTGCCTGCATATACAACGCATCCATTTGTGTCAAGACTCATCAAAGCCGGTATTGGTTTGCCGTGATCCTGATATTCGCTATCATAGTCGTCTTCTAAAATAATGGCATTCTTACGACGCGCCCACTCAAGAAGTTCAAGTCTTCTTGTAAGCGGCATCACGCCCCCAGTAGGAAACTGGTGCGCGGGCATGACATAGACTAACTTTGAGTTGCGCGTGTCTGCAAGCCAATCTACACGAAGACCTTGAGCGTCTACAGATATTGGCACAACGTTTGCCCCATGCCCTCTGAAAATAGACCAGGCGAAACTGTAACCGGGATCTTCAACAACTACGCTTGAGCCGTTGCGCAAATGGAGCGAGGCTGCAATGTTTAAGCCCTGATTCAAGCCCATTGTGATAATTACTTGCTCGGGTGTGCATTTTACCCCGCGAAAACGTGCCACCATGCCGCAAATTTCTTCGCGCAGCCACTGGTCGCCTTGAGCTTGAAAAACATAATCTAAAACTGATAAGTCCGAATTGCGCGCCTGGCGTCCAAGAATTCGTGCCCATTCTTCCAGCGGAAATTGGTCCAGCGCCGGTCTCCAGGGATAGAAACAAATTTCGGGTTCGCCCTGTTCTGTTGTGCCTGTTTCATGCTGATCTGGAAGGGATTCTAGAAATTCACCATACTCAGAAATAGGTAATTTAGCTGGACCCTGATTTTCCTTATCGCGATTTGGTTTTTGTTTGAGGGTGCTGCAAACATAGGCGCCAGAGCCTTGTCTGATTTCAAGATAACCTTCTAATTCGAGCTGTTCTAGGCTTGTGGCAAGAGTAGGGCGCGAAATGTCTAAACTCTTAGATAGGTTTCGAGCGGCGGGCAGCCTGTCTCCAGGCTTCAAATCGCCGCTTAGTATTTGATTTCTAAGCGATTCGTAAATTTGCTGGCTGAGTGAAACGGCACTCTCTTTGTCCAGTTGAATATTTACTTTTGCCGTTTTTAGCACCATAAATTGGCCTACCTGTTCCTTTCATTTCCCTAAAACGAACTTACCCAGAAACAGGATGGTTTTACCAATTTTAGATTGACCAATTTTTTAGAATTTAACCGGGAAATTAATAAGCAATTGTTGAGCCATGAAAATATAAAGCGGAATGCCAATAGTGACGTTATAAACGAACGTAAGCCCCAATGAAGCAGCAAGTGGTAGAGTGGGACTGGCTTCAGGTATTGCTAGGCGCTGAATGGCAGGAACGGCAATGTAAGAGGCTGCCGCGCACAAGACCATGAATAAAACATAAGTGCCAAGTTGTAGCGGAGCGTGGACGATATAGCTAGTCGCGTGGCAAACGCCAAGAGCAATGACGGCGAAAATATTGGGAGATAACATACCAAAGGTGATGAAGCGCCAACTGGCATTGCGCAAATCGTGCATTCTGTGACCGGCAGTCATGCCCATCTCAAGCAAGAATAAGCATAAAATTCCCTGGAAAAGGCTGACAAAAAACCTGTCATCCATCTCGACCACTTTAGGTCCTTGCAGGCGCGATACAAAACCAACGATGATACCTGACATTAGCAAGAATAATCCCGGATTGAGAAAGACTTCTTTCATCAAAGGCGTTTTATTATGACTATTAGATTCAAGCGCCATGCGCTTTTCTTCTGCTACCGGGTCGTCGTGGTGGTGGTCGCCGTCTGGAGCCTGAGGCAAAGGCTCGATGTAATTATCTGGTTTTTCATCAGGCATAAACCCATTTTTATCCATGCCTAGTTTTTTCAATCGTTGAACCAAATACAGTCCAAGCAAGCATCCTGGAATTTCCATCACTGCAAGCATGACAGGCATATATGGAGCAAAAACTATTCGAGCTGCTTGCAGAGCGCCTACGCAAGTAAGAAATGTTCCAGCAGAATCGGAGCCGTAGTAGGCTGCTACTGTGGCTGAATCTACGCGACGAAGGGTGGTGACGAAGCGTCTGAGGATAAAGTAGGCGAGGCAGCCGACAATGAAATTAGTTATAAAACCAATAACCATGAATATACCCGCTTGTTGCATTTGGGCACCTTGAAGCACTGCAAGCTCTTCTCCGCCATGCCAACCCACTGAGATTAAAAGATAAATCGTTAGTCCTTGATAAATTGCTGGCGGAAACTCTAGTGGAATATTTAAAAGTGGAATTATTAGTCCAACGAAAAAGAAGAGCAGAAGCGGCTTGAACAAATTAGTTCTAAAGTTAAACCAAAATTGCTCGAAAGGACTCTCGCGCGTTGCTTCGATGAAGAATAAGTGATCATTGTCGTTGCGCGCGTATTCAACTTTGTCTCCCCGTTTTAAATCCGCCCAGGTGGCCTTGCGGCCACCTAAACGAATCGGGCAGTCGGTGTCAGTGAAAAATTCGTCTTTGGTGACATAATCGTTAGAGATAAATACTTTGTCTTTATCCATACCGACTATAATGCCGCTCTCTTTGCGGGTAGCGTCTATGCGGAATGCAGAACCGCTGCGTACGAATGCTTTGATGCTGTCGCCTGGCTTCAATTGATTTAGCACCACTTTGTGCCCGTTTAGGCTCACTTGTAAGTCGGGAGAGACTGTCAGTGCTGCGTCAGTGCTGTTTGAATTCTGGGACGGCTTTAATTGTATTAGAGGATTGCCATCATATATGGTGACAATTGAAGACTCAACTAAGCGCTCTGAACCTGCGTTTGAAGCGGCCCAACACGCGCTTGAAAAAAAGCTAGCGAAGTTAGCAAGTAGATATAAGGTTATAAGAGCGGCACTGAATCGGAATTTGCAATTTTTCATCCCTCATTCATACCGAATGAATGTATTGGTTTTGTGATGGAAAATCGTTAGCTTGACTAAATTTTTCCGCCGTTAGCTAGGACCCATTCAATGCTTCGGCGCATGCCCTCTTCTAAAGAAACCTCTGGGTTGTATCCTAATTCTTTTTTTGCTTTGTCTATTTTGCACGCAATGTTTTTATTCATTTCAGAAAGAACATGAACTTTTTGATGATATAGTCCAGCCGATTGTAGGATGTTGTCAGCCATATAGGCAATATCGGACGCCATGTCGGGAAGTTTCATACGCTTGTGCGCTACCTGCATTTTGAAATCACGCTCAAGCACTTTTTCTATTGTGTCTACAATTTCATTCATCGAATATGGGCGATCATCAGCTATCCAGTAAGTTTGTCCTTTGGCTTGGTCGACTGATTCGCATAATTCAAGTGCCTGGCAAATATTGTCTACATAAGCCATTGAGCGCAGATTATTGCCCGAGCCGACGATAGGTACTTTGCCTTTTTTGATCATAGTAAAGAATAAATTTTGACGTTCCGGTTGGCCTGGTCCATAAAACCATGGTGGTCGAATAATTACGATATCAAATGAACCGCTCTTGCCGGCAGCGTTTACGAGATCTTCTGCTTCCTTCTTGCTTTGACCATAGTGCATGTAAGGATTGTATGTAGAATTTTCGTCGAATAGATTTTGGGGATCGTTATCTTCGTTGCAACCTATAGGCGAATTCGACGACACATGAATAAAGCGGCGTATACCAGCTTGGGATGCGGCATCTAAAAGGTTTCGAGTACCCTCAACATTGACGTCGTAAAATTGTTGTCGGCCTTTTGTAGGATGAATTATTCCGGCACAATGAAAAACTGTGGCACCAAGTGAGTCGTGAAATAACGGCAAAAGTGAGTTAGGCTCGGTCACGTCGCAATCGAATATTTTTAAATTGGGTTGAGCATTTATCTTGTAATCAGCATTTTTAAATTTAGCCACACGCACTTCGCGCCCTGACAAAAGCAATTTTTCTACTAGTCTCGAGCCAAGCCAGCCGGGGACGCCTGTTACGATTGCTGTAGGTTTGGGCATTTATTTTTTCTCCGCGATAAAGTGAGTGATGTTACGGCGAGCCAGCGCCATAATTGTCCCCTGAGGATTGATGCCAGGTGAGTCTGGAAGCATGCTTGCGTCGTTGATATACAAATTTTCAAAACCGAAAACTTTACCGTAAGAATCGACTGCACATCTGTCTTTGTTTTCTCCCATAGGGCAGCTGGAAAAGGCATGAACAGTGGTTAGACTAAGACTTTTTCGCGGTAAATTTTCATCAAGCCAGCGAACAGCGTCTAGCTCGGAATCTATTTTGGCAAGAGATTGAACAGAAGGATAAACTGATTTGGCGCCTGAATACAAAAGCAAAGTAGCAAGGCGAGCTAGTCCCTGACTTAAATGTCGAACGTCGATATCTGATAATTCGTATCTCAAATGAGAGTAATCTGAACCAAAACGAGCTGGTCGCACGCTACCAGATCCGGTACCACGTACAGCCACATAATAAGTGGCCATTTTTCGATATTGCTTTACTAGGTCTCTGGTCTCAAGCCAGTTTTCGCTCAAGTTCATGGCGAGATGTCCAAGCGTAAAGAAAGAGCCACCAAGCGAAATATCTGGCCAAAATTCTTTTACTTGCACCATTGGCATAACACTATCTTGGGCATTTATTTCCTCATCGAAAAGGGCAGCTACTTTGAGCATTGGGTGAATTTGAAAAGTTTCGCCCACGTGAAATTTGATGCCACTGCGCCTCAAGAGCGATGGTGTTTGTGTAGCTCCGCCGCAGATAAATATGTATTCGGCTTCTATACGTACAAGGTCTGTGCTTTTGTCTTCGCGTCTTATCTCAGCTAGAACGCCAGTGACTCGACCTTTTGTTTTGAGCAATAGTTTTGCTTTTGCGCGTGTGATAAATTTGGCTCCCGCTTCTCTTGCCAGTGGAATTAAATTGCGAGTCATGCCTTGTTTAGCCCCTTTGGGACAGCCATGAGCACAAGTATTATTATTGACACACCCAGTTGCTGCGCGTGATACCACTTTGGCAGACCAGCCCATAGCCTCCACTCCACGCTTAAACACTTCGGTGCTTTTGGGAATATTGTCTGGTTGCGATACGTGCAATAAGTGCTCAGCCCAGTCAAAATGCGGATTTAACTCTTCTACAGAAAAGTCTTTAATTTCAAACTGTTTAGTCCAGCGCAGAACAAACTCGGGTGGTAAGCGATGCCAGAAGCCGCTATTTACTTCGGTACTGCCACCTAAACATCTGCCTTCAACAAATCCAATAGGCACAGAACCGAGTACAGGAGTCATTCCCTTGTTGCGGTAAAGTAGTTGCATGGCATACGGCGAGGATTGTCCATAGGACTCAAGTCCGTATTGATCACCTTCTTCGAGCACCACTACATTTAGTCCGGCGCGTGCAAGCTCAATTGCTGTAACTGCTCCCCCTGCTCCAGAGCCAATTACAAGCGCTTCCACTTTGAGCGATTTGCTCTTTGTATGATCTTTGTGTTCAATAATCATTGAATTTTTCCCTAATGCGGGGATGTTCGTAGTAGGCAAGCAGTGTGAGGCTGCGAATTAGCTTCATAAATTTGCGTGTTAATGCTATCTTGCCAAATGCCCATGAATCGACAATCTTGCGTCGTTTTGCCTGTGGTAGACTGCACAAAAATGATCCTGTTGTAACTAGTACATAACTCTTGAAGCCAAATAAACCAATTTTGAATAAGACCAAAAATCTAAACGGAATACTTTCGATTTCAGTTAGAGTAAAAGCGCTCACATCGCTCATAACCGCTGCCTGTGCGGTTGTATCTGGTAAGATATCTTCTTGGGGGATGAAACACTGACACAACTCGATCCAGAAAGGCGCCATTGCGCTTTTTATTTCTTCCGTCACTGCCGGATAGCTAGTAATTACCCGAGGAGAAAAGGTCTGGTCGCTTGATTCAGGCAAGTTTTTTATTTCTATAGATTTTGCTTCCCAAGCCAGTGCCTGAGCTGACCCTAATTCAAAACTATAGCGAGCCATAGCTATGATGCCCCAAATGGTCACTGTGACAAAGAAAACAAAGTGCACAATTACGGCATAAGAAATAGCTGTGTTTGGGTCAAGACTGTGCCCAGTTCCAAGTGATACCGCCATTAGTGCGGTCTGGCAAGCGGCGTGATAGACCCCAACATAGCCTGGGGTGGATGGAACCAGAATTCCCAGATTAGTAAAAGACATGGTGGCAATTGCTTTGAGCAGGTTGGGCGACAGCCCAAAACAAGGCATGATGAACATGAAGAAAGCTGATTCTATAAGCCAGACTAGTGCGCTTGAAAATAGGACCAGAAGCGCGCTGCGAGCGTCACGCAAACATTTGAATCCGTTATTTATCTGACTTACAAATGCAATAAATCTGTCATGCCATTTATGACCCATCCATGCAGTTACGTTTGATGTAAGCCCAATTGCCGACTGAGGGCTGAGAGTTATAAATCCAACCACAAACATTGCGCCAGCGAATAAAATGGCACAAATAGATGCAGCTTGGCGCATCCACTCGTCGGTCGGGATCAGAAGACTGCTTACTACAAAGAAAAATAGGATCACTATGCCATCGAGTAAACGTTCTAGAAATGTGATGGTGAGCGCAAGTAGATAAGGCATACCGGTGCGCTCGCCAAGCATCGCAGCGCGGGCAAATTCTCCAAGACGTGCAGGTAAAATATTATTTGTGGCATAACCCACAGCAACGATGTTGCTTGCGGTAAAAACAGTCAGTCGAGCTTCGGGCTGAACCAGAATTTTAAGGCGTACACCGCGCGCAAGCATGCCAAACATATATGTCAAAACGGCAAGAGGTAGCCAGGGAAGCCATACAGCCGTCTTGAAGGCAAGCAATACTTTGCTCCAGTCGAGCTTGTAGGCGGTCAAAATGAACAAAAGACCAGCAACTATTAAACCCAATAAAACAATCGCACCGCGAGTGCGAAAAATGGATGAAAATGTAGCTTGAAAACCGCCGGGAGCGTCTGATTTGTTATCAGACGTTTGCTCTGAGTCCATATGAGCCTACAGGTGTGAAACGCCAGTTTGGTAAGTTATTTATTTATGCCCACTAGCCTTGATCTTTAGAGCCGAATAAAAACCAGAAGGGTTTGGAGGCTTCTTTATTGCTAGATTCGGGGCTAAGGCGTTTTATCTGATAGGTTGTACGTTTACCCTGACGTTCAATTACTAGTTTGACACTCGAATTCTCCGGTCCTCTAATTTTCTTGACCAGCGCATCCACGCTCAAGCCTTGTGCGGGCGCATCATCTGCAGAAATTACTTTGTCGCCTGCTTGAATCTTGGCTTTGGCAGCGGGAGTGTTTGGGAAAACTTTGACTATATTGCCGCCCTCTTGCACTTTGATGCCGACGGTTCCCACTCTTTGGCCCTTGGAGCCCTTTTTGTTTGAGTCTTTGAGAGATATCTGATTGTCTATGTCTGCAATTGACTTTCGCGCTGTGTCTGCGTTTGAACTATTAGGAGCCAGTTTAATACTTTCCTTAAAATGGTTTTTGGCCGATAGCAAATCGCCCGTAGTTTCTAGCAGAATGGCATATTGGAAATGCACATCTGCATTGTCTTTTTCGTCTTTCTTTAGTGCCTCTTCCAGCACTTTGAGCGCCTTTTGAAGCTTTCCGTCGAGCTTGAATTTGTTCGCTTCTTCAATTGCGTCGCGCTCACAATAAGCATTGGGAGCGAATGCAATTTGGGCTGTCTGAGCCGAACAACAAAGAGTGACAATTAAAAAGACACCTTTGAGTGAAACCACATTTAGTGCTGAAGTAAAGTTTTTGATGTTGATTCTTGAGTTTGTCATAGAGAAAAGGTAATTCTATCGCGTGCGTTATAATTAGCGCAAATGGAGGGTGGAGCACTGGCTGAGAAAATTGACGAATCTACACTGCGAGCACATTTTCGCAAAGTTTTATCCGTGAGCGCAAACGCCTCTATAAGGCAGATGGCGCGTATTCGCGACCGCGAAATCGGTATATGTCAAGAAGCGCTTGAGTCTGTCGAGGTTGAAGTCTCACAAAAAGCCAGGGCACGAGTTGAATCGGTCAAAACTGCTTATGAATGTTTGAGTGATCATAAAAGATTCCGCCAACAACTAGACGAGCTAAACAAGCAGCTTGAAGACGGCAAAATCAAGAAAAACGATCTTTTAAAAGTGGTCGAAGCACCCAAAGAAGCAGTGCGAAAAATGCCCAAGCCAAGCGCTGCGCGCGACAAGCAAGCGCTAGAAGATTTTCGTCAAAAACGTCAAGAAGAAAGAGCGATTCTGCCTGAGAAGGGCGAGAATCGTTTCTGGCTCGATGAAACCAGCACTGAAATGAAAGTCGCTGCTTTTAAAGCTGCTTCAGATAAAGCTCAAGACCTGCGTCGCGAAGCGCATGAAGAGCCAGATTCAGACACGTTTTTCGAGTCTGTTCACGCAGCTTCTTTTGATGCAGCTAAAGAAACTTTGCAATCTAAAATAAAATCACCCTACTTCAACGAATTCAAAGACGAGTTAGAAGCGCTAGTTGAAGAATTTAGTGAAGAAGCAACGTGGGAAGAATATAACCGGCTTGAATCATCTGCTGCACGCAAAGCCGAAGTCAAAAGTGCACCTAACAAAATGACAGTGGCCGTGAGTGTCCTGCTTCTTATAGTGCTGGGGCTTGTATTCACCAATGTAGGCGTGATGATGACTGTGGGAGAGTCTCTTGATCATCCCAAAGCCACGCCTGACAAAGGTAAAATGAAAACCATCCTGCCTGATGCAGATCTTAGCTATAAGAATAAATCTCTAAGCGCTGTTAAGGAAATCGCTTGGGCTGATGGATTGGCAAGACCGGCATCGTCAGCCGGAATTGCAGGACGTTGCTCCGATAATCTTATTGCTGGTGCAGTAGATTACAACAAAGGGTGCGAGTTAGTCAGTCGAAATAAACTCGATGAAGCGGTGCCCTTTTTCACGGCTGCTGTGGTTAAAAACGAGAAGCTATACCAGGGTTATTACAATCTAGGCTGTGTGCATTTGCAAAAGTGTGAGCCTGCTGCAGCCAGAGCCGATTTCTATAATGCACTGAAGTGGCAGCCGGCATTGGCTCTAGCAGTGTATAACCAGGGATTGGTATATCTTGTAAGTTCGGAAGAAACTGTCAAGCAGGCCTATGCCAAGTCGCCTGTGGATAAAGAACTGGTGCAACGAACAACCGCCACTCTGCAAGCTGCAGTTGATCAGTTTTTGCTGGCTGAATCGATGGAACCGCGCATGATGCAAGCGTATTACAATGAAGGTTTAGCGCGCTACAGGCTAAATGATTTGGAAAATGCGCTTAAAGCATTTGAAAAATCGCTTGAGTTAGATCCAACAGTGCCGGGCACTATACGCAATAAAGATCTCTGTAAAAAAATGATTGCCAGTCCCGATTCGGCTAAGAAAGTGTTCGCTGTGGGCTCGATGCTGGGGCCTACAGGACCGCAAGGACCTCCTGGTCCAGGAGGCTAAACTTGAAATTATTTTATGGCACGTGTTTGAGCAACCAGAGAATTTTCTCTTTTACTCGCTTTCGGTGAGCAGAGTTGCTTGAGGTATCTCCACTTTTGTCGTAGTGGGCTACAAAGTCGTCATATGCAATTTTAAACATCTCGTCATTTGAGTAACGCGGCTTCCAGCCTAGTTCTAGAAGCGGATCTATGTCGAAATAAAAGTCTTCTGAGTAAGTTAAATAATGCCAGGGAGCTAGAGGGCTCAAGCCAAGAACGTCTAACCAAGCCAGTCCTTGCATGGTCAGGTTTTTGGGTAGGTGTCTGATTTTGGATTTGCTTCCGGCATGATTTATAAGATTGCCTAGAGTGTTTTCTAGCGTGTCGAAGCGGTCTGTGCCTACGTTATAGAAGCCAGGTCTTTTCTTTTCGCACAAAAACATATAACAATCAATTAAATCATCGCCGTGCAAAAATTGAATTTTATTTCTACCATCGCCAATGACGTAGATATTGCGATTCTCACTAATCCACTCGAATAATATTTGAAAAATGCCCAGTCTTCCCACTCCAACCATTGTTCGGGGACGCACTACTATTAGTGGCATGCCAGATTGGTCTGAAACTTCTTTTGCGACAATTTCTGCGCCTAATTTGCTTATGCCATACTCTTCAACGGGCTCGAGCGGTTTGGCGTTGCTCACAGGCGAACTACTGGGACAACCAAAAACAGTGGATGAACTAGTGTGGACGAAATAACTGACATTTGCTCTAGCTGCTTCTTCTGCCACTATGCGCGTTCCCTCAACGTTTACTTCGTGAAAAAGTTTTCCTGCCTTTGTGAGAGGTACAAGTGCAGCAGAATGATGAACAACATCTACGCCCTTTATGGCACGACGCACTAAGTCGCGGTCGAGTATGCTGCCAAGCACAAATTCGATATTTTTATTGCGATCGGGCGGCTCCCAAATATCAAGCGAAATAACCGAATCTCCGTGTTTGACAAGGCTTTCCACGATTAGACTTCCAAGAAATCCGGACCCGCCTGTAATCAAATGCTTCATCGAAAAATATTGCCTTTTATAGAGAGAGCTTTATGTGTTATCGTGTTTTTCTATGGGGTTAGAAGATATCTTATCAGGCAAAGACGCAGGCGAAATGTTTTCGCTAATGATTCCCGGCAGCACCTGCAATTTGGGACCGGGACTGGATACCATTGGTCTGGCTCTTGAGATTCAAAACACCATGACTTTTCAACTGGTCGAGCAAGGCCAAGAAAGTGATCGGCCTGTGATCAAATTACAAGGCGAGGTTGCCAATCAGAGCCTGCCTGAGCATCAAAATTACTTGATTGAAACAATCATCAACAAAATTTGGCAGAATGACAATAAATTGTTTCGCCGTTTGCAAGTAACTATCAGATCCGACGTACCTCTTGGTAGCGGATTAGGTAATCGCACTGCCACCATAATTGGTGCGCTGTGGGCTTACAATTTGCTTAAAGACAGCATCCCGACTGCAGCTACACTTTTAGCTGAAGGGTGTGCTGTGGAAGGACATCCAGAATCGCTTGCTGCTAGTCTTTACGGTGGACTGGCAGTATGTACTCCCTCAATTGATGGTAGTCGCATCGTTACTCAAAGCGTCAAATGGCCTGATGAATGGCGGATCGTTGCCATCATTCCCAAATACACTTTAGTCACTAAAAATATGCGCGACATTTTGCCCAAACAAGTAACCATGGAAGATGCCATCGCCAATATGCAACGCGTGGCATACTTGGTAGCAGCAGTTAGTCGCGTGGACGAGTCGGCAATGAAAGAATCTTTGCACGATCGTTTGCATGAGCCTTATCGGGAAAAATATGTTCCAGAGCTAGCTAAAATAAGGCAAGAACTGGAGAATGAACCAATTCTTGGTTGTGCTTTAAGTGGAGCAGGATCTTCGAGCGTAGTGTTTGTGCACAAGCGAAATGAGCATCAGGTGCTGGAGCGTTTAGAGCACTGGTCGAAGAAAGAAGAAAGCATTTACAAAATCATGAGTCTTCGCGCTGCTGCCGAAGGTGTCAAAGAAGTTGAGTGCCTCATAGGCTAAGTCATTTGCGTTTTATTATAGAAATGCCATAAAAAGCTAGCCCAGCTCTGCCAATCGCTAGCTTATTAGCAGCCTTTAAGAATGGCTTAAGTGGAGCCTTTATGAGTGTGATCTTAGCGGGCTTCTATCATGAGTTATTGTCATTACATGCCTTTAAGTACTAGTTTCGAAGGTACATTTCCTCTCTCTCAATTCTGGGTACAAACACTCAGCTTTAACCTTCTTTCCAACTAAACCAGGCGCCAAAGCTTCTTTCTCAATGAAAGACGTTGTTTTGCGCCACAACTAAGGAGATCAACATGTTTGATTTACTGACTCCGGGCAACTTCGCGTTGTTCGGACTATCGTTCCTCGCTTTCACGCTGCTTATCATCTTCGTTGGCGCCAGCATCAGTCGCAAGCAGCGCCAGGATGCCGAATCCAAGAATGGTGGTCACAGCCACGACGAGGACTTCGACCAGGCGCTCGACGAGTTCGACCCTGACCACAACGGTCATGTTCACTCGCACAACTGCAAGTACGACCAGGAAGAACAGCGTCGCACCGCGGCACTGCCTCGTCCGCTCATCCCTGTCGACAATCTGCCGGCGCCCAATCCGCGCGTTCAGGCGGCTCTCGACAAGGTGAACGTCGCCGACATGCAGACGATGCTTGCTCATCTCACCGGTGACAAGCCCTACGTCTTGAATGGTGAGACCAAGACCATGGTCACTCGCAACTCGCACACCGCCGAAGGCGGCATCGGGCTTGCAGCCGAGTACATGGTCGCGTCCTACCAGACCGCCGGCATCATTGCCGAGCTGTGGCCCTACACGGTCCGCGGCACCAAGTACAACAACGTTCGCTACATCATCCCCGGCAAGAAGAACCCCAACAAGGTTCTCGTGCTCGGCGCCCACCTCGACTCCACTGCCGGCAGGCCGTGGAACAAAGAGGGTAAGGCTCCGGGTGCCGAAGATGACGGCTCGGGTACGGTCGCGCTCTACAACGCAGCCTGCGCCATCCACGCTCTGGGCGGTCTCGACTGCACTGTTCACATCGTCCACTTCACGGGCGAGGAGCAGGGCTTGTGGGGCAGCTACGCCTACTCCGACTGGCTCAGCCGCGAGGTGAAGGCCAAGGGGCAGACCGTCATCGGCATGATCGAGATGGACATGGTCGGGTACTGCCCGAATCCGGGTCACCGTCTCGACGTCCACGACGAAGTCGACCGCAACGGCTCGCACGCGATCACCATCGCGTTCTTCCAGCAGATTGCGCGCTACAAGCTCAATCTTGCTCCCTTCGACACTCACAACCTGAGCGTCAAGGACCGCAGCGACCACGCGGGCTTCCTCGACAAGGGCTGGCCGGCGGTGCTCCTCTCCGAGGAGTTCACCGACACTGCGTTCTACCCGCACTACCACACCACGCGCGACACGATCGACAAGATCAACTTCCCCTATCTGCGGGAAGTGACGCGCGCGGTCATCGCAGTCTCGTGCGAGATGGGGGGTCTGAGCTAGAAATAGCTCACTCGTCTATCTGGATGAACTAAACAGGGGCGGGTGTATTTGCACTAGCATTTGCATCCGTCCTTGCCTTAATTCTCTTCACTAAAGTAGCAACAAAAAGCTTCAACTGCAATGAAACCAAGAACACAAGGTACTCTAGCCAGTGTTGCCATCAGTATCGCTATTGGTGGCTTCATCGGTTGGACAATTTTTCCCGAAATATGGCTGCGCCTTCTTTTCGTCGCCTATTTCGCGGTGCTCGGTTTGGGCACCGGTCTGGTGATAAGCTGGGACAAAGCTGAGAGTGTGACCCAAGATTTCTTCAGTTACGTCTTCTACGGAAGCCTCTCGTTTGCCGTGCTTGATGTGGTGCTTCTCGCCTACAAGCGAGGATTCCCACCAAAAGCCAGTCCCGCTTTTCTCATCATGCTCTTCGCTTTTGGTGCCATGCAAGGACTTGCGTATAGATTCGCAGCCGTGCGTGCACAAAGAAAGGAACAATCCTTAAACCTTAGGTAAGATGACAACCTTTGAGGAGGCCACTATGAGTGAAAAATCTTTTGGCATTCTCGTGAGTACGGGTTGGGGAGCCTTTCTGGGTTTCCTCATCTGTTACTTTTCGCTTGGTAATGGAAGCGGACTGGACTACTTTGAGCCAGCCCGCATCTTCATTTCCTTGGCCGGTTCGTTCTTCTTCGGCTTGGCTAGTCTGGCATCAGGAGTGCTTTGCGCACTTTTGAAGCACAAGATTGGCTCAAGCGCGATTGGACACATTCTGGTTGGTGGCATACCAGCCGGCGTGACCATGGCGGTGCTGTGGAACCAGTTTGATATGGGCGATTTCGGATTTGAAGCCTGGATTTTCCTGGGAGCCATCTGTGCTCTCAACGGTCTGGTCTTCCGCTCCACCTGTCGCTTTCACGAGCGTCATTTGAGATAAGAGTAGCCGGGGCGCTGTCTTTATGTTCTTAGGAACATGAGACAGCTCTTCCCGGCTATTTCTTGCTCTCATGTTGTTTTACTAAAACAAATAGTAGATATGGTGCCCTGAAAAATCTTCTAGTCTCAAAACACTGGAAATGCGTCCGCTTGCGGATAGTACTATATAGTGTAATTGTAATAGCGAAAAAGGAAACAAGAAAGAGCGCAGAATAATGCGCATCTTTCTTGTTCCGAACAATCAGTCGATCAACTCGACGCTAGCCCGCGGAGCCTTGCTTGAGAGCCTGATTGACCTGTGCGACGATGTCGAGCCCGCGATTGTAGTGGTTGACATGGTCTGCGCGAGTGATGATGCGCGACGGTCCGCCGTAGTTGACGGGGAGGACCAGGTGGCAGCAAGCTTCAAGAATGAGAATGTGCAATTCCTCGTTGTCCGGCTTTTGAGCCGAGAGCTTGAGATACGTCTCGAGAATTGCGTCCCAGAGCATCTTCCAGGCGACGTCGGTTGCCGGCGCTTTGAGTTCGGCAATGGAGGAGGTGCTTGAAAGAGCGGAGATGTGGGCGTCGGCTTCATTAACGAGCTCGATGCCCTCTTGGTAGCGACGAATGTAATCGCCGAGTCCGACGATACGCAAGGGAGCAGATGGGCGTGGTAACACCTGCCTTGTTGCAGCATCCATCACCATTTCGTGGGCGACGGAATCGGTCGGAGCTTTGGCCGAGGCTCGTTTGGCGACCGCAAGCAGAGAGCTGTAAAACTCTTTCCACTTTTTGTCGTGAGCCTTTCGTCCATTCATTCGCTTCTTGTCGAGATGAAGCAAGACGAGTACGAGAACGATTACGGCGCTTAGTCCGATGACTGCGGTGTACATAATTTTTTCCTTGCAGTTAGCTTTTCTTGGTTTGGTAGTTAGCGGAAACGGGGTTCCGAATTACTTCTTGGTCTTGCTCGAATCCGGCTTTACGCCAAGGAGCCAGGCCAGTACGAAGATGGCGATGGCGCCGAAGACGAAGAGGAAGACGCCGGCGACGATAAAGGTGATGAAGAAGGTCCAGACAGCGCCTGTGACGCCGAGGAACCAGGCTTGACCTTCAGGGGTTCCAGCAAGCACGGCGATTGCGTGAGTGGAAATTGCAGACGAAATGCCCATGGCAAGCGAGATGAGAAGATCGATGCCCAGAATCCACTTGACGAAAGTGCGAAGCGGGTCATTTTTCTTGGTTTCGCTCATTTTGAACTCCTGTTCTTTGTTGAGCGGCAAAAAACACCAGCACTACATGTGGTGGCGTGAAAGCTTTTGTTGACAGTTGTATTTTCGGTGAGAACTTAAGAGAGTAGGAGAGATAAAGGAGCTAAAGTCTAATTGTGTACTTAGGCAAAATTCAATCTCTTTGACTTAATTCCGTTCAAAGATCTCTTTTTGATCCTCGCTCAGTTAGTGCATCTTGGCAACATTTTAAGGTGTAGATGTCACGATTTACTAGCTTAGCGATAAGTATCTAATCGCGATAATAGGCTTACATGAGTCTTAAATAAGCGTTCTCTTAACTGAAGCTTTCAATTGGTATTGAGCCTAGAAACCCCAACTTGCTAGGTTGAACTTCTTCATTTCTTCTTTTTATTTGACTCTTAATTCGCGCAAACACTCGACCCAATTCCGTCACGACTAAGAATTTCTTTCGATCTTGGATCGTCGTCGTGAATTGTTTGTTTTTTTGTTTGCGCTCTAGTCTTCATCCCAAAACTAACAAGAGGAGAGTTCAATGAAACTCCTTAAGTATCTACGGGGGGGTGGAAGCTTCAAACACGCAATCAGCGTCGTTTTTGTCGCAATTTTCATGCTGGCAATTGGCGCTGTGGCTGGAAGCACTCAATCAGGTCCATTCAATGGTTCAGCACTCTATCAAGAAGCTTTCGACCACATCGCAAACGAGCATATTGGTCTTCTGGAAATGACTCCTGCTGAGCGTCAAGCCTGGCTTGGCGAATGGAAGGAGAAGTTCAAAGGGACCGGCAAGCTTGATACCGAGGATGGTGCCGACGATGCTGTTGTTCAGATGATGAAAAGCCTGAAGTTCAAGAACGATAGCTATTCTAAGCCGACTGAATGGTCTCAACGTTCGCAAGATCGCAAAGCCGAGTTCGGCGGTATTGGCGTCAATTTGCAAATCGATGGTGCTGAAAGCGTCACCGATGCAAACCCGATGTTCATTCCTCTGGAACCGCGCAAAGACAGTCCTGCAGCCAGAGTTGGACTGCTCAAGGGAGACATCATTCTTTCTGTCAACCGCAAATCACTGACCGGCAAAACCACTAGCGATGCCGTTTCGATGATTCGCGGTGAAATCGGCACACCGGTGCATTTGACCATCAAGCGCAAACTTGCCAATGGCAATTTCTTCATCTTCAATCAGCGCCTGGTGCGGGCTTCAATCCCAATCGAGCGAGTTGAGGATGGTGACCTTGGTGATGGCGTGTATCAGGTCAAAATCAGCACGTTCAGCTTTAACCGCTTCAGAAGCGACGTTTCAAGCGCCCTTACTCGTGCCTCCAAGCACCAGGCGTTGATTCTCAATCTGCGCGGAAATCTGGGCGGCGACAAGGACAATGCCATGCGGCTGCTTGAATGGCTAGTACCTGAGGGTGTGATTTATGTCGAGACCGCTCGCGAAGGTGACGTGCTCAAGACAGAGACTACGTCTTTGACTGCCACCCAGAAGATTGTCACTACCACATGGTCGGACAATCGCCCGGTCAGCATCAATCGCTATGGTCGAGCTAAGCTCATCATTCCTGCGACCATGAAGATTGTGGTGTTGCAAGACCACAACAGCGCAAGCGCCTCCGAAATCACACTTGGTGGTCTGAGGGGAACCGGCAGAGCTTCGCTTCTCATCGGCACCCGTTCTTATGGCAAAGGTCATGGACAGAACGTCTGGAACCTTAGCTGGGGTCGCGGTCTCATACTTGTGAACTTCCGCTTCAAGCCCGGCAATATCACCATGGATGGCATCGGCATCGATCCGGATGTGGTGGACCAGCAAACCGAGGTGGCAAAATATCTCGAATTCGCCAAACAAAAGGCGCTGGATCTGCTCAAGCAGCCTTGATCCATTCTAATCTGCGACTTGGGTCGGTATTGGTTTTTACCAGTATCGACCCGGTCGTTTTTTCTTTCTCTTCAATTATATGTTTTACTAAACTAAGTAGTAAGAGGAATAAAAAAGAGAGAAAAAAGTGAAAGGCATCGAGCTTTGAGCCCGGTGCCTTTCACGCAATACAACCTCTCAGTCGGCTGAGCTAGAGCGCTTCAGCCACGATTACAGCAGTGGTGTCAGGAAACGAGATTTCGTCTTGCGGTGCGCCACCTGCGTCTGCATGCAACCAAGCGCGGTTCTGGTAGCGATTCTTGAGAATCCAGGGATTCATGTAGCTTTGGCACTGAACCACGCGATACCCCGCAGCCTCAAGTTCGGCAATCCACTGGGCCTTGGTGAAGACGCCGAATTCCTCGTTGCATTCGATGGCCCAGTTGGCCAGGTAGTCTTTCTTCGAAAGGAATTCGTTTGCCTCGTGCAAGCTCAGATAGAACCAGGTGACGCCTTCGATCACGCGTTCTTCAAACGTGATACCAGGAGCGGTGCTTTTGCCCTTGAAGTCGTGAGCGAAGCGATAGAAGCGCTCCCTTGTTTCGTCATCCGTTCGCATCCAGATTTTGCTATCTGAAGCGTCTGGTTTGATACCATCGCGGATGATAAGGCGTCCGCCACGAGCAAGTTCTTTGCGCGTGTTTTTGAGCGCCAGTCGAATTTGATCGCGGTCGTAACCGTTGTACGAATAAATCTCGTGCATAACCGACGAGTAAATCACCGTGCTGAGCGACCCTTGCGGGAAGCGTTGCTCGATGATGTTACCTGCCACAATCGCCACGTTGTGATTGTGATAGTGCAAACCTTCAGACATGCGGCGCATCTCGGAAGAAAGGTCCATGCCGATGATTTGAGACTCGCCAAACAATTCGGAGAGATGAGTCAAGAGCGAACCCGTACCGCAACCCTTGTCGACGATGCGACCGGGGCGAATATGGGGACCGATATCACGCACTTTGTCTGCCATGCTGGCGTCCATTCCCAGGGCGTAAATCTTGAAGTCACGACCATTGGAAAGCTCGCCGTCGTCGTTCACAAGAACGTCTTTGAAAAGCTCGACGATGCGATCGCCTAGTGCAAGACGGTCGTAAACCTCGACGCACCAAGGACTGGTGATTGCTCGCCAATCCTTGCCGGTGGTTACAAGCGAAATGATGTCAGCCGGCGTTTTGCCTTCGCTTGAGTGCACTATGCTTGAGTAGCCAGCTTTCTTGAAGCGTGCAAGAACGTCCTCGTTAGAGGAAAGCAGAATGGTGTCACTTGGGCTAAGCACGGTTTGGAAGTTGCTCTCTAAGAGAACCACCTGTTCCACGTGTTTCACCCAGTCGACGTCGGTGGTCTTGGTGTCAGTCGCACCGTGAATTTCAAACTGGCGACCTAGTGCCAGAGCAAGTCCAGTCACCACCTCCACTCTCTCTTTGAACATGAGAGGGTGACGCTTGGTGCCGCCTTTATCCGAGGCGGTGATGACAAAGATTAGTTTGCTATGACTGACTGGATCAACCTCTAAGAGAGCACGCCGAAGCGAGCTCTCCTGGTCGATTGTGACACCATGCCAACGTCCAACAAGAAGGATATTCTTCTCTTTTGAAGACATGTTTTGACTCCCTATGTGAGGTGAGTTGAGAGCAGATGCAAGTTATTCGGATTTGGAAACGAGCGCTGTATCCCGATCGAGATGTTTGGCGCCCAGTCGCCAGATGAATCCTCCCAGCAAGACCATTGCTGCAAGCATCAACATTGCGTTGTTCATGCTTCCAGTAGAGTCGGTGATGGAGCCGATAGCAAGCGGCGAGAGAACGTCGCCAAGTAAGTGGATGATGAGAATGTTCAGAGCAAACGCAGCCGGTCGATGCTTTGGTAGCACCACGTTGGCAAGCGCCGTGTTGCTTGGTCCGGTGTTGAGAAACAAGCAGAAGCAGGCAGCAAACAGCAGTCCCCAGGCAAGCGGGAAGGGTAGGTAAACGAAGGCCACGCAGCATGGGGCGGCAATATACATTGCCCAGCCGGACACGCTGAAATAGGCTCCCTTCACTCGATGGCGCAGGGCATCTGCAATGAAGCCACCTGCAATCGTTGCCACTAATCCTGACACCACAAGTATGCCGCCAAGTATGAGATTGACGCTTGCAAGCGTTCCCACTTGGCGATACTCGTGTATGTAGGTTGGCATCCAGAAAGCAATTCCGCCGATGGCGAAAGTCATGGCAGTCATCGCAAGCGTATTGTAGACAAAGGATTTGTTTGAAAGGAGCTGGCGATAAATGCTGAAGCGCGACTCCCCTGAAGACTCATTGAGAGCCAACTGAGAGTAGCGTGGCGGGTCGCGCATGAATAGGCAGATCGTGCCAAGCAGCACTCCCGGCGGTACCGTTGTGTAGAAGGCGTAACGCCATCCAAGTTCTGAGTCGGCAAAGTGGCCGCCCCAGACATAACCTAGCGCGCTGCCGACTGGTATCGCCATGTAGAAGAATGACAGTGCTTTTCCACGATGCTTCTCGGGGAAGTACTCGGACAGAAGAGCTGCAGCGAAGGGACCGAAAGCCGCCTCGCCAATGCCGATGAACATGCGGCTCAAGAGCAACTGATCGAAGTTCTGTGCAAGACCGGAAAATCCGCTTGCCAGACTCCAGATAATCACGCCAAAGCCGATAATTTTCCATGGACGCACTTTCAAGTTGCTGAGTACAGGCGCCGCCAGCATATAAACCAGCAAGAACACCATCGGCAGCAGGCTGAGCAGCATGTTGTCTGCGGTGCCGTGCATCAAGAACCCGAGCCATTTGACCAAGAATTGCGAAATCGGTCCCAGACTGTCGGGATTGGATAGAAATTCTTCCTTCACTTTGGGAAGAACGGCAGCCATGTTTTGGCGGTCGATGTAGTTAAACAGGTTGGTCACGAACAGGACCAGTATTGTCAGGTATGCTCCGCGCAGGATGGTCGCTGGACCACTTCCGCTTTGATTGGGGCTAACCATGAGGATCTCCTAAGGCTGGAGTTTCTATTTTCGAAACGACAGGTTGACACGGCTGTAATCAAACAGCGGGGACAACTCTGAAGCTTTTGAAGCGAAAGAACTTACGCCAGTTATTCTGACGCAAGGTGTGAGCGCAGGCGTTTTGCACAACGAATATCACGCTCTGAGCATAGGTTTTCGCTATGCCTATGACTGTGTCGTTCACGCAAGCGTGAGTGTTCACTCCGCAAACGCGAAATCTTGCGGTGGGTAAATCGAGTTTGCGGCAAGCGATTTTGATTTCGCGTTCGCCGCCGTTTTTGAATTTGGTTTCGACTGCGTGTCGACGCGATTGTTTCACCAGCTCGAGAATGCAGGGATAAGTGGGTCCCTGGTTGTAAAACTCGAGAATGACAATCGCCCAGTCGTTTTGAAGGGCGAGTTTCACTTCGTCCATCACATCTGGAAGAACCAGTGCCGATGAAGCAAATGATGGTTGCATGTCGACGATGACCAATGTGGTGTCCTGGGTTCGCATCAAAAGTTCCTTAGAGCGTCTGATTCGAATCCGCATGGAAAGCGGGCTTATAAGCGCAGCTATCCAGAACACAGCTTTGAGTACTTTGCAGATGCTCACAAAAAGAGCGTACTTCGGTCTAAAAGACATAGCGAGTCTCTCGGTTCGTGCGTCAGTTAGGTGTTGAAGTGAATAGCGACGGGGGATAAGGTGATTCCGTGCGCGTCAAAAAGGGATATCAATACTTACTTGATTCAGTTAGTAAATAAGTAATTAAACAAAGCCAATGAATTCAAAAATTAAACTAAAACTTAAAAATAATCGAAGTTTGAAAAATAAGAAATAAACCTACACCTGCGTCGAAATTGACTATCAAAATCGACAACTCACATAGAAAATGTGCCACCACTATGAATGGCAATTAACCGAATATGGTGCTAGTGAAGTTGTGCAAGCTACTGCTAAAAAGTTTGCGTTGGCTAGCATCGCTCGCGCTAGCTATTGACCACTATTCAAAGGCAATGAGGGCAAGACTTTGATTAGATGGGGTTTTCAAGCGCTTTGCGTATATGAGAGAGAAGAAATATACAATTGCGTTAAATATCGCGAACTAGTAATGGCTCAAGAGTTAGAACAAGCAGTCTTTTTATCTCTGCAGTCTGAGTATATTTTCTTCCAGTTCGTTTTATTTCTCTTCTCTTTTTTGACTCTTAACCATAACTCTCTGAAAAATGGAGAACGAAACTGAGCACAACCTCATTTCAGAAAATTCTGCTTGTGATCAAACCCACTTCGCAAGCGACAGAAGCCACCAGGCGCCAACACATCGAGACGGTATCTGTGGTTAGATCGGTACTCGATTCGGCTGGTATTGCATATGGTATTACCGTTCGCGGCAAGCCCGGTCGTTTCGAGGTCAATCATGACCTGGTTATCTCAATTGGTGGCGACGGAACTTTCCTCGACGCCTCTCATTCGATCGTCTCTGAGTCAGATCCCCAAAAGCGAGTTCCGCTCTTTGGTGTCAACTCAGCTCCCGAGTCGAGCTTCGGCAACTACTGCAATGCCACTGCTTCCAATTTCCAGATTATGCTTGAGCGCATCTTGTCCGGCAAGGAGTACTGCTATGACGTTGCAAGGCTTCGTGCCACAATCGACGGCAAGCAAATTGACGTTCCTATCTTGAACGAAGTGTTGGTAGCCGGCTCAAATGCCGCAGCCACTGCTCGCTATGATTTGAAAATCAATGGCGAAGTTTCAAGTCAGCGATCTTCGGGTCTAATCGTAGCCACTCCCAGTGGTACCACTGGACTTTCGCATTCCGCTGGCGGCAAAGTAGTTGCGCTCAACTCGCGCAAGTTCGCCTACCAGGTGCTGGCCCGCTTTGGTCTGCCGGAAAATCGCGATGCCTTTAATTCTGGTTTCGTGCCCTTTGGCGAGACTCTCACGGTCGAGAGCACGATGAATAACGGCAAGATTTACATCGATGGACCTCACATGGAGTACGCTTTCAAACGCGGCTCGGTGCTTGAAGTCTCAATCGATCCCAATCCGCTTCGAGCCTATGTTTCACCTTACCGCCATCTTGAATACGACGAATATCAACTTCGTTGCAGGCGACTTGGCGGCGAGGCGATAGCGTAACTCTATCTCTCTTTATTCAGCTCTAAATCCACACCAGAAGCAAATTTCCAACAGCAAAGGGTCATCCCTATGGACCTCGACAAGGCAAGAATTGCGGGCTTCGCTCGACAGGCGCGCTCGATTTATGAGCGATCTGCCCAGCTAGTGAAAGATGCGCAATCCAAATTTTATCCCTACAATCATCTCAATGATGCCCAGCGTATCTTCGTCGCCACCGTCGCTACTGAGGCACGAGAGACTGCTCACCGCGCGTTGGAGCAGGTAGGACTGCACGCCATTTGTGATATTGCGTCAGTCGACAAGCTGCTTGCCGACAACGATTTTGGCCCTGTGGTCGAATCGTATATGCGCCAAGCATCGCGCTTCATCGCCACCCATCCCGAGCTTTTGCTCTCCGCCAGGATGAACATTTCTCAGCTTTACTTGCGCACCGCAAGCGACCTAATCAATCGCGCCCACGGCGTGCTAGAAGGCAAGGAGAGCATCTCGGGACAGCAGATTGGTCGCTCGGGACTCTGGGACAAGTAGGTTTCTCTCTCTCTCCAATTCTTCTCTTGCCACCAAAACCGAAACAAACGCACAAGCGAAAGGTAAATTATGCGTTGTGAAAAACACTCTAAGCCCCAAGTTCAGCTCCCCGCCACCGGAACGTGTCAGGAATGCGGCTCGGGCACAAGCACGCGCAGCAAGAAGCTCTGCTCGACCTGCAGCAATCGGCTGGGTCAGTGCGAGGTCTGCCGCGCGCCCGCTCAACCCTCTTCGTAGAGCGATAAGGGCCTAGCACCTCAACATCAACCCCTAACCGGTTAGAGGAGAAACATGAATTTGACCGGCAGTTTGAAGAGTAAAGTAGTCATTATTGGCGGTGGACCAGCTGGCTTGACTGCTGCGATGTACGCAGCGCGAGCCTTGCTTGAGCCAATCGTGATTGAAGGTTATTTTGCCGGTGGTCAGTTGACCATCACCACAGATGTGGAAAACTACCCCGGATTTGCCGAGCCGGTGCAAGGACCTAAGCTCGTCAGCGACATGCGTGAGCAGGCACTTCGTTATGGTGCCCGCTTTATCACTCAAGATGTCGATAGCATCGATTTTTCAAACCGTCCCTTCTTGCTCAAAACCGAATCGAGCGCAATAGAAGCGCAAAGCGTCATCATCGCAACCGGCGCCAAAGCCAAAATGCTCGGCTTGGATTCGGAGAAGCGTTTGACTGGTCGCGGCGTTTCTACTTGCGCAACGTGTGATGGCTTCTTCTACAAGAACAAAAAAGTCATCGTCGTAGGCGGCGGTGATGCTGCGCTTGAAGAGGCTTCGTTTCTGACGCGCTTTGCTGACCAGGTTACCATCGTTCACCGGCGTGACAGTTTTCGCGCCTCTAAAATCATGGTGAGTCGGGCTCAGTCGAACGCCAAGATCAAGTTTGCCATGGACACGGTCGTTGAAGAAATTCTCGATCGTGGACAAGGTGTGGTCTCGGGCATCAAGCTCAAAAACGTCAAGACTGGCGCGCAAACAGAGCTTGATTGCGATGGCGTTTTCATTGCTATCGGTCATGAGCCCAACTCCAAGCTCTTCGATGGGAAGCTGGATCTCGACCCGCATGGATACATCATGACTTCGGTGATGGATGCTAAAACATCCACTGCCGTCGAAGGTGTTTTTGCTTGCGGAGACGTGCAAGATCCCGTTTACAGGCAAGCGGTCACGGCTGCTGCTAGTGGATGCATGGCTGCGCTCGACGCTCAGCATTATCTCGAATATGGCTTGGGGTCAGGCTCAAACAAGGGCGGCTTGGCACATGAATCGAATTCATGGCTAAGCAGTATTCTTGGTTGGCTTGGCGAATGGCGCAGTCCGCTTTGATCTGACTTAATTGACTACGGAGGAGAATCTGGTTTTATAAACCAGTTCTCCTCTTCTTTTCGCCTTTTCTAACTATAAGACTTAGTAAATAAGGAGAGGCTAAATTTGGGTTGAATTTCTTACACATGCCTACAGGGCTTGCTAGAAGCAATCGGACAACAATTAACTATACCAAGTAATAGAACGCGCCCAAAAAAGGGAAAGAGGAAAAGACCGCAGTGATGCGATCTCTCCTCTTCCCTTGTAGGCGCACCCAGCTATCCGGTGGGTGGCAGAATGACCGGCTGCTCAATCACCTCAGGTGGTGGCAATTGGTAGGGTGTCATGCGAGTGTGCAAAGGCTCCACTACCACTGAACGACGCGGACCCTTTCCGGGCTCGTAGTCGAGCGAATAGTCGGTGGAGAAGTCGCCCCAAGAGCGCTCGTACTTCACAAGCCTTCCGCTTGAGTCGTGTGTGTAAAGCTTGTAGGGACGATTATCTTCGCGAGGAGACAGAAAGATCTGTTCGTACTCGATGAAGATTTTGCCTGACTCGTCTTTGCCCCAGGCAATCAGACGCTTCTCCTGACCGTTGGCAAAATAAGTTTGAATGGCAGCAAGCTTGTAACTTCCGCCTTCCATGAGCCAACGTTGAGAAAGAGTCTTGCGCTTGTGGCGATCGAAGAAAGTCACCTCCATCTCGCCTTCGTCTCGGCCGTAGGGCTTGCTAAATTCGCGTTCTTCCAGCTTGTGTCCCTTGCGGTCGAAAGTAGTGAGCGTGAGCTTGTAGTCTCCGCGGAATACTTCGAAGTGCGGCGTCTTGCCGTCTTCGTGATACCAGGTTTCGACTTTGGTGGCATTGCCTACCGTGTTGCCGACCATCACGTAAACCTTGCCGTTTGGCTTATAACGCCGCAACTGCACAGTTCCGTCTTCCAAGCGTTTCACCGTTTCGACTAGCCGAACCTGAGCGCTGTGGTCGAATTCCTCCGCCATTTCGAGTTTCCACTCGGAATCGCGTTTCAGATGAAGTTCTTTGCGATGCAAGCTACCGTCTTCGCGATAAAAGGTCTTGCTAAATTTGTCGGGAGCCAGTAGTGTCCCGACTTGGAATACTTTCCCCGAGCGGTAATACATCGTGTCGATAGCGAACATAGTACCGCGGGCGGTGAAGGTCGAATCTTGACGCAGTTGTCCGGGCTCGCCGTTTGCCTTGAGATAGAAGACTTTCCAGGCAGTACGAAAGCCGCGCTCATCATACGTCGTGTCGTAATGAAGACCGTCAGGCGTATCAGTCAACGCCTGACGGGGAGTGACATTGTCTTTGTGAAAAAAGACATTGCTTCGCTCGTCCTTGTCCGAGACAAAGTAGCGATACGGTAGTTTCTGAGGGAAACGCGCGACGTTGTCGGGCGCACGCTTCCATTCGTGTTTCTGCTTAGGGCTGTATAGACAACCTAAAGCGAACACGCCTACCGCGATCGCGAGTAGTCCCAGTCTTTGAGCAGACATGGAAACTCCTTTAGTTATTCGTGGGGGTTAGTGTTCCCCCTGAGGATAGTCCGGCTCGAATGGAACAGCCGGAGGTGGTTCATAGTCGAGCATCTGAGTCAAACCCGCGGGAGCCTTGATGACACTGGTCGAGATATCGACCAGGTCGGGATTCACAAGCTCCTTTTGAGTCTTTAGGTCGACTACTTTCTTTGATGTGACCGCGCCTGTAGCAGGGTCGAGAGTGAGGCGGACCTGCACGAGCACTGGGTCTGCGACTGGCGTTTCGCCAGAGACCTGATTGCTTGTGGCAAGTTTGGTCTGATACCAGAATTCAGTGAGGGCGCCGTCCTTATAGGTGAATCTGGCATCTTTCAAGCCGTTGTAGGAATCGAGTTCCACGAACGACAAAGCAAAGTTGTCCTTGACCAGGCGCTGCGCTTCCGCTTTGTACGGAACAATCATGCCCCAGGTCTGGCGCACATTGCCGATGCCGGGAAGTTCGACTGTGACGATCATTGAGCTGCGAGTGAAAACCCGCTTTGCTTCAAGCTTGCCACTTTGGTCGAAGTAGTCGGTGTGCACTTCCCAGTAGCCGATGGTGTTGCGCATGATGCTCTTGCGCTCGAACGCCATGCGCTTGGTGACGCCATCGGGGTAGAAGAACCAACCCAGACGCGCACGATACATGACTTTCAGATACGCAGTTGCCTTACCGTCTTTGGCATAGTCAAAGCGCTCGGAGTTGAGCACGTCGCTTGCCACGAACAGATATTCAGTCTGATTTGCAACATCAGGATAGAACGCCTCGTCGCGGGCAATGAGGTTGATGCCGCCAAGTCCGCCGCGCAGAATCATGCCGCGAGACTCGTAAGTGCGAACGCGCAAAACCTGCATGGTGCCAGGCATATAGGACCTGAGCACGAAGCGGTTGTCGTCGCCGCGCTCGCCTTCTTCAATGAGCGCCCCAGATACAAGGTCGGTGGTGCGCTTCTGCAAAATGGTCACGCCGTCGGGACCAAGCTTGTACCAGTCTTCGGTCTTGGTAGCGGCGTATTGCATGGTAATTTCGGCAAGCACGCCTCGATCGCTGAAGAAGAGTGTGCCTTTGTCGCCGTTGGAGAAGACGTCGAAAATGTATTCCTGGTAGCGGTCGTCCTTGTCCATCTGGATCTGACGGCTTGCGATGTTTGTGGCCAACCCAATCGGGAAGACCTTCTGGGACAGAGTCGGAGGAAAAGGCTCCTGTGAAAGCCAGCTTGTCTGCTGACCAAACCCATTGTTTCCATCGATGCCCTGGTTACCCGCAAGAGGCCAGATAGTCGTGAACAAAGCCGCCACAGTAGCCAGTCCGCATAGGACCAGAACTGCGATTCTATTCATTCGATTTCCTTTCAAGGTAGACCGACTCGGGCGCCTTGGCGCTTGTTCTGAAACTGGAGTCGGTTAGTGAGAGAGGTTGGAAGCGATTACAAAATCAAAAGAAACTGGAAGCAAAAGACAGTTTGATTATGAGTAAGTGCGTCGTGCAGTAACTATCTAAAATTTATTAATAATTTTTTGAATCAAGAAAAATAATACAAACACTAGAAATTATGTATGTTCTGAAGCTATAGATGTCGAGAGGCTTTTAGGCGTTTAGAGACGATACAATTGACGTTGGCCTAGGCTGCGCTAACCTCAAAAGTAAATAGGCTCTAAGTTTTCCAGGGCAAGCAATTTGATTTTTAATACCTACTGGTTTTTCATTGCTCTTTTGCCTTTTCTTTTAATTTATTGGGCTGTTCCTTCGTCCATTTTGCGAATGGTGACATTGCTCATTTTCTGCGCCATTTTTCACACCCATTTTGCAGGCGCTGCAGGTGTGAAGCCAATCATCGTGCTTGCACTAGTATCTTATGGCTGTGCTTTGAGTCGAAATAAGCACTTAATTGCTCTTGCAATATCGTTCTGTGTAATGGCTTTGTGTTTTTACAAATATCTATTTTTCGTCTCGGACGAATTAATCGGCGCCCTCAATCCTGAGTTGGGAAAATCGTTCAAGCTCATTTTCACATCTGTTCTACCAGCCGCTCCGCCACTTGCCATAAGCTTCTTTACTTTCGAATTTGTGCATTATTTGTATGAAGTGAAAAAGGGTGGAGAGCCCATTAAAAATCCCCTACACTTTGCACTCTTTTCTATTTTCTTTCCCTCGCTTGTGGCTGGTCCCATCAAGCGCTATACCCAGTTTATACCGTCGCTTGAAGAAGCTGTAAAAAAAGTAAACTGGCGAATGGGGACACTAGGCTTGGTGCTTGTCTGTATTGGTTTTTTCAAGAAACTCTGTTTGGCAGACAATCTCACTAGTTATACCGAATACTTTGCTAATAAGTTCGAGTTAATTCCACTAGAAGAAAGATGGTTCTACTTAGTCGCTCTCAGTTTCAGGATTTACCTCGATTTTTCAGGTTATTCGGACATCGCCATAGGTCTTGCGCGAATGATGGGAATCACGTTGCCCACTAATTTTAATTGGCCCTATCTGGCGTTGAACATGCGAGAGTTCTGGCATCGCTGGCATATCTCGCTTAGTTCTTGGATTCGCGACTATGTTTATATTCCCCTTGGTGGCAACCGTCATGGCATGCTTCGCACCGCATTTAATGGCGCTTTTGCATTTGCATTGTGCGGGCTCTGGCACGGTGCTCACTGGCATTACATGGCCTGGGGCTTGTATCATGGCATCGGCATTTCACTATGTCTTGCATATCCAAAGTTGCTTGGAACTGCGGGCCTAAAATTACAATCTTTTCTTGCTAAGTATTGGCTTGTAAAATGGCTTATGACTTATCTTTTCGTCTCTTTTGGATGGCTTTTATTTTTCTTCCCCTTGCCTGAGGCAGTGGAAAAATTCCAGCTCTTATTCACCACAGGTTATCAGTTATGAAATTAAAAAAGTGGCAAGAAATCAAAGACTGGACCAGCGAGCATTTCGAGCCGAAGCTTGTGATGGTTGGCGTAGTAATTGGATTTAGTCTTTGTGTGGCGCTTGGACATTACTTCGCTACTAAAAATTTATATGTCAATTTTCATCGACTACATCCGTATATCAGTATGGATACACAGTTTTTGCCTACTTTTTCGAATTTGTTGGAGCTTGTAAAATCAAAAATTGAACCGGGTAAAACTCTTGTGATAGTTGGCGGTGACTCAGTCTTTAATGGTCAGGGCCAAACTGTAGACAAGCTCTGGTCCGACCAGTTGCAAAAAGATCTGGGCGATAAATACTCAGTAATAAATATTTCCTTTCGTGGTGGTCGCGTGTTTGAGGGCGCCTACTGGATTTATGAAGCCTTGAGTAAAGAAAAGCATGACGTCATTTTCGTTGCCAACGCTTTTGGTGCAGTAATTGGCATTCCATGCGGCAATACGCCGTACCGATATATGTACTGGGATGGTTATTACAAAGGCTTCATGCGTGACTTTCCAGCAAGAAAAGAGTTCATCGATTTCAATCCTAGTTTACTTCGCGATCAGTTCGATAAGCCGCTCGACGAGTTGTTCTTGTGCATGCAGTTAGATAAATATCTGCGCTTTCGTGACCTCTGGAATGTAGTCAGTTACAGACTCTTCGCTTCAATTTGGACGGACGTTACATCCAAAAATTTTCTTTGTCCTCGCATCTTATACAAAGACATAATTCCGGTTTCCGATACGGGCAAAGCGCGCGATTCGGACCAATCAATCTGGCTCAACACCGTGCGTAAGTATTCTTTGCCATATTTCCAGAGCGTAAATGGCAAATTAGTCCCCAATCATCAGGGCTGGCGCGAGTTTGAGTTACTTGCTGACTGTGCCGTCATTCCCGAATTGCGTCAAAACACCCTTTTAGTCTCGGTTGATATCTGTCCTTTCTACTACGACATGCTCAGTGCGCAAGAGCAGGAGCGACATAATGCGATGCGGAGCCGTTCTATGAGCGGTTACGACAAAAAGGGTTATAAAACTCTGATCTTAAGCAATCTAGCTACAGAAGATTTTATCGATGGTGTACACCTGAGCCCAAGTGGTGGATTAAAAATGGCAAGCCAAGTGGCCGCCAAAATAAGAGAGATTAAGGAAAAACGGCAAAATAAAAGCGAAAAATAGATAAATGCTCCTGTTTAGATATAGAATCTGTTTCCCTCGCGCTTTGGATTCAATATGGCAGTCAGAACCCAACCCAAAACCCAAAAATTGTACGCAGCCCTTTTCTCGATGCTGCTGGGAATCGCGATGGGTATTTTCTTAAATTATATTTTGTACCGCATGTCTATGCCGACCAAGCCTTTTATCTACGCCTGGTTCTAGGAGCACTTATGAAATCGGTTGCGATTTGCATCTCTATAACTCTGGCAGGCACACTGGCTCTTGCTGCCCAGGCTAAGCTCAAACCGCCGCATGCAGTTAAGTACGAGAGTTATACAAAACTTGCTGCCCAGCTTGAAGCACCGCGCCAAAATTCACTTTTAGAGGCTGACCCTAAATTGACCCGGGTTAACTGGGAAACGTTTGACGAATCAATCTTTGCCAGGGCTAAGCGCGAAAAGAAATTGATTCTTGTCGACATGGAAGCGGTCTGGTGCCACTGGTGCCACGTTATGGAAGAGACTACTTATTCTAATTCCAAAGTTGCCCAATTAATTAATAGCAAATTTATTGCCGTGAAAGTAGACCAGGACTCGCGCCCGGATTTAAGTTCGAAATGGGAAGACTGGGGTTGGCCAGCGACCATTATTTTAGACGGCGATGGAAAAGAGCTTGTGAAGCGTCAGGGCTATATTAAGAAAGAAGAATTCTTGCCCTTACTCAAAAAAATTAGCAAAAACCCAATTGCCGAAACACCTGGCAAAAGACAAATTGCTTATGGCACCCAGAGTGCATTATCTAAAGATTTGCAAGCTGAGCTCACTCAAAAACACATAAGTGGCTATGATGCTAAATATGGTGCATGGGGCACTTTCCATAAATATCTCGATGCAGATAGCGTCGAGTATTCGATGGAACTTGGGCTCGATGGCGACAAAGAAGCGCAAGAGCGAGCTATCAAAACTTTAAAAGGCATGCTCAATTTAATCGATCCTGTCTGGGGCGGTGTCTATCAATATTCGACTGGTGCGACCTGGAACAACCCGCACTTTGAAAAAATCATGGAGATGCAAGCTAATAACTTAAAAGTGTATTCGCTTGGCTACGCCTTATACAAAGATCAGGAATTTTTGAAAGCGGCAAAATCTATTGCCGATTATTTGCATAATTTTCTCACATCGCCCGATGGTGCTTTTTACACAAGTCAGGACGCCGACTTGATTCCTGGTCAACACAGCGAAGGCTATTTTAATTTACCAGACAAAGAGCGTAGAGCACTCGGCATTCCGCGCATCGACAAACATGTCTACTCGCGCGAAAATGGCTGGGCAATAACAGCCATGGTTCAGTTGTACGAAGCCACTCGCGACCCCGCCTATTTGCTATACGCCAAAAAAGCAGCCGATTGGATTGTAGAAAATAGATCTATCGAAGGTGGCGGATTCAGTCATGATGAGCCAAACCAAGATAAAGGATATTATTTAGGCGACACGCTTTCGATGGGACGCGCCAGTCTAGCTTTGTACGAAGCTACCGCGGATAGAAAATGGCTAAAGCGAGCAGTGGATGCAGGCCAGTTTATCCAGAAGAATTTTGGTCCTGAAAAAGAAAAAAACTCAGCCGGATTCGTCACTTCAAAAGGTGGTGAAGCAATTAAATTCGCTCCAGTAATGGAAGAAAACGTACGCGTGGCAAGGTTCTATAATTTGCTTTATCATTACAGTGGAGATAAAAATTTCAAAGCTTTGGCTCAGGAAGCAATGCGTTATCTTGCTACTCCTGAAATAGCGCGCAAACGTAAAATTCTGGTTGCAGGGATACTTATGGCGGATCGCGAACTTGCCTCTACGCCAGATCATGTCACCATACTCGGTGACAAAAAAGACCCTTCTGCTGAGCAATTATTTATTGCAGCATTATCTAGCCCTGTTGTATATAAGCGCATAGATTGGTACGATCAGAAAGAAGGACCATTGCCAAATTCGGAAGTTGAATTTCCCACACTCGATAAAGCAGCAGCATTTACTTGTGGTGACGGACGTTGTTCCGCCCCTGCTTATGAGGCTTCGGCTGTGACTAAACTGCTTGAGAAATTGCACAAACAGGCTGCGATGTAATGTCTAATATTTTTGCATTTACTGTTGTTGCGTTTGCAATTACGCTAGCTCTGCCGCCCAAAGCCGAAGCGCGCTTTGATCAAAATCACAGTTTATTTAGTAAATGCCTTTCCAAATATGTTTGCACAAATAAAATAGCTAAAATTAATCGTGGACAAATAAAATATTCAAACTGGCTGAAAGACCCTAAAAATCTAGATCTTTATCTTGATTCATTGGCAGTGTTAACAGAAAAAGAGTTTGAAAAATTTAGCGAGAAGGAAAGAGAAGCTTTTTGGATAAATGCATACAATGCTTGTGCCATCAAAGCGGTTCTGCGCAATTATCCAATTAAGCAAGCTAACAAATACAATCCGCCAAATAGCATTCAGCAAATAGATAATTTTTGGGAGAAAGAAAAGTTCAAAGTTTTAGGTAAAGACCACACTTTGTACGATATGGAGCATGCAATTTTACGCAAGCAATTTGCCTGTCACGATCCGCGCGTACATTTTGCTGTGGTAGCCTGTGCCAAAGGCTCGCCCGAAATGCCAGACACAGCTTATGTTGCAGCAAAGATAGATGCACAGCTTGAAGATTCGCTCGATCATTTTATGGCCCGCAAAGAAAATTTGACTATTGACCCAAGCCAAAAGCTGATACGCATCTCACAAATTTTCAAATGGTTCCCGCTCGATTTCAGCGAAGCGGCGCATTTGGAAAAGAAGAACCCGCCACCAAGCGATGATGAAATTGTCTTAGTTTATTTGAAAAAGAAGTATCCGCACATCATTCCACAGGACACAGCCAGAGTTATTTACTCGACTTTCAACTGGGAATTGAATGAGTGTAAATAGCTAAATTCAGAAGTAAATTAACTTGCGTAAGAAAACAAACGATTGCGCTCAACTGATTCTCGTTTGTACTTACGTTCCTTAATAGGAATGTCGGTGTAATGCACAACCACTGCCACTTCCGGGCAAATCTGCTGCCACTTGTCTAAATGTGGATGAGTCTGCAATGTCTCCTTGACCATGTCTGAATCATTCATCTCGACGAGTTCGAAGTTTTTGCCTGTCGCGTTAACCACGGCAAAGATGCCTGGTGCGTCGTTCAAATTTTCGATAGTAAGAAACGGACCTTCAAATTCCAATTCGCCTATAAATATTGACATGATTTCCTCAGAAATAAGATGACTATTGAATCTTCATCTACTGACATTAAGGTCCAGTGAAGACTTTGCTCTTCACATTCAGGCAATAGCATCAAGGTTTTTGAGAGGTACGCAAGCTTAGAGCAAGTTTAGGCTTCTACATAACATGACGATTCTGAGCGCGATTCCAATATATTAGTTGCAGGTATTTGGAGGAAGCTATGAGCAAGACAGAGCAAGTTTGCAAATTGGAACTGGTACTCGAGCGCGAATTAGATGTGCCTCGTGAATTAGTGTGGAAAGCCTGGACTACTCGCGAACACATTGAGCCCTGGTGGTGTCCCAAGCCTTATAGTGCCAAAGTAGTAGACATGAACGTAAAGCCTGGCGGCGCTTTCAATATGCAAATGTTCGATCCTGAAGGTAACAAACTTCCACCCAATAATGGTTGTTATTTAGAAGTAGTTGAAAACGAACGTCTTACATTCACATCGGTATTGCTTGAAGGATTCCAGCCAGCACCCGAAACAGACAAAAATTCTGAGGGTTGTGATTTTCCGTTCACAGCTATCATTACATTTTCTGATTTGCCAGGTGGCAAAACTAAATATGTTGCGCGTGGTTTGCACCGAAGTGTTGCAGAAATGAAGAAGCACGAACAGATGGGATTCCATGAAGGTTGGGGCATTTGTGCCGACCAGTTAGTTGCATACATCAAAGAAAATTTGATGTAAGTATTTGATGTAATTATAGTGACTGATAGAGCTAACCTGCACGGAATAATAAACACATCTGAGCGCAGAGGTCCGCTAACCATGGGGCTTTTGTGGGTAACGATGTGTACGTTGTATCCGTGCGCTCTGGTTGGTTTTCTCTGGTTCAAAGATGGAATGAGCTTTACTCAGGTGCTTGGCTGCTCTTTCTTGAGTTGTGTAATCATGCTTGCATATGCGCTACCCGCTTGTCACTTGGGAGCGAAAACCGGTCGCAGTTACGGTTCTGTGGTTAAGTCTGTTTTTGGTCACAAAGGTGCGCGTGTTGTTACGTTCAATTTAGTCTGGATGTTTGTTGCGTGGTATGGCTTGATTTCGCTCTTTTGCGCTGAAAGTCTTTCTGGTTTGTATGATTTTAAATTACCAATGATTGTGCTTGCACCAGTCTTTGCCTTGCTTATGGCGTTCAATAATTTTTGGGGATTTAAAGGCGTTGCTAATTTTGCTCGCTATTTTGCTGCGCCATTATTAGTAACTTGGGTGGCTTACACCTTTTTCAAAGTAACTGCATCGGCTGATCCTGCCATTTTTAGCGATCCTGCTAAAATTAGCACTACTGCTGCTTTTGTGATGGTGGCAAATTTCGTTTTAGGTTGTGGTGTGTGGGGTAACGAACAAGATTATTGGCGTCATAGCAAGCCCTCTTTTCTCACTATTCTTCCACCGGTGATAATTGCTTCGTTAATTGGCCTTTGTCTTTTTCCTGTTACCGGATGGATGGTGGCAAAAATGACAGGCATAACAAACTACGCTCAAGGCACAGCTTTTATGAGCAATTACAGCTTTGGTGGTGTACCGATTTTTTGTGCAGTTGTTTTACTTGCATCATATTTTGCAGTGAATGATTCAAATTTGTATGGATCGAGTAGTTCGTTCTCTCATTTATTTGGCTTGCCGCACAGATTAGCAGTAATGATTTTAGCCCTACTGGGAGCCGCTCTGGCTGCCTATTTATCTGGAATGGGTTGCGCAAAATCTTTGGAGAATGTCGCATCGCTTAATTGCATTATCATGGCGATGCCGACTGTAATTTTATTGACCGAATATTATATAGTTGGTCCGATATTTAAACGCCATACCATTTGTGTTGAACACGCGCTTACATCTGAGCGCAAATTAGACTATCGTCCAGCCGCATTGATAGCGCTTTTTTGCGGGTGTGTGGTAGGGACTATAACTGCTGGCGTGATACCGGGGACAGAGTCACTAAAAATTGGCGTCTGTTCGATACAAGGTTGGGCGTCCGGAATGATTGTTTATATTTTGCTTCGATTATTTTGGAAAAAGAGTCAACCAAATGAAGAGCAGGTCGCAAAGGCACCGTCCACGGTGTCATCATAGAATTTTTTGACACCTTGTTTTAACAAGAAATTGAAAGTTGCTTTTGAGCATTCGGGGCCAACCATAAGCAAAACATCCCGGAATACTTATGTTCAACTTGTTTGCATAAAAGACACCTTCAATCGAAGCGTTAGTCGGTACGAATTTATTTGAGGCAACGGATTTCTAAAGATTAATTCTGCGATTTTCCTGGGGAGATCACGTATCTTTTACGTGCTTTAGGTGGGAATCTCACCAAATTCAAAGCCTCTTATTATTTAGATAATAAAGGCATGGCAGATGCGGTAAACGAATTTAACAACGCAAACGACGGTCGCAGCAATGTGGCTGATTCGCTTGTCCTTTCGCAGACGGAGAGTTTCCTTTCCCGCCAAACGTCGCTTGCCAGCGCCTCTATGGACTTTTCTGGGACTAATCGAGCCTTTGGTGACCGCACTGCCAGCGTCACTTCATCATTGCCAGACTTGACTCTTACGAACAATCTGCCATCTCCTGAAACCATTCTTGGAGCTATGAGTCTGGATTCGCCTATTCCTGTATTCCAGCGAAATTCAGACTCAAGCAATTTCCTGTCTCCATCCTTTCAGGCTCCAACTCTGCAGGAATTGAGCAATCGTCGCAATCTGTCCAGCATGGGCGATATGTCGCTCGATAGACTGTCTCGTGGTGCGCTCGATTACATAAAGACAAATGGAGAACAGTTGCGTCGCTCGCCTGCCATGGCGCCGTATGAAGCTCGCAGTAATGCTCAGCAGTACCTGCCAAATGTATCGTTCAATAATTTGCCGGCAAGTAGCTACAACTACGACATGCCACGTAACTGGCAGCCGCAGCAGCAACCGCAACAATTCAATGGCACTGTTCCAGGTTGTCCATGCTCGCACTGTGCCAATGGAAGTTACAGACCAGATAACGGA
>CAZSHS010000012.1:0-17804 GCA_964606665.1 uncultured Candidatus Obscuribacterales bacterium | reverse complement strand
AATGCGTCCGTATCAAATGCAGCCGTGGAATCAACCGCAGCAGTTCAATCAGCCCCAGCAGTTTAACCAACCTCAGCAGTGGAGCCCCGGGTATGTTCCGCCAAATACGCAACCCCAATTTAATGATCCGCGCTATGACGCGTTTGTACCGCGCCCAGGAGAATTTAGACCGGCATCGAATAGAGTAACGCCTGACCTGATGCCGCCTGGATGGTTCGAGGAGCTTTACGGATCGCCCAATCAAGCGCCGCCGCGACAACCATATAATGATACTCCGCGACCGCCAAGAGATTATCCACAGCAACGTCCGCCAAATAATCGACCGCCTGAGACGTTCGACCCGCAGAACCTGCCGCCGCCTCGCCCCGATTTGGTGCGTCCAGGCGAGAGAGACATAAATATGGTTTCACAGCCGTCTATTTCGGCTGAGAAGATAGACGAAATACTTCGATACTACAAATCCCCAGCCGTGGGTGTGGGCAAAGAGCTGTACGCCCTAGGTGTTAAATATGGAATCGACCCTGCCATCGCTTTGGGCTTCTTTATAGTGGAGTCGACAGCCGGCAAGCACGGGCGCGCATCGCGCAACATGTCCTGGGGTAACATCAAGGGCACAGGACCTGCTGGAACCGACGGGACCTTTAGAAAATACAACTCGTGGGCAGAAGGCGCTGAGGACTGGTTCAAGTTGCTCAAATATCAATATATAGCTACAGAACCAAATGAATTCTACAGACGTAAACCTTTTGGTGCTCAGACATTGCGTGCGGTAATCGCTAAATATGCGCCAGGCTCAGACGGCAATAACGAAGGCGGTTACATCGGGACTGTTATAAGTTTGCGTCAAAAGTGGGCGCGCGAAATGTTGGCGCAACAGCCTACTAATCAGCGAACAGCAGAAAACGATCGCTAAGAAATATGCTTTAAACTCAACTTGAGCATCTCAGATCTATGATGTATTACTTCTGAAATATCATCGCAAATCGGTGACCAGATGTGCTCCTCCATCATTTGCTCTTTTAAGGGAGGAATGTGTTTTGCGATTTTATTGGATAACTCCAATGCGAGATCTTTAAAAGGTTTTGCGTTAACGTTTATTTGATTTATAAATCGCGCCCAATTTTCAAAGCGAATCGAATTCATTTCCGCTTCTCGTCCAATGCTCATGGCGAATTTCGTTGATAACTTAGGATAGACGATAGAAGAAAGAAAGTCATAACCGGGTGATAATTCTGAGATGTTGTTTGAATAATGCAAGATGGAAAAGTTTTTTGAGTGGCAGTCACCGTTGCCAATTATAAAGTTGAATACCACTCTTTTGAGCAATTCTATTTTGTCTCGCGCTGGAAAAGCCAGTTTTTCAGCCAGTTGAAAGCACTTTATTAACGAGGGTCCACCATCGGCTTCGTATTTTTTTGTAGACACCACCCCTAGTGCCTGACAAAAATCTTCTTGATGGACTCTGCTGATTTTTTTTGAGTATGATTTGAGATAATCTGTTCTATCGAATCTAGTCACTAATAAATATTTGATATTCTCTGCGTTTCTGACTTCAACGCTCGCCATTTTCAGTCCAGCGAGTTGTGCAAGCTTCATGCAGAAATATTCGTTCTCGACTGTATCTGGAGTTTCAGAGTGCTTTATAGATGGCTTTAAAATGTGAGTAGTTGGAACTCCAGATTTTGGAATAGCCAGCTTGCCATCAATCAAACAAAGTGCGCCTTTATCTTGAGCGCCAGCAAGAGAAAGTCTAAATTCATCCTGGATAAACAAAGGGCGTGTCGGGAGTTCGGTCAAAAGTTTAGCTAGTCGCTCTTCTGATAACGACTCTCCTTGCAGTTCAAAAGTTGTTTGAATATCTGCTGATTGCCCAGGAGTACAGACCTGAACCGCACCTGCGCAATCCCGACCTGTTTGCTCAAGGAGGCTATAAGTGCTTCTTGAGTTTGCTCCGGTATTGCGCGCAATTGCTTTGAGAAGTTTTTCTCCTTCTGGTAAGAGTCCTCCAAAATATGCTTCACAGGCTTTACTGGAATATGGCTCCATGCGAACTGGCATATTAAGCGATAAAAAATGCTTCGCGTCATTCTCGTATTCAAAGCGCATACTGCCAGAATGCAAAAACAGTTTGCCAATCAAATTGCCATAAAGATAAACGTCTAATTGATTATTCATCGTCAATCGCTGCAGGCGGCCTCGGGATTTCGGCTGTGATTTTTACCCCCAGCATCCAGGCTACTTTGAGAGAGCGATCTATTTCGCAAGTTCGTTTGCCATTTTCGAGATCACTTATAAATCGAATCCCGCAGCCGCTGGCTGCTGCCAGATCTTTCTGACGCATCTTTTGCGCCTCTCGCGCTTGTCTGATTATTTGTCCAAATTGTTCCGAATCGGTTATCTGCATTTGATTCCAATCTCTTTCCCGTACGGGAATGATAGCTGCATTCCGGTTTGATGTCAAATGATTTTTCCCGTACGGGAATCCTATCCGATTTTTGGCGCTATTCTGTGATGTTATTACCGTACGGTAATGCCTATTGTGCTTATTGAAACTGAATAGTATGTTGCACCGCTTCTGGTGCTATACATTCTGGCGAATTTGACTTGGCAGAATTCACCACACTCGATACCGGTCTGGTTGAAAGTTCTTCACCCGAGGTTGGCTGTAGAAGTGAAACTAACTCTTCTGTGGAGCTTAGTTCTGGGTCGAGCCACAAGCGCTCCGTATCTGGTGTCATAATCGCGGGCATGCGATCGTGAATATATAAAAATTCTTCGCTAGATGGAACAGTAATAATTGCGTACTGTCTTGTGGTATTGCCTTCGGTATCGGTATTGTCTTGATACAATCCGGCAAAAGTGGCGTCGCGATGCTCGTTCAAAGTGAAATACATGGGAATCTTCTTGCTCTTTTCGCCTGGCAACCATTCAAAATAACCATCGGTTGGAATGAGACAACGATTGCGTTTTAGATTACCTTTGAATGTCGGTTTGTCTGCAAGTGTTTCGCGACGCACATTAATGATTGGGCGTAATTTCTTTTCGCGAGCCCATTTGGGATAAAGACCCCACTGCAAAATTTCTAAATGAATACCGCCGTCTCGCCCTATCAACACGGGGTTTAGTTGGCTTGGCGCGATGTTGAAGCGCGGAATTATTCCGTACTGAGAAAAGTCTTCCAGCTTGAATCGGTCCTGGAATTTAATGGGGTCGGTAAGTGTGTAGCGTCCGCACATGAAAAATTTAATGGGAAGAATACGAAGAAATTTTGGGCATCTTACGAAAACATTTTACCTCGTGCGTGGGGATTACCACATGGTCTCCTTATATATCTAAATAGATAATAAACACATGACCGACGCAGCACCCGACTACACTTCAGAGCAGAAACCGCCAGTGCAGAGCACTGACAGTTTCAATTTGGCTTCGTCGAGCCAGTACACCCCAAGCCGTCTTGAATCCCAGACTTACCAAAACCTCAGCTCCGACTCTAGCTCCTTCAACGTCGCTCAGAACTCAGCCCTCTTCAATCGCAACCTTTATGCAAGCGCCAGCTTCTCTGACATCGGCGCTTACAATCGAGCTTTCAGCCAACGTCAAAACACCGCCAAGCTTCCCGAAATTACTCTTGCGTCGGCTGACTTAAATCCCAACACCAGCATGTCGCGCATAAACGACGTGCAAAACACCAAGTACGATGCCGTTCTTCCGCAAGTCTCATTCACTTCTGATGCATATTCGAATGCAAATGCAGGCTCGCTCGATAAGCTCTCGCGCGGCGCTCTCGACTACATCAAGAACAACAGCGATCAATTGCGTCGAAGCAACGCTCGCGGACCATTCGAAGGTAACAACGCCAATGCCTATTTGCCCAACGTTTCCTTTGGTCCTTCAAACAGCACATACACTTTCGAAACTCCAACTAACTGGAAGCAGCAACAGCAAAACGCCTTCAATGGCTGCCCTTGCTCCGCCTGTGCAAGCTCCAACTACAGACCTGAAAATGGTACAAGACCCTACCAAGTTCAACCTTGGAACCAGCCACAAGGCTATAACCCAAATCCGGGCTACGTGCCACCAGGCGCGCCTGCCGGCTACGGCGATCCGCAATTCAACGATCCACGTTTTGCTGATCCACGCTTCGATCAACCCGGTCAGTTCTTCCCGGGGCAAACAGATCAGTACTTTAATAACTCAAATAGAGTGACACCAGATTTGATGCCACCAGGTTGGTTCGAAGAGATTTATGGTAACGGACCGGCACCACGCCCACGTCCTAACGATAGACCCGATCAGCCATACCGTCCGACTCGTCCTGCAGGAGGAGACAGATACCCACAAGGTGCAATTAACCGTTCGCAATTCGACCGCGAGTTGTCCGATCCAAATGTAATGGCGGCCTTTGCTGGAAGAATGAAGACCGAAGTCGGCTCGCAAGGAGCAGATGCGCAATTGGCATGGGCTGAAACTGTTATGAATAGAGCTGCCTCGCGCGGAATAACCTTGCTCCAGGCTTTGACTGGTCGATACTATCCTACTCACAATCCTGGGCGCTCGGATAATCCAGCATTCATTCAAGCTATCACCAAGGCTTGGAAGGAAGGCACAGACACCACCAAGGGGTCCACTGGAAACGCTTCAGGAAGTGTTGGATTTGGACGAACTGGTAGAGAAGTTATACGCATCAACGGCGAGAAATTCGGCTACGAAGAAGTCGACCTAAATAAAGGATGGATGCAAAAGTATCAACAACTCAAATTCGGTGACCGCGGTGCAAATCCAAATAGCAGACCTGAGCGTCCAACTCAGCCGGGTTACGACAATCCAGTTGCAAATCCGACCACGGCTGATCAAATAACCCCACAAAGCGCCAAGCGCTACCCAGGTCTGATTCCTGAAGCTGATCGCATGAACCTGATGAAGATGGCACTTATAAAATGCGGATTGCCAGTTAACGACGCTTATATAAAAGGATTGACCATAATCATTCAGAAAGAATCTAGCTGGGATCCAAACGTCGTCAACCGCTGGGACTCCAACTGGCGTCGTGGCACTCCTTCTATGGGTCTCATTCAAACCATCGAGCCGACTTTCAAAACTAATAAGATGGAAGGATTCGACGACATCTTGAATCCGCTGCATAACATGATTGCCGGTATCAGATACGCTGTGAAACGTTACGGCGACCTGCTCAACGTGCCTGGATTGAGATCGATGCGTAATGGCGGCGCGTATAAGGGCTATTAAAGATAAAAAAGCGGCTTAGTGCGACATCATTTGTTTGCCAGCAAACTCGAACAGTAACAGTTCAGTCGGCAACAATGATTCAATTTCGATATCGTGTTTGTCGAGGGCTACACCGTCGCCAGCCTCTGACTGAAGCCCGTTCACCAGGCATTCGCCCTGCACTATCTGCACCCACACTGAATTGCCTGTCAGAGCGGTGAATCTATTTGTTTTGCCAGGTGTTGCATGCAATCGATATAGGCGCACATTCTGATTAATGTGCAGCGGTGACTCGGTAGACGGTCCGCCAATTAAAGTGAAATTGTTCAACTCGTCAATGATTTTTTCTTGTTCATAGGTGGGTTGCAGCCCTTCGGACTGGGGTCGAATCCAAATTTGTAGTAAATGCACGGGCTCGTTAGAAGACGCGTTAAACGAGCTGTGAATGATGCCCTGACCTGCGGACATTTTCTGAACCTGTCCCGCTTCGATAATTGTGCCTGTGCCAAGACTGTCTTTGTGTTCGAGCTGCCCACTAATAATGTAGGTGATAATTTCCATGTCGCGGTGAGGGTGCGAGCCAAATCCCATGCCAGGCGCGATTGTGTCCTCGTTAATTACTTTAAGAGGACCAAAGCCCATGTGCTCGGCATCATAATATTGATCGAACGAAAAGGTGTGGTAACTTTCCAGCCAGGGTAATTCGGTATGACCGCGTTCTTGGGATTTTCTTAGTTCAAACACTGATTTTTCTCCCTTTTTTGTTATTAGCACAACAAAAAAAATGGATGATTTAATTTGAAAAAATATGAAGGTCGATATATCTTAAACGCAGGTTGGACCTTATCTTTTTGATTTAAGTTTTATACTATCTAAAAAGGTCCAACCCCCATTTTTTATTGGCATAAATTACTTTAGTCTCGAAGCTGTCAACGCGAGATGCGTGGTATCGCATGTGGTGGCGAGCTGTGGGGTTACTTCAATTAAACGATCTTTCGGTTCCTTTTTTTATATTCTTAGTGGTGCTTACAACAGATCCAACCTCAGATGAGGTGGCTCTTTCGACTTCATTATTTGTTGTTTGTTTTCCAGGCAGAGATAAAAATATAAATCCTGCCCCCACGAGACAGCCAATTAAAATTAGAACGATTGGATGTTTGACCATTTCTTAATTTTAGCATTTTTGGGAATTCTCTATGAATCTCGTTCATTAAGGCAGTATCGCATACGGTGGCGCAGGATTGGCTTAAAGGTAAGAAAGCGGAAGAGCTCTTTCCACCATTTATGCACGCGTAGGAAATTCGGTTGGTTAAACTGTCTCACCTATCATAGACACAGAGGGTCTATTAAAATAGTTTGGTTGGTGTTAGATTTGTAGCTTCACTGGTTAGGAGCTTCAAGTCTCAGTGAATCGCCAAGTTATTTTAATTGTATTTGCCATACTATGGGCGGGGCTCCAGGCGTGGAATCACCGTTTTGAGTTGTACAACGATGATGCTATTGAATACATCGATATAGCCAAGTCGTTAGTTAATGGCAATTTCGCACTTGCAATTAATCCTTACTGGAGCCCGCTTTACTCGTGGCTAATTGCTTTGGGTGAGGTGATTTTGCACCCAAAAGGGGTTGCTGAAATCGTCTTACTGAAATTGCTCAATTTCAGCATTTTCATATTTACCTTTTGCTCCTTTATTCGGCTTGTCAAAGTAACGCTGAGCCGCAGGCAAAGCGATGAAATGCTGCCAAGTAACGAGACGATTCAAGCCCTTGCTTTAGGGGGTTTTATTGCCCTTACGCTAGGAATGGGTGGAACTCATATCGATACACCTGACATGCTAAGTTACGGTCTGTTGTATCTAGCTAGTGCCGAACTTTTGCTTGTGCCAACTGGGCTTTTGGCAAACGCCAGAATGGGGCTTTGGCTGGGACTGGGCTATCTTACTAAGGCAATCATCCTTCCTGTTTCTTGTGTCTTTTTCGTTCTTGCTTTTCTTCGAAATAAGGCTAATGCCAGTGTTCGTTTGAAATCAACGCTTGTTGCGATATTGACGATGCTTGTAGTGGCGATACCACATATGATGGCAATATCAAAACAAACGGGAAAGCTTACTTTCTCTGAAGCCGGAGGCTTAAATTATGCCTGGTATGTCAGTCGCAGTGCTGATTTTCTATTGCCTAATTTCACGTTAAACAAAGAACATATTGGACAATACAAACATTTACCCGAAGTCATGATCGAAAAACCTCGCACGCTTTTGTTTGACAAACCGTTTGACTCTAGCTTTGCTGCGTGGCTTGCACCACACTACTGGTTTGATGGTTTTGCAATTGAGTTTTCGGCGTGGAATCAGTTCATTGCTATTTTAGCTTCTGTTTTTTTCTTCACCCGTTATTTTTACTTACCTGTTTTTCTGGGTCTATGTCTTTTGATGGTGCTAAATCGCTCATTTAATCTGGCTATCAAACTAAATGCTCCAGTGTTAGAACTCGCTCTACCGTCACTTTTTGCGCTTGGATTATATTCTGTAGCCCTAAATTGCAATACTCTGTATTCAAGCCGCTATTTTTGCGCCTATTTTGTCTTGTTGTATTTTGCTCTTCTTACTAGTGTCAGTATTTCCAAGACAAAGACGAAACAAGGGAAAAATTTTGTAATTGCTCAGGTTGTGACTCTAGCGTTGCTCTTTGTGCCAGGTGTTTTTAATATAATTGAAAATCTGGAGTGCTTAGCGAAAGGCAATAAGAATCAGGCTCAAGCAATCTGCGAGCGTCTTTCTGCACTTGGCATAAGAGATGGCGCACGCGTTATGCTAGTCGACCCAGTGCGCAAGCTGGCCTTTGCAGTGGTTGGAAATTACAAGGTTGTGGCTGAAAGCCGCGACTTTGAATCTTTGCGAAACGATCCTAAGCAATGCACCGATCAGATGCTCGACCGATGCGCAAAAAATAAAATTGAAGCGATATACATCGACAATTCTGAAATGAAAGCAGCCCCCGATGAGCGATGGAAAGCAGTCTTTGACCAAGAGCAAAGTCTTTATGTAATTCCTGTGCCTTGGGTGCAGAGCAAATGAAAAATAGATTCTACGGTCAAACACTTTTGATTCAGACTGCAATAATCGCATTAGGTCTTTGTTTGACGTTCTTGCAAGCACAAAGATACGCTAACTCTATTATCTTTGGCGACATCATTCAGTATTTAGATATGAGTGATGCACTAAGCAGACTTGATTGGCAGAACTTTGTTAATAGCTATTGGAGCCCGCTTTATCCGGTCGTGCTTGCACTTTTCTTGAAGCCATTGCATGTAATTCCACAAAACGAAATTTTATCGCTCAGGATACTCAATTGTATTTTGACTATTGTTGGATATTTTTGCTTTTTCAGGTTCTTTCGAGTTTTTAGATATTGGCTATTCACCACTTTTCGCAAATTAAAATTAGATAGACAACTACCTTCAAGCAAGTCTTTAAGAATAGCTGGAACATGCAGTGCCGCCTTCACTTTTGGTACATTAAACAATGCCGGAAATGATACGCCTGATCTTTTGCTTGCCTCGTTATTATTTCTAGTTTTTGCTTTGTTACTGGAAATCCTGCTTAGACCGCAGCTTAAAAAAGCAATGTGGCTAGGTATCTTGCTTGGACTAGCTTATTTATGTAAATCGATTGTGTTTCTTTTGGCACCGCTATGCGCGCTAATTGCAGGAATGTACAAAAAAGAAGCTAAGCTCGCTTTTGCAATCCTTCTTGCTTTCGCCCTTACCGCTTCAGGATGGCTCATCGCTATTTCATTGAAGGAAGGTCAACCCATAATTTCAACCAATGCCTACAGTACTTTCGTTCGCACTGTAATGCATCAAAACCAGTATTATCGTTTGGCCAATGGCTTGTTCTTGCAAAACCCGCCTAAAATAATCAACCAAAAACCTCTGGTTCTAGACTACGATTCAAGTGATGTGCAACCATCTGGGCGCTATGTTGAATGGTGGCAACCAAACATTTGGGTAGTGGGCACGCCACTTATTACAAATATTGGATTTTTGATTGCTTGTATTTTGGAGAATCTTTGGTTTTACATAAAGTCTTTTGCGTGGATAATCTTGCTTGCCTGGCTTATTCCGGGCAAGAATAAATTGCTCAAACCTAATTTGAAAGCGCTCCAACAGTTAGTGCCTATATTACTGATACCACTGGTAATGCTTTGTCTTTATCTGTTTGCTACTAATCTGTATATTTATGCATTTTGTGCGCGATACATTTTAGTGCCAGCTATCATTTTTTTCTTGGTGGCACTTGTTATTCCTAGCACGGCTTCCTCTGGCTTCACAAGACCTAATACAACTTCAGCTAAAGCAATGTCGATTATTTTTTTGCTTAGTATAGGGATGCAATTGTATTTGCACATAAACGCAAATGGCACGCTAAAAACAAATCTGAGCGTATCTATATCTCAGTATTTGCGCCAAAAGGGGGTTTTGCCTAATAGTAAGATTGCAGTTTTCAAAATTTGTTATGAACTTTGGCACCGCTATGTCCCAGCCAAAGTCAGTGTAGCTTTGTTTAATCCCAGTGATTTTTTTAAGCTACCGCTAGAAAAGCAGCGCGATGTGATTCAAAAAATAAAGGCATCAGGAGTCAAAGCTATTGTTTATGTTCCAAGAGAAATAGACTACGTTCGCTCGGGGCCATTTTGGGATGATATACATGCGTTTGAACTATTGTCGAAGAAGAAACTTCCTTTAAACGATGAAGAGAATAATCCAATACCGCAAGCAGATTCCGGATGGCTCAAGGTTCCAAACGAGCAAGCTTACGTTCTGATTTTGGATCAAGAAAAATAAAGCAATTAACCTATTTTTCAAAAGCTTCGGCAATAAAATTAGTGGCCATCGCCTGACGCATACTAATAGAAATCCCTGGAGCCTGGTCCGGCACATCATTTACAAAAGCAGTATTGGCGTCATTATCATAGTGACCAACTAAATGAAAAATCTTGCCGCGTCCGTAATCTACTAACACAGCTAAAATTCCAGCTTGATACAAATCAGCTTCTTCGGGTTGACGATACTTGGCTATATGTCCAAGTTCCATATTCATGAGCATCTTGCTGCGTGCTACCACTGTACAATAATTGCGTTGCACAATTCGCACTGCTTTACTTTCTTTGGCAATTTTCCAAAATGCTTCAGACGGAACATTCTTGCATAAAGGATCAGCAGATAATCCCACTGCATCCACTACTTGTTCAGGAAGTTCGAATCCGCTTGGTTCAATAATGCGAACAAATCCTTTCATCTCGTTCAGAATTTCTAGTGCCCAGTCAGTGGTAATTAAATAACCACCCGACTTCACGTAATTTGCCAAAGCTCGCGATTCATCAGGCATTAGAGCGCCTGGGCAGCTTAATACAATTACTTTTGTTTTGGTTAAATCGTAATTGCGAATTTGTTTGGGACCAATTCTTGTAAATGGAATACCAAAATTACTTAGTGCGCGCGCCGAATCATCCCATTCACCTTTGATTTCGATAACCTGATCTTTGCTTATACGAGCAGTCAGACCCGGATGAGACTGCGCCAACCAGTTTTGAAAAGTTTTGCGCGTAACTGGACCTGTTTTGGGAAGCGCACTAACAGGCTTTTGTAAGAGCAATGGCAAGTTGTTGAAGTCGTTATCTATTTGTTTAAACGAGCTTACACCGGCTTCGAGTGGGCGAGTAAAATCAGTGGTATTTCCGACAGGTTTTTCTTCCACACGCTCTTGTTGCTCATAGCGTTGTTGACGTTCAAGATCACGTTCGCGCTCAGACGGCATTTGCTCGTCTAAAGATTGTTGCAACGTTTGCGGTTTTGGAAATTGACTTGGTGCTGCTGGATTTTGTGGTGCTTGCTGATTAACTTGCGATTCGTCTTCAATCCATTCATCTGCACCGGCACGACAAACGCAATTGCTGCTCGCCAAAATTGAGGAGAGCAGAAAACCAGCAAGCCATTTTTTGCAAGACATCGTTTAAATCTTCAGGCGTGTTTTCGAATTTGAGGCACACCCGCATCGTCGATATCGTTTATGGAGTGCTTTAACTGAGTCAGCGCTTTTAGATTGGGTAGAATAACTTCCTTCATCTCGTCCAGCTCATAGGTGCCTATTTCGCGGTGTTCGTAACGTCTACAAACGTCTTCCCAAAGCTCGAAAAGTTTTTTGGGATCGCACATCTCGCGAGCTTTTTTCTGAAATGTTAGAAGGTCAAATGCTTCGTTCACGAGAAATCTCCTCAACCTCTATTTAGAGCATGCAGATAAAATCAGTTTATGTCAAGTCGTACCCATCACGTAGCGTCTGCATTACTTGAGTGGTAGCCATTAGTGATACCAATAGCACGTTCTGGCTATAGCAAAGAAATATTTAAGGCTCTGGGGTTTTGAGAATTTCTTGCGCCTTCTTATATATAGCTTCAGCTTTTTCGTGCTGCCCAAGCTGTTTTACTACTTTGGCATAATCTACAAGAGTGCGTCCGATATCCTGGTGCGTGTCGGAAAGATTTTCGCGTCGCATTTCAAGCACGCGACGATAAACCTCTTCTGCTTCACTGAATTTATTTAGTTTGAAGTAGACAGTGCCAAGTGAATGCAAATAATCTGCAAGCGGTAGCGGCTCTACTTTGGGCGAAGATTCGTACAAGCTAACAGCGCGGCGCATGAATGGCTCGGCTTTATCGAACAATCCTTGTACACTCAACACAAGTGCAAGATTGTTATAGTCCTCAACCAGCTCGGGACTTTCAGGGCCCAGGTCGTTTAGTTTGTGAACCAGAACGCGTTCGTAAATGACTTGGGCATCTTTGTAATTGCCTTGCTCGAAATGACGTTCTGCCAGGCGCAAAAATGCTGTGCCTAGAGCGTCGTTGTCTTCGCCACCTTTGTCGAATTTATCTGTGGGATTAGACGGCTCTTTGCTAATGAGCGAAGCTAGCTGTCGTGCTTTGGCCGCTTCGGGCAAAATAGTTTCTGAAAAGCGACCGGCACGTTTCTTGTTGCCGTGCTCCATGGTGGGCGGCATATCGCCACCTTTCAAAATGCGCGAGAGTAAATCTTCGGCAGACATTCCAGATAAATCTTCTATCTCGTCGTGCTCTTTATTAATAACAGGCTCAGCGACAGGCTCGATTACTGGTTTTGGTTCGGGCTCAAGCTTTGGTTCTGGCTTAGGCTCTGGTTTCTTTTCCTCTTGTGGTGCTGGTTTGGAAACAAGAGAGGCTAAACGACCGCTAGATTTTCTTTCTTTCTCTATGATTTCAGGAAGCTGTTCGCTGTTGTCGGCTTCCTCTAAGCCAAACAAAAGAGCCTTCAGTCCACCTTCAGATTTTTGATCGTCATCTTTTTGTTCAAGTTTAGGTTCAGGCTTGGGTTCTGGTTTTGGTGTTAGCTCGGGCTTTGGCTCGACTTTTGCTTCTGATTTGGTTTCAGGAATTGGCTCGGGCTCAGGTTCTGGTGTTGGCTCAGGTTTTGGCGCCACGACTGGCTCAATTTCCGGTGGTTTCGCTGGTGGTGGCGTTACATTTGCTTGAGCGGCCATCGCCGATGTTGCTGATTGAGCTTCTAAATTTGCCGCGCTTTCTTGAGCCGAAGCGCCGGCGCGCACAAGCACCTTGGGTTGCGGTTCTGCTGCTTCACCTTTGAGCGAGAGACCTTTGTCTGGGTTCCAGCCCAAATCACGCAAAGCTTGTTCGAATGGTATTGGAGCGGTTGGATTTTGGTGCAAGCAATAGTCTAAAGCGGCTATGCCATCGTCTGGTGTGAGCCAGCCTTTGGTTATCATTTGATAGCAGCGCAAACTTGCTTGAAGAGTGGGCACGTCTAAGGAGCCTGTGAGAACTAAAATTTTGCCTATCAAAGAAGCGGTATGCGAAGCGGCATCATAAGCGCGATCTATTTGATCGTCTGTAACGACTCGTGCCATAGTTAGCAAGCGTCGATAATCGATAGGTGGAGCCCCAGGCTCGTCTGCTGGTTTGTGCTCGGTGACTTGGTCTAATACTTCTTGCGGAGAAGCGCCTGTAGAGAAGACTTCAGAAAGGCACTCGCATGCTTTGAGCGCGTCTATTTTGTTGTCGCGCACTGCTTCTTGAAAGAAGAGTGCTGCATCGAGCAGGTCTTTTGATATTAAATTCTGATTGACGAGCACGTTGCCGATGGGCTGCTGATTGGCAAGTCCCCATTCCAGTGCGTCCATTACATCGTTCTCGGTTAAGATGCCTGCCATAACAAGCAATTCGCCAAGACGTACGGTAGATTTTTTTGGTTTGTCGTCGTCTGATTTTGGTTGAGGAACTTCACCTGAAAGACCGGTTGTGTTGCGTAAGGCTAAAAGCGCTTCTTCACGCGACATCATCTCGTCGCGCAGCTTGACCTGAATATCTAGAACGCCTTGCAAAGCTTCAGAAGGAATAGCGCGATTGAGCACAAGCACCCGACCAAGCGGCATGCCAGTATTTACAGACTGTTCCATCGAATTCGAAAGTTGTTCTTCGTTGATTATGCCTGCTTCTACAAGTAGTTCGCCTAATTTTCCGGTGCGAGCTTTTTTAGCAAGCGACTCGTCATAATCCTGCAAGGCATCGGCAAAGGAAGAGCCGATTTTGCGCGCCACTTTGATACATTGCACTGCCAAATTAATATCGATACTTTTGTCGCGCAGCATAGATTGCGCTTCAAGCACCATTTGCAAATCTTTGGAGGACAAAGTCCCAGACATCACAAGAACCTGACCGATTTGCAGTTTCTTGTTGCGCGACTCTGTCATTGCTTCTTGCAACTGAGTGGGACTCAAGAGACCAGCCTGGACCAATAGGTCTCCAAACCTGGCATTTCCTGACATTTTCTTGAAAAAGGAAGACACTTAAATAATCACCAGATCAAAATCAAAAAACACGATAGCTCGATTCATTTACTGTATCAGCCTGACAGCCCCTTTCAAATACTAACCACTTTGCCTGAAAACCTAATCGTCAAGCCTCTAGCGCATCTTTAAACTTGTTAAAAGTCTTTTCGTCGAATAAAACAAATCGAATCTCATCCAAATAGTCGTTTTCTTCGCAAAACTCATGCACAGCATCAAGTGCAAGTTTGGCTGCTCTGTCCACGGGAAAGCCGTAGGCGCCAGTGCTGATTGACGGGAAAGCTATAGTCTTAATCTCATACTGGCAAGCCATTTTCAGGCACGAAGTATATGCATTCTTGAGAGTGTCGTCTTCGCCGCTGCGTCCGCCGTGCCAGACAGGACCTACTGCATGAATTATGTGCTTGCAGCCAAGGTTGCCACCATCTGTAATTACACAAGAACCGGGCGAGCAGCCGCCGTCGCGCTCGCGAATTTGTCGGCACTGTTCGGCAATGGTAGGACCGCCCGCTTTGTGAATGGCGCCGTCCACGCCACCGCCGCCACGCAGAGCAGAGTTTGCTGCGTTGACAATTGCCTCCACATCTTGACGTGTGATGTCTCCACGAGTGAGCGTGATGCTGGTGGACTTTATAGACTTAGTAACGTTTGCCATAAATTGGTCTAAAAGTTTTTAGGTAGTTGTTTGAGGTAAATCTCTTGCGAGCACAACTCGTTTGTTATATTGCTTGGCGTAGTCGCGTGCTTTTTTGGCTGAAATTAAGAGCTTGTCTAAATCTACGCAGTCTTCGGGAATGGTGGCAACTCCAAAAGCCATGAGCAGGTTTCTTGAATCCATGTCTGAGCTTAGTGGTGCCTCGCGCAATACTTCTGAAATTCTATTACCAAAAGCATAGGCAGCAGCGGCGTTTGTGTTTGGCAGAATGACACCAAAATCGAACATCTCATAGTGTCCAAGATAGTCTACATGTCTTTTTATAAGCTGAATACGTTGCATCGCCCGGCGCACTGCAAGCATTTGCAATGATTCGACTGGTCCTGATTCTCCGCCTTTGCGTTGACCAAGACTGAATATAACAATCGAAAACGGCGTGTTGAAATATTCGTAGCGTAGATATTCCTGGTCTAAAAAGTAGATGAATGCATCATAGGTGAGAATGCCAGTCTCTGATCGGTTGAGATTCTTAATGACGCTCTGTAATGCGTTATCGTCTATACCAAGCGCTTTTAGGCGAGCAAGCCTGTCTTGAGCGGGAGCTTGATCTGTAATTTGCACCAGTCCGCAACTGACTAAGTTGAACAAAAGTGGTGTCCATTCGGTCATTGGCATAGGGCGCTTTTTGAGTAATTCTGCAAGCGTGTTGCGATTGTCTACCAGTTCGTAAAAATCGAGTTGAGGTTCAAGCGCAATTGGTGCACCTTTAGCAACGCGAGCTTGAAATTCTTCTTCTGAAATCATGGCGTTTTTCTTGACCAGGCACGAAGCATCTATTTTTAAGCCGGCTTGTTCTAGATATTTTGATTGATCAAGAAGTGCTACACCTTCCATCAAAAGTGAATCGAGACGTTTTTGGCAGGTTCTATGATCTGTGCGCTCATCAGGCCAGAAGCGGAATTCGCCAGTGGACCAGCAGACTAATTCTACGATGGCATTGTCGCCTGTCGTTTCACGCACACGACAATGAACTAGATTGCCTTCCTGGAAAAATACTTCGGCTTGCTCAGATCTGGTGCGGACATCTAAGCGCCCGGTCATCTTTGCCAAATTAATGGATTGAAGCAAGTTTGGAACTTGCAACTTAGCCAGGTCGCCTTCAAGAGTAGCTTTGGCACCAGCTCTTGGAGGTTCGAAAATTATAGAATTGCCGCTGAATCCGCCACCGCCCAAGCTCGAACTAGACGAACTACCGGAACCTGTGTTGACCGGAGTGTAGGCACCAGTGGCGCCACCGATTGGATTTTGCATTCCGCCAAACAAAGCAGAATTTGGAACGATGTCTTGCAACTGATCGCCGCCAGATTCACCTGCGATCATATTGCTCATGAGTGACAAGTCGCGGGTGGGATGACGCCAAAGCAATCTTGGCTGTCCGGCACCATACTCGGTTAGAACCCATTCAGGATCCATGGTGCCCGAAGGATCTATTTCTTTGGGAAAACATTGGGCTGATAAAACATAGTCGATTTTGCGGTCAGAACTTGTGAAAGGAAATTCGACAATGCGTCCCTTCATTTTCTCTGCTTCTTGCATGAGAAACTGTAAGTCGCCGTATTGCAAAATACCCGGCTGCTTCGGCAGTCGAACTGTTTTTGGCGGCTGGTTTTTCGCGGGTTGTTTACCGGATGATTGGAACATGAAAAAATCTATAAGCCCTTATTTCAGACTTACCCCCTTTTTCCGATTTCAACCGGTTTTATGGATAGAGTCCACGCAGTCTTTTTGCTTCGGCAATGGTTGAAACTCCAAGCCAGAGAGCAGCCATTCTTGTTCTGAGATTTCGTTCTTGCGAAAGAGCAAAAACTTTATCGCACGCTTTGCCCATTATAGTTTCAAGTCTTGTATTGACTTCTTCTTCTGTCCAGAACAATTGCATTAAGCCCTGAACCCATTCGAAATAACTCACGGTTACGCCGCCTGCGTTGGCAAGAATATCGGGAACGACCATAACGCCGTTTTCGTGTAGATAAAGATCCGCTTCAGGACTGGTGGGACCGTTTGCCCCTTCGACTAGGATTTTGCACTTAATGCGCTCCATGTTGGAGGCGTTTACTTGATTTCCAAGGGCTGCAGGAATCAAAATGTCACAAGGCAACTCGAGTAATTCCTGGTTGTTTACAGGTTCTGTGCCTTTGAAATTGGCAAGGGTTCCGTGCTCTTGTGCGTATGCAAGTGCGCTTGGAATGTCTATGCCTTTAGAGTTGTAGATGCCGCCATGCACATCTGAAACTCCAACTACTTTGTAGCCTGCGTTGTACAAGTACTTAGCAGTAATTGAGCCTACATTACCAAAACCTTGGATCACGACTTCAGGAGCGTCTTTGGTCCAGTTCAAGTGCTTGACGGCGCGACGTGCACAATAGGCAACTCCGCGTCCGGTCGCTTCATGACGACCAAGTGAGCCACCAATTGAGATGGGTTTACCTGTGACAACGCTTGGTACTGTGTGACCAACGTTGATGCTGTATGTGTCCATAATCCAAGCCATAGTCTGCTCGTTGGTGTACATGTCTGGAGCAGGAATGTCTTTGTCTGGACCGATAAAGTTGATGATTTCGGAAGTGTAGCGACGAGTCATACGCTCTTTTTCGCCCATGGACAAATTCCATGGCTCGCAGCGCACGCCACCTTTGGCGCCACCGTATGGCAGACCCATCAGTGCGCACTTCCAGGTCATGAGCATGGCAAGTGCTGAAACTTCGCCCATGTCTACTTCTGGATGGAAACGAATGCCGCCTTTGGCAGGTCCAAGAGTGACGTCGTGGTGGACTCTGTAGCCGGTGAATGTTTTGACCAGTCCGTCATCCATGCGCACAGGTATAGTGACAATCAAGGCGCGTTTCGGGTAGCGCAGACGCTGGTGCAGCTCAGAAGCTAGACCCATAGACACCGCCAGTTCGTCGAGCTGTCTTTGAGCGAATCTTCCAAAGAAATTTGACGTTCACGACAGGCCTTAAGCCCAA
>CAZSHS010000011.1:33536-97098 GCA_964606665.1 uncultured Candidatus Obscuribacterales bacterium | reverse complement strand
AGTTTGAGAATATGTGTTTGATAGCAAACTCCTTTACTGACATGCTCTCTCGTGTTGGGCTCGCACCAGATTTCGAGTAGGCAAGTGATCCACTTTAGTTCTGAACGAGGGTAAAATGGGCTTGCCAAGCGAGTGCGGGCTCATCGCCATTAGTCTCTCTTGAAAAGCTCGATACTTATTTGTCAGGCAATAGGCACGATCAAAAGAACTTACTTAGTGAGACAATAATTTATCTGGATGTATGTCCTGGATATAGTTGTCGTTTGGGAGTCGCAAAAATGGTCACCACCATCAAAGTACCGAAAGTAGAAGCCACTCGCGAAAACACAGCCGAGTACGGTTTGTTCATTTCTGAAGAAGTTCCAAACGCCGGGCTGACCATCCCCTTTTATAAAGGCTCAGTTCAAGAAGGTATGAATCTTCCTTTTGAATGCACAGGTTCTGCCGTTATTCGCACTGCTCGCATTAGCAAGCGTGCACCAGAAGTGACCTGGCTTGAACGTCACATGAATATGACCCAGTTATTCGTCGGGCTAGGTAGTGAGCCGTTTGCCATGATTTTGTGCAAACCTAATCATGACGAAGACAAAAAACTTCCAAACTTAGACACTGCTAAATGTTTTGTTTTTCCTGCCGGACACGGCATTATGCTCCACAAAGGTACCTGGCACGATTTTCCGCTCAGCGTGGGCAATCCAGTCACTGTTATGACTGCCAATTCGCCAGAAGTAGTCGAAGCTTTAGCAAGCATGGGCGAGCCCAAAGAAATGAATCATGGCGATGTCTACAAAATAGATATCCAGAAACACACCGGCACGGTATTGCTTTCACCTGTTTAGGCGATGGAAATAAAAGCATTCAAAATACTGACCAAAAGCCCGTCTGACCTAAGCGGGCTGATTGAGCTTGTCGATTCAGGCAAAATAAATCCAGCCGAAGTTATTTGTATCATCGGCAAAACTGAAGGCAACGGCGGTCGCAACGATTTTACCCGTGATCTTGCGATGTTGGCTTTTGAAGACTATTTCAGCTCTATGCTCAGGATTAGCAGAGCTGAAGTAACTGACAAAATTATTTTTTCACTCTCAGGCGGCTGCGAAGGAATTGTGAGCCCGCACATTGTTGTTTATACCAAAAATGGTACGAGTAATAATATTCCTGGCGTTGAAAAACGACTGGCACTGGGCATCGGCTTTACTCGTGAATTCAAACCTGAAGAAATTGGGCGCATGCCTCAGATTGAAGAAACTGCTCGGGTAATAAAAGAAATTGTCGATCAATTACAAATAGACTCGCTAAAAGATGTCCATCTCGTTCAGATGAAGGGGGCAATTCCAAGTTTTACATTTGAAGAAGGCGAGCAAGCGCGCAGGGCGAATAAGCCCATGCGATCTGACATGGTCTATTCTCGTGGTGCCTCAGCACTAGGTGCTGCAGTTGCTACAGGTGAAATTGATATTGCATCTTTGTCTGACGATTCAGTTTGTGTTGATTTCGATAAGTACTCGTCTATTGCATCATGTTCTGCCAAGCCAGGGCTCAAGCGTACCGAGATTATGGTGCTTGGAAATAGCTCCTACTGGGGCGGTGATTTAAAAATCAATAGCTCTATTTTAAATGACATGCTCGACATAGATTCTATGCAAAAAGTGCTTCTGGGACTGGGTTTTGAACTTTCAAACGGTCATCTAAAAGTAGAAGACTCATCTAAACTAATTGGGGTTTACGCCAAGTCAGAGGCCGATCCAAGAGGAATGGTCCGAGGCAAGCGTCATACCATGCTGCAAGACGACGATATAAGCGATACACGTTATTCGCGCTGTGTCTTATCCTCTGTTTTGGCTGCCATTACAGGCGATACTGCTGTTTATGTAAGCACCCGCTCCGAACACCACGGACCTCAGGGTGGAGGAACACTTTCGATCATCGCGCGAGTATAATCACGGAGTAAAACTATGACAATGGTCTTGCAAGATCCTAGTTCCATTCAAAAGATAATTAGCACCGAAACTGGTATCAATTTATCCTGTCATATTAAAGGCGACGGTGACGAATTAATTGTCTTTCTGCACGCTGTAGGTTCTGACTATCGCAGCTTCGCGCCACAAGTGGAAGCGTTTTGTAAATCATATACGACAGTCACTTTCGACATGCGTGGGCATGGTCAATCCAAAATAGACGAGGCAGAAAAAGCTTCAGTCAATATTGAACAATTTGGCAGTGACGTCATCTCTATTATCGACGAGCTTGGCTTCAGCAGCGCTCATCTGGTCGGAAGTTCGATGGGTGGCGTGGTTGCGCTGGAAGCATATATGCAAAATCCAGGGGCAGTACAGTCAATCACCATGGCTAATTCCTGGTGTTATGTAGACAACGCAGATCAGCGCATTGCTTTCATTGAGGAGCAGTTATCCAAAAAATCAATGAGCGAAAGCGCTAAAGAGCTGGTCCCATCTTTGTTTGCCGAAACCACAGATAAGAAAAAAGTGGAAATTGGTGTGAACGCCGAAGCTTCAAAGGACAAAGAAGTTTTTCTTGCTTCCTGGCGGTCTATGTTTAAATGCGATTATCGCGATTGGATAGGACAAATTTATTGTCCGCTACTTTTAATTGGTGGTGCCAAAGACCCAGTTACACCAACCAGCTTGCTTGCTGAAATACATTCTCGTCATAGTTTGAGTCGCTTGGTCAATTTGCCTAATGCTTCTCATTTTTCTAACTTAGATTGTCCAGTCCAATTTAACGCTCAGCTAAGAACGCATTTGCTTCGCGCTCGGGGCAAATCCAAAATGTCTCTAGAAAATAAAAAAATTGATTTGCAAGCTGACACCGTAGCGCAAGGATTGATGTCTCTGCTCAATCAGCGAGGAGTGGAATATTTCTTCTCTAATTCTGGCACTGACTTCACTCCCATAGCCGATGCACTTGGGCGTTACAGCAAAGATAGCGAATTTAAATTGCAAGCTGTGGTGGCACCACACGAAAATACAGCCATTGCAATGGCGCATGGATATTATCTCTTATCTGGTCGACCGCAGGCGACTATGGCTCATGTGAGTGTAGGAACAGCCAATATGGGACTGGGGATTATCAATGCCAGTCGCTCTCGTATACCGGTGCTTGTGATGTCCGGCAAAACACCCTGGTACGACTATGGCATAGAAGGCTGTCGCACCAACTTTGTACAGTGGGGGCAAGATACATTTGATCAGGGTGGATATTTTCGCGAATACACAAAATGGGACTATGAGCTTAAAGGTCCGCTCCATTTAGAAACGGTAGTGGATAGAGCTTTGGCGATATCGATGTCTGATCCGCAGGGACCAGTTTATTTGACATTGCCTAAAGAAGCGCTCTGTATGGCGATAGAGCAAAAAATCTCGGTCAATCAAAAGCCGCGTCAAAATCCTTCATTGGCTGGAGCCGGCGGTAATGCGCAAATGGAATTCGAAGCGGCAAAACTGCTTCTTGGAGCCAAAAATCCGGTTGTGGTAACAGCCGAGCTTGGTCGCTACAAAGAAGCAGTAGAGCAGTTGGTCGCATTGAGTGATCGATTTGCAATTGGTGTAATTGAGCATGGAAAGCGCAATTTTTTCAATTTTCCCACTGAACATCCAATGCATTTGGGATATAATCCGCAATCTTTTATAAAAGAAGCCGATGTGGTTGTGGTGTTGGAAAGCCATGTTCCCTGGATTCCAGATTGGGGGACAATAAATGAAAACTGCAAAGTGATTCAAATTGGGGTGGACCCACTTTGCCAGAATTTGCCTATGCGAGCTTTTCCTGTTGATATAAATTTGGCTGGAAATCCCGCTTTGGTCTTAACCGATTTAAATGCCACCATGTATGGATTGTTGGATGATGAAACTCAAAACACGATTGAAAATCGTCGCCAAAAGAATGCCGATGCGCATAAAGATGTATTTGAGACTGCTCGCGCTAAAGCCGCATCAGACGCTAATCTTGATCATATTACCAAAAACTATATTTCGTATTGCGTGGGACAGGCAATCGACGATGATGTGGTTATTTTCAACGAATATAATTTAGATCCGACACTTGTACCACGTCGTCAGACTATGAGTTGGTTTGAGAATTCTATTGCAAGCGGACTTGGTTGGTCGCTTGGAGCGGCTCTGGGCGCACAGCTTGCTTCACCCGAGCAAGTGATGATGGTAACTTTAGGCGATGGCTCTTATCTCTTTAACACTCCGATGTCGGCTCATTATGTGGCTGGGGCTTATAATTTGCCGGTCGTTATAGTGGTATTCAACGACAGCGGCTGGTCGACTATTAAGAAGTCTTATGACGGCACATCATGTCCAGAAAATGACTGGGCCAACAAAAATCAATATAGTGAGTTGTGGGATTTCAAAATGCAAATTAGCTTTGAAAAAATTGCAGAATCTTGCAATGGCATTGGTATAAAAGTAGATAAGCCTAAAGACTTGCTTCAAGCTCTCAGGCAGGCAATAGAAATTGCTAGAAAAGATAAAAAACATGTGCTGGTCAATGCAATTTGTGCGCGCGATTACTAGAATAAAAGTATGAATTCGAACAAGTCACCAAAATTACCTAATTTTTTTCAAAAACTACTCTTATTTAGCCTTGCTTTCGCTTTGGCGCCTTCTGCTTTAGCGCTAGATACTTCTTCAAAGAAGGACCCAGACAAGCTCAACCCCAATGGACCGCTAATGTACACAGGTGATAGCAAGCCTGATGCTTTAGCCAAGCTCAATATGAGCGCGCTCAAACGCCTCGATTTTAGAGTGGAAGGCGCGTCGTGCGCGATTTGTCTTGGGCGCATAAGAAAGCGCATCGAGGCTTCTAAAGGCATCGCTAAAGTGGCTGTGGCAATACAAAAGCCTTATGGTGTGGCTGTCATTTATGATTCGTCTAAGACTGAAAAGGAAAAGATTTTTCAGGCCGGATTAAAAGGCGAAAAAGAAAAAGTTCAATTTCTCGAAGATCAAGAAGAGAAAGTGGACAAAATGCCTTTTATCTTAATTCCAAAATTCAATAGTCTGGTCAAGAGTTAGTTAGACAATTTTCCAACTACAGGCTCTGTAGCTGTAGCACCGAACTCTTGGGTAGATACTCCAAACATGGGAATCTGCACAGGAAAAGTAAACGTAGCGTTTGTCACCACAGTGACGGTTTCGTCACTGTAGGCTGTGACATTGACCGTATTTATTCTTAAGACTGGTGATGAGAAGTTGACTTTGACTTGATTGACCGCAGTTTGCGCTTGTGCCTGATCAACTTCTTCTGCCGCTGCACGGGCACAATCTTTGGCTAGGGCGTCGTTTGCCGTTTGAGCCATGACCATAGCGATTACATCAATCAAGAATAAAACTACAGGCACGAAAATGAACAATCCCACGATAGTCTCGATGAGAGCTTGTCCCCTTTTTCGTTTCAACCGCATTTACTTACGACCTCTAAATAATTCCGCGCTCTTCAATGGGTCGCTCACCTCTGAAAGTAAATGGGTAGGGACCTAGTGGCACAAAGGGGATCTGCACAAAAGGCTGAATTTCAACAACTGTAGTAACACGAACAACGTCGTCGCCTGGTTTTCCGTTAATATCGGCTCGCACTGCAGTGTTTGAGACTATGCGTGCGCCAGTAAATTTGGCAAGACCAGATGCTTTCCATGCGTTTTCCTGGCTGGTCAATGCGGTCGGCATATCTTGGCTACGCACCACGGCGACTGAGCGAGTGCACATGTGGTTAAGAAACCATCCGCAACCAACTCCCATGCCCATATATATGAGCGCTGCGAGTGGAAAGAGCACTACAACAAGCAAAATGAACAAAGCTGGGCCGAGCTCGGTTATCTGGTTACCCTTCTTTCTGCGAGTGATTTTAAAAAATCTGCTTGCCATCTTGAGCCCCTGACTGAAATTTTGCCCGCTTGTCGATTGTTATCGCGGTTAGTGGGATAATTTGCCTACTGTAAGAGTTGTTCCCTAGCCTAAGCTATGGACTACCAACCTAAACAAACCTTAACAATTACTATCTTAGCAGTTCGCTACTACTGTTCAGGGAAAAATGAAAAAACAAATTTGGATAGCCGCTTCTACAGCCCTTTATTTATCAGTCAATTGTCAAAATTATTGCCTAGCTCAAGTGTCGAATGAGCTAATCAAAAGGGCTCAGTCCGAAATTGATAACAACAAGCTCACTGAGCAAACTCTTACACAATTGCAGACGGCAGTGCAAAGCAATGATCGTGACGCTGATGCGCATCTCTATTTGGGATTGGCGCTTGAGCGCATGGGACTCAAGGACGAAGCTTACGCGCAGTACGCACTGGCAGTGAAGTACGGTCCTCAAAATCCAGATGCGCTTGTCGCCCTGGTCAAAAAAGAAATTAAGCAAGGACACATTCCCTCTGCAATCCAGATGTTGCGAAGCGGGCTTGATAAATTCCCCAACAATCCAGAAATGCTTTTGATTGTGGGCGACTATCTTATTCAAAACAAGCAAATGGACGAAGCCCGACAAGTGCTTGAGACTGCCTTCAAAGTCAAAGAAGATATTTTTGGTTTGCCCACATCGCTTGGTCAGATTTATCTAAACGGGCATCAATCTCGCGCAGTCAAGCTTGCCACTATGGATTTAGAAAAAGACCCCAAATTTGATCGAGCGCTCAGAGTGCGAGGCGTGGCGTATATGATGCTTGGTGATTATCAAAGAGCAATTGTTGATTTAAAGCCTGTATTTGAGAATGCGCCTAACGTTCCGGCCATTGCCGAGGGTATATTCGAGTCTTACATGTATTGCAAAAAGTATAAAGAAGCGCTTCGTCCGGGTGTTTTCATGGTCGCGTTCACTGCTCAGCCAGATATTGCAAATGCTCGTTTGCAAGACAAGTTGGTCAAGTTAATTGAGAAATTACCGCTTGAATATGTGCAAACACAAATTGTCTCAATTGAAAAAGAAATTGATTCTAAGTCGCCAATGCCGGCTTTTCATCTGCAATTAGGTCAAGTTTACGATAAAGCCGGTCAGCACAAACTGGCTATCGCTCAGTATCAACGTGCAATTGAAATGGATCCAAGATATGTCCAGGCTTATTATCAGCTAGGTCTTGATTATGAATCCAAAACCACTGATTGGCAAAAAGCACTCCAGTGCTTCCAGACTGCTCACTTCTTGCGCTCATGGGATGAAAAAATCTACCTTTCATATCTGCGTATGTTGGATCGCATGCACAATCGCCAGAACGATCTGGCGCAAAAAACCAAGTCGTTGTTGCGTGGATTCTAGACTTAGTTGCTTATTTGATTTGCGATAACAGTTCGAAATACTGGATAAACAGCCTGATTCCAAACGCGGCTTGAGTCCAATCGAAGTTTTCGTTCACTGCGTGATAACCATGTTCAGGCAGTGATAGTCCCAAAAAGGTGATGGGAATATTTAATACTTCTTGCATGCTTACAACAGCACCGATGCTTCCACCTTCACGCACGAATGCGGGCTCTTTGCCGAAAGCCTGATGCATCGCTTGTTTTGCTGCTTGTTGGAATTTATCGGTGGAAGGTCCTGAATATGGTTTTAAACTTCCTTCCAACTCTACTGTAGCATCGGGACATTTTTCTTTGACGAATTTGGTGAAGACTTCAATCATGCGCTCAGGCGTTTGATCCGGCACAAGACGCATACTTATTTTTGCTTCAGCACAGTGGGGAACAATTGTTTTTACTCCCGGTCCCGAGTAACCACCAGTGATACCGTGTACTTCGAAAGTTGGTTTTGCCCAAATTCGAGTTGTTGCATCTTTTGTGTCTTGGGTGCGCAACGACTTGAGTTCGTGCGCCTTTTGAAATGCGTCTAAATTAAAGCCAGAATCAACGAAATCTTGTTTTTCTTTGTCAGAAGGAGCGACATAATCGTCATAGAATCCAGGAATTTTTACTTCGCCTGTTTTAGCGTCAAAACATTCGCTAATTAATTGAGCAATTTCAGCAATTGGGTTGCGAGCAAGCCCGCCTGTTGTGCCGGAGTGGACGTCTTTTTCACCCGTTTTTAACTTGACCAGAAATCCTTGCAAACCGCGAAGACCAGCACAAATAGCAGGTTTGTCCCGAGCGATCCAGATGGTGTCTGAAACGCAAACTGAGTCTGTTTTTAATTTACTCTTGTTTTTGACTAGAAAATCTTCGAAATTGGGCGAGCCTATTTCTTCTTCTAGTTCCCAAATAAATTTTATATTGATAGGTAGTTTATGTTCGTGGGCGTAACAAGCTGCCATGAATACTGCAAGAGCTGGACCTTTGTCGTCTGTAGTACCGCGACCCAAATAGCGATCATTTTCGATTTTCATATCGAATGGAGGATTTTGCCATTCGCTTGCATCGGCAGGTTGCACATCGAGGTGATTGTAAATGGAAACAGTTGGGTGGTCGGGCGATGAGACAAATTCACCAATTACGACTGGATTACCATTGGTCTGAATTACTTCTGCCTTGGCGCCTGCGTCTGTCAAAAGTTTTGCTGCACGCTCAGCCAATTTTTTAATATCACCCTTTTTCTCTGGGTCCATACTGACGCTTGGTATGTCTACAAGCTCTTTGAGCAGAGACTCATAACGAGTCTTTTGCGACTCTGCGTAATTCTTTAGTTCGTTTGAATCAAGGGTAGTTACAAGCGCCATAGACACCTCGTTTTTGCAATATCGCCAAATTATATCGCAGCGCCCACCATTACAATTTGATATATTCTTGAGGGCGATAAGCCCTGTCTTCCTAATTACAAGTTTGCGCTTCGTGTTCAGGTTGAACCAGCTATTCAAGAGGAATTTTCGATGACCAAAATTTGCAAACAGCTTGGCATCACGTTATTTCTTTCAATTTGTGTCTCTTTGGGCAATGTCTGTACTTCGAGTGTTTTGGCTCAAGGGCAAGAGCAAGACTTGAATAAACCGGTGCGAGACAAGTGGGCGCTCATCGTAGGAATTAGCAAATTCAAAAACTCGAATATTCCTTCGCTAAAGTTTGCAAGCAAAGACGCTCTTGATTTTTATAACTACCTAATTAAAGATGCTAATTTCAAGCCTGACCATGTCAGAGTTTTGTTAGACGAGCAAGCCACACGTCAGCGCATCATGTCGGAGCTAGGCAATAAGTTTCTTCATCCACTGGCTAAAAAAGATGACCTGGTCGTCCTTTATTTTTCTACTCACGGAAGTCCGGCTCAGTTAGATGGGGAAGGGAAGAACTTTTTGGTCGCATATGATTCAGAACCAGATGAACTTTGGGCTTCCGGTATCGAAATGCAGCAAATACTGGAGAACGTTAACAGTCGTATTCATGCGGATCGCGCTCTACTAGTGTTGGATGCATGTCATAGCGGAAATATAAATCCCAATACAAAAGATGGAAAAGGGCTTTATCGTGCTGCAAATATAGATCCAAACGCAATGACATTGGGCACGGGCAAAATGGTGCTTTGTTCAAGCAGTCCGGAAGAAGCTTCCTGGGAATCGAAACGTTATCAAAATGGTGTTTTTACAAGAAATCTGCTTGAAGGATTGCGTGCAAAAGGCGCTAATACGCCGATGTCAGATGCTTTCGACGTGATGTGTACCAATATCTCGAACGAAGTGCAAGAAGATAGACCCGGGGTGCGACAAACACCGGCACTTAATAGCAAATGGCAAGGCAATGGCATGATACTTGCCGTGCGTCCAGCCGCACCACAACTCATTCCTCAAACGGTTTCTGACTTGCTTCCCCCGGATAGCATTGCCATTATGCGTGGTGGCAAAAGTGGAGTTGGTGGTCAAAATAATAATGTCGCTTTTGCAACGCGCTTAAGTAATGCTCCAAGCGATCAGAAAACGAATCTTGCCTCACCGCAAAAACTGGTTTTGACCTGGAAATATTTCTCCAATGTCGAGAATCCAGACAAAGCTTATACTTCAGCTTGTGAAGCGGGTGACGCTAATTTTAACAATGTCGAATTTTTATTCAACAAAGCCAAAATAAATATTCAAAGACAAAAATGGAGTGCTGCCGAACAGCAATTGAAAAACGCTCTTATAGACGATCCTAACCGTTGGGACTTTTATCTGGCACGAGCTTATTGCTATTTTAAAATGAAACGAAACGCTCTTGCTATGGGCGATCTTGAAAATGCTAAATTCAAAAATCCGACATTGCCTCGCGAAATCGAATTTGGTGACTAAAAAAATACAAAAAAGGAAAACTAAGTAATGGACTTTGGTATCAAAGGAAAGCGTGCACTTATTTGCGGAGCATCTAAAGGTATAGGCAGAGCCATTGCCAAAGAATTAATGGGTGAGGGAGTCAAGCTTTTCTTGTGCGCTCGAACTGAGCAAGTACTTGGCGAAACGGCTGAAGCGATTAAAAAAGACTGTCCTTCATCTGAGATTTTTTATCAAGCCTGCGATTTGAGTTCACCAGACGATCGAAAAAAACTGATTGCTAGTGTCAATGACAAACTAGGATCGGTCGATATTATAGTTCACAACACTGGCGGTCCAAAGACTTCGCGTGCTGAAGATACCAAATTGGAAGATTGGGATTCTGGATTTAAACAATTATTCTTGTCTGTGGCCGATATCAATAATGCCTTCCTGTGCCAGATGAAAGAGCGCAAATGGGGACGAATTGTTTGTGTTACTTCACTAAGTATCATGGAGCCTATAGCAAGTCTATCGGTATCAAATGCGGTGCGCTCTGCGGTCACCGCCATGCTCAAAACTCTTTCAGACGAAGTGGCACCGTATAATATAACGGTTAACTGCATTGCACCTGGAGCTATTGAAACAGACCGCATGCAAGACTTGATGGAGCAGCGCACCAAATCAAGCGGTCAAAGCAAAGAAGAGTATCAAAAACAATACGTCTCAGCCATTCCAGCAGGTAGAATGGGCACGCCTGAAGAATTCGCCGCAGTGGCAGCATTTTTATGCTCAACGCGCGCCTCGTATGTCACTGGTTCGACCATTTGTGTCGATGGCGGAAAGCGTCGTTCGACCTACTAAAATCAGTCTTTATTGGGGCTAATTTAAAAATTCTGGTTATATGCCAGAATGTCGGTTTGTATATATCTCCCCGAGAGGTTAAGGCGTGAAATATTTAGTGCTAGGTGCTGGAAAAATGGGCTATGCAATGGCATTCGATTTGATTCGAAGTCCCAAAGTAGACAAAGTCGTCATTGCCGATTCGGATGAAAATGCCGTCAAGCGAATCCAGGACAAATTAGCCGACCCAAAAATTGTGCCCGTTCAACTTGACATTAAAGAAGAGAAAGACGTCGCACAATTGATGGCGAATTCAGATGTGACCATTAGTTGCATGCCTTACGAATTTAATTACGAACTAGCTAAACTGGCTTTGCAATCTAAATCGCATTTCGTGGATCTTGGCGGCAATAATGACGTTGTCGAGAAAACTTTCCAACTGGATCAAATTGCCAAAGACCAAGGCGTCACCATAATCCCGGATTTGGGCCTGGCACCAGGACTAGTTTCCATTCTAGCTGTGAGTGCAGCAGAAGCAATGGACGAAATTTATGAAATGCGCATTCGCGTAGGCGGACTGCCAGTAGAGCCCGAAGACCAGTTGCTCGAATATGGACAGTTCTTCTCTATTGAAGGCTTGATAAACGAGTATGTCGAAGACTGCACCGTCATTCGAGATGGCGAAATTATCTTTGTTCCATCACTAACCGAGCTTGAAGAAATAGAATTTCCAAAACCGCTTGGAACTTTAGAAGCTTTCACAACATCAGGCGGTTGCTCGACATTGCCTCAGACATACAAGGGGCGCATCCAGCATTTGGACTACAAAACTATTCGTTATCCAGGACACTGCGACAAGATCAATTTGCTCAAACAACTGGGCTTGATGGATAAAGCCGAAATCAAAATTGGCAAGCATAAAATTGCTCCCCGAGCCGTTTTATCTCATCTGCTCAATGAAAAACTAGCCAAGAATTTGCCCGATGTTGTTGTTGTCCGTGTCACCGTAACTGGTGTCAAAGAAGGCGAGCCATTGCAAATGGTATGGGATGGAATAGATTACGGTTCCGAAGCTGATGGCTTAACTGCGATGGGTAGAATGACCACTTTTCCAGCATCTATCATTGCTCAAATGATCGCTCGCGGCGACATTAAAGAGCGTGGTGTTGTTCGTCAGGAAGACGTTGTTCCAACTAAACTCTTTTTGGCAGAACTCACCAGTCGTGGTATCAATATTACTTTGACTGACCGCGCTCCGGTTCATTCTTAATCTACGATTTTTGGGGTAGCCCCCCTTTCCTTAATTTGGTTTTTAAAGAGCTCAACCGTTAACGGTTGAGCTTTTTGTTGACCTGAAACCGCCAAAAGAAGGGGCGCTTGAAAAGGTGGTCAAAATTAGCTATAATAGCTATATGAAAATAGCTAACATTGCAGAGTTGAAAAATAAATTGAGTGCTTACCTGGATTTGGTGAAAGCAGGTGAGACTATTTTGATAATGGATCGCAACAGACCAATTGCAAAAATTGAGCCGACTGTTGCTGACGATTCTTTGGATGAATATTTAAAAGACATGGAGAGAAGCGGACTGTTAAGGCGCGGTAGGCTTGTCGACAAAAATAATGACCCTTTTCTCCGACCGCCTATAAAGCTTAAAGACGGAGCTAGTGCTTTACAGGCACTATTAGCGGAACGAGAGGAAAGCTCCTGGTGAGATATTGGGAGACTTCGGCCTTGATACCATTCTTGGTGGAAGAAGCTTCATCTTCCCAAGTCAGGGAATTGTACAGAATAGATTCAAAGATAATTACTGGGTGGGGAACGTCAGTGGAGTGTGTATCCGCTTTTTCACGTTTAGAGCGCGAGGGTAAACTGACTGGAGCTTCACTACAGCAGACGATTGAAAGGCTGTATGAATTGCAGAGTTTTTGGAATGAAGTTGAACCGTCTGATGAAGTTCGTAAGATGGCAATCAGACTTTTGCGGGTTCACGCGTTAAGGTCTCAGGATTCTCTGCAATTAGCTGCAGCGTTAACAGTCAGCAAAAAAGAATCAAGTTCCACAGCTTTTGTCTGTTTGGATCAGAGATTGAACGTCGCGGCCCAGAAGGAAGGTTTTAAGTTAGCCATCGAATAGCTTTTCTTGATCTAAGCTAATTTGAAATCATCGGCAACGATTTCTTCTTATAGCCAAATATTTCATCGATGAATTTCTGGTAGACGTCTTTGTCTTTGCTCGTCGACAAAAACTCGTTTGCCATTTCGCCGGCCTCTTTAAATTTGCCACCAAGAAATACGTTTGAAACTAAACTATATTCGGCGTCGTTTTCTACTTTGAGCAGGTCAATGTCTTCTTGAATAAGTTTGGTACGTCCCCATCGCTCGATGAGCGGGACAATTTTTGATTTTAAATATCCGCTCAAATCAATGGTGGTTGCTTCGTTTTTAGCGTCTTCGCCAAACGTAAAACCCCATTTTACATCTCCATCTTGATTGAACTGAGGCAGTTTGTGCGAGAAGTAAGTACCTTTGTCGCTGCGACATCCTTTTTTGTAGAGGTCATCTAATAGGTCATAGACTCGTTGATTTTTCAACGTGACCTGCGGACCACTCAAATAAATTGTGGCACCGCCGATGACACCTAGTGAAAGTGTGGCTTCATTACCGGCTTCGTCTTTGTATTCGTAAAATCCAAGTTTGGAATTGGTCAATCTAAAACCTATCGGCTTTAATGAATCCGATAGGTCGTAGATAAGCCATTCGTTATTTTCGGGATATTCGTCCAATTAGTCCGAGTACTTGTATGAAACTGCTTTCCAATCGGAAAAGAATTCAAGGCTATAGCGACCGCCTTCGCGACCCAGACCCGAACTCTTTTGTCCGCCAAAAGGTGTGCGAAGATCGCGAGCGAACCAGCAGTTGACCCAGACCATGCCTGATTTCAATTTGCGGGCGACACGATTACAACGATTCACATCCTGGCTCCAGAGCGATGCAGATAAGCCGTATGGAGTAGAGTTAGCCATTTTGATTACGTCTTCTTCGTCTTTGAACGGTATTATCGGTAATACCGGCCCGAAAATTTCTTCCTGACAGAATTTAGAATCATAAGCAAGACCTTCAAACACCGATGGCGATAGGAAGAAGCCGCCGCCTAGCTCTTTGATTGGATCTCCACCAGTTAAACACTTACCGTCTTTGCGTCCCATTTCGATATAACCTTGCACTTTTTCCATGTGTTCTTTGGAAATCAATGCACCCATTTCTGTTTTAGGATCTAGTGGGTCACCAACTTTGAGGTTTTTTACCCGCTCAACCATTGCTTTGACCACTTTGGGATAAATGGATTCTTGTACGAATAAGCGCGAACCGGCTAAACAAACTTGACCCTGGTTGCGATATGCAGCGCGAACAGAGGTGGGAAGAGCTTCGTCCAAGTTTGCGTCTTCAAAAATGATATTGGCACCTTTGCCGCCAAGTTCAAAGGATAACTTCTTGAGCGTGCCGGCAGCGCTTGCCATTATTGCTCTGCCAGTACCTGTTTCGCCCGTGAAGGAAATAGACTTGACGTCGGGGTGCTTGGTGAGTGCTTCACCAGCGCCGCCTGCACCAAAGCCATTTACTATATTCAATACGCCATCTGGAACACCTGCTTCTTTAGCCAATTTGGCGAAAAGAAATGCTGTATAAGGTGTCCACTCTGCTGGTTTTAAAACGCATGCGTTGCCCATAATCAGACATGGTGCGATTTTCCATGTCGCTAGATACAACGGCAAATTCCAGGGAGTAATTAATCCGCACACACCAAGTGGCTCGCGAATGGCGGTGTGACGCTCTTGTGGGTTTGGTGTCCATGATTCATCTGCAAGAGACTGAGCAAAATTAGGATAGAACTGGAAGTTTGACGCAACGCGGGCGATGTCTCCGGTTCTGCTTTCTGTAATTGGTTTTCCAGTGTCGAGAGTTTCGGCTCGGGCTAATTCGTCTGCATTCTTTTCTACTAGAGCAGCCACTTTAAGCAAGATGTTGGCGCGATCTTGCATGGACATTTTTGGCCAGGGACCATTTTCAAAAGCTTCTTTGGCGGCGTCTACTGCCAAATTGATATCGTCGGCTGTTCCGCAAGAGACTGTTCCCAGGACTTCGCCGGTTCCAGGACTAATGGTTTGAAAAGTTTTTCCGTCTTTGGACTTAACTGCTTTTCCGCCGATGAAGTTATCGATTTCGATAGTCTTTGCTTTTGTCGCGGTGGTCATCTTCTTGTCCTCTTTGGAGTGTTTATGTTTTTTGAATGGTCTACTTGCAAAGTGCGATTGCTTTTATTTCAATGAAATTCTTTCCTGGCAAGCGTGCGGCTTGAATTGTGGTTCGAGCCGGAGGATTGGGGAAAGAAAAGTGCTTGGCGTAAACGCCATTATATTTGGCAAAATCATCCATGTCGGCAAGAAAAACGCTCATGTCGACTACGTCTTCAAGCGACAATCCGGCTTCTTCGAGCACCACCTTGAGATTTTTTATGACCCATTCAGTCTGAACCTCGATGTCATAAGAAAGTACGTTGCCCAAATGATCGAGCTTAACGCCTTCTTCTTTGCCCGTGTCGGGGTTGCGTGCTCCCTGTCCCGAGACGAAAAGAAAGTTGCCTGCTTTGACTGCGTGGCTGTAAGCGCCAAGTGGGCTTGGAGCCTTTCCCGTGATGGTAATGCCTTCTTTCAAGGACACGCTGGTTCTCCTGAAGAAAATAAGTCAAGAAGCTGAATTTATACCAGAAAAGGGCTTATAATTCCAGTCGCGCATTTTGAATGCGCATTGCGTAAGACCTAAGACGTAAGACGCAATGCACAACACTCATAAGTAAGTGGGAGTTAGACCTTGCCTGATTTTGCGTGGCTCGATTTTGATAACTATGACATTATCGACATTTCGCTTCCTGTCGATTCTAAAACAGCTTGTTTTCCGGGAGATATTCAATTTAGTCGCAATATCACTTGTACTTATAACGATTCTAAAGTGATAAATCTATCTTCTTTTACGATGAGTCCGCACGTTGGCACTCACGCCGACTCACCAATTCACATTTATGGCGAAATGGATAAAGGCGAGGGCATGGCGTCGCAATTGCCCCTTCAAGCATTTATTGGTCACGCTCAAGTCATTGATCTGGCTGACTGTTTCGAGCCTATTACGAGCAAACACATAGCCTCGCTCGTCTCTTCGCTTGATAGAACCAAGCTTGCACCACGATTATTATTCAAGACACGCCACCAAATACGGTATGACGTATTTGAAAACAATTATGCTTCCTTTACTCCAGACTTGGTTGATGAATTACAAAAACATCAAGTAAAGCTAGTTGGAATCGATACTCCATCAGTCGATCACTCTGAATCTAAAGGTCTTGAGACTCATCATGCTCTGCACAAATATGAAATGAGCTGGCTTGAAAATCTCGACTTGACTCAGGCTAAAGCGGGATATTATACGCTAATTGCCCTGCCACTTAAACTTACTGAGCTTGAAGCCTCACCAGTTCGCGCGGTGTTATTGAAGAAAAAATAGATGGATATTTGTCCCCGACTTTGCAAAGATGATTTAAAGACACAGCTTCGTGCTTTTGATTTTGTAAGCGATGACATAGTAATGATTCATGCTTCCCTTCGCGCTGTGGGACCAATTCTTGGAGGTCCCGACGAGTTGATAAATGCGCTAGAAGAAGTTTTGCGTGATGGCACATTGATGGTTTATCTTGGCTGTCAGTCTCCATTCGATGAAGTGGGACGCGATGCCTATTCGCCAGAAGATGAAGCTTATATTTTGGAAAACTTGCCAGCTTTCGATAAATATACCGCACGCACACAAAGAGATTTTGGAGCATTTGCAGAATACTTTCGTACTCACTCTAAAGATATTTTTGTAAGTGATAACGTCGGTGGGCGCATGGCTGCATTGGGCAAACGTGCAAAGTGGCTGTGTGCGGATCATTCTTTGAATTACGGCTTGGGTAAAGGCTCTCCGCTAGAAAAACTTTATCAAGAAAACGGAATGATTTTGCTAGTCGGCTCTGATCATGATCAAGTTACTTTGATGCATTATGCTGAAGCTATCGCTCCCATCGAGAACAAAACGGTCTTGCACCTGAAAGTTCCACTACTTATAAACGGTGTGCGCACTTGGGTCGACATAGAAGAGTTTGATTCGTCTGTTGGAATACTTCCCTGGCCCGATGAGCGTTTCTTTGCCACGATTTGCGATGCATTTATAGAAAAAAATAATATCCCCGCTAATAAAATCGGCGATGCAGTCAGTTATTTGTTGCCGGCACACGAACTGGTAGATTTTGCCGTCGAGTTAATGGTTAAAACCGCAAAGGAAATGCAGCATGTTTAAAAAATCGTGCAGTTTAATTGGAATGGTTCATGTGGGTCCACTGCCTGGTGCGGCTGGATGGGCGTCGAATCTAGATGAAATAGTCGAGAACGCTTTATTGGATGCTGCAATCTACAAGAAATCTGGCTTCGATGCCATCATGGTCGAGAATATGCATGATGTTCCTTATATCAAGGCAACTGCGCTTCCAGAAACAATTGCTGCTATGACTGTGATTGCAAGCGCTCTGAAGAAAGAAATCAAAATGTACACGGGCATTCAAATTTTGGCAGGAGCCAATCTTGAAGCACTAGGTGTGGCACTTGCATCTGGTCTCGATTTTATTCGTGTCGAAGGTTTTGTCTATGCTCATGTTGGCAATGGAGGCATTCACGAGTCATGTGCTGCTAAGCTCATTCGCAGACGCGACGAGCTAAAAGCGAATCATATCAAAATTTTTGCCGACGTCAAAAAGAAGCACGCATCACACGCCATCACATCTGATACCAGCATTGGAGATACTGCTAAAGAAGCTGAGTTTTTTAAAGCCGATGGATTGGTTGTAACAGGCATCAGAACCGGCGATCAGCCTTTGCTAGAAGAAGTAAAGTCGGTAAAGCAATCCGTAAAAGTTCCAGTCCTAATTGGATCTGGGGTGACGCCCGAAAACTTGAAAAAATATGCTCGTTATTCAGATGGGATGATTATTGGCTCATCGTCCAAAACTGGAGGTCACTGGTCTAGCAAAGTTGATTCCGAGCGCTGTAAGAAACTTGTGAGTGTGCATAAAGATTGAATCTTACTTCCAGAAAAACCAACTTTTTTTCTTTTCTTTGGTGCAGTCTTCTGCTTGCTCAGCCAATGACAGATTGAGAAGCCTTCCCTTTAGCTCGATTACTGTGTTGTTCTCGATTAATGATTCAGCGTTTTCACGGCTAGTCATTTCGATGTACGCATGACCAGCGCTTTTGCCTTTTTTGTCAATATATAGCGAAATCTCAGCTATTGTATTTGAAAACTCAGAAAAGGCTTCTTTAAGTTCGTCTGTGGTCGTTTCGGGTAGATTGCCGATAAGTACTTTTCTGTTGTTTTTAAATGATTGTGTCACTTGCCTTCACCATGCCAAAAGAGAGATCCCCGGGGCAAGAGAATGCTGAACCGAGTGGGAGTTGATATGCCAACATATCATTGTTCCCGCTCTTTGCAAATGCTAAGCAGATAATATTTAAATTGGTAGCAAATATGGTGACTGATTCGGAAGGCTGCTCTAACCGTCAGCGTTTATTTTCTTAACTAGCTCTTGAAGCACTGTATCAGCCTGGTCGTTTTCAATCTGGCATGTTCCAGCCTTCTCGTGACCGCCGCCGCCGTATGACAAGCACAGCTCGCCCACATTGGTTTTTGAATCGCGGTTGACGATAGATTTTCCAATGGCAAAAACAGTGTTTTGTTTTTTCAAGCCCCACAAAACGTGAATTGAAATATTGGTTTCAGGATGCATGGCATAAATCATGAATCTGTTGCCTGAATAAATTGTGTCCTCTTTGCGCAAATCAAGCACTATGAGGTTTTTGTGAATTTTGAAACAACGATCGACCTGCTCGCGGAACAAGTCTGTCTGCATGTTGTAAAGTTGCACGCGCTCCTGAACATCAGGCATAGACATGATTTCGTTGATATTGTGATCTTTGCAATAATCAATTAGATCCATCATCAAGTTGTAATTTGAAATTCTGAAATTGTGGAAACGACCAAGTCCGGTGCGTGGGTCCATCAAGAAATTAAGCAATACCCAATCAGTAGGATTGAGAATTTCATCTACTGAAAACTGCGCCGCATCAGCTTTGTCGACGGCTGTCATCATCTCTTGCCAGCGCGAAGGAAATGTTTTAAGTCCACCATAGTAGTCCCAGACTACTCGAGCGGCTGACATGGCGTTTGCATCAATAATGTGATTATCGTGTCTATCTTTGTTGCGTAGAGTTTCTGACAAGTGGTGGTCGAAGGCAAGATGCACTCCGTTCACGTAAGGAAGGTTGGTTGTAATATCACGATCGGTGCATTCGATGCGCCCGTCCTGCATGTCTTTGGGGTGAACGAAAAGAATATCGTCGATCATATTCATATGTTTGAGCATTACTGCGCAAACCAGACCATCAAAATCGCTACGGGTTACCAGTCTGTATTTTCCTGGACTTTGAACTGATGTCATCTTCTCGAGCTTGCCTCTTGCGTGACTATTTTCCTACTTATATATGTACGGGAAATGAGAGGTTCAAACCTGATAACGGCTTATATTATATGCGTCGGATATTCATCCGAAATCTATTGTCTATAGCGGGTTTGCGGGAACGGCTGCATTGTTTATAGCTATTATTGTTCGGGCGCTTGTAATCTAAAATCTATATCGAAGATGGCTTATTGTATGCGTTTAAATGTTGCCATTGGTATAGATATTAAATCACTAAAGGGGTACTTCCATTCCTTTTCTAAATTGCTAAACTAATATGCATAAACGGTGAATGCACACACGAGTTGAGCATTTCGAGCCGAGGGGCCTTGCGGAAACGTCAGGTTAGCGCTAACCGGATACGGTAGCAAGTGAGCCCGCAACGAGTTCTTTTTTAACAGAGACTCGCTGAAATACTAAGCTCTTCGCAAGGGGCTTGTTAAATAGTAGCCGAAACACCATCGCAGTTAATTCTGGATGGTGTTTCCGTTTGTCGTGGTACTAAATACGGTGATTTAATTTGTTCAACCGATCGCTAGGATGTTGTGGTTCAGGCGCTTGAGAACCGGTCTTTATGCGGCAATCGGTCATAGGTTCTTTTGTGCGAAGTAGACATGATGTGAGAGATTAAATCAATTCTGGGGGACTTCCATAAAGATTTTCGTTTGATAGACTAAATACATTAACGGTGAATGCCACATGAGTTGAGCATTTCGAGCCGAGGGGCCTTGCGGAAACGCCAGGAAAGCGCAAACCAGAAACGGTAGCAAGAGAGCCCGCTTTGTGAAGCATTTAACAGCGACACAATGAATTACTGAGCTCATCGCAAGGAGCTTGTTAAACAGTAGTCAAAACACCGCCGCAGTTAAGTCTGGGTGGTGTTTTGGTTTTTGCACTTATTCGAATTTATTCTAGATCGTGACCAGTTTTATAAGATCTTTGTTTGAGCAGACTGCTCCAGGCGTCTCCACCGCCTGCTTTAGCGGTTGGGGCGGGACTGCTAGATCTTGACGGGGTCGAATTGACTCTAGGTGGTTTTTTCGCCACTTTTGGTTTTGGTGCAGGCGTTGGTGTGACTTTGACTTCTTTTTGAGTTTCTTTTACAACCGGTGTTTCTGCAACCGGAGTCGACTCGTTTTTCTTTGGAAAAGCTGACTTGTTTTCGTCTGATGTTTTTACTAGCGTACCGTTATCGGTAGACGAATTGGTTGATAATGGCACCTTGTCGTTAGATTTTTTGCTCGTTTTTGCGTTAGTCGTATTACTTGGTGTTGTCGCGGGAGTCGTAGTTGTAGCAGTCGGAGTTGTAGATGCCGGTTTGTTTTGATTTTGCAAAGCGAAAAATCCGATCGCTCCACCGATTGCCAACACTCCAACAACTACAGCCGCCGCAACTACAGCAACATTTTTTTTCTCAGCAGGTTGTTTTGCAGGACGTTCAGTTTCGGAAAACGAACTTATCGTAAAGCTCTTTCCGCGCTTTGGAATAGCCATGTCGATTTCAGTTGCAAGTTGTTTCATGCTTTGCTGACGATCGTCAGGGTTTTTAGCAAGGGCTTTAAAAATTACTTGTTCGACACGCTCCGGAATATAAAGATCTGGTCTTGATTCAGAAAATGGAGTAGGTGGTTCCATGATGTGTTTGTGCATCGTTTCGACCAGAGTTTTGCCAAGTAGAGGCAATTTGTTAGTCAAAGTTTCATACATTACGATGCCCATCGAATAGATGTCGGATCGTGGATCAAGTGGCATGCCCTGACATTGTTCAGGTGACATATAAACAGGGCTTCCGCAAACTTCACCCATTTGGGTCAGGCGTTGCAGCTCGGTGCCGGCATCTTCGATTAATTTGGCAACACCAAAGTCCACTACTTTTACGTAGTCTTTGTTGCCATCAAAATCAATTAGTACGATGTTGCTTGGTTTTAAGTCGCGGTGGATTACACCTTGAGAGTGCGCGTGTTCAAGAGCTAGAGCCGATTGTTTGAAAATGGACATTGATCTGTCGACGCCAATTTGTCCTTCTTTGCGGATTTGATCAGACAAAGGAACTCCTTCAAGGAAATCCATGACTATATATGGTTGACCTTGAGGAGAAACGCCATAATCGTAGACCGTGATGATATGCGGATGTTTGAGTTTGCACGTGGCTTTGCCTTCGTGCAAGAAGCGTTTGACACTATGTGTATCGTTTAAGTGGTGAGCAAGTAACATCTTGATGGCGACGATGCGATCCATCAATTCTTGTTTGCCTTTATAAACAACCCCCATACCTCCCGTTCCAAGGACGGATAGGATTTCATACTTGCCGTCTAGTTTAGTTCCGACCAGTGGGTCCTGAGCAACCGGTACAAGGGCCGTATTGTCGTGCGGACATGATGCAACCAGACCAGTGAATTGGCGGTGGCATTCTAGACAGACCTTTTTGTCCAGGTCGCCATGGACATTAGCGTGATCGGTTGATCGGGTCATTGGGATTTTTCGAGGCAGGGAAACAGAAACGGTTTACTAAAGGTTCAGAAACTATTAAACAATGTTAATTTACCCGTCCCTAGCAAGAAATAACCTGGCATCAGCATGAAATCTTTTCTTTTATGTTTCCTGCAGCCACTTCATAAAACGAGGCGCCGGCAAGCCAGTTCTTTTCGAAGGCGTCTATATGAGTAGTGGTAATAATGGTCTGCATGTCTTTCCTGTTGGCGACTTCCTGCATCAGAAAGTTTTGGCGATTGAGGTCTAATTCGGCTAAAACATCGTCCAATAATAAAATTGGCGGCTCGTGTAGGTGGTCGCAAACCAGATCCAGTTCGGCAATTTTTAATGATAAAACAAGTGTTCTAGTCTGCCCCTGGCTGCCGTAATTTTTGGCTGGAAGGTCATTAAGGCAGAAAATTATGTCGTCTCGGTGGGGCCCACTTAGAGTTTGTTTGCGCGCTAGTTCTTCATTAAAGCGCGATTTGTACAAACCCATGAGTCTGGATTCAAGTTCTGATTCACTGGTTTCGTTCCAGTTGGCGCCCAGTTGGTCTTCACTTTGATCTGGATTTTCCGATGATTCTGGGTCTTCGTCTCTACTGGTTTGAAAATAGCGTACCGTTATCGGTTCGCTTTTTCCCGATATCTTCTCTTGGTACGCTTCGATTAACGGGCGCAGGCGATCAAGCAATTTCAATCTTTCTTTAGTTACTTTGGCACCAAGTGACGCAGCTTGACGGCTCCACACTCGCAATTGCTCTTTGTCGGTGTCGGAAAGATTGAAACGTCCACCTTTTTCGGCAATATTTTTGAGCAAGCGATTTCTTTGAATAATGCATTTGTTGTATCGGTTGGAAGTTTCGCGATAAGCGAGATCGATTGTACTGAGCAAGTTATCAATCCAGTCACGACGATATTTAGGACCGCCGCGTGCCAGATTCAAATCTTCGCTTTTAAATGAAACAACGCACAAACTGCCTTTTAAGTTGCGTGTACTTGAATAAGTGGCACTATTAATTTTGACTTTTCTTTCAAGCTTGGGATTTTTTGATTTATCTAAAGCTGAAACCAGTTTGAAATCAATTGAAATATTTTGCGCATTAGTGTGATTGTCCCAGTCTATAAAATATTGGACTGCTATTGATGCCAGCTTTTTCTCGCGTGAAATCAGCTCTAAATCATGAGTTGAGCGATATGATTTGCCTGTGCTCAAATATTCGATTGCTTCAAGCAGGTTGGATTTGCCTTGAGCGTTTGCACCCAGGATAATATTCAGACCTGGCTTGAACTCTACGTCTTGTTCGTTGTAATTGCGAAAATTGCTTAGCGTTAACTTTTTAAGTAGCATGCGAAAGTGAGGAGTTGGGCGCTTGCAGTTTCTCCTTTTCGCGCGCCGAAAAGGTAATTTTGGCTTGGTCTATGTCAATGTTTATCTGGTTTTTCAATTCATCAATGGAGGCAAATTTCTTTTCGTCACGCAATTGTTGGAAAAATTTGACTTCAATTTTTTGGTCGTAAATATCTTGATTGAAATCTAGAAGATGCGCTTCAACAAGGGGTCTTGCTGCTTCGTCTGGATTTTTGAATGTTGGTCTGAATCCAACGTTTATGACGCAGTATTTGCTCTCGCCATTTTCGAGTTTGGCTACACCGGCATAAACACCGGTTTTTGGTAGAACTTGATACTGATAAGTTTCAAGATTAGCAGTGGGAAAACCAAGTTGTCTTCCTCTTCCGTCTCCCCGGATAATTCCTGCCCATAAGGCGAAAGAGCGTCCAAGCAAATCTTCAGCGTTTTTGACATTTCCTGCTTGAATTTCGTCGCGGATGCGCGAGCTAGATACTTCGCGTCCTTTGAATTCGAGCATGTGTGCACTGTGAACAGTGAATTCGTGTTCTTTTTCTTGCCCGATTTTTTTGAGCAAATTGGCATCGCCTTCGGCGTCTTTGCCAAAGTGATGGTTATGTCCAACTGATATAGAGCGGGCATTCATACTTTCGATTAGAACGTTTTCAACGTACTGACGAGGACTGAGTCTGCACAATTCTTCGGTAAAAGAAAGAACAAGCGCCACTTCCACGTTGAGTTCGGCAAAGAGCTCAAGGCGTTGTTCAATAACTGTAAGCAAAAGTGGCGACTGACCGCGAGTCAAGCTGCGGGGATGGTCTTTGAAAGTGACCACGCCGGCTTTAGCGCCAAGCGCCTTTGCTTCTTCCACTGCTTTGGATATCACGAGCTTGTGACCAGGGTGCACGCCGTCGAAAAAGCCCAGGGCTATAGCCGACTTTGCGACCAGTCCAGGTTTGGCTTCGTAAAAGATTTCCAAGTCGACAATGACCCCACTTCTTAAAATCCTGTTTACAAGTGTACTTGACCGCTATGCCCTTGACATAGAGAATTATATTTATTGTAACCAAAATAGTCTTCCCGATTTGGCAAAAACTAAGGCTGGATAAGGGAATTAGTGCTCTCATTGTGATAAAATTTACTCAGTGAAACAACAGTGGAGATGTTGCTCCGTTTGTTGTTTTCTTGATGTTCTGCGGTTTGAGCGCGCTGCCGGCAAGAAGACGGCATGGTATTAACAGGGGATTTATGGCTAACGAAAAGGCGAACACACTAGTGACGGATGAAACAGAAGAGAACGAAAAGAAAGCTGGAAACACTGGCGATACCAGTGTTGATGGTGAATACTCAGCCTCTAATATTGACGTTTTAGAAGGTCTGGAAGCGGTTCGAAAACGTCCTGGTATGTATATCGGAACGACAGGTCCCAAAGGTTTGCACCATCTTATTTGGGAAATCGTAGACAACGCAGTGGACGAGGCTCTTGCTGGTCACTGTAAAACCATCGAAGTAAGTATCAACGCTGATAGTTCTGTCACTGTCAAAGACGATGGTCGCGGCATTCCAATTGATATCGTGAAGAAAACTGGTAAGAGTGGTGTTGAAACTGTATTTACCATTTTGCATGCTGGTGGTAAATTTGGTGGCGGTGGATATAAAGTTTCAGGTGGTCTGCACGGTGTTGGTGCCTCAGTTGTAAACGCTTTATCCGAAACACTTGAAGTTGAAGTTTATCGCGAAAACAAAATCCACAAACAAAGATACAATCGTGGAAATGCGGTTGGTGGGCTTGAAGTAATCGGCTCGACCGAAGAGCGCGGAACTAAGGTAACTTTCTGGCCTGATGATCAAATTTTCCATGACTTTGATGAAGATGGCGAACGCGTCAATATCCATTTCGATTGGGACACCGTAGCCGACCGTCTGCGAGAAATGGCTTTCCTTAATAAAGGACTAAAAATCGTAGCCGAAGACTTTAGAGAAGCAGAAAAGAAATCTGAGACTTATCACTACGAAGGCGGAATCGCAAGTTACGTCGAGTATATGAACGAGAACAGAAACGTTCTGCACAAGCCACCAATTTATTTTGAAACTGAACGCGACAACATAGTTGTTGAGTGCTCGCTACAGTGGACTGATCTCTATCAAGAGACGCTCAACTCTTTCGTGAACAACATCAATACTCACGATGGCGGCACCCACTTGCAGGGATTTCGTATGGCGCTTACTCGTGTGATCAACTCATATGCACGAAAAGCGGCTCTCCTAAAAGATTCAGACCAAAACTTCCAGGGCGAAGATGTGCGCGAAGGTCTCACTGCTATTGTGAGCGTGAAGGTTCCCGAACCGCAGTTTGAGGGACAGACCAAAGCACGTTTAGGTAACCGCGAAGTACAAGGTGTGGTTCAAACAGTGACAGCCGAACAGCTTGCCGACTGGCTTGAGCTCAATCCAAAACCAGCCAAAGATATAATCACCAAAGCTGTGAACGCCAGAGCCGCACGCGAAGCTGCTCAGAAAGCCAAGCAGCAGGTAAGACGTCAATCTACTCTAGAAAATTCGTCACTACCTGGCAAGCTGGCAGACTGCACAGATCGTGATCCAGCTCGATGCGAAGTTTATCTAGTTGAAGGCGACTCCGCCGGTGGTACTGCCAAGAAAGGTAGAAACAAAAACTTTCAGGCTATTCTTCCTTTGCGCGGTAAAATTTTGAACGTCGAGCGCGTTCAACCAAGCCGCATTTATGAAAACGCTGAAGTGCAAGCCATGATTCAAGCTCTTGGTCTTGTAGTTCGGGAGGAAACTGATGAAGATGGCGCCAAAACTGGTGGCATCTTAAGACCAAACGCCGAAAATTTAGACCTCGACAAGCTGCGCTATCACAAAGTAATAATCATGACAGACGCCGATGTTGATGGAAGTCATATTCGCACTCTTCTTTTGACCTTCTTCTTTAGATACGCAAGACCTATGGTCGAAAAAGGATACGTCTACATCGCTCAGCCACCGCTCTACAAAGTAGAAAAAGGTAAGAAGCACGAATACTGCTACAACGAGCACAAGCTTCAGGCCGTGCTTGCAGAAATGGGTGATAAAGCCACTGTTCAACGATTTAAGGGTCTTGGCGAAATGGAAGATCAACAATTGTGGGACACCACTATGAACCCCGAAACTCGTACCTTGAAACAAGTTACAGTAGAAGATGGTGCTCAAGCGGAACACATTTTCGACTTGCTCATGGGTGAGTCGGTTGGTCCTCGACGCGAGTTCATCGAAAAGCACGCCCACTACGCAAACCTGGATCTCTAGTTAATTGAGCGCAAGCACAATCAACGTTCCCAACACTATCACGGTTGCACGTGTGGTATTGGCACTGGTGGCGCTGTCCATTTTATTTGTGGATGGCGACACTGTAAAGTGGATTTCTTTCGCTCTTACTATTGTAGTCATTTGGGCTGACGGACTTGATGGATACTTCGCTCGTAAGCTCAATCAGTCCTCCAAATTTGGTGGCATATTAGATATTGCCGGTGACCGTGCGGTGGAAATGGCCTACTGGATTGTATTTTCTTGTTTGCATTGGGTGCCAGTCTTTGTGCCGCTTTTGTATCTGGTTCGCGGCACATTTGTCGATGCTATCAGAGCCCATGTAAGCGAGCAGGGACTTACTGCATTTGGTAAAAATACAATGATGCAATCTAGTGTTGGCAAGTTTCTTGTGGCATCAAATTTCAGTCGCTTCACCTATGCAGTAGTGAAAGCAGTTGCATTTTGTCTGGTTATTGCTGCCCAAACACAAATAGGTCAGGGCTATGCAATTCCCAGCATTGCCATGTTTTGCGTTTATGCGTCTTGTGTTTTTTGTCTTGTGCGCGGGCTACCTGTAGTGTTTGAAGCTCCGGCAGTGTTTCGTCATTTCCAGTAATCGCCGCCCGTGCCCTGCGGGGTGTTTACTTCGCCAACGCCATTGGGATGCTTGGGCTGGTCTGAAGCCTGACCGCCATTACCCCAACCAGTGTGGGACGTATCGCGGGGCTGACTATTTTCTCCCCAGTTTGGTGGTTTTTGCTTAGCATTTAAGTCCAGCGCTGGATCGCGCTCTGCTTGTGTACCCCATTTGTTTGGTCGGGAAATTTCTGAATTTGGATTTTGTCCCCATTGAGTCGAAGTGTCACCTTTGGCTGGGTTCCACACTGTACCGTCAGCTCCAACTTTGTCGTTTTTGATTTGTTTTCCGCCGACATAACTCACGCCAGGTACTTCTGGCTTATCGCCTTTGTCCCACCAGCTTGGTCGGCCCATAGTTCCAACTCCGCCTGTGCCGGTCGTTGGTTTGCCAGCTCGGCTTGCCGAGCTTGAGCCCTGAGTGCCTACTTTTAATGTGTCACGACGCCATGAAGGTACTTCAGCCCCTGCTTTCCACCAGGCTGGTTTTTTCACTGCACGTCCATCTTGAATTACGTAATTGTAGCCATCGCCTGAACCACCTTTCTGGACATAAGGCACACCTTTTAAATCGGCTATTTCGCGCCTGTATTGCTCTTGCATCATCAGTTGCTTGGCGCGCAACATGCGAAAGTCTTGGACTACGTAGGTTTCTCGACCAACAAGCATTTTGGCAAATGACTCAAGCTTGTCGAAGCCTTGCAATTTGCGATCTATGTCCTCGACTACCGCTTCTTTTAATTTGATCATGGCTTCGCGAGCGGTCAAATTTTTCAATGCCTGTGGCTTTGGTTGCTCGTAATAACTCATCAGGAAGGTCATGTGAGTTATAAGATCGTTAATCCAAATTTTTGTTTGCTTATCGAGTGCTCCTTTTGGTCTGCCACGCAGATCGTTTTCGCATAAACTCATCGCGTATTCCCAATGTGTTTTAGCTGTAGGGCGCTCGCCTTTGTTCCAGGCCGCTAGTCCCAATCTGTCGTAGTAGACCCATTTGGGTAGATAGCGTCTTTGCTGGGCACGAGCATAGGTAGCATTGGCGGTAGTTGGCGGATTCGCCGCCAGACAAGGCAGATTCTGGGCTGCTAAAAGCAGTGTAACCAGAGCTAGGGGTCTATTCATTTATTTGCTCCTGTCGGCCAGACAAAAAGATACTAGCACTTACTATATTCATTTTATACTTAAAATCAGCGAGTCGCCAATCCATTCGATTTCAAGCCCCAAACCAACAGTCTTTTCGAGCAGTCTAGCAACTTGAGGCTCCACTTTTCGGGATGAAAGCCTTGCCAGGTCCTTTTTTGTGGTCAAACCGATATCGGTACGTGATTTTTCTAAGCTGTTCTGTATCTTTTTAATGTCAAAATCGTCGTACCAGTGATGATCTGCAAAAGAAAGGGTGTCATGCAATGTGATTTTTAATTCGGGAGCGCCAAGGTCATGAAAAAATTGATCCGGTCTTGCTATACCGGCAAAAGCAATGGCAGTCTTGTTTTGAGTTAAAGAGGTATTTTCCAATTTAAAGCGACAAGCAAAAATTAAACAATTGGGCGAATATTTGTGCACGATGTTTTTAATGCGCTCAATTTTTTTTGAATCGGCATTAATGGGAACTTTGGTAATAATGGCATGAGTGGCACGAGCAAGAGCTGAAGCCGGTTCGCGCAGTCTTCCAGCCGGAAGTAGTTGCTCGCTTGCAAGATCGTCTGTGTAATCGAGCAAAGCGATATTGACCTCTCGGTGCAATAAAATATGCTGAAATCCATCATCAAGTAAAAGCACGTCACAGTTGTACTTGTCTATCGCTAGACGCGCTATTGACGAACGTGAACGTCCACAAATTACTATCGCTTGTGGAACTTCAAGTGCCATCATATATGGTTCATCGCCACAATCTTCCACTGGGCACAATATTTTTTCACCGTCACTGGCAACGATAAATTCAGATTTAGATTGGCGATTATAACCTCGGCTTAATATACCGACTTTGCGTCCTTGAGCAATTAATTGCTTTGCTAAAAACATTGTCACTGGAGTTTTACCAGTGCCACCAACCGTAATATTGCCTACACTTATAACTGGCACTTCGACTTTCTTTATTGACGCCAGTCCGGCTTCGTAAGCCTTGGCACGTGCGCTCACTAAAGTTCTATATACAAAAGCTGCTGGAGCAAGTAATGCTTTTGCTAACTTGGATTTAGGCAGCTCAAGAGTCATATTTCAGAACCTTTTTAAGAGCAATAAGGGCTTGATCGCACGCACCTAGATTCTGATCGATCCAGTTTTTGCCAAGATTTCCTTTGCGTAATGCTTCTTCTTTGTGGTCGTACAAGTATTTCACTTGCAAGTTGAATTCTTCCTTGTTTGAAACGACTGTAAGAGCGTTGATATCAGTAAGGGCGTTTGCCAAATCGCGAGTTTTTTGAATATAAGGTCCACAGACTACAGGAACGCTAAAGGCAAACGGTTCCGCTACATTATGACCACCGATGTTTACTAAAGTTCCGCCTACAAAAGCAAGCTGAGAAAGCGAATATGCTTCCATTAGTTTGCCTAAAGTATCAAGCAGAAAAACATGATCGCCAGTATTTAACTTTTCAGATTTTGAAAATGATTTGGGCTCGAATCCTGCCTCTTTAATCAAATTGCGTACATGTTCAAAGCGCTCTGGATGTCTTGGAGCTATGACCAATTTAGGTACTGGGCTTTGTTCTTGCTTGTTTCGAATTAGATATTTAAATGCATCTAGTACTAGTGCTTCTTCGCCTTCGTGGGTAGATCCTGCGGTAAAGAAAAATTGATCTGCTTCGATGTTTAAATAGTCTTCTAGTTGTGAATTGTTTGGGGCGGAATGTCCTTGCAGTCCATCTAATTTGATATTGCCAAATATTTGAATGTTATCAGCGCTGCCTTGAACGGACGCAAAGCGCTCTGCTTCTGCCTTGCTCTGCACTCCGATAATAGAAAACAAGCGCAATACTTCTTTGAAGAAAAAGCGCAAATTGAAATAGGACTTAAACGATCTTGGTGACATGCGAGCATTAACTGACATCACCGGAATCTTTCGCTTGTGACAGGCATAAACAAAACCAGGCCATATCTCGGTTTCGATAAGAATAAAGGCTGATGGTTTAACAGCGTCAAGCCAGGTATTGATGGAGCTTGGCATATCGTATGGAAAATATGCCACAGTTGCAAATGAACCCGCTTTTTCTTTTGCCATCGCCTGTCCCGTGCCAGTAGTGGTGGTCACGAACAAAGGCAAGTCTGGAAGATTTTCTCTCATTTTTTTGAGCAATGGCAATACAGCATTGAACTCTCCCACCGATACGGCATGAACCCATATCGAATTTGGTTTAATCGAATCTTTGATGGACTGAGGAATAAAGCCAAGCTTCTGGCTCACTCCAAATCTGGCTCTGGCGGAAAACAAAAGAATTGGCGATACCAAAAACAATACCATGGTAAAACCGATTTGATAAAGTAGTATCATAATTGATACCATGTATTTTGAGAGCCTCCTAAATCAAATCGATGGCGTCTACATCCACTGCCATATGAACACTCTTATCCACGCTTGCAATGGTTTTTGCTCGCAGAAATTCGACTAGATTCGAAAAGGCATTTTCTTGCTCGCTAAAAACTTTGGTAATGAGGTGATATCTAAATTTGCCTCTGATGCGCTCTACCAAGCAAGGAGCTGGTCCCAGAACTTCAAAAGTATTTTCAGCTAATTTGGCATTGAGCATCTCGGTAATGTCTTTGACCATTTGCTCGCACTTTTCTATACAAATGTTTTGATCGGCAGAAGAAAATACTATGCGCAAAATTCGACCAAAAGGGGGATAGTAAAAGTTTTGTCTGCTTAAAAGTTCAGTCTCTGCAAATGATTCATAGTCATGATTTTTGACTGATTGAAAGACTTCAAGTTCGTTATTGTATGACTGAAAAAATACTTCACCCGGTCTTTGACCTCGTCCAGCTCGTCCGGCAACCTGACTCAATAATTGATATCCACGCTCGGTACTTCTATAGTCAGGCATGTTTAGAGCCGCGTCAGCAGCCAGAACTCCAACCAAGGTTACATTGGCTATGTCGAGACCCTTTGCCACCATTTGAGTGCCAATTAAAATGTCGGCTTCATGTCGTTTAAATAATTCAAGAGTGTCTCGAAAAGCACCTTTTTTCAATGTGATGTCACTATCTAGTCTCACCACTCTTGCCTCAGAAAAGCACTCATGCACTTGTTCTTCCACTTTTTGAGTGCCAAGCCCATATTCTTTTATGAAGGGACTTTGACATTCAGGCTGTGGACAAAGTTTAAAATTGGCTCGCTCAAAGCCACAGTGGTGACAGGATAGAAAGCCTTTATTAGAAGATTCGGGCTTTTGTCTTTGATTTGAATTTTGTCTTGCATAACGGTGAAAAACCATTGAAACGCTACAATGATGACATGTTGCAACATATCCGCAAGCTCGGCAAAAAACGTGACTGGCATATCCACGTCTGTTAACCAATAAAACAATTTGTTCTTTACGCTTAAGCCTGTCATTTATGGCATCGAATAATGCTTTGGAAAAAATAGTTCTATTGCCCAAACGCATTTCTTCTTTCATGTCGACTACAGTGACGCAAGGCATGTTCTGGTTAAAAACGCGCTCAGGCAGAGTCAATATGCGATTTGATTTTAGAGCGCGATGATAAGTGGATAAGTCGGGAGTGGCACTACCAAACAATACCAAGGCATTATGTCGTCTTGCTTTTTCTAGCGCTACATCTTTAGCGTTGTATCGTGGGCTTGGGCTGGTTTGTTTATAGCTTGAGTCATGTTCTTCGTCTAAAATTATCAAACTCAAATTAGGAATATTTGCAAGCACTGCAGAGCGTGCTCCGAGTAAAACTTTGACTGAACCGTCTCTAATTCGTCTCCAGGTGTCAAAGCGTTCTCCGGCTGAGACAGCACTGTGCCAGATTGAAACCACTTCTGGAAAGCGCTCATTTAGTAGGCTAACTAATTGCGAAGTTAGACCAATTTCGGGCACCATTATCAAAACGGTTTTACCAGCTTTAATTGTTTTTTCAATCAATTGCAAATATACTTCAGTTTTGCCTGAGCCTGTAACACCAAATAGAAGCCAGGGTTCGACTGTTTTTTTACTATCTGCACTTTTGTCTGTTTCTCTGCCCGACAAGACTTTATCCAGCTCTTCTTCAAGTACGTTCAAACATTTTGTTTGATGGGCGGTCAGTTGTCTTGGCGTACCATCAATATTTTGTTTGAAGGCGAAGGCTTGAAGCGGGTCTCGAATGGAGTCTTCTTTGGTGACAAGAAGAAGACCGGCTTCTCTCATTTTTTTTATGGTGCTACTAGTGGTGCCGGCAAGTTTGACCAGTTGAGCAACGGGCATTTTTGCACCGTTCTCACTAAGCGTGTCAATTATTTTTTGTTGGCGTGGGCTTATTTTTTTCTTTGAATCTAATTCTAAATCTGGCGCAATTTCCACCAGATCAATTGATTTAGCAACTACCTTGCTAGTTGTCTCAACAAGCATTTCGATATTACCAGAACGCTTTAGCCAATTGAGGGCTTTGTAAAAGCTGCTTGCACTCCCTTTTGTGCTGTCTTGAAACCTGCGCCTTAAGGCTAAAAGCGAGGATTCGCCTGTTTGGGCAAGGAGTGAAAAAAGACGTTCGCTAGAAGGGTCGGTATTCGTTTTAAGACATGAGGCAATGAGGCGGACGCGCCGTTTGAGCCTTGGCGAAATGGAAGAGGGCAGTGCTGCGGCAATTACATCGGCTAAATTGGCACAATAAGCATTAGCCAGCCAGTGTAAAAAGTCGATGTAGTCGGCGTCAAAAAATGGATTGGCATCCATCACTTCAAAAACGTCTTTCACTTTGAAGTCTTTTTCAGTCGAATCTTCAAGTGACACAACATAACCAGAGACCACGTTTTGTCCCTGCCTACCAAATGGCACAAGTACACACGAGCCAACGAAAACCTGATCCTGCAGCAAATCAGGCACGCCGTAAGTGAACAGACGATCTCGTAACTCAGGTGCCTCAATATCGAGGGCTATGTTGGCAAAAACTGTACTGGCCAATTTACCCACACAAAAAACGATGTGGATTGAATTTTACCTTATCGGCTGATCTTTAAAGATTTAAGAAAAGCCAATAACGTACTTTTGCCAGTTAGTCTGGGAAGTAGTTGTGTATTTTGAAATTTCAAAATGAACATGTGACAAAGGACGCCTGGGTGATGACATGAGCGCCATTGCCGCTTCGCGTGGAGTGCGGTCACCTTTCTTGACGTTGCATTTGAGGCAGGCGGCCACCACGTTATCCCAAGAATCTATACCGCCTCTAGAGCGCGGCATGATGTGATCGATAGTGAGGTCGTGACGTTTAACACCGCAGTACTGACAAATGTAATTATCGCGGTGCAGGATATTGCGCCGCGATAGAGAAATTTCTTTGTACGGAATTCGGATGTAATGCCGAAGTCTAATCACCGTAGGCAGGGGAAAATCGCCATATAATATTTTGCCGTTATGCTCGATTCTTTCGGCTTTTCCCTTGAGAAGCAGATTAACAGCCCGCCGCCATGTACATATGTTAAGCGGTTCATAGGAAGCATTTAGGACTAAGACCTTAGACAATATGCACCCTCGACTACTAACGAATCTCTAATTAACCAGGATTCACCTTGTATTATTATAACGATCAAATTCTCAAATTGTCCAGAAATTGGCTTGTTTCAAGGCTTCTACAAAAATTACGAGACGGTTTACAGTATGTCTAGAAGCAATACAGGAGCGCAAATGCGTCTGTGGCGAGCATTTCCGGACGCGCGTCGAAACGTTTGATTACCGAGTGTGACCCTTGTTTGGTATATCTACTAGAAAACCTTATGATATAGGCGCTAAAATGCTAGGCTATCTGGACCTGTTTCGGTTCGGACCGAGCCAGCAGGTTCTGTCCAATCGATACCGAAACGTTATCTGGTCTCGATTGAATTCAAATTTGTCGTAGGGACTTTTCGAGCTTAGCTCTGTATTACTTAGGAGAAACAAGACCTTGTCTATTGCATCAATGAAGCAGTTAATGGAAGCTGGTGTGCACTTCGGTCACCAGACTCGTAGATGGAATCCCAAAATGCGCCCATACATCTATGGCGAGCGCAACGGTATCTACATTATAGATCTGGAAAAAACCAGCCGCGCTTTAGACAAAGCGTGTGAATACATCAGAAAATCTGCTTCGGAGAAGCGAAACATCGTTTTCGTTGGAACCAAAAAGCAAGCTGCTGACATCGTGGAAGAAGAAGCAAGACGTTGTGGCGCTTACTTCGTCAATCGTCGCTGGTTAGGCGGCATGTTGACCAATTTCGAAACAATCCGTCTTCGCATTAACCGCTTGAAAGAGCTTGAAGAGATGAAAGAAACTGGTGACTTTTTCCGTCGCGGTAAAAAAGAGCAAGCAGTGCTCAATCGCGAATGGCTCAAATTGGACAAATCGCTTGGTGGTATCAAAACCATGCGCGGTCGTCCCGACATTCTATTTATCGTTGACCAGAAACGCGAATTCATCGCCGTAGCAGAAGCTATCAAAAGCGACATTGCAACCGTTGCTCTGGTAGATACAAACTGTGATCCCGATGGTATCTCTTATGTCATACCGGGTAACGACGATTCAATTCGTTCAATCAAACTGATTACCGGAAAAATTGCCGATTCAATTATCGAAGGCGCACTCGCTCGTGCTCAACGCAACGACGAGGAGCCTACTGTTCAACCAACAGTTTCGAATGTTGACGAAGCTGAAATTCCTGCTGCCTCATCAGATCTAGAGGAAACCGAACCTGTAGTTACTGGCAGCGAAGGCGAAGAGCAAGAAGTTTCAGTCTAATAGCCTAATCAGTTAATCACGCACTAATCAAAATATTTAAGAGGTAATTATGCAAATGGTAGAAGTCTCTGCTTCCATGGTTAAAGAGCTGAGAGAAAAGTCCGGAGCGGCAATGATGGATTGCAAAAAAGCTTTGGTAGAAAGTTCCGGTGACTTTGACAAAGCATTTGAGTGGCTAAGACAGAAAGGCGTAGCTTCAGCTAGCAAAAAGTCTTCGCGCGCCACATCTGAAGGTCTGGTTGTAGGCAACGTTGATGCAAGCGGTAAAAAAGCAGTGCTCGTTGAAGTGAACTGCGAAACAGACTTCGTTGCTAAAAACGAAGAGTTCGTTTCTTTGTGCAACAAAATTGCTGAGTCGGCTCTTGAAGCGGGTGCATCTACAGTAGATGCTGCTCTTCAAGCCAAAGTCAAAGATGGTTCAGGCACAGTTGGTGAACTAATCACTGCTGCCATTGCCAAAACTGGCGAGAACATTCAAGTCAAACGCGTCAGCTTTTTGCAAATCGAGTCGGGTGAAGGCGTAATTGGTCAGTATCTGCACACACTGGGCGGAAAAATGGGCGCATTGCTCAAACTCGTATCAGATAAAAAGGTTCCTGAGACAGGCGCTAGCGTCGCTCGCGAACTCGCTATGCATATAGTTTCAACTAAGCCCACATACATGAGCAAGGATGAAGTCCCAGCCGATATCATCGCTGAAGAAAAGCGCATCGAGTCTGGTAAAGCTGATTTAGCCAGCAAAAAGCCTGAAATGATTGAAAAAATTGTTCAGGGTCGCGTTGACAAAATCATGGCTGAGCGTTGCTTCCTGGAGCAGCCCTTCGTCAAGGATCCTGGTCAATTGGTTAGCCAATATATTGGAGCCAAAGGCAAAGAAATGGGCGTTGAGCTTAAGCCTGTTCAATATTCGTTGTATATACTCGGCGAAGAGTAAGAGCTAAAGTCCAAGGCAGTTAGCCGTTTGAAGTACCCGAAAGTTCCCGCCCTGGCGGGAACTTTTCTTATATGAAACAGGACTTCTAGAAGCCAAAGTCGCTTAGGTAGTATGATTTGCTGTTGATTACTTGGGAATTCAAATCAAATGGCAAGCCCGACCAAACCACCAAAATACGCAAGAATACTTTTAAAGCTAAGCGGCGAAGCGCTGCAAGGCCAAGAGGGCTTCGGCATCGACCATCAGGTGATTAGTGGCATCGCCGACGAAATCATCGAAGCCAAAGAGATGGGCGTTCAAGTGGCGATTGTGGTTGGCGGTGGAAATATCTTCCGCGGTGTCAAAGGCGCTGCCTGGGGCATGGACAAGGCTGCTGCAGATTATGTAGGCATGCTTGCCACCATTATGAATTGTCTGATTCTGCAAGAAGTGTTGCATTCAAAAGGCGTAGAAACAAGAGTTCAAACAGCCATCGCCATGCCGGCGGTGGCTGAGCCGTTTATTAGGCTTAAAGCTATTCGACATTTAAACAAAGGTAGAGTAGTGATTTTTGGCGGTGGTACAGGCAACCCCCACGTCACGACCGACACTGCATCGGCACTACGCGCTGCAGAAATAAAAGCGGATGTGATTTTAATGGCTAAAAATGGCGTGGATGGTGTCTATGACGCAGATCCAAAACGTGATGCCAAAGCTAAAAAGTTCGACGATATCAATTTTGAAGACTTTATCAAAAACAATTTGCAAGTTATGGATCCCGCTGGCGTCTCGCTTTGTCAGCAAAACAATATTCCCATTATCGTTTTCGATTTTGCCAAACCAGGTGGTATCAAAGCCATCGTGTCTGGTCAAAAAATTGGAACACTTATAAGCAGTGCTAAAACCTGCCAAACTGTATAACTGAGGAGAAATATCTGAAATGACCGCGCCTGCTGCAAACCCACAAGAAGTAATCTCTGCTGGCGAAGACCGTATGAAAAAAGCGGTAACAAGCTTGCATAACGAATTTAAAACTGTCCGAACCGGAAGAGCTAATGCTGCCGTTCTCGACAAAGTGGAAGTGGATTATTACGGCACACCGACTGCGCTAAAAAGTTTAGCCAATATCTCTACTCCAGATGGTCGCTCACTCGTTATTCAGCCTTACGATAAAGGTGTGCTCAAAGATATCGAGTCTGCCATTAACAAGGCTCAACTAGGTTTGACACCAAACTCAGATGGTTCTGTGGTTCGCATTGTAATACCTGCGTTAACTGAAGAGCGCCGCAAAGAGTTGTCCAAACAACTGAAAAAAATAGCTGAAGAAGCTCGCGTGGCCGTTCGAAACATCCGTCGCGACTGCGATCAGCACCTAAAGAATTTTAAAGACAAAGGCGTGTCAGAAGATGAATTGCGCAGCAAAGCTGATGCCGTGCAGAAACTGACTGACAAATATATAAAGGAAATAGATCAAAGCGCTAAAGACAAAGAAGCCGAGATCATGGAAATATAGAGACAAGGAGATTCACAAGCATGTGTGGAATAGTTGGTTATCTAGGCAGCAATCAAGCAACACCAGTCCTCTTGTCCAAGCTTCGTTGTCTTGAGTACAGAGGCTACGACTCTGCTGGCGTGGCTGTAATTGAAGGCGATAGACTCAATATCATCAAGTCTGCAGGCAAGTTGTCCAATTTGGAAACTTTGCTTCAGCAAGAAAGACCAAGCTCGACTATCGGTATTGGTCACACTCGTTGGGCGACACATGGTAGCCCAACAAACGAAAATGCCCACCCTCACACTGATTCCACCGGCACTTTTGCCGTAGTGCACAACGGTATCATCGAAAATTACGCTCAGTTGCGTACTGAATTGATTGAGCAAGGTTATGTTTTTACCACTGAAACTGACACTGAAGTGACAGTTCACCTGCTTTCACGCGAATACGAAAAGGACCAGGATATTCTTGGTGCAATTATTCGCACCGTGAATGTAATGAAAGGTGCATTTGCGCTGGGTATTGTGAGCCTGAAGCATCGTGATCGCATTTATGCTGTGAATCATCATTATTCTCTTACAGTAGGTTTGGGAGAAAACGAAAGCTTCCTTGCTTCAGACAGCACCGCTGTTCGTCAGTACACAAATAAAATTGTGCGTTTGGAACAAAGTGAGATTGCCGAAATCAAAACCAATAGCTACCGACTCTTTTCGTTTGATGGCACCGAAGCTTTTAGAGAGCCAGTTTCGCTCAATACAGAGCCTTACAAAATAGACAAAGAAGGCTTCAAGCATTTCTTGCTCAAAGAAATATACGAGCAACCACTCGTTCTTCGTCAAACCATGAGCAAGTATTTGCCTATGTTTTCGAGCAATCCTAAAGCGCCAATTTCTTTCAATGTTGAGCGCTTTAGTGCTGATTCAAGCGAAGGCGTTTACGGCGTCAAAATGACCGACAACGAAATAAAATCTATCAAGCGCATAATCATCGTTGCTTGTGGAACGGCACTCAATGCTGGTATGGTCGGCAAACTGATAATCGAACAGTTGTGTTCTATTCCAGTTGAAGTGGAAATTGCATCTGAAATTCAAACCAGAAACATTCTGGCCGATGAAAGCACTCTTGTAATTGCTGTAAGCCAATCAGGTGAGACAGCAGACACACTAGCTGCCATGAAAGCAGCCAAAGCTAAAGGCGCATACACGCTAGGTATAACCAATAGACCAGATTCGCACTTGGCACAAATAGCAAGCAATTTGATTGTCACCGAATGTGGTATCGAAGTTTCGGTTGCTGCCACTAAGACCTATGTAGCTCAGTTAATGTGTTTCTATTTGCTTGCTATCTATCTAGGCGAGAAACGTGGCTCTATAAGCCAGGATAGTGCAGTAGAAATGAAAAAGACATTGCATACCATGCCGGCTCTAATGGAACAGATTTTAGCTCGTGAAGAAGAGTACAAAAATTTGTCACTTAAACTAGCCGACGCTTCAGACGTTGTTTTCATTGCCCGCGGAGTTAACTATCCGACCGCTCTTGAAGGCGCGCTCAAATTAAAAGAACTTAGTTATATTCATGCTTCAGGTTATGCGGCAGGCGAACTCAAACATGGACCGATCGCCGTGCTCGATTCAGCCGTGCCTGTAATCACGGTATTGGTGCCTGGCAAGGTTTACGAGAAAACATTATCAAATGCTCAGGAATCGCGAGCACGCAACGCACGTATGGTGGCAGTGGCAGTTGATGGTGATGAAATGGCGCCTGAAACATTTGATCACATATTCCGCATACCGCCTGTAGATGAGCTTTTCAGCCCGCTTGTTACCATAGTTCCTTTGCAGTTGATGTCATATTTCGTTGCCGATTATCTTGGCAAGGATGTAGATCAGCCACGCAATCTTGCTAAATCGGTCACAGTCGAATAAAGTATTATCTCTCTTTTCAACCATTAAGGAGTAGATAATGGTGAACACTTTGGAGAGTGGTGCTAAAAGCGCCACTGTGGGTGATCCTTTGGCTTCTGATTTCAAAGTTCCCGAAACTCCACCGCCGTTTGACGCCATTGTTGATGGTGCCCAAACTGTTGCTTGTGAAGTTGAAGCGATTGAGACTACTTCGAAATCGAGCGTGCTTGGTACTACCAAAGAAATCTATCCCTGGCATGTTTTGTTTGCCACCTGGCTTGGCGGAGTTGCAGACGGCATGGATTCTTCCATTTTTGCCATCATTCTATATCCGGCACTTTCTGATTTATTGCACACTTCCTCGCACGCCACAGTTGGAATTTATGGATCTTACGTGATTGCTCTCTTTATGCTTGGATGGGCAGTAGGAGCATTTTTCTTCGGTTGGCTAGCCGATCAAATTGGGCGTGCCAAAACACTTTCTCTCACCATCTTGGTCTATGCCGTAGCCACTGGACTTTGTGCTTTCTCTCACAGTTGGTGGGATTTGGGCATTTATCGATTTTTGACCGGTGCTGGCATCGGTGGCGAAATGGGAATTGGTGCGGTCTTATTGTCTGAGTGCTGGCCACGCAAATCTCGCGTGTTTGCCTTGAGTTTGCTTGCCACTTCGCTTGGTGTTGGCTATCTCACAACATCGGGACTTAACTTACTTATTGGTGGATACGGCTGGCGCAATTTGTTCTTAGTCGGCATCCTGCCCGCCTTTCTTGTAGTTTACACACAGATGAAACTAAAAGATTCGCACAGCTTCCACGAAATCAAAGAAAAACGCACTGCTGCTAAGAATAAGCAAGGTCTGAATTTGACCGCTGAGGACCGCGTGATGCTCAAGAGCACTTTCATGAGTCTCTTTGATGGAAAATACGCGCGTCGCACAGTCGTTGTAGGCTTGCTTACAAGCTGTGCCATCATTGCCTGGTGGGCAGTGCTCTCCTGGATTCCTGCCTGGATTAACCAGTTAACAGGTACTCTTGCCATTGCAGAGCGCAGTCATGTGATGCTCTTTAAAGATGTTGGAATGATTTGTTCTGGATTATTTGGCGGATTACTTATTCATAGATTTGGCTACAAGGCTTCGATGGCTGCATCATTTGTATTGGCTTTTGCAGCTACAGCCGGAATGTTCATGACTTTCAAAGAATTCAGTCCAATGATCTTTCCCTTTGTTGCTTGTGTCGGATTTTTTGCTCACATTCCTTTTGTGTTGCTCTGGTCGTATATTCCAGAATTATTCGAAACGCGAATCCGTAGCACCGCCTTTGGTGTCACGTATAACGTGGGTCGGACTTTTGCTGCCTTTGCTGCAATCGCAAGCGGACAGTTGATTGGTCTTTTTTCCGGTTCATACGCCATGGCTGCCACCACTTTTGCCAGTATCTTTTTGGTAGGAGCCCTAGTTTCATTCTTTATGCCGGAGCCAAGCGGCGACATGATTGAAGATGGCGTGGGAGCACACTAATGAAGTTGGGTCATTCTGCTGTAGCTTTTAATCTTGTTTTGCTAACCATGCTTTCAGGAGCAATTTTGAGCGCAAATGCAAATCCAAATTCAAACTCTAGCTCAAATGCAAATACCCAAAACTCTTTTTGCTTGCAATCAACCAGCTCAATTTTGAATTCTTCAAAATGGGCAGTTCAAGACAAAATTGAAGTGCAAAATTGGCTTAGTCGAGTGCAAAATTTAATAGTAAATTCTGCTCGATTTAGAAAATGGTACGAAGAATCAGGATTAACAAAAGATTTTTGCAAATCTACATATGCCTTTTGCATCGATGAGTCAGGCATGCCGGTTGGATTTCATGTCTTGAACCGAGATACTTTCAACAAAATAGACGAAGAAATTTCGAACATTGTCGAATCTTGTGGACCATTTCCTGTTGCACCAAACCACTTACCCTGGTCCCGGGGCGGAATGCGTGTAGAAATGACAGTTGCAAAAGAAAATAAAATTTCGATCGCACCGGAATGGCCAAACACGCGCCTGGCTGCTATTTCAAACAATTACCTTTAATTTGCTAGCGTACCGATAACGGTTCACGATCAAATTTCGCCTTGAATTTCCTGTAGTCCAACAAGTTCGTTTTCCATTTCACTTGTGCATCCAACATGAGTGCAATTGCAAGTATTGGATTGCGCTATTTCCAAATTTTCGCAGTTACCCGAGCAAAATTCACCTTGCGACACATGGCAATGGCACGACGGGTGCGCGCACTCAAGCGTCTCGCCTGAGGCGTCTTGTTCATCATAAGCCATATCGTGAGGGATGGCATCGGAGCGTTCTGTATGTTGACCTTCCGAATCGGGATTTTCATCCATCGGGTCAATTATATGTAGCGCTAGTTCTTCGGGCGCTAATTCATTTTCGATAAATGGCAAGTCATCATTTGCTTCATCGTCCATTCCGTCCGACCAATCATTGTCGTCGTTTGTTAATTTTCCTGGCAGCATATCAATCACCTCTCAGTTTTTGAGATAGCACAGCAATTTAAGAAAAAATCGGTTAGCATGAAAAAGTGACATATATACGTAGTGTATGTCGGAAGGTCGATAGAATGACCTAAACCGGCGCCAAAAGTTGCTTTGCGAGCAACAATCAAAATGACAGATAGAACCAATAACGGACTCGATGAATGGGAGAATACACCCTTTGACACAAGTGACCTGGATAGCGATTATGACGACCTAGAATGCGCTAATTCCAACGAGCTTCCAGATGAAATTCCAGAAGAATTTTTAGATGAGCAATCCACAAAGAACAAATTCGGACCGCCGGCATTTGTGAACAAAGATTCGATTTCTAACTATTTAAAGGAAATTGGGCGCTTCGATTTACTCGATTTCAAATCCGAAGTAGCACTGGCTAGAGCCGCTCTTTTGGGTGATGAGATTGCGCGAGACAAACTCATCTTGTCTAATTTACGCCTGGTTGTGAGCATCGCAAAAAAATATGTCAAATTTGGATTGACCCTGCCTGACTTAATTCAGGAAGGAAATATCGGATTGATTAAAGCGGTGGAAAAATTTGATCCCGAAAAAGGATTTAGATTTTCAACTTATGCAAGCTGGTGGATTAAACAAGCAGTCACTCGAGCAATTGCGAATAAATCACGCGCGGTGCGACTTCCAGTGCACATAAGCGAATCTAAATGGAAATTGAAAAAGGCGGTGGCGGAACTCAATCAAGAATTGGGACGCAAACCAGCACCATCTGAAATCGCGAAGAAAACCGGATTCGACCTGGATAAAGTAACTTTGCTTTTGAACGCGGAGAAAGCGACGCTTTCGCTTGATGCCAATTTAAACGAAGACGGCGAAACAACCCTTTGTGATTTTTTGTCTGATGAGAACTCGACTGATCCTGTGGTAGCGGCGGATTTTGAGCTTCTTGCTGAGCGGATCGAAAACGCATTGATGCGATTGAAGCCTCACGAATCTGATGTGTTGAAGCTGCGTTTTGGCCTCAAGAGTGAGCGTAAAACTCTGCTTGAGACTGGAAGAATCCTTGGATTATCGAGAGAGCGTGTGCGTCAAATCGAATTGCGAGCAATGAAAAAACTTCGTCACAACAAAGAGCTTGAAAGTCTGGCGAACAGTTGAAGTTAATTTTGAAAAAATTTAGAGTGTGGGCGATTCGCTTTGAGTGAGTCGCGGATTTTCTTCTTCCACTATTTTAGGCGTAATCATGAGCATAAGCTCAGTTCGGTTACGCCCTTTCAGTGTAGTTCTAAAGAACGCGCCAAGCAGAGGTGCTTCTGCAAAATAAGGAACTTTGGATAGTTGCGATGCTTCTTGCTCGGTGAATAGTCCGCCAATGACTAGAGTTTGTCCGTCTTTGATGCGCACTTCCTGACTGATCACATCGCGGATGCTCAAAAGGGTAACAGTTGTTTGGTTTGCTCCTACACCAAATGTCTGCGGCGCTCCCAGTGGGGCAGATACCTGTGGACGCAATCTGAGGCGAACAAACCCGTCTTCAGTCAAGCGCGGCAAGATATTTAGAAATATTCCTGCTTTGGCAATTTCAACGTTGGTTGTGACTACACCTAAACTGACAGTAGATGTCACTTTGTGCACAACTTCGTTGGCAATGGTTATCAGTGCTTCTGTATTGTCTACTACTACTAAGCTAGGGTTGGCGATAACCTTTGCTTTGTTAGTCTGTAAAAGCATTTGTACATTTACGTTCAAACCATAAGGTACCGTGGCAATGTTGGCTCTTCCACCGGCTCTTTGGCTTAAGGTCAAAAAGTTAAATCCAGAAGCCGATGATTGAACTGGAGTTATACCGGCTATATTCAGGTTGCCTACGTTGGGAAGAATGGCGCCAACAAGTCCTCCAAATGGATTAGCTGCGCCAGTGACGTTTGTTCCTGTAAAGGGTATAGCTGGAATTTGTGGGTTAGGAACAGCGTTTGCAGGTGAGCCCAAACCGGGCAGGAAGCTCAATAGCGGAGCGGCCGGGTTGCCCATGATTGAGCTGGACATGCCGTCGCCTTGCATGTTAATGGTGGCACCAAGTTGTCTAATGCCCTGGTTTGTAATTTCTATAAGCGAAGATTGAATATGTACTTGGCGCGGTCGACGATCTACCAGCGCAATAGCTTCACCAGCCAGATCTACGTCTTCCTGAGTTCCAACTACGATTACTTGACGCCCTTTGGCGTCTGGTATCACAATTGCGCCACCATCATTTGGTGGTATCGAATATAGTGCGTTGATTTCTTGAACTTGTCGAGTCTGCTGGCTGCCTGGCTCTACTGCGGCATTGTTGAAACCAGTTCCTTCCTGAATTTGTTCGCGAGTAGTACCGTTTAGTTGTTTGGCTACTTCGTCTTTTTTAAGAGTTTGGTCTAGTTGATTCTTGGTGCCGGGTTCGGTGGCGGAGTCACCCAACCCCACTTTTTCATCGAAGCTAGAAACGACGCCTTTATTGAAAACAGAAAATTGCAAAATCTGCGCCACATCATAGGGATGGGCATAACTCAATTTGAAAGCGCGAACAACTTGCCTGTTTAGTTTGAGTTGAACCATGGCTACGCTTGAGGCAACGATTATGACGTTGTTTTCTAGGCGACGGCTCTCGAGTCCTGCGGAAGCAAGAATGGTGTCCATCGCTTCGTTGAGCGTTACATCTTTGAGTTCGCCTGTGATGCGCCCATCGACCGATTTATCAACGATGATATTTAAATTGCCCCTGCGCGCAATTTCAGCAATTAACTCGCGTACGGGTGTATCTCTGAAACTGAGATGGTGAATAATGCCTTGATTGGCTTGTGCCACCAGTTTAAAGGGTTTGCGAATTTGAACTGTACCAGTCACTGCAGGCAGTCGCTGAGTGCGCGCCGATTGGCTGCGACCACTAGGGCCATACTGGGCTATTTGTTTTTTATCGGCAGTGTCGCTTTTGCCTTTTTGCTGTTCGTTTTCTTGTGCATAAACAGGAGTACTAAGTCCCCAGGCACCAAGAGCTATGGCAGAGGCAAGTGCCATAAAAAATAATGCACCAGTTTTTGTCCGTTCTGTCACAGACACACTTTTCTTTTGAACTGTCGCCTGAGCAGTTGCTCTCAGGTGATTCATAAAGTTTTACCGATACCAATTGGTTTGCATATTTTACGACATATTAATTGTATACCGATGCGTCAGAAATGCAATGGTGGCGCATTTGGTATCGTTGTATTGGTGGTGTATATAGTATCGATATCTGTTTTAGTGTGGACTAGATAAGCCGAAAATGGCAAGCTCTAAGTTATTACGTGCTTCGCTCAATCGGGGATTCAGTCTTAGTGCCAGTTGAAGCTGAGTAACGGCGGAGGCTACATCGCCTCTTTTGTATAAGGCATATCCCAAGTCATTTCGAGCTTGGGCATTGAGTGGATCTAAAAGTACCGCTTGTTCAAATTCGACTACTGCATCGGCATTTTTCTTGTTGGCGTATAAAGCTCTGCCAAGGGCAATATGACTTTCTGCAGCAGTCGGATCGAGCAGAACTGCTTGCCTTGCTGTTCTTAGTGCGCTTATATCTTCTTTGAGGCGCAAAAGTCCATGCGTGAGGGCGACGTGCGCATTTGATGAGCTTGGCATTATTGACACTGCTTGTCTTGCAGCCCGAACAGATCCTTCTGGATCGTCTGTGGCAACAAGAGCTTGAGCCAATCCCGTCAGACCCTGACAAGTGGCTTTTACGTCGTTTGCTCGTCTGAATTCGTTAATCGCTTCTGAAATGGCACCTTGAGCCATAAAGCTATCGCCAAGACATACAAAAGGCGCGGCCAGTTTGGGAGACATACTTATTGCTTTTCGATATTGCAGTTGGGCTGCTTGGTGGTCACCAATACCGTCTGAAATCTTGCCCAATAACACGTTGGTCACGATGTTTTCGTTATCTAGGGCGAGGGCCCGACGCAGTTCCATGCTGGCACCCTCCAGGTCTCCTGAAAGATAAAGATAAGTGCCAAGCTTGATTCTAAGGTCAGAATCATTTGGATTATCAGTGATTTGGCGACGTAGTTTGACGATATGATCTCCTGCTCCTCGCAAATCGGTATGAGTCATGCCCATTTTGAACATATCTAGATAATTCTCGAGGGCTGATTGTTCTTTAAGCAATCTCACGGACTCTGACGATGCACCACTCTGAGGCTTGGCTGGAGCCTTGTCTTGAGCGCTGTCTTGAATTTTGTCTTGAGCCTGACCATTTTGAGTCGTAACCAGTGAAAGACTGGATGCGGCAATCACGCTTAGAATAAAATGTATCGAATTTCGGTAGAGACGTTTCATATTGGCTTTAGAGCGAGTATATTGTGAACCTTCTAAATTTATCACGAACCAAGCATGATTCAAGCTGCCTATATACATCTGCCTTTTTGTGTCCATAAGTGCGATTTCTGTGATTTCGCTGCCTTTGCAGGCATGCAGCATCTAGAAAGCGAATATTGCGCCATTGTTTTGGAAGAAATTAAGCAAAGGGTCAAACAGACACGATCGCCAATCAAGCTGGAGAGCATTTTTTATGGTGGTGGCACACCGTCAGTGGTGGCGCCAGAGAATCTGCGTTCTATCCATAAAGGATTGCTAGAGTTAGTTGAATGTAGTGAAAACGCCGAGATTACGATTGAATCTACTCCTCATTCCATTACCAAAGAAAAGGCACAGTTTTGGCGCGAATTGGGTATTAATCGCATATCTATTGGTATTGAGTCATTGCGTGATGATGAGCTTAGAGCAATCGGACGAGATCATACTTCTAGCCAAGCTAAAGCCGGAATTGAGCTCGCTTGCCAGGCTGATTTTCCAGTTATAAGCCTAGATTTTATGTATAGTCTGCCCACTCAGACTGTAGATAGCTGGCAACAAACTCTAGATGAATTTGTCGAACTGGCCTCTAGTCGAAAGCAAATTAAACACGTTTCCGCTTACGGACTGGAATTGGTGGGCAATTCTCCTTTGTACAGTCGTTTTGCAAAAAATTCTTGTGCTTATCCCGATGACGATAAATTCAATTTGATGCGTGAGCGTTTAATTGAGACACTTGCTAAAGCCGGATTTGAACAATATGAAGTTTCCAATTTTGCCAAGCCGGGATTTGCCTGTCGTCATAATTTGACTTATTGGCGAAACGCGGAATATCTTGCCTTTGGAGTTGGCGCGCACCGTTACGTGGACGGGGTTCGCAGTTCTAACATCAGATCATTGACTCGCTATATTCGCGAACCGTTATCGGTTGATCTTTTTGAACCCATTGATCAGGCTATGAGGCTTAAAGAAGGCATTATGCTGGGTTTTCGTATGCTTAAAGGTATAAATTTAGCCAATTTTGAAAAGGAATATGGGGTTGACCTATTCGATAGCTACAAGATGCCGATAAAACGCATGTTGGACGCGGGGATGCTTGAGCTTGAAAATGGACAGTTGGCCATTCCCCAGAAGAAATTGGCACTCAGTAATTCGATAATAGCTGAATTTATGTAAAGTTGGTGTCTTCAAACGAATGGCGCATTCGAGTGCTCTTTGGTTGAAAAGCGTTATCTGGTCGCTGTTTGGTGCCCTTTATCGGTTTAGTTGCCATAGTGGGCGGGTATGGGGTTATATGGATATAGTTGGCTTATTTCAAGGGCGTTTTCTCAAGGAACTAACCCGATTTACTAATTAAGGGACTGATTAACAGTGTGCCCGGCCGAAAACACGGAAACAAAAGGGTCTGCTAAAGAGCAGAGCGGCGAGAGCGTAAGCGCCCGCGATCCGCTTATTGGCACATTACTGTCTAATCGCTACTTGGTCACAGGGGTTCTTGGAAAAGGCGGCATGGGCGTCGTCTATAGAGCACAAGACGAACAGACCGACCGTATTGTGGCAATTAAGATGTTACACGCGCACAAAGTGGCTGATTCTGAGGCGCTCAAGCGATTTAACCGAGAAGCGCGCACAGTTGCTCAGGTTAATCATCATCACATTGTCACACTTTTTGATTTTGGAATGAGCAAGTTGGGGCAGCCATTCCTCGTGATGGAATACATTGAGGGACGCAGCTTAAAAGACGAATTAGAAGCCCTGGGTGCTTTGCCTTTTGACAGAGCAACGATTATTTTTGATCAGATATTGGATGCGCTTGAATTTGCACATAGTCATGACGTCGTACATCGTGATTTGAAGCCAGAGAACATTATTTTAAGCAAACACGGAGAAACTGAGGACTGGGTCAAAATCGTCGACTTCGGCTTATCCAAGCTTAAGGAAACAGATTGTTTTGCCGAAGACGTATATCAAATTACCAAGGCCGGAGACGTGTGTGGTTCACCGCCCTACATGAGTCCTGAGCAGTGTTTGTCTAATGCCGTAGTTGATACCCGCAGTGATATCTATTCGATGGGTATTCTAGTCTACGAGTCGCTGAGCGGTGAGCTTCCGTACAAAGCTAAGTCTGCCATTGAAATGATGGACTGTCATCTCTATGGAACGCCAATTCCCTTTTGTGACGCCGTTCCTGAATTGAAAAGCTGCAACGAAACAACGTATGTAATAACGCGCTCGTTGAACAAAGAACCGGAAAATCGTTTCGCCAGTTGCACCGCTTTTGCTAAAGAATTGCGCGATGCATTGCGCCGAGACTGGCCAAAAGTGCGTTCGTACAGATTCAGACAAGAAGCACAGGGCTACAAGGATTTAGAAAGCGAAGCGGAAGCTCTTGCTACAGGCGAACACCCGGCGCTTGATATTCATCAAGGCATGCCTAATGCAGTGCAGCAAATTCTTGAGGAGATGCGCACCGAGACTTCACATTTTCAAGGTCCTGGGCAGGGCACTTTCAATCATGCTAACGGTAAAATGCAAGCCCAAGAAGCGACTGGATCTTACAAAGTTAAGCCTGAAGTGAGCGCACCAAATCCGGTGCAAAAGTTTTTGGATATGCTCTCGTCGATTTTTGGTGGTAATCAGAAACCGAGTCAGGAAGAGGAAATCGAAGAGTTCAGGCAAGAATTAGGATATTCCAATTGCCCATTTTGTCATGCGCCAATTAAAGCCCAATTGCGTTTTTGTGTTAACTGTCAGCGTCAGTTGCCTTCAGCCAAGGAGTATGCGAAATTGCGTGTTCAAGGTGGCGGAAGATTAGCGTTGCCTCGTGCACAGCGTATGCAAGAAGTTACTGGCACACGCCGGTTTAGCAAGAATTCGAAAATGCGCTCTAATAGTATGGGACCTGGGATATTGACTCAGGTGCTCACGCTTGTTTTGATTGGGCTGTTGATTTACGGTGGAATCCATTATTCAAAAGATCCTGGCATCCAGAAAAAAATTCACAGCCTTATGGCTGCGTTGCAAAAATAAAACTTGCTGTTTAATTTGGGGGCAAAGTAGTTGAGTCCTGCTAACTAGGACGCCAGCTTCCTTTCATACTTTGTCCGATACGAAAGCCTTGAACCAAATTGTGTCTTGTGAGCTGAAACATTTCATGTAGAGCGTCTGGATCATTGATACCATATTTAGTGGCAATAGTATTAACTTGATCCATGGCAAGTGCGGAGAAGTAAATGACTACATCGTCGTGTACTTCGCCACGCCCCTGATTGGGCAGCCGCAAGACTGCCTTGCCAAAGTCGTTAGTGAAGGCTTCGGTCATTTCCGAAGTCAATAAATCACAATAAAAGCTCTCGGTTTTTCTACCCATGATTCCTCTATTATCCTCAAGCAAAACTTGGCGTCAATTGTTTGTTTTATAACAAAACTGATTGCAAAGATTGAGATTTTCTTAGGCTAATTCAAAGACCTATAACTGAATATTGGACGGCGTCGTATTGACCGATGTTTCGCTTAGCGTGAGCTCACCTACTGAAACTTGGTCGATTTGAGTAAATGGCAAGCCCAAATTGTTGTTAATTCCTGCAGCAAATGTTTCGATATTGCCGGTGGTGACAAAGCGACAACGGTTGTTTAGGTCACAGAAATCATTTTGATAAACTTGCATATTTGTCAGACTCATACCAAGTAGTTCTTCGCTCAAGCAAACGGCCGGATCGATCATCTTCGTATCCAGCGCATTGAGCTCAGTTAGGCAGCGTCGCATGGAATCATGTAAAAATGGAAAATGGGTGCATCCATAAATAATAGCATCGACATTATGTGCAATTAATTCTTTGGCGTATGGACTAAGCGCTTCAACTGCCTCGCGCGATTTTGTCTTATTGCTCTCCACGAGCGGAACTAAATCTGGACAAGCTAGCTCGAAAACTTCTACTTGTGGCTGTTTCTTTTTAATTGCTTTGCTGAATGCCTTTGTTTTTGCCGTAGCCATTGTCGACATTACACCAATGCGCTTGTATGCATTTTTTTGCACAATGTCACCAGTGGAGTGCAACAAATCAATCATGGGCAAAGAAAATCCGGACCGTCTTGCCGGTTCTACCAAAGCTGCACTGGTATTGCACGCCATAATAACCAGGTCAACATTATTTTGAAAGAGCCATTCAACTATTTGTTCAACGAAGGTTTGAATCTCTGCTTGGCTGCGACCACCATATGGACATCTTGCCGTGTCAGCGAAATAAACATATTCCTTTTTAATAGCATTTGTTGTGCTTGGCGAATTTTGATTCTCTTCGCTTTTGTAGCTTTGGTCGTTTAAATCAGGAAGCATCAAAAGTTGCTTCAATACAGACAAACCGCCAAGTCCCGAGTCAAATAACCCAATACACTTAGCTTTGGCAAAACTATCTTTGATGTTCATATATGAATCGTACTTGGGATTTGAGGAATTAAGGGCGGTTTTGAGCCATTTTTGGCCCATTCATTACCTTGGCTTTACGACAGGTACCGTTAACGGTTCGCTTATCTGTGTACCTGGTCTTTGTTAGCGCTCATTCCGATTCCCAGCCCTTTTTGCGCGAGTCGAGATAAAGAGGATAATGTACCAGCCCTTATTTTCTCGCTTCTTGTGTTAGCAGTACTTGAATCTTTTTTAGGGCTTACGCTCAATTGCTTATTCGCGATCTTTGCTTTCTCGCTACCAGTGCCATGCGAAATCTCTCTTGTGCCTGAATCGTTACATAGATAAAGAATAATTCCTTTTGCTAACCCCTCAGCCACCTGTTTTTGATAGTCGGAGTTAGTTAGTTTTTCGCGCTCATCCTGATTCGAGATGAAGCCAATCTCAGCTAACACGCTTGGCACTTCGGTGCGATTTATGACGTAGAACTTTGCTTTGCGAATATTTCTATCAGGTACTTTGAGTGTGTCCAACAAATTTTTGTGGATGTCTGAGGCAAGCTCTTTACTTTGTTCTGTTTGAAAATAGGTCTCAAGCCCACTAATTTCGTTTGATGATTCCATCGCGTTCACATGTACACTAACAAAAGCGTTTGGATTGGTTCGATTGGTTATATCGACACGCTCTTGTAAGGAAATGAAAGTATCGTCGATTCTTGTAAGATGCACCTTTATTCCCTGCGCTTTAAGAAACTCGCTCAAATATTTCACAACCGATAACGTTATGTCTTTTTCGTTAGTGATACCGCGCTGTGCGCCTGGATCAGTTCCGCCGTGACCAGCGTCGAGGACGACGACTTTGCCTTTTAAGTTGGCAGCAGGCAACTCATTGGCAAGAGAATTAATTGAAAAAACTATTTTGTTTGCCTGTGAATTGATGTTGAATGTAGTTTCAGAATCGAGCAAGTCAAAGACTAGGCGTCCCTTCATTTCTGAAGAGCCATCTGCAGTATTGGCTGGTACAGAGCCAATACGAATATCTTTAATGAACTTGTTTTCTGGAATTTCTGGACGCGACGCATCCTTTAACTCTGGTAAGTTGTCGAAATCCACTACATATCTATCGGGATTGGAAAGTCTGAATGACTTGTAAGTTATTTGACTAGCTGGCAATCGCAATCCGCCTAATTCGATATGATTCGCGTCGAATTTTAAATCGATGGTGTTTTCTACTTGAGCAGTCTGGTTAGATTTCGACGAATCGACAGGCTCTGCAAGAGTTGAACTATCTGAAGGGGCGAATAATTTGGCAGTTTTGTCTTTGATTTTGCCAAGTAATTTTGACACGGAGCCGTTTTCTGAAGAATTTTGATTCTTTAGCTCGTTTAAATCCGCATTCTTGAATGAGTTTTTAGCACTTGCCACTTTATTCGGATTTGATGAATTTGCGTTTACGGTTTGAGACGTCTGCTTAGATTCCGTTAGTGATAATGCCCGGGCGCGAGTTGGAGCGACACTGGGGACGTGATAAGGATTTGAAGCTTTTAATTTCGGCGCCAAGGGTAGCCCCGGCACTGGTGCCCCAGAAACCATCGTTCCGTTATCGGTTGTCGATTGTGATATGACTTGTGGATCGAGTTCGAATTTTCCCGGACCTTGATAAGTCGAGAGGGTTGGCTCCATTTCTGACAAAGGTGGCGCTATGCCAGCTTTTTGCGGTGTTGTTCGACTAAAAACGGGAGCAAGAGGTGGTGGAAATGCTTTTAATTCTCTTAGACCCTGCTCTGCAAGGGAGTTTTTGTAATTGGTAATTTTGACGCTCAGACGACCGGGTGTAGAGCGAAACGCGACGTTTTTCAAAATAGCTGAATTTTTAGCCGAAATTGAAATGCGACAGACTGGCGGGCTTGATTGGAAACGTCCAATTTTAATTGATGTGATACTACTTGTGGTGCCAAATGTTTCCGTTCCTACTGATTTGGTGGGCAATTCCCAAATCAAGCCGGGAAAATCAGCTACTAACACGGTGTTTCCATTTTCACCCGCGAGAAACTGAATTATCGGACGCGGTAAACAAGTTTTATTCGTGGTGGCAATTTCAATGCCATCTTTGCTTTTAAGCAACTTCGCAGATGAAACTTTGTTGATGCCAAGATTTTCTTGTGCGCTCGCCAACTGGCAGTTGACATCACAAAACAAAAAGAAGCTTAAGGGAATTAAAAGTGAAAGATAGGACAGATGACTGTGAATCCTATTAATAGGTTGAGATCGCAATATGAACGCCCCTTAACTTTGCACCGCCTGGCTATTCTAATAAGAGACCGTAAAGTGTGCAATTTGTTCCACTTATCGGCGCTTGGAAACCGTTTGGTCCTGCCACCACTGGTGAGGACTAAATTAAATAGTGGAAAAGATAGGCCCTATAAGAAACTGGTAAATTTAGGACGGTGTTTTTCGGTTGCGCCGCTTACCAACAAGTGGTCAGGAAAGCACGGCTGAAACCAAAGGAGCTTGAGAGATTCATGGATGAAACTTCGATTCTTTACTACTGCATCGGCGGAGGGGCTGTAGCTCTCTTATACGGTGGCTATGCCGGAATGAGCGTTCTCAAGCTGAGTGCCGGAAGTGAGAAAATGCAAGAGATTGCCGGCGCCATTCAAGAAGGTGCCAATGCTTACATGCGTCGTCAATACACGACGATTCTGTATGTAGGTATCGTTCTTGCAATTGTTTTGGCTGTCGCTATTAACATCACTACAGCCATCGGTTTCGTCGTAGGAGCGGTCCTGAGCTCACTGGCTGGTTTTGTGGGAATGTTTGTTTCGGTGAGAGCAAACGTCCGAACCGCAGAGGCGGCTAAGAACGGTCTTGAAGCAGCATTAGATGTCGCTTTCAAGGGTGGGTCGGTTACCGGTCTACTTGTTGTAGGTCTGGGTTTGCTTGGTGTGACAATTTTCTATCTAGTAACCAAAGACGTTACGGCGCTTGTCGGTCTAGGTTTTGGAGCTAGTTTAATTTCAGTCTTTGCACGCTTAGGCGGTGGTATCTATACCAAAGCCGCAGACGTCGGAGCAGACTTGGTTGGTAAAGTCGAAGCCGGTATTCCCGAGGACGACCCGCGTAACCCTGCCGTAATCGCCGACAACGTAGGCGACAACGTTGGTGACTGTGCTGGTATGGCTGCTGACTTGTTCGAGACATACGCTGTAACAGCGATCGCCACGATGCTTCTTGCTCACGAAACTTTCCATGCCCAAATTGAAGCTGGACAAGCGCCACTCGTTTTGGTCTATCCGCTTGCACTTGGTGCTATTTCCATTATCACTTCCGTTATCGGTGCGTTCTTCGTTAAGCTCGGAAAAAGCACCAATATTATGGGAGCGCTGTACCGCGGGCTTATTGTCTCTGGCGTGCTTGCAGCAGTTGGTTTCTACTTCGTAACAGACAAGATGATGAGTGGTCTAACTCTCAATGGTGGAGCCGTGGTTCCAACTTGGCAGTTCTTTGCCGCCTCGTGCGTCGGTCTTGTTGTCACTGCTTTGATGGTAGTGATCACCGAGTACTACACATCTACTGAATACCGTCCAGTCCGTCACATCGCCAAAGCATCAGAGACCGGTCATGCCACAAACATCATCGCTGGCCTTGCAATATCGATGGAATCAACAGCTCTTCCAGTGCTTGTTATCATCGCCGGAATTCTTGTTTCATACGCTCTATGCGGAGTGTTTGGCGTGGCGTTGGCTGCCATGGCGATGCTCTCAATGGCTGGCATCATCGTCGCCATTGACTCATATGGACCGATTACGGATAACGCTGGTGGTATTGCTGAAATGGCTGAAATGCCAAAAGAAGTCCGCGCTATCACCGATCCTCTGGACGCTGTTGGTAATACCACCAAAGCCGTAACTAAGGGATACGCCATCGGTTCTGCTGGTTTAGCTGCGATTGTTTTGTTCAGCTCGTATACTCAAGAGTTGAATGCCCACATCGCTAAACACGCTGCTGCTGCCAATAACGCAGCCGGTATCGTTCATACCTCGGCAATCACATTTGATCTTTCAAGTCCTTATGTTTTGGCGGGACTGTTCTTAGGTGGCTTGATTCCATTCTTGTTTGCTGCCTATGCAATGGAAGCGGTTGGCAAATCTGGAGGATTGGTGGTTGAAGAAGTTCGTCGCCAATTCAGAGAAATCCCAGGCATCATGGAAGGGACAGCCAAACCAGACTATGCAAGATGCGTAGACATTGTTACTTCGGCTGCCATCAAACAGATGATCACACCAGCGCTCCTGCCTGTATTGACTCCAGTAATTATCACTGCACTTGGATTTTTCTGGTTGCAGTACTTACTTCCAGGCGAATACGCTGCTGCCAAGATTTTGGGTGGTGTGTTGGTTGGTAGTATCGTAACTGGTATCTTCGTTGCTATCTCGATGACCTCCGGTGGTGGCGCATGGGATAACGCTAAGAAATACATCGAAGACGGAAACTGTGGCGGTAAAGGTTCAGATGCTCATAAAGCGGCTGTTACCGGTGACACTGTCGGTGACCCCTATAAAGATACAGCTGGTCCTGCTATCAACCCGATGATCAAAATTTTGAACATCGTTGCGTTGCTTCTGGTGGCGTACCTTATTCAATAGTCGTTCCGTTAACGGTTCGATAGAGAAAAACGACCTATGCAAATTCGTGTAGCAAATCGCCAGGATGAAAAAAGCATCCAAGCCATTTTTGCCGAGTTGTGCAGCAAAAAAGGCGAAGAGCTTGATTTGAGCTCTAAGCACAAGGACTTGCGCAACATCGAAGCCAACTACTTCGGTAACGAGGGAATATTTCTCGTTGCCGAAGACGATGGCAAACTACTTGGGTTTGCCGGGGCAAAAAAAGAGTGCGACACCACAATTTCAGTAGATCGGTTTTACATTGATGATGCTCACAAAAGAAGCGGTATAGATAAGCAATTCATGCAAGTCATTGTCCCCTTTGCAAAACGAATGTATTTTGAAAGACTAAATTGGAATGTAATGGAAGAGCCGCCTAAAGTGGGCGTGTCGGCCAATCAAACTTATTCGGCACCTTCTTGTTTCAACAAAGCGCTTTTAGTGCAGATGCAATTTAAAAAGGATGAGAATAATCGTTACTGGCTACCAATCGAACCTGCAAACTAGGTCAGATCGAGTCCAACTAAATTGACTATAAGCGGAGTAACAAAAGAAAGTACTTGCTTGCCTGTGATGCGCGGATGTTCTCTACAAGCTTTAGCCAAAGCACTTCTATTCCATCTGACCCGATAATTTTTGCTCCAGAATAAAGCCAGGTACAAATGAAGGCATTTTCTGCTAATGCCGTGATGGATGTTTTTGATGTACTCGATAAAATCTCGAACACGGGCATTTAATGAGGATTCAGGAATCTCTACAATTGGCGGTTTCTGTTTCTTTGTGTAGTAGTCACCGCCGTGACGCTGAATCAATCCAAGATATTCTAATTCGAAAATTGCAGTGCACAAAATTCCAATGTCATGACATCTCAGGCCAATGAGTAAATGATCAAAGTGAATTTTTTCATTCGAGAGCATTTCGTATAGCGAATTTGCAAATTCATCTAAATCATCAAGGCATTTGGGGCGAATGGGCTCGTCGTCCAGGAAACGATCTTCTTCGACATCTTCTAAATAGGCTTCGGATTTTTCCATTGCGTCTTGCTCCGCACGAGGATGATGTTGAGCTGGAGTATGAGTACTTCGTTTATTGAAAACAGACATAAAAACATTCGACGAAATCGATTCAACTTCTCTTTCAAGAGCAGATTTTATAACAAGCGCCATCTTTTTCATTATTGTTAAAGCGCTTGAATAGGCAACCCTTGCTGGAATGCGAAATTGATTCGAATTAAATTCAATACCTTGACCAATTAGAAAATGTCCTAAAAGCCATGCTCGTGGTTTCTTGATGCCATCATAAATGGTGCCTCCAAATGCTGAAGTCCCTCGTCTGCATGCGTAGCACAGTAGTGTCCTGCTGCCGTAATTGCGGCGCACTTCTGTGCTATTGCAGTTGCGACAAAATAAGTTTGCTTTGCCAAGTATTTTAATTAATTCTTCAATGCATTCTGCGTCGGTTTTAAATTTTGCTTCGAATTCGCGACAGGCTACAATCAGCTCTACGCTCTTCTCACACATGTCTACCTTATCTGGATCGTCGTACCAATAGTCGTCTGTGATGTGCATGGTGACTTCCTCCCTTTTCTATATAAAACGAATGCAAGAGGAAAAAAGTTCAATCGCAAGTAAAAAAAAATACGAGTACCGATAACGGTACTCGTATTAAATTAGCTGATAGAACGGGCCTTGTCAGGCTGCGTATTTGGCTAAGAAGCCTCGCTTGCGCGCTTCTTCGTAAAACAGTTTGAACAGGAAGCCGGCAATCGTCATATATAAAATGTTCAATCCTATTGCTGAATACATGTGAGTGATATTCATCTGACCAGTGGCAACTAGTTCGCGCATTCCTTCAAAAACATGGCTGGCAGGAGTTATTTGAGCGAGCAGTCGCATCCATGGTGGTAAAACTTCTACTGGATAAAAGACTGCCGATATCGGTTGGAATAAAAAAGGTACAGCCCAAGCAAGTGCTTCAGCCGGGGGGCCAAATCGCAAAAACAGCCCGGTGACTACAAGTCCCAGTGACCAACCCATTATGATCAAATTAGCAAATAGTATTGCTAAATGCAGACCTAATTCCAATACATTGAAAGAATAAAAGCATCCAGCAAGTGTTCCCATTACCACAACTACAATGAAAGCTTGCATAAAACCCACTACATAACCTGCGCCCACGTATTCGATTGGTCGAATCGGTGCAGCCCAGATGTTCAGCATGTTGCGCGACCAGACGTCGTCCAGAAAAGCAACGCAAACTACTTGTTGCGCTCGGTATAAAACATTCCAAAGAATGATGGCAGAAATTAGCATGGGCACCATTTTGGGGACAGTGGTTGTAACTTGCATCATATATATGGACATGAAGCCCCAGATTAACAAATCCATTACCGGCCAGAAAAATACATCCAGCGCTCTGAAAGTGTTACGCGAGCAGACATAAAGATATTTGAGAACTAAGGCTTTGATTACTCGAAAATTCATTTGCGACTCCAGCTCTGACCTTTTCTCATGTTTTAATTTTTGATTTCTTGTGACATTGTATTTGGTGACGTGTTTTTTTGACGAGCAATCATGATAAAAACTTCTTCCAGGCTTTGACTCTGGTAAGTGTTCATAATCTCTGAAGCAGTGCCCTGAGCAATAATTCTGCCAGTCTGCATAAATAGTATTCGATCACAGAGTTCGTGAACATCTATCATATTGTGTGAAGTATTTATCACCGACATTCCAGAGCGTTTTTGCAAATCGAGAATGATCTTTCGAACTTTGTCTGCCTGGTCCGGATCGAGACTGGCAGTGGGTTCGTCTAAGAGCAATAAGTCTGGTTTATTCAAAAGTGCTTTACAAAGATTCAGTCTTGTCTGTTCGCCAGATGAAAGCATACCGGTTGAATTTTTTCTCAAATGGTTGAGTTCGAATAATTCTAAAAGTTCGTCTATTCGGTTTTCGGCATCATCCACACAATAAATTTCGGCAAAGACTCGCAAATTTTCAATTACTTTCAAGTTGTACGGCAGAAACTGATAAGCCGAAGCGAAATTCATTCGACCCAGTATCTCAATGCGCGAATTAGCAAAGTCCTTGCCAAAAATTTCAATCGATCCTGTTGTTGGAGTGATGAGATTTAAAAGCATATGAATCGTAGTTGTTTTGCCTGCGCCGTTAGCGCCAAGCAAACCTAGAATCTCGCCTTTTTTTACTTCGAAGGACAGATCTTTGACAGCAAAGTTTCCCTTGAACTCTTTGCTCAAATTCTTAATTTCGACTACTTTTTCGCCCTGATTCATCAACAATTTATTTAATCATGAAACTATTTTTTCGATTTTAGCGCCTGAAGCGCACGTTGTCTTGCAGCAGAATGATCGACAATCGGTTTTGGATATGTTTCTCCAAGAATCACTTCAGCCATTTGCAATTCAAGAGGTGGTGCTTCGTGGGGTTTGTGTATCCATTTTTTGTTTAGTTTGGACAATTCTGGTACCCACTCCTTAATATAGGTGCCCTCCGGATCGAATTTTTCGCCTTGCAAAACAGGATTGAAAATTCTAAAAAATGGAGCAGCATCAGCTCCACATCCCGCCGTCCATTGCCATCCCAATGTATTATTGGCCAAATCAGCATCCACCAGAGTGTCCCAGAACCAATCCGCACCTGTTTGCCATGGAAGTAGCAGATCTTTAGCTAAAAAGGAAGCGACAATCATGCGAACACGATTATGCATCCATCCTAGATGCCAGAGCTGTCGCATACCAGCATCGACGATTGGAAAACCGGTCATTCCCTGCTGCCACTTTGCTAGCGAACCGTTATCGGTACGCCAGGGAAAGGAAACAAACGAAGTTTGAAGAGGTTCGTCTGTGGTTTGCGGAAAGAAGTGCAAAAGATAGTGGGCGAAATCTCGCCAACCTATTTCTCTAAGGTAAATTTGTGTGCTTTTCGAGTCGTGTTCAATTGCTCGGTGCCATATTTGGCGAGTGCTAATTTCGCCAAAATGCAAGTGGGGTGAAATGTAAGAAACGTCTGAGTCGCCAGGTCGGTCTCTGCCGGTATCGTATTTAGTTATAGATTGGTTGACGAATTTAGAAAGTCGTTTTTGTGCTCCTGCTTCACCTGGTTGCCAAAATTCTTGCATTCCCTCATACCATCGGATGCGCGGTATTAGGTGTAATTCATCTAGATTTTTATTGAAGTCTCTAATTGAATAATCGATGGTGTCGAATTTGGTGCCTTTAACAATCTTGCCAAATTTAGGTTTGGGAAGTGGCACCCCCTGACGCTCGAAATGAGCCAGACAAGCATTCCAGAAGGGAGTGAAAACTTTATATGGGCCGCCAGTTTTATTTAGCAAATTAGCTGGTTCAATCAAAAGCCCATCGTGAAAAGAAAAACACTCCACTCCTATTTTTTCAAGCTCTTGCTCAACAGCTATTTCCTGTTTTGATGCCCAGGGCTCATGGCGGTGATTGTAAAAAAGATAGTCTGCTTTGAAGGATTTTGCAAAGCGGGCTAGTTCTTTTGATGCCACTCCATGCAGTATCACAAGAGGAACCTCTATTTCTCTAAGATCTGATTGTAATGAAGTTAGTGAATGATGGAGCCACCATTTACTAGCAGCGCCCATAGCCCATTTTCCTTCGTCTGGATCGCTCATTACAAAGACACCAATACAATCGGCTTTGTCGCCAAGTTCTTTTTCGAGCGCATGCAAAGCGGTGTTGTCAGTTAGACGTAAATCAGAGCGAAACCAATGGATAGCCCGTTTTTTCATAAGGATGCAGGTCCTTCAAATTTTTTGTTCTCAAATGATTGCATTCGAGATTATGGGTTCAAGCCCGGTCGACCCGATATAGCAGTAGTACCACGCGGGCAACAGTTGGCTGGGCAAATGTCGGGGGAGATTGGGAATTTGCCTTCTTTTTCGGCAGGTTCTCCATTCAAGCGTTCGCCAATAAGATCAGAGATCATGAAAATGAAATGAGGATGAAGTCCGGCAGTTTTTGCACGTAACATTTTGATTTCGAGCTCTTTACAAACCTCGGATGCTTGGATATCAAGAGCGAATTTCACTTCCATATGGTCTGAAACGAAGCCAATTGGAGCTACTACCACTTCCAAATAGCCCTCGGCTTCGACTTCGCGCAGATGATCCAGAATATCTGGCTCTAACCATTTTTGACTGGGAGGACCGCTCCTGCTTTGAAAAACCACTTTCCAGCTTTTGAGTTTGAGCCTATCGGCCAGAATAGAGGCGACTTCATTCAATTCACTTTCATATTTGCATTCGTCTGCCATGCTCACTGGCAGGCTGTGGGCAACAAAAGCTACATGGACTAAATTTGGGTTTGGAAATTGAAAAAGACATTCTTTGAGCCGTTCTTCATTGGCAGAAATAAAGCCTGGGTGATTGAAAAAAGGGCGAATCTTATCTATTTCCGGTACTTTTCTTTCGGGATATTTCTCTTTGAAATCATTTTGTGCTCGCTCAATATCTTCAAGATACTGACGGCAACTGGAATACGAACTGTAAGCCGATGTCACAAAAGCAAGCGCCTTGCTCACGCCAGCGTTCGACATCTCAATTAAAGTGTCCAAGAGATATGGTTTCCAATTGCGATTTCCCCAGAAAATAGGCAAATTGATTTCTCTAAACTTGAGTTCTTCTGTAAGAATTTTTATGAGCTGACGATTTTGATCATTTATAGGGCTTACACCACCGAATAATTCATAATGTTTGGCAACTTGCAAAAGGCGCTCGTCGGGCACGTTTTTACCGCGCGTCACATTGCGCAGAAAGGGCATGACATCGTCCATGCCCTCTGGTCCGCCGAAGGAGAGGACCAGGATTGCGTCATACGCATTTTTAGAATCAAAAGCTTCGCTCATTCACAGCAAATTATACCAGCCCCCCCTTGTAGAATCTTTTGGGGAAGTTAAAATGAAAAACTATCATGGCTAAAATTTTGATTGTAGAAGACGAAAAAGACCTCGCCACCTTAATTGGTAACTGGCTCAAGCGCGAGCATCATTTAGTAGAGACTGTACATGACGGTGTCGCCGCTCTCGAGCAGCTCAGATTCAGCTCTTTTGATGTCATTATTTTGGATTGGATGTTGCCCAAACTTTCTGGAATAGATGTGTGTAAGGATTATCGTGGTCATGGTGGAGACGCTTGCGTTCTCATGATCACTGCGCGTGACGGTTTAGACAATAAAGAAAAGGGTTTCAACGCTGGTGTGGACGACTACATCACAAAACCGCTTGAGCTAAAAGAATTGTCCATGCGCATCAATGCTCATTTACGTAGAGCCAGTCAGACAGTTCATACTACTTTTGATATTCGTGACATTCATATAGATATTCAAAATCACAAAGTATTCAAGGCGGGCAAAGAAGTGCATTTGTTGCCCAAAGAATTTAGGTTACTTGAATTTTTCGTTCGTCATCCCAATCGCATTTTTAGCGCAGAAGAGCTCATCTCCTCAGTCTGGGAATCAGATTCACTGGCTCAAAATGATACTGTGCGCGGACACATAAACAGATTACGAAAAAAATTGGACGACCCAAAACAGCCTTCAATCGTTGGAACAGTGCATGGTGTCGGCTACAAACTTACTTTGGATGAGAATCTGAATTGAACATGGTTAAGCGGCTTCGTTTGAAGCTGGCTGTTTACTTTGCCTTGTTGGTTTTGATCCTTTACGAACTTGGTGTTTTGGGGTCAGTGGGAATATTTCAATGGGGACTATCACGCTCCATGGATATTTTGTTGCAGGATTTACTAGCAGAGACAAGGCCTAGTGTAGAAATTACAAATGAAATACCTTCTTTAACAAGTTGGGCTCGCGCGGCGAAACGAGAGCATTCACCAGTACTTGCGACTGTTCAAATTTACAATCAAGATCGAAAAATAATTCAATATTTTGGTCCTATAGGCGTCAAGCGGCTTGCCTCCGGACACATCTTTAATAATGACAAAACGATATCGGTACGTTCTTTATATCAACCTATCATTCATCAGGGCAAAGCCTACGGATTCTTGCAAATTCAGGTCTCCACAGCTTCAGACGATAAAATTTTCAATGATATGTTACTTGCCACTTTTCTTGTGGTGCCGTTTCTAGCTCTGGGAGTCGTGGTTGCCGGCTATCAATTTGCTGGAATTGCACTTAAGCCTGTGGAAGAAACGTTCAGTTTGTTTAAGAGATTCGTTGCAGATGCAGGTCACGAATTGAAAACACCAATATCGGTAATAGAAGCTGCTACGGAGACACTGAGTGCTGTTGATGCAAGTGAATCCATTGCAAAATCAGATCTTGAATTCGAATTACATACTATTAGTAAAGCCAATAAGCGCATGAAAGAGTTGACCTCAGATCTTTTGTTCCTTGCTAAAGTAGAGGATCAAGCAATTATCTTTAGACGCAGAGAAATCATCATGGCTGAGTTAGTTGAAGAAGTGGTGGATCAGTTTAGACCACTTGCTCGTTCTAAAAATCTGACAATCGAATCAGATGCGACTTCTTCTGTAATAATCGAAGGTGAGCCCGAATCTGTCCATCAAGCAATCAGTAATTTATTAAGCAATGCAGTGCGATATACAGATCAAGGCAAAATCTCTGTTCGATTAAGTGAGTCTGAAATTTATGCAATAGTCGAGGTTAGCGACACTGGCATTGGAATTTCAGAGACAGACAAAGATAAGATCTTTCATAGATTCCACCGAAGCGAAGAGTCGCGCTCGCGCGAGGCGGGCGGCGCCGGTCTTGGACTATCAATTGTTAAAGCCGTAGTCGAAGCCCATAAAGGCTCGGTTTCGGTAGATTCTGCCCTTGACGCTGGAAGTACATTTATCGTTCGTTTTCCGAAGAAGCTTGTATAGCCATTTTTAGGCATCTTGCGTGGTATTCCCACAAATGAGACCTCCGTAAGCAAAACGATCACAAAACTTGCACACCTGCCAAGTAGATTGGATTCGGCGGGCAGCTAGGCGATTTAAATGGAAACCAAACTATTCAATCCGAATTATTCAACTGTTGAATTTGAAAAAATGCAGTT
>CAZSHS010000011.1:0-33526 GCA_964606665.1 uncultured Candidatus Obscuribacterales bacterium | reverse complement strand
GGACAATCAAATTCAAAAAGATCAAATTGTTGAAGATACAAACAAAGAATCCCAAGAAGAACTGGAGAAACCGGAAAATGGTTTGAAGGGACTCAAGCACTGGCGAGAGGATTTAGTAGCCGGCTTGATCGTTTCTTTAGTTAGCGTACCGTTATCGTTAGGCATTGCAGTCGCATCTGGTGCACCGCCCATTGCCGGAATAATTTCGTCAATAATTGCTGGTTTGATTTTTCCATTTCTAGGTGGCGCCTACATGACTATAAGCGGACCGGCTGCCGGTCTTGCTCCCGTTGTTCTTGCCGCAATTGTGGCGCTGGGACACGGTAATATGGGTGTTGGTTACAAACTTTGTCTTGCTGCCATTTGTTTTGCAGGTATGGTTCAAATATTTTTGAGTCTTGTCAAAGCCGCGCGATTGAGCGCAATTTTTCCATCTGCTGCAATCGAAGGAATGCTTGCATCCATCGGACTTTTAATCATCGCAAAACAAATACCAAATTTCATTGGGCATAAATTTCAGGCGCACGAATTCTTTGGAATCATTTCTGAGTTACCGGCGCAAATTTTAGTGATGAATCCAAAAGTTCTCGCGATATCAGCAGTTTGTCTTTTCATATTGATTGGATTGTCTCAATTTAAATCACCACATTTAAAAATTATTCCTCCACAATTGATTGTTGTTTTTGTCGGAATAGCAATGGGAAATGTTATTGGCTTAGAGCCCAATTTGCTCATTCAAATACCAGACAAAGTTCTGTCTGGTATTGCTTGTCCAGACTTTCAAGGACTTTTAGCCAATCAGGCTTTATGGGTTTCCGTTATCGGTTGTGTATTAACGTTGACACTTGTTGATGGTTGCGAATCACTTGCCACAATTAAGGCGATTGACAAAATTGATCCATATCATAGAAATTCAAATCCCGACAAAACACTATTTGCTATGGGCGTTTCGAACGTTTGTTCAAGTATGGTCGGAGGTCTAACAATAATCCCAGGTGGAATAAAAAGTACTACTTGTATTCTCTCTGGTGGCAAAACGCTCTGGGCTAATTTTTACAACGCAATCTTCTTGCTCATTTATTTGTTCTTGGCTAAAGACCTAATCAATATGATTCCGCTTGGTGTGCTTGCAGCAATTTTGATGCATATTGGTTACAAGTTATGTGCTCCGAAACGTTGGGCGCGAATGGCTAAGATCGGATGGGAACAATTGGCCGTATTTGCTTCGACGATAATTATGACTTTAGCGACAGATTTATTGTGGGGGCTTTTGTTTGGTACGGCGCTTAAATTCATGCTGACACTCGTCTTTTATGTTAGAAACGATTTGTCGATTTTAGTTGGCTACAAAAGACCCGCTACAAAATTGGCTTTGTTCAAACTAATAGCCAATAATGCCAAACGAATGTTTAGCAATCCAGTGGTTTGGAGAAAGACTGATGAAAAGGATGGAATTCATGTCATCTACATTAATGGTCCAGTAGTTTGTTTTAATTCAATGGCGATGAATCGAGAAATTGAGCGTATTCCAGCAAACGCAAAAACGGTTCAATTCTTCTTTGGTCCGGGGGTGGCATTAATTGATCACACCAGTGTCACAAACCTGATTGCTTTTTCAACCACAATGAAACTGCGAAGAAAAGTTGAAGTTGAACTGCTCGGTTTTGATCTTATGTGCAGATGTTCTAAAGATGAAGCTTGCATGCGTGTAGCGAATCCGCTAATCCAGTCTAAGGTGGCTTCTATAGCTGCTTGATTTTAAACGAGGTCTAGCAGAACGAGCGAACCGTTAACGGTTCGCTATTTAATTGAGTACTTGAGCGCGGCGTAAGAGCCACCACTAATAGTATTAAACTAATTAATCCGAATCTGGATTGCTCGGCGAGGTGTTTTGTTCGCCCATCGCTACGCCATCTGCATAATAAGCTGGAAAGAAATTGTTGGGATAATAGGAGTAACCTAGCCCATAAGCTCCATAGACGGGCGCGCCGCCCCATCCATAACGATACGGGGCGTGACTGAAATATCCGTGATTTACAGGCAGTCTTGCCCCTAGTGCGTCACGATCACCTATTCCAAAATGATTGCCAAGCCCTCGACCAAAATCGCCATCACGACCAAAACCATCACGATCAGCGCATTCGTGTCCGCAAGCACCGTGCCCCAGTCCGTCATGTCCAATGCCTGCGTGGTCGAATCTGCCATGGCTCATTGCGCCGTGGCCGCCGCCTCGACTAAATCCGGCCGGTGCACCCACTAAAGAGGCGCAGATTGCTAAATTCAACATAGTAAAAATGGAAAAAAATTTGCCTTTAGTCTGTTTCATCACAATGCCCTCCCAATACAAAGATTTGAAAGCTTGTTTGTAATAAACCCAAAGGAGGCTCGATCTTAACTTCAAAAAAACGAGATCTTAAGCTTAAATCTCAGAGTCTGCGGTTTTGTTAGTTATTTCGCTCGACTTAATTGGACTTTTCTCTTTCTTTTGTGAATGAGCTGCCATCCAGCCCAAAACGCCCATGGTGACATCTTCTTTGAACTGTCCTGCCTCGAAAATGAGATGCTCAGTTTCGCCTAGCATCACAAGTGTTTTCTTGGGATTGGCGACCGATTCAAACAAGTCATAAGTGCCTGTTTTCTTAACTAATTTGTCGTCGTCTCCCTGGAAAATAATTACTGGTGTGTCTGTAATTTGTTTTGCGAATTCGATGTTTTTGTCCATGAAATGCTGGAACTCTACTAATTCTTGGGGTGATAAGCGCAAGCGGCTAGAAGGGTCATTAGACCAGTTTTCGCGCAGTTGGCATTCAGAGGTTGCCTGGTTCACAATTCGTGTTCCGATATCGAAAGGTCGATTTCTATTTTTCAGAAAGTGCAAGCCAACCGATAACGCTTGGCGATGTGACTGGTATCTTGTGCCAGATGGCACTGAGCAAATCAGTCCGTCTAAAAGCTTGCCTTTGCGTGCGGCCAGTCGCATTACAATTGCTCCACCCATTGATTCGCCAAGTAAAAATAATGGCACGTTGGGATTATCTTTGCGCAAGACGCCAACTAAGTTTTCTAGATCCGAAACGCAGTCTTCCATGTTCAATCTGTCATGTCCTCGCGCGTCTAGATAGCTACCAAAGCCGCGCACATCAAAGGATACAGTTGTCACTCCCTCGCGCTGAATTCTTTTGGCGAAGGATTCGTATGACCTGTGATGCAGTCCCAAACCATGCACGCAAATTAGAAGTGCGGTCTGCTCCACTCTTGGATCGCTCCAGACCCAGCCTGGTGGTTCAGCTTTGCGAGTGTTATATCTCCATGCGCAAAGTGGTGGCGCGATGCCGCGACCGGTAGCCTCGAAATATTTTGATGGACCAAATAAAAAATGGTCGGTGAAAGCATACTCTTGTTTGGACGATTCGCCAAAAACAAAGCGCGCCAATCGATCTTTTAATAATTGACCTTTATCATCGTCAGTCAAAATGTCTTTATACTCTTCGCTCAGGCGATCTAAATTTGCTTTGCGAAATATCCAAATTGATTTAAACGCTAAGCCGCGTTGTCTTGGATCGCCTAATTTTTCGTAGGCTTCAGACAACTGGAAAATCGACCAGCCGTAATCGACATCAAATTCACCATACATGGAGCGGCTGATTTTAGCCAGTTCTTCATATGTGCTTGCAGCCTGCTTATACATTTTTTGTTGCCAGTAACAGCCAGCCAGTCCAGACAGGGCGAACTTAGCTACCAGGGCGCCGACGTTTTTATTGAGCGAATCAAGTGTCATCTGGTACATTTTTGCCGCTTCAGACAATTTGTTATCTGCGTACAAACACTCGGCCGCTACTAGATACGCGACAGATTTACCGTAAGCCTTGCAATTAGAATAGGTAGATGCCTTGTGACAAAGTTTGTATGCCGCCTGAAATTTACCTTGCTGATATAGTGATGCTGCTAGATCTAGCATGGTGTCTGCGGAATCTGGATTTTCTTTCAATAAGTCTTCAAAAATCGTCTGAGCTTTGGCGCTTTCTTGTAAATGACAATAGCAAATGCCAGTCATTCTTCTAACATCTTTGCTGCAAACGTCTTTTTTCATTTGAGCAAGACACTGCTCGAGCGCTTCTTTATATTTGCCCTGCATAATTAACATGGCGATTTCACTGGATTCAGGCTCTACTGAAAGATGTGCTGCTGGCACTGATTGTGCAATAGATCCAGTATCAGGCTCAGTCTTTGGTGCAGACTCGCTCTGCGCGAGAAGCGGAAGGGCAAAATTTGTCATTAATAACAAAGAAAGTGCAAGCGCTTGTTTGGATTTTGTATGCATCGACATTAACCCGATATTTAGCCTTTTAATCTAAAGAAATAGTCTAATATTATCACCTGCCAGATTTAAGCCGGAGATTGAATTGAGCGTGCCTAACAATATCAAGTGCCAAATTAGTGCTTCCTCGCTTACGGCTCTTATTTTTTTGCTTATTTCTTTGATAAACACCAATTACTTATTAAAGCTCGAAGCCAAGGTGCCTGCTTCAAAAAAGCCTGCCGCAAATGCTAGTCTTCAAAAAATCGCTCCTAGCGAAGAGCAGTTTATGAAAAGCTTAGGAGATAAAGTTCAGTCTCAGTTGAACGCTCATCGTCCCAAAGAGTTGAAGTCAGCGACCCAAGCCATTTTAATAATTAAAATGGACAAAATGGGAGTGGTCGATGAAGTCAAAATAGATACAAGTTCTGGTGTTTCTGAAGCTGACCAAGCCGCAGTACAAGCTGTTAGAGAATCGGCACCTTTTGGAAAAATTCCTACCAAATTTGGTGATGGGTTGGCACTTAAATACACTTTTCGCTTCGGTGCTTCCAAACCTCAACCGTTAACGGTTGGTGAGAAAACTGAATCGGACGAATACATGAATAAAGTTCGAGAGAAAATCTCACACAGCTGGAGAAGTCCTGAAGTTAGCACCAAATGCAAAGTGACCATTTCGTTTTTGATAGAAGCATCTGGAAAAATCAAAACTGTTAGTTTGAAGAAATCGTCAGGAAATAAAATTGTCGACGATGCAGCACTTGCTGCAATCAAGAGAGCAGGTCCGTTTGATCCTCTACCCGAAGTCTGGAAGAGCGGATATGGTGTGGAATACACATTGGCTGCTGGTCCCAAAAGCGATATCGAACATTACAAATTTAACGATGTTCGTCTTCCAGATGGCGACTTTAAAATTTCTAGAAGCGGATTTAAATTAAAGCCGCTTGAATACAACAAAAAAATAGAACACCAGTTGCAAGATAGGAAATGGTCTCTTGAAGATAAATTGAAATCACTTCAAACTCAGTTGGAGTCAGCTTCTAATTCTCCAGCAAAATGCGAGGTTTTGATTGAAATGGGTAAAGTCAATCTTGAATTGCATCATTTTGATCAAGCCATTAAATTTCTGACTGAAGCAAGTGAAATAGAATCAGGCATTGATGCCAATTCAGTCAAATATGCTCTAACTCTGCGGGACCTGGCTGAAGCCCAAAGACAGAATAGTGAACTCGACAAAGCTTGTCTTTCCTATCAAAAATGCATAGATATTCTAAAAAATCAGGGCACCGGCAATGGTGCCGATTTGAAAGAGCTAAGAGATTCAATGACTGGGTATGCAAAAACTCTTTATAAGCAAAATAAAGTGAAAGAAGGCGATGCCATTTATGCAGAAATCCGGGCGTTGAAATAAAACTGAAAAAATACGCGTACCGTTAACGGTAGACTATTTTTTTGCGACTAAATTAAATCAAAAATTCGGCAAGGTCGATGCCAAGTTTATCTTCTGACATTAACTCCTGCGGCAATACATTTGTAGTGAAGCTAACATTTTCATTTTGTTGAACGAAAGTAGCTGGAGTATCAAAATCAATAGAGAAAGTTTGAAGTTCAACTAGAAAACTAGCTCCGGCAAAACCGCGATGAACAAAGACAAGGCAGATTCCGTTTTCGTTATTAGAGTCTAGAACTACGGTAGCGGTTCTTCGTTCCCGCTCTAGAGTAGTCAAAATTTTTGCCAGTATATTCGGCTTTGAAAGCTCTACCGTTATCGGTTGGCTACCAAAAGAAATAGGCTTTGAACTTGGTAATTCAAGTTGAGTGCCCAAAAACAAGGCGGAGTAAGGCAAAATAATCGATTGTGGCAAGCTGTTTTTAAAAAGCTCAGCATCCGTATCGCTTAAATCGTTGAGCAATAATCGAATAGACTCATTGGTTGATCTCAGATCAAACATCAGATTATTTTGATACAAACAACCCACACAAAGTCCTTGGTTTAAAAGAAAGGCGCCGCGAGAGAATTGACTTTTGGAGGCAAAGGAAAGAAAGCCTGTAAAGGCTTCTTGTTTCAAGGAAAGAATAACTCGATTGAATCCATCTGAGCGCAAATCTATGTGTTCGGCTTTGCTTCCTTGTTGAGATGAAACGAGCAAATCCAGTGCTCGTCTATATTTCAAGTCGTTAGAAAGTCGAGGAAGAGAATTTTCCTCGCTAGTGTTATTGACCGCTTTCTTGTCTGAGTTTTTTTCTAAATGGGATTCCGGCTCAGATTCCGACCTGGGCCTCAGATGAGATATTTCGCCATCGCTCATACATTCTAGTTTGCCATCTACCTAGAAGATCTGGCAAGGGGGCTAGAGCTTGAGTTCGAATCCAAATAGAAAAGACTTAGCTACAACTTCATTTGGCAAAATGCTTACGCATAGTTCGATGTCAGCATTATCGCGCACGAATTCAATTACTTCTTGGCGGTTCAAGGAGAATCTTTGTAGCTCGACGCAAAACCAGCTAATCAACTCACCTTTGAAAAAATAAGCGAAAATGGTTCCGCTGATTTTAGAATTAATTACCACAAGAGCGATCGAACTTTGTTTGCTGAACCATTCTAATAAATAGTCGAAATTTTGATGCGGATCTTCTAAGACAGGTTGCACCGGATAACCAATAAAGGCTGCCGATATCGGTAAGATAATTTCTTCAGGCAGAGTATAAGAAACAATATCGGCTCCAAGCAAGGACATTGCTTTATACAACTGAGGTAGCGACTCTTGTGTAGGCAAAGTATTAGGTTGACCTTCTTGAGTAAACATCGCACCCGTACAACGCCCGCGAAACAAAACAAGCGCACCAAAAGAGTTGAAGCGCGGATATTTGAATTTAACAATTCCGGTATAAGAATTTTGTGTAAACCAATCTAGATAGTCGCTCAAGTTGTGCTCGATTAAATCAAGCGGGGCTAATTCGCTAATCGATAGTGGTGGCGGCAAAATGTCGGTAGGATTATCCAGTTCGAATATGGAACCACCGCTCAGTTCCATTTTAGATTTGCCCAAGGGTGCATCGATTGAAAAAGGTAAAAGATCATTCAACGTAAAAGTTTGGGCTCTGACCTTTTGCTTAGCTTTAGCATTCCAAGCCGGGATAAATGTGGCGGTTCCATCATTGTTCCATTGACTAAAGAGGGCATCGTGAGTGGAACCTATTTGCAGTTCAAGATCTGTTTTGAGAAAAGCATAATCGCCTGTGGCAAGTAACCAGATTTTGTAACCTATCAATCCCCTCTCTACTATTTTCACTTGCATATGCTGCCATTTGCGCACGTTGTGCGAGGCGTCATCGTCTTCGCCCATATAACCAAGGGCAGTACGACGCGGCGGTCCATTCGAACCACCAGGACCAGAGCCGAAGCGTTCGGGCTCTGTTTTTAATTCGGGTTCAACCGAATTGAGCGAATCGACAGAATCGCCAGACTTTTCTAAGAGTACTAACACCATAAATTCATTATGACATTAGCATTTTCACTCTAAATCAGATTAAGTCGGACGCTCCATCTTGAAACGGTCTCGAATAGTGCAATACCAGTTTCCTTCCATACGCGCAATTGGATCCAATTTGGTTGTATCGATGTGCCCGTCTTTATAAATTGCATCGTCTAAGTGGACACATAACACCGAGCCTATGACAAGATTGCCTGACGAGGGCTCTTTGCCAAACTCTAACAGTTTGTAAAGCCGGCACTCAAAACTAATTTTGCACTCAGCAACGCGAGGCGGTGAGATCATATTTGATGCTATGCGGGTGAGACCCGTCTGGTCGAATTCTGAAATGTCAAAATTGAAATTGCCCGAGCTTTCGTTCATTTGATCGCGCAATGAGTGGCTCACTATGTTTATGACGAACTCGCCGTTTTCTTTGATATTGCGCAAAGTGTCTTTAGGCACGCCTTTGTTTGAGTCGGGCGCTGCCACCGCCTGTAGTGCCGGAGCAAATGCGAGCAATGGAGGTTTTGCGCTCACTGCATTGAAAAATGAAAACGGTGCCAAATTATCGATGCCACTATTGCTTCGAGTTGAGACCCAGGCAATAGGACGAGGCAAAACACTCCCAAGTAGAATGCGATACATATCATTCGGGGATGCTTTGCCGGCGTCAATCAGCATGTGGTGCTCGAATCAGATAGCTAGGATTTAGGTCCAGTTTAGCGCGCCGCCTGTTTGATAATCGATTACTCGAGTTTCGAAGAAGTTTTTCTCTTTTTTCAAATCGATCATCTCACTCATCCATGGAAATGGATTTTTGGCACCGGGGAATTGCTCGGGCAGTCCGATTTGTTTTAAGCGACGATTAGCGATAAAGCGCAAATATTCGCTGAACATGCTTTGATTCAATCCGAGCACGCCGTTTGGCATTGTGTCTACAGCGTACTGATATTCGAGATCTACGCCCTGCATCACAAGGTCGATGATTTCTTTTTGGAAGTCGGCAGTCCACAAATGAGGATTTTCTACTTTTATTTGGTTGATTAAATCAATTCCAAAATTGAGGTGCATCGACTCGTCGCGCATGATGTACTGGAATTGTTCAGAGGCTCCGACCATCTTGTTTTGACGACCGAAAGAAAGCATTTGCACAAATCCGACATAGAAGAACAAACCTTCCATGATGATGTAAAAACCAATCAAATTGCGCAGGAATCGACGGTCTGAAGCTTCTGTGCCAGTGCTGAAATTGGGGTCGCTTAACTCTTGGGTGAATTGCAGTTCGAATACGTCTTTGGCATGAATGCTTGGAATTTCACGATACATGTTGAAGATTTCGCCTTCATCAAGTCCCAGCGACTCAACCACATACTGATAAGCGTGCGTGTGAATGGCTTCTTCAAATGACTGACGAAGCAGATACTGACGGCATTCAGGATTAGTGATATGCCTGTAAATTGCAAGCACTAGATTGTTTGCGACGAGCGAATCGGCCGTAGTGAAAAATCCCAGATTGCGCTTGATGATACGACGTTCGTCTTGTGACAGACCATTTGGATCTTTCCATAGCGCTATGTCGCGGCTCATTGAGATTTCTTGCGGCATCCAGTGGTTGGCGCAAGCATCCAAATATTTTTGCCACGCCCATTCATATTTGAAAGGAACCAATTGATTAACGTCGGCGCGACAGTTGATGATGCGCTTTTCGTCTACGTTAATTCGACCTGCGTTGAATGCGATTTCTTCCACGCCGGTGACTCCACCAACTTCAGGTTCAGATTTAGAAGCCGGAGATGATGCTTGTGCGGGTGTTTGAGCCGGTGCAGTCATAACTGTCACCACTTCTTGTGGCTCAGATTTGACAGCCGGAGCGGGTGTGAAATCAAGCTCACTGTCACTTGTAAGCGGTGGAATCGAATGTGTTTTGACTTTCTCCAAGGCAGAAGCTTTAGGTTCGGTCTTTTGAGAGTCGTTTAAATAATCGTCGAAACTTAGCATTTAATTTTTTCCCTTCAATTTTTTATTGGTTGCCAGTTACTGGCAGGCTTCACATTCGGTGTCATTAGGATTGCAGACTTTGCCTTCTACAATGGGCAGATTTTCCACAAGCGGCGCTTCCATGGTGCTTGAGACTTTGTTCAATGCACCAGTGTGTACAGTCGATTTTTCAGCATAAGTGGCTGAGGTCGTTCTCAAATAATAGGTAGTCTTGAGAGCTTTGCGCCAAGCCATTTTGTAAAGATCGTCCAATTTGCGTCCGCTTGGTTCGCTCATGTAGAGGTTCAAGCTTTGAGCCTGGTCGATCCATTTTTGACGACGCGATGCACATTCAACTAGCCAGCGTGAGTCAATTTCAAATGCCGTAGCATAAAGCGCTTTAAGATCTTGAGGGATACGCTCGATGGCAATAACAGAGCCATCGAAGTATTTGAGATCGTGCACCATCACCTCGTCCCACAACCCGCGCTCTTTCAAGTCGCGCACTAGATACGAATTTATAACAGTGAATTCGCCAGAAAGATTGCTCTTCACGTACAAATTCTGGAAGGTAGGCTCAATAGAGGGGCTAACACCTGCAATATTTGCAATAGTGGCAGTCGGTGCGATAGCAAGACAGTTGCTATTGCGTATACCGTGTTCTTTGATAGATTCGCGCACTACATTCCAGTCTAGTTTTTGATCTAGATTAACGTCGAACACATCTTCGCTGTGACCAACAGTGGCTCTGCGAGCTTCTTCAAGCAATTTCAAGCTATCTATCGGCAATATGCCGCGGTCCCACAAGCTGCCCTTATATGTAGGATAAGATCCGCGCTCCGCTGCAAGTTTGCTACTTGAAAGAATGGCGTAATAGCTTACTGCTTCTTGAGTTGTATCGGCAAATTCAACTGCTTGACGCGAAGAATAAGGGATACGAAGTGTTATGAGTGCATCCTGGAAGCCCATGATACCAAGTCCTACAGGACGGTGACGCATGTTTGAATTGCGCGCTTTGGGCACGCTGTAATAGTTGATATCAATTACGTTATCCAGCATGCGCATGGCAATGCGACAGGTTCTTTCCAATTTAGTTAAATCGAGTTCGCCATCTTTTAAATGAGCAATCAAATTGACTGAGCCAAGATTGCAAACAGCAGTTTCGGTATCAGATGTGTTTAGTGTGATCTCGGTGCACAAGTTAGATGAGTGCACTACACCCATGTGTTGTTGTGGACTTCTTGTGTTGCAGGGATCTTTGAAAGTGATCCATGGGTGACCTGTTTCAAACAACATTGAAAGCATTTTGCGCCAGAGGCTTACTGCCGGAATACGTTTGAAAGCTTTGATTTTGCCTTCGTCTGCAAGAGTTTCGTAAGCTTCGTAAGCGGCTTTGAATTCGGCACCAAATAAATCGTGCAGTTCGGGCACTTCCTCTGGGCTGAATAAAGTCCACTGTTCGTCTTTCAAAACACGGGACATGAATAAGTCTGGAATCCAGTTGGCTGTGTTCATGTCGTGGGTGCGACGGCGGTCGTCGCCGGTGTTTTTGCGCAACTCTAGAAATTCTTCGATGTCTAAGTGCCATGATTCAAGATAACAGCAAACAGCACCTTTGCGCTTACCGCCTTGATTAACAGCAACTGCTGTGTCGTTTACTACTTTTAGAAATGGAACTACGCCTTGACTTTTACCATTAGTGCCTTTGATGTGAGCATTGAGCGCACGCACGGGTGTCCAGTCATTTCCAAGTCCACCAGAGAATTTAGAGAGCATGGCATTTTCGCGAATAGCTTCATATATAGACGAAAGATCGTCTCCCACTGTGGTTAAAAAGCACGAGGAAAGTTGGGGACGTTTGGTGCCTGAATTAAACAAAGTTGGAGTTGATGAAACAAAGTCGAAACTGGACAGTACATCATAGAATTCGATGGCACGAGCTTCGCGATCGATTTCGTTAATCGCAAGTCCCATTGCAACTCGCATCCAGAACATTTGCGGCAACTCAAAGCGTTGGTTGTCTTCGTGCAACAAATATCTGTCATAAAGTGTTTGCAAGCCAAGATACTGGAATTTGAAATCGCGGTCTGCACGAAGTGCCTTTCCAATTCTTTCCAGATCAAACTCTTGAAGGCGCTCATCGAGTAAACCAGCTTTGATACCACGATTGATATATTGGGGCAGAGCTTCGGCATAACGTGCTTGCATATTTTCGGCAAACACTTCCTCACCAAGAACTTCGCGGCGCAATTCGTGCAAAAGTAAACGTGCACATACAAAAGTATAGTCAGGTTCATACTCAATCAAAGCGCGGCTTACAAAAATAAGTGATTTCCATACTTCTGATTCAGCAACGCCATCAAACAAATTTTCAGTGGAGAGCTCGCAAATTTTTTCAGCCGATACATTTTCAGAAAGCCCCTGACAGGCTGAATTAACCACGCCAAAATAGTGTTGTTTGTTATAAGGCTTTGTGACACCGTCGTAGCCGACTATGTTAATAGAGGTGCTCAAACGCTCAGGTTTTTGCTCGGCTCTGTGTTTGCTGCGCTCACCGCGATAGAGTACATAACCGCGAGCAACTTCGTATTCGCCAGCGCGCATCAAAGAAATTTCTACTTGGTCTTGAATATGTTCTATATGGAATGTGCCACCATCAGGCAGACGCGCGATAAGGGTCTCGACGATTTGTTGAGTCAGTTTTTTCACCAGGTCTCTAATGCGCGAACTTTCAGCTCCATGTTCGCCTTCTGAGGCAAGAAAAGCTTTGGTCATTGCCACTGCAATTTTTTGAGGTTCGAATTGAGCAATACTGCCGTTTCTCCTCAATACTTTGTGATTGGGATATACAACGGAAGATGGATTGTTTGTTAAATCAACCACGCTTGCATTAACAGCACTAGGTGTGGTGGCAGAGGAAGAAGACCGGCTCATTTAGTTCTGATTCTCCATTAGTGTACGGATGCAAAAGCCCCCCGAGTCTGGCAACAGCCGGACCAAGAGGAGAGTCCATATCAAACAACTGATTGAGTTGTGCTCGATATGGACGGTCCTCTTTAAGCATCGAAGAGGTTCGTCCTTACGCTCGAGTGGGTAGACTGGCTTGCAGCGTCCTTTTCAGTGGGCTGTTACAGTTGCGGGACAGCGGCGGTTTTTAACCACACTTCCCCCACCAGGTTAAAATCTACAATAGGATTCTAACCCCTGTGTCTTGCCGAGCGCACAGGTGCTTTTGGTTTTGCTCCTTGATTTTGATTCGTTCGATGCATCGAAGTTAACACTCTTAACGATTGGATGCAATTGATTCGATTAGATATCTTCTGCATAGAACAGGGGCTGAAGCCGTCTATCCAACGTGGTTTTGAGCAAAGCTTAAATCTGGTATTCAAGAACTGAAATGCTATTTATGCATTGTTTTTATCACTTGGTGGTATCGATTTTTCAGTCAAAAGCCAGTCACCAAGCTTTTCTTTCAATTGCTTAAGGGTGTATGGCTTGGCTAGATAATCGTCCATTCCTGCTTGGCGGCATTTTTCATAGTCGCCCGTCATTGCGCCTGCAGTCATAGCTATGATAGTTATATGTTCATCGGTGCTTTTTTCCAATTCGCGAATTTTTTGGGTTGCCTCATAACCATCCATAACAGGTAAATGGCAATCCATTAATATAAGCGAATAGCGAGCGCGAGCTAGTTCGTCTAACGCCGCTTTACCGTTAGAAACGGTATTGGCGACTATTCCCAGGGTCTCTAGTTGTTTAACTGCTAGGCTGCGCAGTACCGGATTATCTTCAACTACTAATACTTTGCTTTGGGATGCTGTGCCTAAATTAAAGGTGATTGACGATGTATATCTCTTCAATATAATTTCGGATGTGTGAAAAAAGGGCACGCAAAACCAGAATGTAGATCCTTTGCCTTTCTGGCTTTCCACCCCGATTTCGCCATCCATAAGTTCGACCAATAACTTGCTTATCGTTAGTCCCAAGCCTGTGCCGCCATATTTTCGGGTAGTAGTTTCGTCAGCTTGAGTAAATGGCGTAAAGAGCGTTTTCTTCTCCTGCTCATCCAATCCAATGCCAGTATCTGTAACTGAAAATTTGACTAGAGTCTTGTCTTGCTCGTGTTTTAAAATAGATACATCTACATCTATTTGACCTTTGTCTGTAAATTTGATGGCATTTCCCATCAAGTTGAGCAAGACTTGATTTGTTCGCGCTGGGTCGCCGCTCAAGTTGTGCGTATGCTCTTCCAATAGCGGGTCTATGCGACAGTTTAAAACTAGTCCCTTTTTCTGGGCTGCAGGCAAAAGTATATTTATAGAATCACGAACCATTTCGGGCGGATTTAAAAGCACTCTCTGCAAGGTCATTTTACCTGCTTCGATTTTAGACAGGTCTAGGATATCGTTCACTATTAAATGCAGAGATTTTGCCGCTTCCTGAATTGATGATGCCAAATCTTTTTGATGTGGTGTCAAATCCGTGCGCATGAGCAATTCGTTCATGCCCATCACACCAGTCACTGGCGTGCGCAATTCGTGACTGATATTAGCTACAAAAGACGACTTTAAGCTTGAGGCTTCAAGCGCTTGGTCGCGCGCCAGAATTAGATTTTTATTTTGAGTGCTCAATTCTTTGTTGGCTAAAGCAAGCTTTTCGTTTATGTCATCTGTTGTATTTGGAGTTTCTAGCGACTTAGTTTTGACTTTCAGTTGCCAAAATAAAACAGCCGCAACAATTGAAACGACGAAAAACATGATTAGAAGAACAAAAAATCTAAATTCCCATGGATTAGGCATGAATTAGTTTTTCTTTGAATTTGTTTTTTTCAAGAATTCGCTTATGTCTTTTATTGATGCCATCGGGCGTGGTGTTATGGTGGACCAAAGTAATTTGTTTTTATTTGCCGAAATTTCATGTAGCTCAAGTTTATTCATTAGACAAAAGCCACCAGATTGATACGAGATCCAAAGTCTATTTGATGAAGCTGCGGCAAAATTCATACCCTGGCTGGGTAGGTCTTTTGTACGCACACATCCAGAATTGAATGGCTTGCCCGGGTCGGCCATTTCGCTAAAAGTCTTATTCAATCCGCCCGGTAACTCACTTACTTTTGCAATTGGTTTAAAATCAGCGCCTGGATCGCTCAAGCGTTTTACTTCTTCTTGAGCCAGATCTTGAAGTGGGGGAGTTTGAGACATAGAAATTTGCGGATAAACAAAAATGAGGGTTGCGACGATTGGAATAGTGTAGAAAACGGATATTAGCTTTTTCATAATAGCTAAATTGTATCACCGCGTTATATTAATAACCTTATGGATGACTATCGCGATACTCCCATAGTTTTGCCTGCAGGCTGTGCCGATAACACGGCATTGGATTATCATCAAGTCGAAATAGATCTTGAGTGTGCGGCTAACAAAGAACCTTTAGTCGACCTGGCACTATATAAAGTGGCAGCACATTCTGCTTACGCATCAAACGATCCTCCCTATCATAAAGCTTTTGCCAGCGCCCTTTCGTCTGTTTATTTGCGCCAAAGTGTGGCCAAAAAACTGGTCGAAGTAAACGACCGTTTAAAAAAATATGCAGTCGAAGTGCTTGCTCTAGACGGATTCAGACCAATAACATTACAAAGCGATATCTGGAATTATTTTATTAAGCGTGGTGAAGAAGTTCTAAGTGAGCCAAAAGAGCAGGATTTGGTTCAGTTTGCAGGCACTTACTGTTCTGACCCCCGCAGCTTTGATCCCGGCAACTGGCGAACTTGGCCTGTACACAATACAGGTGGAGCGATTGATTTGACTCTGCGTTCGCTCAAAGACGAGAAGCCATTATTCATGGGTTCGAGTTTTGATCAAGCGGACGAAATTTCAGCCACTACTTATTTTGAAAGTAATTCGATGCAAGGCGAGCGCGAAGTAGAAGCTCGCATTAACAGGCGCTTGCTCTATCACGCCATGTGTCAGGCGGGATTTGTTAACTATCCTCAAGAGTGGTGGCATTTTGATTTTGGTACGCAAATGTGGATTAAGAACGGAAATAAAAAGCCTCCCGCCATTTATGGTCGAACTGAAATCAAATAGAACAATATATCTGAGTATCTGAAGATCCGATATTGTTTTTGAATTTGAGCAAAAGGCTGGACAAACGACCTCGTTTGGTAATACACTTACATATGTATCCTATTGGGGCTCATTGATGAAAACGCTACCTCCGCGCCAGCAAGATGTATTAAACGCAATTGCCACGCTTAGTAAAGAAAAGCATTACGCTCCAAGTTTGGCTGAACTTGCAGCCCTTTTAGGGGTAAAAAATCGTATGACTGTGCACCAGCATGTGACAGCTCTGAAGAATAAAAACATGGTTGAGTGGGAGCCCAATCTTAATCGCTCGCTTCGAGTTTCTGAACTTGGAATGCAACATCTGACTACTGGTCTTGAAGAAGAATTCGAAGAAAAAATTGCTTCTTTTGAATCACATTCAAATGCCAAATCTTCCAGGGGTTTGCCATTAGTTGGGAAAATTGCAGCCGGCTCGCCAATTGATGCCATTAATCAATCAACTGACTTTCTAGCAATCGATTCAGACTATGCTGAGCGTGGCTGTTATGCCTTGCAAGTCAAAGGTGAATCGATGATTGAAGATGGTATTTATGAGGGCGACTTTGTTATTGTCAAACCCAATCCATCTCCCAACAATGGCGATATTGTTGTGGCACTGCTTGAAGACGGTGGTGCTACACTGAAGCGCTTTTACAAAGAAAAAGGCGGCTTTCGTTTGCAGCCTGCTAATGCAAGCATGGAACCTATTTTTGTTAATAGCCATCACGACTTGCAAATTCAAGGCGTTGTAGTTGGACTGTTTCGCAAAATTTAAATCAAAAAGTCAGTTTTAAGAATATAGTCTCTTAATCAGATCTGGCATGGGCACTGCCGTATCGACAATCAAAGTCCTTTCGTTCTCATAACGAACCTGACCAATTTTATTTTTGTCGAGACTTTTGACATAACGACACTGGGTGTAGACAACAGTCACTTTTGCTCCAGTGGGAACTCGCGAAAGTCTTGCTGCAATTTGCGCTGCTTCAAGTAAGGTCGTTTTGGGTGGGTCTTGTTTGGTCGATGGTACTCTTATTAATACATGGGCTCCGCTTTGTCCAAGTACATGGAGCCATATATCGTACTGATTAGCAATCGAAAGCAGATGACTGTTCTCGTGCCTGTTGCGACCGGCATAAATCTTCCAACCGTCTTTGGAAGCTAGACTTAAAAGTCGTCTCTTGCCAGAGTTTTTGTTATTTGCGCCGTGCTCTTTTTTGTTGTGTGAGTTTGCTTTTCTTTCGCTGGACCGAGCCTGATTTATGGCTGAATTTTTGGGCATCAGAGTTTCTTTCACTACGTACAACTCAGACAATCCAGGCGCTTCTTTGAGAGCTGAATCTATTTTGTCTAGAAAAGACAAGCGACTATTTATTTCATCCAAAACCGTAGATGCAGATGAAATGCGCGCTCTGGCTTTGGCGTAAAGTCTGTAATAGTGCTGAGCATTTTGCACCCCAGACAATAATGGATTGATTTTTATTTTTGTCTCATCAAGCAAAAGCTCTTCTTGTCCAGGTTTTACGCTGGACAAATGGGCTAGAATTAAATCGCCTGTTGATTTTAAATTGGAAAGTTCTTCTTCGTTTACAGCGTGCTCGCCGGCTTGAGCGCGTCTGACTTCAAGCTTCTGGCGCTCAGCTCTTACTTCAGAAAAAAGTCTTTCTTTCAATTGACTGAACTGTTCTTTGCTTTCAAGCACTCTGTAGTAGTGTTCGATCATGTCGTTGCACGCACTAAACTCGATCCAGTCTTCGTGTTTGGACCAACCAAGACTTGTATAACTAGAATAGTTTTTACACATGTGCGGACTGAAATTGGAAATATTTTGAAGGGCTGAAATTTTTTGCCAAATAGACTCGGTCAATTCTTCAGGCTCGAATTTGTCTATGCGCGAAGACAATTTGAGTGATTGCACAAGCTCTTCGGCTAGAGTTTTTCCTAGTCCACTAAAAGTAGACAAAAACCATTGCTCATAAGTAACTGAATGTGGTGGCGTTGAATTATCGCTTGTATCGTGGCGCTCAACACTCTTTGCAAGGGCATTGATTTTTTCCTGTAACACGGCTTTGTCGAGCAGAAAAATATTAGGCTTGTCTGGAGCGGGTGGGCGCTCATAAATTCCTTTGGGTAAAATTTCACGCCGGCGACTCATTTCTTTTGTCACCACATGTGATGCCGCTAAAATGACTTTTGTTTCTTTATCCCAAAAAATCAGATTACTGTGTCTGCCCATGAGTTCCGCTGAGAGCACCTTGAGTGATGTTGTGCCAACCTCGTCTACGCAAGAAAAAACAAAGTCTATAACACGCTCTCCAGGCAATTGTTCTACTCCCACAAGTGTGGCTGCATAAAGCAATTTACGCAGTATCACGCCGAACTTGGGTTGGGATTTGAATTTTTCTTTGATTTGATACCGCTCAAAAATATTTTTGTCATTTGAGTTTGCTTTGTCTCCAGAGCTTGGAATTTGGACCAGACAAATACGCGCGTAAGTAGAGTGGGCGCTGAGAAAAATATTGATATTGCCGCTTTTGGCGCGCAAGCCAATTAAAATCTCGTCTCGACCAAGCTGACTGATTTTGTCCACGCGTTTGTTTAAAAGAAGCGGTTTTGCTTCTTGCAGGACGGCTTTCAAACTAAGGGCATCAAAAGGTTGCATGATTTATCTGTTGTACCCTATATTTTTACCGAAATTCAGGACATAATTCACTACGACTTGAAAATCAACAAAAATGCCTAGTGAAGCGGAAAAACTAGATCCCAGTAGAATGACCAATTTATTTGTGGTCACAGGTCCATCTGGAGTTGGCAAGGGAACTATCATTGCCAAGATTCTGGAGCGCGTTCCGTACATCGCTAAATCGGTTTCAGCCACAACAAGACCAATGCGCGAAGGCGAGCGCAAAGATGTCGATTATTTCTTTTGCTCGACCGACGAATTCTTCAAAATGAAGTTGCGAGGCGAGTTTCTGGAGTGGGCAAAATTCACTGAGTACTATTATGGAACCCCACGCTCCTGGGTTGAAAAGTCGCTTTCTGAAGGTCAAGATGTAATTTTGGAGATCGAAGTCGAAGGCGCCAAGCAGATTCGCCAGAAATATCCGCAAGCGGTTTTGATTTTCATATCTCCTCCCTCGTATGACGAATTGAAATCGAGGTTGCAATCAAGGGCTACAGAGTCGCCCGAGCGCATTCTTTCACGCCTTGAAAAAGCAAAAGAAGAACTCAATGCAAAAAATTTGTTTGATTATGAAGTTATAAATGACAATCTTGACGAAGCCATTGGCAATCTTGAACATATCGTGTACGCTGAAAGGGCTCGGACTACTCGATGAGTCCGGCGTATGTTCGATTGGCGGAGATTGTCACAACTCATGAGCACTACAAATATTCTGGATCAATTACTCGATGAAAGCACTAATCGCTATGAATTAGTACTAAGAGTGGCTCAAAGAGCCAAACAGATCAAGAATGAGTCACGTGAGCAGCACAAAACGGTCAACTCGGTTATTCAGGCACTGCAAATGGTAGCTGCCGAGGGTGACGGAACCATTTTGATCTCGACCTCCGGCTACGTTTATTAAATTTTCTCCATAGGGATTATATCTTGGCAGCCGTGGTGATTCCACCATTGCCGAAGCCTTAAGCTCGTCTTACGATTCTTGTGCAGGTGAAAAAGATCCTGGCAAGGCGGACTCAGTAAAAGGCAACCTATCTAAATGGATATTTGGTCAATTATTCTTACAGCTGCGCTTTTGACCGGCATATGGGGCTGGTGTATGACCCCATTCGTCAACGGCATCTTATGGTTTTGCGATTGGAGCGAAGGCGTTAATCTCGACTGGGGATTGGAAGTAGCTTTCACCGTCCTTGTGCCCTTTGTCTGGGTTTTCGCTTTGGTTGAAATTATGATCCTCTATGCAAGCAAGTAGGCTATCTTTGCCCTCTTTGCCGGCGCAAAGATAAGCTAATTCGCTCAAAATAATTCCAATTTCAGAAAGACTTTCAACCTGAGTAAGTCTGTTTCTGAAAGGTGCAGCCCCACTCATGCCTTTTGTGTAATTGGTCAAATGGCGTCTGGATTCGCGAGTTCCCACGCTAGCGCCTTTATATTCGATTAGCCCTTTTGCGTGTAAGAACGCCAGTATAAGGCGCTGTGTGTTAGTTGGAGGCTCGTCTAAAATGCCGTGGTCAAGATATTTTGTTATGCGCGGAATGAGCCAGGGATTTCCAAGTGTGCCTCGTGCCACAGCCACTCCGTCGCATCCTGTTATTTCTAAAAGTTTGAGCGCATCTTCAGGTGTGAATACATCGCCATTGCCAAAAACCGGGATGGAAAGAGCTTTTTTTACATGGCTTATGAAATTCCAATCGGCATTGCCTGAATATCTTTGGGCGCGCGTTCGCCCGTGAACAGTGACTGCTGAAGCTCCTGCTTCTTCAATCATTTCACCAAACTGAACACAATTTTTCTGACTCTCGTCCCATCCCAGGCGAAACTTGACCGTCACCGGAATTTTGACCGACGACTTAACCGAGCGTACTATTTCGCGGGCTAGATCCGGCTCACGCATGAGCGCGCATCCGTCTTTGCCATTTGTTATTTTGGGAACCGGACAGCCCATGTTTATATCTAAAAAGTCGGCGCCGCGCGCCTCAGCCATCACTGCCGCTTGGGCCATCACGTCTGGCTCGTGTCCAAATATTTGAATGCCAACTGGGTGTTCGCCCTGGTCTAATTGCATTATTTGATTTTCGGGCTTATACATCAAACTGCGACTTGAAACCATTTCAGTCGACATAAGGCAGGTAGGATCGACTTTGCGGACAATTCGTCTAAACACGAGATCCGTGACCCCAGCCATGGGAGGCACGTAAACTCGTCCTTTTAATGTAAGCGTTCCAATCTGGATAGGCATGTTCTGCTAGAGCGGGAAACAAAGAGATTACAATTACTATGCTATGAAAAACTATTTTACACCCAATCTCTTGCTAACCTCTCTTGCAGCTCTTTTCTTCGTAATGCTTGGAAGTATTGGAAGTAAATGTCCAGCTCAAGCAGAATCTCAAAGCTATGGTTGCTATAAATTGAGCGGTCGCGTTACCGACTCCGCCAATAATCCTATAAAAGGCGTGCGCGTCGAGGTTTGGGAAAAGAAAGACAACGGCTATATTTCAGCTACGAGCACAAATAGCAAAGGCGAATTTTCTTTTGCTCACGACCCTTGCGGTCCGCTCTTCTTAGAAGTTACAGCACCGATCAAGACTCAATTGGCATCAGCCATTGTCGAGAATATTCCAGGTACTGAAGCGCGCAATATTTTAATTAGTATGAAACATGGCTATCTGGTCGAAGGACGAGTCACCAGCCGCGATGGCAAACCAGTTAAGGGCATCTTGCTCAAAGCTTTCGCTACTGGTCATGCTTTTAAGTCGTCTGAGCGAGTGCATGGTGGTGGCGCAGTTGAAACGACCAAGAACGGTTATTACAAAATGGTGCTCACACCAGGTGAAAAAACCTTTGTTTTGCTCAATAAGAACTTAAGCGAATATGCAAGTTATTCTTCGCACACTGCCACTATTACTCACGATCAAATGGTGGTGGATTTTCAAATTCCATATGTTGGAGAGCTTACTAAGTAAATGACGAGAAAAACCGCTTATTTCGACTGTCAATTTGGTGCTGCAGGCGATATGCTGCTTGGTGCATTGATTGATGCAGGGCTCGATTTTGATTCATGGCTTTTGGCCGTCAAGCAACTTGCATTACCCTTTGATAAAGTAAAAATTACTCGTCGCAATGTGATCCGCTGTTCTATCGCCGCTCAAAAAGTGCAGGTCGATGTCTTGAATGACGATGGCAAGCCAGTCGATGAACACTCGCACCCGCACCAGATAAATGATGATCATTCTCATGATCATCATGACCACACTCATGACCATTCTCACACTCATGACCATTCTCACTCTCATGACCATTCTCACACTCATGACCATTCTCATGACCACGAGCACTCTAGCTATCACGAAGATCATTTTGCCCACGAGGAAGAGCATGGAACCTCGCTTTCTCAAATTATTGAAATTATCGACTCGTCTAAATTAGAGCCCGCGGTAGTCGAATTATCCAAAAAGATCTTGATGAATTTGGCTGAAGCCGAAGGTAAAGTTCATGGCATAAGTCCATGGAAGGCGCGCTTTCACGAAGTGGGAACGCTTGATGCTATTGTCGATATTGTTGGATTTGCCATCGGTTTTGTAATGCTAGGTATAGAAGACGTTCATGTTTCAGCAATGCCGCTTGGTCGCGGCCAAGTCAAAACAGGACATGGAATATTTCCTATTCCTTGTCCTGCGGTCTCAAATATAATGTGTCAGGCTAAAGCGCCAATATCCTCTTTTGATATTCCTTTTGAATGTTTAACTCCAACTGGAGCCGCAATTCTGACTACTATTGCCACTACCTGGACTAAGATACCAGCTTTTGAATCGATTCAAGGATGTGGTTATGGAGCTGGTTCGCTTAATCCTAAGAAACATCCAAATGTTGTTCGTTTGATGATTGGTAACGTTGTGCACTCTAATAACTCAAGTAATTCAAGCAATTCAAGTAAATCTGATCATTCTTCTAATACTACAAGCGATACCATCGCGGTGATTGAAGCAAACATAGACGATTGTCCACCCAACTGGCTAGCCTACACATCCGAGCGTATGCTTGAATGTGGTGCTTTAGACGTTACTATTACTCCTTGCGTCATGAAAAAAGGTCGCAGCGCTCATCAAATCTCGGTTCTATGTCAAATTTCAGATAAAGACCAAATAGAAAAATTACTTTTGAGCGAAACTACGACATTAGGTGTGCGCAGTTATTTGGCTGAACGCAAAATGAGCAAGCGAGAGTTTCAAACCGTCAAGCTTGGCGAAAATGGTGAAATTCGCATTAAAATTGCACGAGATGAAAACGGCAAAATTGTAAACGTTCAACCAGAATTTGCTGACTGTGCTGATTACTCAATCAAAAATAGCAAACCGTTGAAGGAAGTCTTCGCCCTGGCCCTGCGGTCGTTTTCGGACTCCAATCAAACTTAGTTCCCTTTCTAAAAAAGCTATACCGTTAACGGTACGCGTTTTAAATTAGGAGGTTTAAGCATGGTGAGATATTTTCGCGCTACTTGTTAAGCGGTGCGTCAAGTCTGTCCTTCTTGCCAGTTTTTATGTTTTTAGAATGCGTTATTTTGATTTTTTGACAGCAGAAAAGAATTCATCACAGCGTTTTTTCATTTCTTGGCTTGTCAAATTTTCTTTGCGTGTTGCTAGTTGCCAGACAAAACCAAAAGGGTCTTGAACAGAGGCGTATCTATCGCCCCAAAACATGTCGCAAGGCTCCATTTTAGATTTTGCACCACTATCTACTGCTTGTTTGAAGGCTTTGTCTACGTCATTTACGTACAAATAAAGACTCATGTAACCCAGTCCTTCTTTGGGAGCAAAGCAATTTCCTTCGGGAAATTCGTCAGACATCATCAATTGCGAATCGCCTATTTTCATTTCGGCATGAATAACTTTGCCGTCATTTTCAATCATTTCAGATTGGCTAGCATCAAAAGCATTTTTGTAGAATTCAATTGCTTTCTTTGTATCTTTAAAAACAAGTGTCGGTGTGAGACTGTGATAGCCTTCGGGAATGGGCATTACCTCACCAGATTTTGCAGGAGATTCTTTTGCAAAAGTAGGCGAGTTTGCATTCAGGCTCAGGCTTGAAATCAAAGCCAGAGCCAGAGCGTATTTGCTATAAAAACTCATGAGTCCCCCAAAGACTAATTCTAGATTTATACAGAGCTTCCAGCGGTTGCAAGAGCTGCCGATTCTTTATCAAAAACGAGATGGTCATCTTTTGAATCGACAATAATTTTATCGCCGTCAGAAAAAACACCTTCCAGCATTTTAAGTGATACTGGATTCTCTATTTCTTTTTGAATTAAGCGCTTGAGCGGCCGGGCACCATAGACTGGATCGTATCCGGTGCGAGCCAACCAGTCGCGAGCGGCATCGGTTGCGCTGATTTCCATTTTTCTATCAACCAATCTTTTGTTGAGCATATTGAGTTGAATATCAACAATACTCTTCAATTCGTTTGCAGTTAAAGCATGGAACACAACGGTTTCATCGATACGATTTAAGAACTCTGGTCTGAAATGCTGACGTAGTGCATCAAGCACTTTGTCTCTCATCACTTCGTATCCGGCTTCGCCATCAACAGCACTCTTTAATTGATAATCGAGAATGTAATTGCTTCCGATATTCGAAGTCATAATTATGACAGTGTTGCGAAAATCGACTTTGCGACCTTTAGAGTCGGTCAGGTGACCTTCGTCAAGCACTTGCAACAATACGTTGAAAACGTCTGAGTGAGCTTTTTCAATTTCGTCAAAGAGTATGCAAGAAAAGGCACGACGCCGGACGGCTTCAGTTAATTGACCACCTTCATCAAAACCTATGTAGCCTGGAGGTGCTCCAATCAAACGAGCGACAGTGTGTCTTTCTTGATATTCGGACATGTCAATTCGAACAATCGCTTGCTCGTCATCGAATAAATACTCGGCCAGTGCTTTTGCAAGTTCTGTCTTGCCCACACCAGTAGGTCCAAGAAAGAGAAAAGAGCCAATAGGTCGATTGGGATCTTTCAGTCCAGCACGCGCACGGCGCACTGCACTTGATACCACTTCGATTGCTTCGACTTGACCAATCACGCGCTGGTGCAAATGATGCTCTAGTTTCAAGAGCTTTTGCACTTCGCCTTCAAGTAGCTTGGTGACCGGGATATGAGTCCATTTGGCTACGATTTCGGCAATATCGTCCTCATCGATTTCCTCTTTGAGCAGGTGTGAACCTTTTTTATTTTTGATTGAAGCTTCTTCGTCTTTCAATTGTTTTTCAAGTTCGATTAATTTGCCATACTTGAGTTCAGCCGCCTTTTGTAAGTCGGTGGCGCGCTCCGCCTGCTCGATAGCAAGCTTGGTTTTTTCGATATCCGCTTTGATTTGCTGCAAAACTTGAAGCGCCTGTTTTTCGCCTTGCCATTTCAAACGATATTCTTCGGCATTTTCTTTAACGTTAGCTAGTTCTTTTTCAAGCCTGCCAAGTCGATCCTTAGATGCGTCGTCAGTTTCTTTGCGAAGAGCTTCACGTTCAATTTCCAGTTGGATTTTTTTGCGTTCTAATTCATCTAGCTCGGTCGGCAGTGAATCTATCTCTATGCGCATGCGTGCCGCCGCTTCATCTACCAGGTCAATTGCTTTGTCCGGTAAAAATCGGTCGGTTATATATCGATTAGACAAAACGCAGGCAGATACAAGAGCCGAATCTTTTATTCGAACTCCGTGGTGCACTTCGTAGCGTTCTTTAAGCCCGCGCAATATAGAAATAGTCTCTTCGACGCTTGGCTCGTCCACAACCACAGTTTGGAAGCGGCGCTCTAGCGCTGGATCTTTTTCGATATATTTTCGGTATTCGTCTACTGTGGTGGCACCAATACAGTGCAGTTCACCCCGAGCAAGTGGTGGCTTGAGCAAATTACCCGCATCCATGGCACTATCTCCAGTGGCACCAGCACCGACTACGGTGTGCAATTCATCTATAAATAGAATGATTTGTCCTTGCGAGTCGATTACTTCTTTTAAGACTGCTTTTAAGCGTTCTTCGAATTCGCCTCTAAATTTGGCTCCAGCTACAAGTGAGCCCATATCCAGTGCCATTACCTTTTTGTCTTTCAAGCCCTCTGGCACATCACCTTTGGTGATACGCACAGCAAGACCTTCGACGATAGCGGTTTTACCTACACCTGGTTCGCCAACTAATACTGGATTGTTTTTTGTCTTGCGTGACAAAACCTGCATCACGCGTCTGATTTCATCGTCACGACCAATAACGGGGTCGAGTTTGCCTTTGGCTGCAGCTTTAGTCAAGTCACGGGCATAACGCTCAAGCGCCTGATAGGTTGCTTCTGGATCCTGGCTTGTCACTTTTTGGTTTCCTCTTATAGAAGAAAGTCCAGCCATGATTTTTTCTTTAGTGATGCCATTACTTTTGAGAATGCTTCCCGCTTCGGAACGATCGGCGTCGCAAAGAGCCATTAAAATATGTTCGACGCTTATGTACTCGTCCTTCATGGCATCAGCCTCAAGACTTGCGTCGTCAAGCGTTTTTACTAACTTGTTTGAAACATGCAGTTCGTCTTTTGTCATCGAAACTGAGCTTGCTTTTGGCTGACGCTCCAAATAACGGCGTGTCTCTTGGGCAATAGTGGCTGGATTGCCATCCAATTTTTCGACGATTGTCTTGGCTAGACCGTCATCTTGTTCCATTAAGGCAAGAAGTAGGTGCTCGGGAATTACCTGGCTGTGGCTGAAGCGAGACAGGAAGCTGCGGCAAGCAAGAATGGCTTCCTGTGCTTTATTTGTAAATCTGTCTAGATTCATTTTACTTTTCCTATTTGACCCTATTTTTCATTATGAAGGTGTACCTTATAGGAGGCTAATAATTCTACAATTTCTTTATAAGTTAGCCTTTGCCAAGACGAAGCGGTCCAATAGATATAGAATAGACACATGCAGGAGTTTGAAGAGGACTATTACGCCATTTTAGGCGTCGAGGAGACGGCTGCCGCCGACGAAATCAGGCGGGCTTACATCAAGCTGGCTAAACGTCTCCATCCAGACCGCTTTCCAAACGATCCCGATCAGCGAGCACTGGCTCAGCGTGAATTCGCTAAAGTGACAAGAGCTCACAATATTATTTCTGATGGCGAGAAAAGAGCCGAATACGATACCCTGCGCCGCTTGCACAAAAACAAGGAACAAAGTGAGTTGCTTTCCGGTCAACATTTATTGGCAGGTATGGAAGCAGGTCAAGTAGACGCATCAAATACGGTGGCATCACCAAAGGTATCGGCGGCTGATTTGCAAGCCATTACGACTACTACTGCCGAATCGAATATTAATGTAAAGTGGGCTAATAAGCACCTGGAGCGCGCCGACGAGTTGCTTAAAATCAAACAATATCAAGAAGCCGAGATTGCTATGAAAGAGGCAATAAGACTCGTGCCTAAAGATCCTAAATATCACAACAAACTAGCTGAAGTCTATCAAGCTCGCGGCTGGTACACTCTAGCCATGACTGAGGTGCAGACAGCTCTTCGGATGGACCCGCGCGATACTCAAGCGCGAAATTTAGAAACTCAGATAAAATCTAAAATCAAAGAGCAAGAAATTACTCGCGCCGACGCCAAAGCCAAACAAACTCTGATGGGCAAAATTAAAGGTCTTTTCAGTAAGAAATGAAAAAGTCATCTCAAAAATCTATAGTGCTTGCATTGGCAATTTTATCAATTGGCACTCAGACTACAGCGCCTGCATTTAGCGCCCCAGAAAAAAGTGCATTTACTACGCCTAAAATAAAGTCAGATCTCAATTTATTAAAAGGTTCAGTCGAAGCAGGAGTCCGTCCTTCGCCATTCTTGTCTGGATCTGTACAGACAATTCCAGCAGACACAACAATAAATTTAATAGTGCCGGATAATATGTATATAAATTCCGAAACTACCCAGAAAGGCGATGAACTCTGGTTTAAAGTGGGTCAAGACGTAAGTAATGGCTCAGGTTTAGGTATTCCAGGCGGCTGGTATATGCGTGGATTGGTCACTAATTCACAAGGCAAGAAACGCTTTCATCGTGACGGTCATTTAGAAATCGAATTCGACAAAATAGTCAGTCCCGATGGCGAATATGAAATTGATTTCCCGGCCAAATATTCAAGTAAAGACGGAACGGTCAAAATGATCGCCAAGCAATTAGCTATTTCCAGTGCCTACACTGGCGCTGGTGCCGCCGCTGGTGCCTTGCTTGCCTGGCAGCTCACTGGTATCCAAACAACTATTGCCACTTACGGCATTAATATTGGAGGCGGTGCTGCAATAGGAGCTGCAATTGGACTTTTCGGATTTGGAAAAAGCAAAGGTAAAGTTCGAAATTTCAGTTCTGACGACATGATTCAAATGCGCACCGCAGAACCGATAACGACAGTTGCATTTAATCCCAATGAAGCACAGTCAGCCAAGCCCGCTCCTAGATTGGCCGGACTTGAATTGACCATCGATAAATATAAATTTGTCAAAAATAGCTGGGAAGATAAATCGTCCAAACTATTAGAAGTAGATGTAAGTGTCGAAAATAATTCTGACCAGCCTTTCCATTTCTTCGATGTGGCGGCTGTTTCAGAAAACGGTCAGCGATGCCTACCTGTGCCTATGTCGACCAAAAGTGGAGTGGTTCAACCTAAAAATAAGGGCAAAGCCCACTTCTTGTTTTTTTCTAGCGGAACCAAGCAGAAGTACTTTCTGTTATTTAAAAGTAGAAGGACAGATAAGATACTTTCAAAAGTACCTATTAATTAGTCAGGTAAGTATCCAAAAGTAGGAACTAGATTAAGTTTGAGAATTTATCTCATTGCATCTAGTAAAGATTACTAATTTGTACTAATATAACTGCACTGGTGGAACAGTGGCTGTTCCAGCAAGTATTTAAGGGAAAGCCATAATACACTTCCTGGCTCCATTTTGAACCCACAAGTTCAGGTCGAGTCAACATCAAAAGAGACAAGCATTGCTCCACATGCTTGTGAGCTCGTTTTTAAACCTACCCTAAATCCCATTAAAAGCCAGCTCGGGAGAGACTAATGAAAGCCCATTTAACGCTTATGTGGCAGACAATTCACGGAAACGGATCTCAGGGTCGTTACCGTAACGGCGAGCCTCAAGCATCCAATAATCAGTTACAAACACGCAATCTTCAATTAGAACGCCTACTTAAAGAAAAAGAACGCGAAATTGACAGGCTAAGACATCAACTCGCCAATTCAGAAGCGAGGCTGCAAGAGCTTGTCGGAACAGACGTTTTAACTGGACTGCCCAATCGACACATATTCAAAGAACATCTCATTCATTCTCTGAAGCGCGCTTTGCGTCTTGGTTATTCACTCTCATTGATGATTGTTGACATAGATCATCTGCGCGATATCAATCTTAAGTATGGTCATGAAGTGGGCGATTTGGTCCTTATCGAAGTTGGCAAAATTGTCAAAAGTTCAGTGCGCGAAATTGACATGCCCGCACGTTGGGGTGGCGAAGAGCTAGTTGCCGTCTTGCACGAAACAGATGCTGAAGGTGCAGCGGTCGTGGCAGAGCGTGTGCGTCGGCGAGTTTCGATGCTCGAAGTGGAAGATCCAAAAACCGGTAATCTGGTGCGCGTTACAGCCACAGTAGCTGTTTCGAGCTATCCTGTGCACGGCAACGATCCTCAGGAATTACTTGAAGCGGCAAATAGTGCACTGGTAAAAGCCAAAGAAAAGGGTCTGAACAAAGTTCATATCGCTCCCTGAGCCCTCCCTAAAGCCTCTCAATCGATCTTTTAAGTCTGTCTAGTTTGTTCCTAGATATGAATACTTTTTTGCAAACTGACAAGCCCCCCAGAAAATTTCTGGAGGCTTCGTTTTTGTAGTTTAAAAAATAGCGTACCGATAACGGTACGCTATTTAAAAGAAGACATTGAAGGGGCGTGAGATTCAAAATGCCCGAAAAATCAGGCTTTTAGCCTCTACCGGCCTTGACGGCGAGCAATTGAACATCAAATTTCAAAGTCGAATTGGGAGGAATTGCACCGGGCATTCCGGCTTGACCATAACCAAGATTTGGTGGAATGAGCAAAACTCTCCTGCCACCAACACGCATCGACATCACACCTTCATCCCAACCTTTAATCACTTGTCCGTATCCGATAGTGAATGAAAAAGGCTGACCTTTATCCACCGAACTATCAAATTTTTGATTTGATGGGTGCAACCAGCCAGTGTAATGAACAGTAACAGTTGCTCCTGGAGATGGTGAGGCACCATTGCCAACTTTCATATCGCGATAAACAAGACCCGATGGTGTTCTAACCGCCTGACCGCCCATCGTTTTTTGAGTGTGCTCTTTTGCATTGACGAATTTTTTCTGTGCATGAGCATCATAAGTACTTGATGCAAACAATGCCAAAAGTGATACCACTATAAGTGAAAATCGCGACGAAAACATTTTCATGATTAAAAGAGCTCCTTCTATTTCATAGGACATTATATCCAAATAGAACAAGCTCTACATTTTATTAGTCTTGCACCACATTAAGCTTCTAGGTTCGGTTCTGGAGTTGGAGGCCATTCGCCTCTAAGTGCTTGTTGGGCCAGCTTGGAAATCAATTTATGAGTGGCCTTTTGTTTTGGCCATAATTCGTCGCGAATTAAATTGCGATTTTCACCTTTCATATCGCGAAGCTTCCATTCATAAGTGTTAGATCCAATGTCTTCGCCTTCTTCTAAGGCTGAAATAATTGCTTTGTCGCCGACACTTCCAGCAGCTTGTGTCACCATCTTGGCAAAACTGCCCCATGGACCAGCGTCACAGATTGGTTCTCCGCCACTTTCTGAGATAGTGGAGCGCAATCTTTCTGCTCTAAAATAATGTGATGCGCGGCATTGTTGCAAAATATCCGCTACAGACGATTCGTTTACTCTGGGTAGAGCTGCATCATATGACTCTACAGCGCTGATTTCGCCCTTCAACAAAACGTTGAGTAAATCTATTTCTGGTTCTAGCATTTGGTGTTGCATTTCTAGATCTCCTTAGCGTTGCATTTCGGTCTGAAAATTTTTGCTCATTGTGGACAAATCCTTTTCTGATGCGCACTCTTGCACCTTGGGATAAAGTTCTTCTTTATCAAAACGAGCCAAATTATCAATCAATTTAGATAAGCGCATGAGCGTATCTTCAAATCCAGGTTCATCAACGTGGATCATTATCAATCCATCGATTAGTTCTTTAATTTCAGCTTTTTTTGTGTTCCAGCGAGCCATGACCGATTCCATTTCAGTGTCATTCTCGTTAAAGCGAGTGAGCAGTAAAGTCTCTACTCTTGAAATATGTTTTTGCACGCCCTCAATCAGTCTCTTTACGCTTTCAAAGACCCGATCTTGAGGCCAATCGGCATAATGCTCGACGATTTCAGACGCTAAAGCTTTAATGCGTTTGTCGTCATCTCTAAAATACTCAAATATATTCATATCAGCCGCCTCAAATTTACTTTCATGCTTATTTCTGATATCTAGCAAATAAAAGCCAAATCAGTGTGCGCACGATTAAGCCATGCTTGACAAATCGTCCCAATTGCTGGTGTCTTGCAGTGATTCGAGCTTTGGGCTAGGCTTGATCTGGGCTCGATAGATTGCAACTATAAAAAGGATAGAAGTACATGATCCGGCTGATGGTCGTGGATGACGATATAGAAAGTCGCAAAGAGGCAGTGGCACAGCTAGCCGACGGCGGATTGATAGAAGTCGTTGGCGAAGCTGGTACATCCGACGAAGCCTGGCAGATAGCTAAACAGCTTTTGCCTACTGTAATTTTGCTCGATTTGCATTTGCCAGGATTTCTCACTACACAAGACTTGCTCAAGCGCTTGTGCACCCTGCCAAATGCCAAAGTAATAATGTATGCAAGCAATGCTAAAGTAGCCGATGTTCAAGACTGGCTTGAAGCTGGTGCTTGTGGATATATTTTAAAATCTGATCGATCGGCGCTTATGCGCATGACTATTCTTATGGTCTCACGCGGCTCCAAAGGCGTTATTTCGGCTTCATTGCCACGATATATAACAAGACTTACTTACAACGAGCGCATGATTTTACGACATTTAACTAAACGTGGCAAACTGAAGAAAGCGGCAGAGCGTCTGGGTTTTAGCGAAGATGAATTGACTGAGATCGCGATGCATCTTGCTGCCAAAGTTGAACTAGATTCAGTGGACAAGCTTATAAACTGGGCTAAGAAGCACGGTTTTTAGAAATTGCAAGAAATCTAATTGGCTTTTTCAATCATAAAATTGAATACAATTAAGCCGAAAATCAGGCTGCCTACAATGATCACAAGCAGTTCGATCACTGAAAACGCTTCGCGATAAATTACAGTTTCTTTCTCTTTTGTGCTCCAGTAGGCGTTGAGCCACTGTTGACACAAAGCTACTGGCAAGACGCCTAAAACAAAAAGTAGTACCTGTGGACCTTCACCCTTACTAAGCGGAAAAAGTAAACTCATGAACATCGCCAGTATCAATGACGCCAAGCCTACATTGCGCTTAAGTGGATAATTCTGGTCAGGGTTGAGATTTAGACTTTCGTTAAAAACGCTTGCAGCCGTAAATATATTGATAATTGGAATAATCATTGTAAAAGCAAGCAGGGCTGAGGGAAGCTTCTTTAATACAGGGTTTTCTAATACCCCTTCTTTTTTTAGTGCTTTTAGCGTCTTATAGAACCAAAATGGCAAATAGGCAAGCAGAGTGAATGTACCAAGCACAAGGACATGCCAGGGGGGTTGTCTGTGCGAAAATTCGATCTCGTTTATGCCATCGCTTGTCATTTGAAATAGCTTGAATGAACAAGAAATAAATGGCTAGAGTTAACGCTTAATGATCTAAGTCAGTCAATTTTAGATAAGCTTTTAAGAGCAAATTTTTTTGAGGGCGAGTTTATGGTGAATTCGGTAGTTGTAGTAGGTAGAGCTGGCAGAGATCCCGAAATGCGATACTTTGAATCCGGCAAAGTGAAAACCACTTTCTCCGTCGCCGTTAATCGTCCCACTAAAGAAAAAGAAACAGACTGGTTCGATATCGAGGTCTGGGGTCGTCAGGCGGAAGTGGCTGGCGAATACGTCAGAAAAGGCAGCCTCATAGGTATTGAAGGTCGTCTCGATTTCAACAGATGGACCGACGATCAAGGTCAAAAACACGTCAAGTCCTTTATTTCGGCCACTAATCTGCGCTTGTTGGGTTCGAAGAAAGACAATCAATCAGATGCGTCTTTCGGCGAAGACATGCGCTAAAAGCCGATTTAATCCTTAATGAAAATAGAGCTGAATCTTGTAGATTACGCAATAGTCTTAATTTTCGTCGCCTTCCTTTTTTATGTCGGCTTGCGATGCAAACAACAAATGCATTCGGCAAACGATTTTTTTCTGGTGGCAAAAAAATTACCTGGATGGGTAATTGCCATTTCGCTCTTTTCGCTTGGACTGACTGCTTTTGAGGTGGTCGGTCTTTCGGCTCTGACAGCCGATCACGGTATTTTGAGTTTGCACTATTTCTGGATGGGCACCATTCCGGCAATAGCATTTCTAGTCTTGTGCGTGATACCGGTGTTTGCTAAAGCTCAAATAAAGAATCTGCCTCAGTATTTGCAAAGGCGCTTCGATAGTGACACAAGACAAATTGGCGCATATGTATATATTGTTTTAGTAAGTCTCTTTTGTGCTTTGAATTTGTTTCTTGGAGCAAAAGCACTGGCATTCTTTTGTCCACTTCCTCAAGCCGTCTGGATTTTGATATTGACTCTGATAGCGGCTGGTTATGTGCTTTTAGGTGGATTGAGCGCAGCTATTTTGAACTCAGTTTTGCTTGTAAGTGTCATTGTCTATGCCCTCACTCCACTGTCTATTTTAGGCATCGCCCATTTTGGCGATTGGAATAAAATAGTAGTCGAGTTAATGGACAAGTCCTATTTCCAGATTTGGAAACCCTTGCTTGGAC
>CAZSHS010000010.1:70720-98462 GCA_964606665.1 uncultured Candidatus Obscuribacterales bacterium | reverse complement strand
ACCGGTTCTGCCGCGAGCACCGCCGCCTTCTCCACCGCCACTGGGTCTGCCGCGGCCTGCGCCACCGCCATAACTACCACCACCGGAGCCACCAGCGTATCCGCCGCCGTCGCCACCACCGCTGGGTCTGCCGCGGCCTGCGCCGCCCCCGTAACCACCACCATAGCCGCCACCGCCGGAGCCACCAGAGCCACCGGATCTGCCGCGACTACCGCCGCCGCCATAACCACCACCGCCAGATCTGCCGCGGGCACCACCGCCGCCACCGCCGAAGCTGCGACCTCTTCCACCGAATCCGCCGCCACCACCAGCACCAGCACCAGCGCGCCCCTGACCTTGTCTATCGCCATTGAATCTTGGCTTGCGCACTGACTCTCCAGCTTGGCTTTCCTCACCTTCTTCTAGATCTTCTAAATCAAGACCATCTATGGCTTCAAGTTCTGATTCAGGCGAATCGAAATCTTTTTTTGCTCTTGGTTCTGGACTCCAACGAGTTGTTTTTACCTCGTTTTCGTTTTTGAACTCAGATGTAAATTTCCTGTCATTCATGCCTCTTTGATCGGCTTGAGTAGTTAGAACATATTTGAGAATTTCAGTTAGAAATGTTGTGACCGACATCTTCGCTTCTTCAGCAAGACCCTCTGCAATATCGAGCATTCGAGGCGATAGATTGAGATTTACATTAGCTGGTTTGGCAGGTCTTGGACCTTGTCCCCTGTCTTTGTCTGAACGACGGGGACGATCGCCGCCTTCGCTTGAAGACTCGTCATCTTTTGAACGTTTTTCTTTATAGGCTGAAGCATCTTCTTGCGACATGCGCATAGTGCGGGGTTTGTCATCGTTTGGCGAATCGCCACTCTTGTCATCTGTCGTCATATATGCTTCTAACCTTCTATAAGATTGTCAGATCATACAAGACAATACCTCTTTACGTCTCTAGGCGCTTATCTCTGAGCAATTTTGTTTTGGGCTCGATAGCGCATCTGTGAGGCTTCAGCCGGTCTTCCGGTGGCTTGCAATAATTCGGCATAATTGCTTAGTGCGCTTGAAAGACCAGCTTTATTCTCTTGAGATTTGTCGTAAATTGCGATTGATCGTTTGTAATACGGCTCAGCATCAGCCATTCTGTTTTGCATTCGACATATTAAAGCCAAATTATTGAGGGCATTTGCAAGATTTGGACTGTCTTTGTCCAGTTTGTCCTGATAAATCGAAACTGCTCGCTTAAGCATAGGTTCTGCTTTTGAATAACGTTTTTGCATGCGCAAAACTTCAGCCAAATTCACAAGAGAATTTGCAACGTTGACACAATCTTTGCCTGAAGTACGTTCAAATGTAGAAAGAGACCAGCGAAATAAAGGTTCTGCCTGCGCCACTTTTCCTTGCATGAAATATAGACCGCCTAAATTGTTGCGAACTATGGCTACTTTAGTGCTTTCTGCTCCAAACTTTTTCTCATAAATGCCAGAAGCTTCTTTGAACATAGCCTCGGCTTGAGGATAATAACCGGCAGCGTAATAAAGCTCAGCAAGGGCGTTTTCGGTATCGGCTATGGCTGGGTCGCCCGCTTCTAAATTATTTTCTCTTATGGTTAGCGCTTGTTGCAAAATTTCTTCCGCTTTTTCGTGTTGACCTTGTCGAGATAGTGCCGAACCTGCACCAGTCAAGCTTTCGGCTAACCGCAATAATTGCGGACGCATCGCTTTATTTTGAATAGCGGCTGCATCTTCGAAATATTTTTTCGATTCAGCAAATTTGCCTTGAGCAGCTTTGAGTTTGCCCATTGATAAAAGCAGCGATGCCTTACTCATATCTTCTTGTTTGCTTTTTTCTTTGCTTGCAATTGCATTGGAAAGTAGCACTTGTGCCTGGGTGTAGTTGTCTTTCTCGATTAGCTTGTCTGCCTCGATTTTCATGACATTTGGATCTGAGTGGAAAATGGCAAAACCTGCAGCTACAAGTAAACCGGCTCCCAGCGCGGGAAAGACCATAAATTTAAACTTTTTACTGTGCATAATCCTACCTCAATCCGTGTTTTAACAGTCCGTAAGCAAGACCAGCGGCCGATCCTACGCCGGCTCCCTGCCAGACTCGTGTGCTGCGTCTGCTTGCTGCAGCCCCAAATCCAAGTCCCGCCAAGCCGCCTGTTGCAACGTCTCTAACAATGGGATGTCTTTTAAGTGTATCGCTTGAACGTACAAGTCCTACGCCAGCACCTGTTCCTGCTCCAATCAGTCCACCGCGCACAACGCCACGTCCACTGATGAGACCTGTGACAGCTCCTGCTGCAGCCCCCACACCTGCCCCGACAGTAGCAGCCTTGACTTTAGGGTGTTTTTGAAAGAAGGTTCTATTGTCTTGTACGTAGACACGTTGAATTATTGGTTGTTTCACCACTACATATTTAGTGGCACCAGTTTGATATGATGCGCGTTTTTGTGGCAAAGAATTTTTTTGTACCTGCACCACTGTAGTGTCAAGTGCAGGTGTCTGTCTTATTAAGCGCGGCATGGTGGCGCTATTTTCAATATTTCCGGTAAGTACTGTCTGGGCAGATGCTTTTGTGACTGACGTGAGGGAAGAAAGCCCTACTGTTCCTATCGATATTAAGCATATCGCTCGCTGGATGCTGTTCATACGCAATCTCCAAAATTTTCACGGTTCACATCGTCTCATCGACGCCCATGGATTCATTATGTTCCGTCATCCGATTGGAGATTAACTGAAGTTAAAGGGCGCGTTTTGCCAGATTCGACACAGTTTTTAGCACGATGGATCTATCATGATGCCAACACTTAGCCCGTTCATCTTTCATAGTGAGAGCCTTATCCAATGAGCATCGCATCCAAGACCAAAACTGCGTTTCCTCTTGAAAAGATTCAGTCAAAGCTTGCTGAACAGTCTTTCGACGGCTGGCTTTTCTATTTTTTCAAGAACAATGATCCTATTGCGCTTGGAACTTTGAAATTGACCGAAACGCACATGTTCTCAAGACGTTGGTACTATTTCGTTCCCAAAAGTGGTGAGCCGGTAAAACTGGTCCATAAAATAGAATCGGGTGCTCTAGACTCGCTACCTGGGCGTAAAGTCGAATATGTCGGCTGGCAAGAAATGGAGAGCGCACTTAGCGAAATTCTGGCTGATGCAAAAAATGTAGCGATGCAATACTCTCCTCGCAATGCGGTTCCATACGTGTCTCGTGTGGATGCAGGCACTATTGAACTAATTACCTCGCTTGGTGTCAAAGTGGTATCGTCGGCAAATTTGGTCCAACATTTTGAAGCGACATGGTCCAAGGAGCAGTTGGATAGTCACGTTTTTGCTACTGAAAAATTGAAAGAAATTGTGCACCTTGCATTTGCTCAAGTGAAAAAAGAATTGAACGCAGGCAAATCGCTTACCGAATATGATATTCAGCAATTTATCGTTTCTAAATTTAATGAGAATAAACTCTATACATATTCACCTCCAATAGTGGCAGTGAATGAAAACTGCGGAAATCCGCATTATCAGCCAACTCAAGACATTCACAAGCCAATCAAGGTGGGTGATTTTCTTTTGATAGATTTATGGGCCAAGCAAGAAGATGTTCCCCAATCTGTTTATGGAGATATCACCTGGACCGCTTATGTGGGTGATACCATTCCACAAAAATATATCGATATTTTTGAAATTGTAAGAGATGCCCGTAATGCCGGTCTCGATTTCGTCAAAGAGGCTGTTAGCTCAGGCAAAAAACTTTATGGTTGGCAGGTTGATGATGTCACTCGCAAGCACATTAAAGACAAGGGCTACGGGCAATATTTCGTACACCGCACAGGACATTCTATTGGTGAAGAAGTGCATGGAAACGGGGCTAACATAGATAATCTAGAAACTCGTGATGAGCGAGAATTGCTTCCTTGTACCGGTTTTTCGATTGAGCCAGGAATTTATATGAAAGAATTTGGTGTGCGCAGTGAAATCGATGTTTACATCGGTGATGCCAAAAATGTAATCGTAGCAGGCAGTCCAATTCAAGAAGAATTGATAGCCATTATGAAGATGGGAGAATAGCAAATGTCAATCCACCGCTTTAGTCTTTGTCTTTCTCTTATAGTATCTATAGTGATGGCATGTCCGGCATATAGTCTCGCCCAGCAACTGGTGCAAGAAGGAGGACCGTTTGTTTGTCAGGGTTCAGGTAAGCTTGAGAAATTTTCCGCAGCAGTAAATGTTACTGCTCAGCAAGAGTCTCAACCGCTCTGGATGACTTTTTATAACGGATATGGCGGTAGAGCAGGATTTAGCTGGATTCGTGTTTTTCTATCACCTCCAGGTGAACGTCAGAGTGAAATTGGAGAAATTTTGGCAGACGAAAATGCTTTCACAAAAAAGCATGCAATCACCGTTGATGTCTCAGGATTGTTGTCCAAAAACGGAAAGCAATTGTTTGTAGAAGGCGAAGGCAGTAAAGGAGCCATTTTTAGTTGGGCTCTTACCACTGTTAAAAATAAATTGACAGTGCTTGATTGCACGAAGGTTCAAGATGGAAAAGAAGTATTAATACACGGCACCGGATTTAGTGTGAATCCAAACGAAAATACTGTTACCTTCGATGGTAAGCCCGCTCAAGTTGTTCAAGCCAATTCGCGTATTCTTGTAGTGAAACCTCCGTCGGGAATTTCCTCGGCTGGAAGTGTTTCTCTAGTTGTGAGAGCTCTTGGCGAAACTAGCGACCCTATAAGAGTAGGAGTTATTTCTCTTCCTCCTCATCTTACTGGTATGACGCCATATGGCGGACCATCAGGTGGATATCTAACTATATCTGGATCTAATTTTGCTCCCAATGCAAGTGATAATGTTGTGAGAATAGGTCCTTATACTGCTAATGTGACTTCTGTTAATTCTAATATTCTAACTTGCGTGATTCCGGACTGGGGCTCTTCTGGAGGAACCTTGCCAGTGCGTGTTATTAGCAATGGTGTACCATCTGAAAACACTCTCAGTTTCTGGTGCATGAATCACTATTACGGTGGTGATGCAGCAGCACCTGTGTATCAAAACGACTGAAACAAATTACTTTTGGGAACATTCGTGCCTTACTCCTCTTCTATTGAGATAGATTAGGAAAGAGGCACCCATTATGTTATTTCGAAATAAAAGTATTTTTTCAGCCCTTACTTTAGCAATTTCAATTGCGGTGGCAAGTCCTAGCGCATTCGCACTTGATACTTGGGAGTTTAAAACTGGCAAGGGCGAGTCTGTTATGGTCAAAAAAGGACTATTTGGTACTAAGACCGTTAAATTGCAAGACCGTCTTGGTAACGGATACGAATCAGACAAAAGTTTTTTTGGCAAAAAGAAAAATGCAGTAAGCATTTTGGGAAATGGTGTATCGGTTGAGAAAAATATTTTTGGTCGCAATTCCATTAAAGGCTCGTCACTTTTAGGCGACAGAATTGAAACTAAACGATCCTGGTTTGGGCTTGGACCTCGTCACACCTCTGTTGACATAAGCGGCGTGTCGGCTCTTGCTGAAAAGCTTTTGATCAAAAAACAGTCCCCCGGCGGTCTTTCCGCAATTTCGCCGTCTCAGGGTCTTGTCGATCCTAAAACGTATTCCGATATCGGATTAGATCTTAATGCGTTGGGACGAAACGGCGCAAACCCGGCGGGTGCCCTTGATTCGGGTGGACTTGGAAATTAGGCGAGATTTTTGCTCATAAAAATGCATGGCATTAAACAACCTGAGCTCAGTTTGTGATTTCCTTCGCCATCGATTTTAAAGCCGTTTTGAACATAGAAATTTTTTGCATTTAACGACGCATGCAATATCAATTTGGCAACGCCTTGTTTTTTTGCGCGGGAAATAAGTTCTTGCAGAAGTGCTCTACCAAAACCTATGCGCGCAAATTGCGGGTCTATATAGACAGCACGTAATTCTTCTTGTGCAGGCACAATTTCTCCAAATCCAGCAATTTTGCCATCAGATTCAATTACTAAGATGATTGAATTCTCCGGGTTCTTCTCTAATTTTTCTTGCATTAGCAAAGTGCGACTAGAAAAAATAGGAGACCATTCATCTAAAATTTCCTGCTCATAAAAATCTTTAGCGGTCACATGTACTGCATTTTGATGGACTGTGATTATGCCCTCAGCATCAGATTCTAAAGCGTCACGTATCAAATAGTTAAATGGCAAGATTGAGTTATTTTCTATCTGTGGGAATTAATTTTTCCAATTTGGCAGCTTCATTACTTTTGCCAAGCAATTTGAGAACCGCCAATCTGTTTAAAATAGAATTTTTATACAAATCTTTTTGACTAGGCATTTTCGCAAGCATTTTGACGCCAATTGCATATTCGCTATCTGCCTTATCAAGATGATTTTTAGAACGATAAAAACTGGCAAGATCTAGATGCGCTCTAGTTATCGCAAGCTTGTCTTTATTTGTGCTTTCCAAATTAACTATCTTGTCTTTCAGAATTTTCTCCGATTCCAAAAAGCAAGCAGGATCATCTTTCTTGAGCGGGATATAAACCTCACCACGCAATGGTCTAATCTCTTGATTAGACTTATTTTTGTCTGGATTATTCGAATCGGGCTTATTCGAATCGGGCTTATTCGAATCAGGCTTGTTTGGTTCTGTTTTATTAGTGTCTGGTTTGACTACGACTTTGCCGCGCAAGGGCATGGGACGAAATGGCTCGTTCGTTTGTTGAGCCCAAGCAAACAAATTGGAAGTAGCTAATAGGGTCAAAAAGGCGCTTGCTGCTTGAAGCAATTTACGCGTTTTGTCCTGAATCACTCGCAGTCCTTTGGGACAATTGTCTGTGATTATGGTGCCGTCTTTGCGTTTATAAAATTGAACACAAACACGCCCATGTGTGCGCAGCAAAAGAAATTCTTCTGCTTCAGATTTTGACATACTCGAGATGTTATAGACATTCAGGGTGCACTGGTTACAGAAGCGTTCGCGCTCATCGCCCACCATATTGTCCCAGTCGGCACTGCATGGTGCTGCAATTGAGATTCGCTCCAGGATGCTTTTTTCGTTGTCTTTCATAAATTAGACTTATTGCCTATTTTTTACTGGGATCGGCTACATGTCCAAGAAATAGAATCTTGTTTGTTTTTTGATCGTGTAGTGCGAAAAGAAAAGGACGATTCAATTTCATTTCAAAATACTTAGAAGTAAAGTCGAGTGTTTTGCTGCTGGCTTCTACAGCGGTCGCGGCTGCGGCCTCGGTACCTTCTTCATTTACATCTATAAAAGTTTTGTGCATTACCTCACTCAAAAATAGTTCTGTTTGGGTGCTTTTGTCGATCATTTTACTGAAATCAGCTTTTTGCGAATCGAATGCGTCGGACATTCCCAGAGTGCAAAGTAGTGACTTCAACTTCATACTGTCTTCTATTTTAAATTTCGGCAGGGTAATTTTCCCTGGGTTTTCATTAAAGCTAGAAAGCCAATTTTGCCAGGTTTCTTCACTCAGTTGGCTTTCAAGTTCGCTTAGGCTGGATGATTCGTCTGGTAGAAAGAAAAGCATCGAGTAACGTCCATTTTTATAATTCAGTCGAAGTGCCTGCAACTTGTTATCTGAGAAATATTTGAATTTCTTACGATCTGCCACCATCATCGGTACTTTGATCATTTGTTCATCGGCTGTGTGAAAAGATTTTTCACTCGTCAGGCTAGGATCGAACTGCTCCGCCCAGGTGCTTTTGAAATAAATTGCGTTGATCAGATAAAGACTGGCTGAAGGGTCGATTTTATCTATCAGACTTGTAATTTTGCCGCCGCTTTTAGCTTTGACCCAACTGTTGATTTTTTGCGCACTATCGCTGGAAGCAAAATCAAGACTAGTTAGATCAGCTTGAAAATGGCTTCTCATCGAGCCTGTGTAAGACTTATCAAATTTTATTTCTTTCTCGCCAAATAAATTGTTGACAATTTTAAGATTGGTAGTTTCGTCGGCTTCATTTAAACTGTTCAAATCATTTAAAACATTTTGCTCAATTTTGTCGGCAGAATCCCCTAAATCAAGAGCTTTCTTCATTTCCTCATAAGTGGAGCCTGACGCTCCAAGAGCAGTCATAGTCATTGCGGTTTCAACGCTGTATGGCGAAACTAAAAGATTTTGGGTTGCTTTGCTTTTGGCTAGATTCCTAAATAGATCAAACTGAAAAGAGTCTGCTTTGCAGGCCAGATTGCTCGATAGAGTTAAACCTAGAGCAATTGAAGCAGCAAATGCGAGTTTGAGTATGGAAGAGTTTTTGTTCAAAATTTTCATGGCTTATTAATATGTCCCATAAAGAGTATTTTTTTAGTTTGCATGTCTTGTAGCGCTATGAAAAACGGATGATTGCAGTTCATTTCAAAAGCAGGTTCTGGATCCATTCTGGCAGAGGTCATACACATCTCTACTGCAGTTACGGCGGCTGCTTCAGTACCTACTTCATTTACATCCATGTAAGTTTTATGGATTACGTCGTTGATGAAAACACGTCCTTTTTCATTGGTCATTAGGGAGAAGTCGGCTTTGTTTTTGTCGAAAGCTTCTTCCATTCCCAATTTGGATAGATTTTCTTTGAGCTTCATGTCATCTTCGATTTTGAAGCGAGGTAATTTCAAAGTGCCAGTGCGACCCGAAAAAAGTTGGCTATGTTTTTCAAAGCTTGCAAGATCCAGTTTCTTTTCAAACTCGTCTAACGTTTTACCTTTCTTAGGCAAGAAAACATAGAGTCCAAGCCGATTGTCTTTGTATGGTAAATGAATGGCCTGAAAGTCTGACGTTTCGGCATATGAAAAGGAGTCCCGACTTAAGGACATCATCATTACATCAAGGTCATTTCCCTCAAGCGGATAAAATTTTTCTTTTTTAGTGTCTTCTTTTTTGAATTGATTCTGCCAGGCGCCTTTGAAATAAATGGCATTGATCAAATATAAAATGGCATCGCCACTTACTTTGTCTAGAATTTTACATATTTTGTCGTGCGTTTTTTCTTTAACCCAGTCGTTGATTTTTTCCACCGCATCTGGTGCGTTGAAGTCCATCGAATTGGTGCCAGCATAAAAGTACTTTTCATTTTCACTAAGAAACTCTTTGGAGAAATCGATATTTTTGTTAGCAAACAAAGCATTGGCAATTTCAAGAATGGAGCCGTTGTTTAATTTTTGCAGACTATCTATATCTACTTTAGCTGACTCTTTCACTTCAATATCTTTTTTCGCACTCAAGTTGAGTACCTTTGCCATCGCTTCTTTGGTCGCATCTTTGGAGCCAGTGTAAGTCATGGTTAATGCGCTTGAAACGCTGTAGGGTGAGTATAAGAAGTTTTCTTTGCACTTTGAAGCTGCAAGCGACTTATACAGATCAAAATCAAATTGTTCGGCAGCAAGCGCTATAAGTGGATTTTGAGCTAATAAAATTGAGGCAAGTAAAACGAGAATCGATTTTTTAGATAACATCACTTAATGACTCCGGCTGTTTTTCTGGTATCTGGACTATGTATATGTTCGGGTCTGAATCCCACACCTATTAGGTTGGCAGGCAGTGCTCGCAGTGGCGGTAGAGTTTTGAATACTTGGGTAAACCATGGTGCTTTCATTTGGTTGCTCTCTAGAGTGGGTTTAATCACATTGTTTTGTATAAGCACTTGAGCGCGCTGAGTCATTCTGGTTGGATAGTTACGTCGCTCTTGTACTTGTTGCAAGTGAGACTCGTTGCAAGTTCCTTTGAGCAGAGGCATATAGAGAAAATTGGCTGCTGCTACAGCATCTTGTACTGCAAGATTTATGCCTACTCCCGCCACTGGTGACATGGCATGAGCACAATCACCAATGCATAATAAGCCGTCTTTATACCATTTGGAAAGTCTATCTACTTTGACTGTGAGCAGTTTTATATCGTCGAAACTAGCGATATCATTTACGGTGTCACGAGTAAACGGTGCCATTGCCACTATGCGCTCTTTAATCGATTGAAGACCTTGTGCTTTGTATTCTTCTAGCTTGCCTTTAGGAATGACAAAACCGCATTGCCAGTATTCGTTTCGATTAATCATAATGAGAATGATTCCAGCATCGAATCGTCCAATTGTTTCTTCTGGATCTGATGGCTTGCGAGATATCCGCATCCAGAGCACATCCATTGGCGCACCCACATCTTCCACTTGCATGTCGGCGCTTTTTCTTATGACCGAATTTCTTCCGTCGGCGCCAATGACAAGATTGGATTTAATCAAAAGTTCGCCTTGATCGTCGATGGTTTTTACACCAATTATTTTGTCGTTCTCTTCGATTAAACCTATCGCTTCTGTATTCATGCGCAAATTGAATTTGGGATATTTGCCTCCCTGCTCACTTATGTAGTTGAGGAAATCCCATTGCGGCATAAAGACAATGTACTTGCACTTAGTATTTAAATAGGAGAAGTCTGCCATCATAAATTTGTCATCGCCTATCTGTCCGCTTAGACGCGAAACTTTTTGATGAGGCAATTTAAGAAAGCCTTCAAGAATTCCAAGCTCATGCATTAATTGCAAAGTGGAGGGGTGAACAGTGTCTCCGCGGAAATCTCTAAAAAAATCACCGTGTTTTTCAATAACTACTACTTCCACACCTGCACGGGCAAGCAGATATCCAGCCATTAAGCCGGCTGGTCCCCCTCCTACTACGCATACATTGGTTTTTATTTCTGCCATAATTTTTTTCTTTTTTCTCTATTTTTGTTTGAACTCTGGGTGCTGTTTATAAACATCATTTACAAAAGACTGTACTTTGTCGGGGGCGTCGCGGCTTGTGCTGTTTTCAATTGTTGGCATGGAGCGATCAAGTTCTTGATGGAAGGCTTTTTTATCCTTTAGTAAAACATCAATGGCCAATATCTGAATTGTAGTCTCAGCTTTGATCATAGGCCTGCGTTCGAGCTTTTCGCGAGCAGCTTTCAAGTCGGGGAATTTATCCAACCAGACAAGCATAAAATCTTTTATGAAATCGCTCACTTCTTTTTTTACTTGCGCTTTTGTATCGGCGCTCAAGTTCCAACCACCCTCGGTTTTATAATGCTCTGGAAAATTAGGACCAGCGTTCATCGACGAATCCCAAACTGTCAGGTCCGGTGTGGAGAATAATTTTTTAGCTTGGAATGGTGCCACCATATCTGCTACCGCGGGAAAAATGCGACCGAAATGAAAATAGAAATCGCCGCGATTATTTGCCTGCACTGTAATTTCGTCTCGATAATCTTTCTGGCTTCGGGTAAAAGCTTTTTTACTCTGATCGAATTTGAATCCTGCTTTTTCTAGTTGAGAAGTCACCATCTCCACAATTTCTTTTTTAGTTTGCTCTTTAGCCGAAAGCTCTTCTACTGCGTTTTTAGTCGAAGAATCTTCTTTCTTATTGTTGGATATTTCGCCAGAAGTAGAACATGAGCTAAGTAAGATGCCCGAAACAAGCGGCAGAAATAGACTCAAATGAATTGATTTTGCCGCTTGTATCTTTGCAATCATTTATTTCCGCCGTCTTTTTTACCAAACAATTTGGCAAACAGAGCACCTATTCCAATTACTGCCACGATAATCAGTTTTTTGCCAGCGATTAAAAGACCGATTGCCCACTTCCAGAGTCCGCCAAGCAAGCCCATCTTGGCTGCAGCTGCCATGGCGCCACCACCAAGAATTAGCCCGGTCAAACCATATCCGGAAGCTTTGTCTTTACCAGCGACATATTCACCATAAGTATTGCCTTTGGTGAATTCGGTCTTGTTGAGCAATTCCATTGCTTTTGCTTTATTTTCCGGAAATTTTTTCAAGCTGGTGACAAGGTTCATAGACAAAACACCTTGTCGACCCAAAATTCTTGTGTTGTAGTTGATTGCTTCAACCGGAGCTTGCGGCGTATCCTGATCTTTAATTTCAATTGCCCAAACTACTTGATGTTTATCTTTTTGATATTGAGGTTTTTCTGCCCAGCCGCCCACATAAAAGGGGGGTATGTTCAGTTCTTTACGCCTTTCATTTCCTTGCTTCGTTCCTTCCTGACACGATTTGAGAATTTCGTCAGCTTTCAAGTCGTTGGCATCTTTGTCATGCACATAGCCTGAATCGTCGTAGCTGCTGATGATACTGAACGAATCGTCTTCCTCGTTTTTTTTCTCGGGAATGATGATTCCAAGCACTCCATGAGTAGAACTGCCTTCTTTTTCGAGAAATTTCTGGGCTAATTCTTTATTGGCGAAAAGATAGCCAGCAGGTAAATCTACATAAGCGAGATTGTCGCCAAGTGTTATACGCGCTGGACCATTGGTAATTCCTTTTGCTTTGAGATCTTCAGCGAAAGCTTGTCCCGTGCAAAAAAGAGTCAGAAAAGCAAAACAGGATACCGCAGTTACACGCCAGAGCGAAGTCATCTCAAGCTCCTTTTATTGGGAAGCTTTAATGATAACCGATAATTCTTTGGCGCTTTATCTCAATAGATAAAGTTCGCAGTTGTCAGGCGATTTTGCGCTTTATCCTTTACTTCCAACCAGGATAATGTTTGTGCCGACCTGGTATGGCAAGCCGGTTTTTGGATTCTTTATTTTGCCATTGGCGTAGAAACCGACCGATCCAGTTTTAAATTCGCGACCTTCTGCAGTCAAGGTCCCCCAGACTTGTCCGTCTGGTGTTTTCAATTCGAGAATAAGGCTTTTAGGCGCTTCACTATCAACTACTTTAGACACGCGGATACCCTCACTTTTGTGTTCTTTTACAGAGTGTCTAAAAGTGTAGTCTTCCATGAAGCTTCTGTCAAAAGTCAAGAGCAAAAGATAAAAAATGGCGAAATTGTCTAAAATGACGAAATTGCAAGTGAGATTGTCGATAATATTCAAATCGTTCATAAGCAGGAGTCAATTTATGGAATTCAGGCAACTTGGAAATAGCGGGCTGAAAGTGCCGGTGCTTAGTTTTGGTGTCGCCACATTTGGTGGCAAGGGTGAACTGTTTAAGGCCTGGGGAAGTACCGACGTAAAAGAAGCAAGTCGGCTCATTGATGTTTGTATGGATGCTGGAGTTAATTTTTTCGATACTGCTGACATTTATTCAACTGGTGCTTCCGAAGAAATTCTTGGCAAAGCTATTGGTAAAAAACGAGACGAAATGATTATTTCGACTAAAGCTACTTTTGCTATGTCGGACAAACCAAATGATGTTGGTTCGTCGCGCCATCACTTGATTAAGGCTTGCGAAAACAGTTTGCGCCGCCTGGGCACCGATTACATTGATATCTATTACATGCACGGTTTTGATGCGCTCACCCCGGTTGAAGAAGTTTTGTCCACTCTTGAAAATTTGGTTCAAAGTGGAAAAGTTCGCTACATTGGATGCTCAAACTTTTCGGGTTGGCATTTGATGAAATCGCTTGGCGCGAGCGATAAATTTGGTTGGTCTCGTTATGTTGCTAATCAAGCCTATTATTCTTTGATTGGCAGAGAATTCGAATGGGAATTGATGCCGCTTGCTCTTGATCAAAAAATTGGCACAGTTGTGTGGAGCCCACTTGGCTGGGGAAGGCTGACTGGAAAAATCGGTCGTGGCAAGCCGCTTCCGTCAGTTAGTCGCTTGCATGCAACAGCCGAGTATGGTCCTCCTGTAGAGGATGAATATTTATACACAGTTGTAGATGCACTAGAGGCGGTGGCAAATGAAACTGGAAAGTCGGTGGCGCAAGTTGCGTTAAATTGGTTATTGCAACGACCGACAGTGTCCAGTGTCATAATTGGTGCACGTAATGAAGAACAGCTTAAACAAAATCTTGATTCTTTTGGTTGGAATTTGACTGTCCAGCAAGTGGCTAAATTAGATGCTGCAAGTAATCAAACACCAATTTATCCATATTGGCACCAGAGACACTTTGCCGATCGAAATCCAATTCCGGTCTAATTAATTGCTCGACAAAAGCTTCATGCGCAAGCCGGTATAATTTTCATTTTCCGGCTCTAGCGACATCGCTTCGGCTGCTGCACGTAGTGCCTCTTTTTTGTTCTGGAACTTGTCCAAATAAAGAGCTAATTGATACCAGGCCGCTGCATTTTTCTGGTCCAGTTTCACAGCACGGGCTTGACTCTCAAGTGCTTGCATTGATTTGTTTTCTTGCTTGCTTTGCCATAGTGCCAAGCCACTCCAGCCTGTGGGTTCGTTTTGATTTTCGCTTAATGCCTTTTGGTAAAGCTCTTCCATTTTTTCTGGAACTGCATGTTCATCTGCTTTAGTGATTACATCAAGACAAATAAAATCAGCACTTTGTAATTTCAGTCCGTCGTATGCAAATTTGACGGCATCGGCATTTTTGCCTGCTTTGAGACAGGCCAGAGCCGCTATTGAATAAGAGCCGGACCATTTAGGTGCAATTTTAGTTAAATCGCTTGTCTCTTGTGTGACGTCTTCCTTTTGTAACTCTTTTGCCTTGATGTACTCTACAAGAGCAAGGACATTCATAGGTTCTGCTTTACTAGCTCGCTTAAAACATTCTTGTGAATTTGCCAGATCGCCTTTGGTGCGATAAAAAATGCCAGCATAATAATCACGTTCAAAGTTGGTTTCGCCAGTATTGCCCGCATTGGAAGTGGCTTGACGAATGGAATCATCAGCTTCGGGTCGTTTTAGTTGCAATTGAATTAAAGCGAGCAAGGCCTTGTTTTGAGCAACTGCAGAATCTTTGGTATCGAGTTTGGTTACAATTTCAAGCGCCTTAACTTCTTGATTGTTCAAGCGCAGAGCATTTGCGTAATCTCGTTGAAATCGACTATTCTTGGGACTGTTATAAGCTGCGTCTTCAAGACTAGATAATGCATCTTTTTCTTGTCCTTTGAGAATTTGAATTAGTCCTCTTGCATCGGCTGCTTTGGCTAGTTCAGGATAGATTTTGTTAGCCTCTTCATAATTTACTATGGCTTTGTCAAAGTTACCTTCTTTGCGCTCAGCCTCAGCTTTTTGATAAACCGACTCTGCTCTTAGCCAGTCGAAATAATTGCCCTTGCCAGGAAAATCTTTGAAAGCAAAAAAGGAGAAGGCTGCCATCACGAAAAAAGTTAGTACACAAGCACCGATGCCAATAATGGTGCCTTTGTCTTTGAATTTGGAATCTGCACTATTTTCTAATTCTCGGTTTTTATTTTCTAAAGCGGAGGCATCTGGCTTGAACGGCATGGTTACAACCGTTCTATCCAATTCAGTAGGAATTTTTTGCACTACATGAGGTGTTGCTTGCGTGGATACGACAGTTGTTTCTTGATCAAGAATTAGTGGTGTAGTGGCAAGAGTCTTTTCCATTTCGAGTAAGTCTGAATCTTCTGAATCGGGCAATTGAAAAACTGGAGTTGTGATCAAAGTATTTTCCTGATCGGGATTTGATTCTTCTTCGGGCAGGCGAAGCGCTTTCAATTCTTTAATTTCAGATAGAATTTTCTTTGCGTCTTTGTGTTTGTTTTTTTGAATTAATTCGGCGCATTTTTGTGACAGCTTTTCTATCTTTCTGTCGATTGAAGTATTGACGCCACCTGGCGAGGTGGAGTCCAGTCTGAATTTGTCTGGATTGAAAGGACTCATCGGCTGGACATTCCTTTGACTACGTCTGTGCCAAGTAGCTCTTCCAATGTTATTCGTTTTGCTTTGTCAGAATCTTGAGATTTTAGCTCTTCTACCTTTTGCATTGGAGAATCTTTTTTGTTCAGTGGAACATCGATATTGGTCTTCGAAACTTCTAACTTGGGTTTAGGCTTTGACTTGACAGTGATCTCTGCCTCGGGGGGTGAATCGGTTACTGGCGCAACTTTTTGAGCCTTTTTATCCTCTGGCTGTGAAACGTAAACCGATATCGGTTTAGATTTTTGTTTGTGCGGTTTCTTTTGTGGCTTGACAACCTTAATTTCGGCTTCCTGTGGGGCATACATGTCTGCATACGAGTAGGCGCGCCTTGCTTCTGCAATGGGCATAATTGCCGAAAAGCTCGCAAATGCAGTGATCCATAAAAGCGAGCTCAAAAAAGACCTTGTCTGTTTGTTCATGCAAGTATTGTACTGCAATAAACTTAGGTCTTGGCGGACGGATTGTTTTCTTGGCTCAGCATTTTTTTAGTCTTGGCGTGCTCCACCATGAGACCGATTGAAAGTGCCAATAGCACTAAAAATGAGGTCATCCAGAGATAGAATCCAATACTAGGATGAAGAAAAGTAAGCTTAACAACGCCTGCGTCGTCGTTATAAACGTTCATTTTGGCGAGGGAAAAAGTGTGTAATCCAGATAGCAGAGCGAATAGACTGCTCATGGCTGCGGTGAGATAGCTCTTTTCTTGCAGCATTAAAAGTGCCACTACATAGAATATGTTGGCAAACTGAGCAAACTGTCCGATGAAGATTGCCATTAGACCTTTGTATAAACAAACCCAACCAAACCACGTAACTAGCTCGCCCAAAACTTTTTTGTCTTGGATCACCTGGTACGATTGAAACTCAAGAGCTGGAGTAACACAGGCTAATGTGAACAATACCAAGCTTAGAGCGATTACTTTGGAAGCTCTACTTTTCAATTCTGATTCCTTTTTTCTTATTCAAGATGCCTTCTGCAAATACTTATTGAAGTGAGATTTTCGCAAATTTTTCTCGGCTTGAATTAACTTTTCTGTTTCATCCAAATGGTTTTTAATAAAAGCAGGGTGGCGTAAGCATTTCTTTTTAGTGTTCCAATATAATGTCTCTATTAAGGAGGGGCAGCTTCATGCTTGCAAGTCCCGCCAAATCTCTAGATTGGGCTCATCCAATTGTTTCTGAGTGGTTTATCACTAAGTTTGGCTCGCCTACAGAACCGCAGATTGCAGGATGGCCAGTCATTTTGTCTGGTCAAGATGCACTTATTTGTGCACCGACTGGTTCGGGGAAAACATTTGCTGCGTTTTTAGCTTGTCTTGATTCGTTAGTTCGAAAATCGCTTGCTGGCAAGCTTGAGCCTAGAACTGAAGTTGTTTATATTTCGCCACTGAAAGCACTAAGCAATGATGTTCAGAAAAATCTTGACGCACCACTTGCTGAAATATTGCAACTGGCTCAAAGTAAGGGTATCGAAACTTTAGATATTCGAACTGCTGTGCGTACCGGCGATACTCTGGCAAGCGATCGTCAAAAGATGATCAAGAAGCCACCGCATATTCTAGTTACCACTCCTGAGTCACTTTATATATTATTGACTGCAGAAAAATCGCGTCAAAATTTGCGTCATGTAACCACTGTTATAGTAGATGAAATTCATGCTGTAGCTGACGACAAGCGAGGTTCGCATCTTGCGCTAACACTTGAACGCCTGGATGCATTGGCGTTGAAGAAGCCCATTCGCATTGGACTTTCCGCTACTCAGAAGCCGCTTGATTTAATTGGAAGATTTCTAGTCGGTAATGAAGTTACGATGCCTAAGATTATTGAAGTCACTCAGCGTCGCCACTTCGATTTATCTGTGGTCGTTCCTGAAAACGAGCTTCAAGCAGTGGCATCACAAGACATTTGGACTGAAATTTACGATCACATAACTGAGCTTGTCAAACAACACCGCTCCACTCTCGTTTTCGTCAACACAAGAAAATTATCTGAGCGTCTTGCTTACAATCTGTCGCAGCGACTCCAAGATGATGTGGTCGGTGCTCATCATGGAAGTCTTGCCCGCAATCTGCGACTTGATGCAGAACAAAAACTAAAATCTGGTCAGTTGAAAGTACTTGTAGCAACTGCCTCTTTAGAGCTTGGGATAGATATTGGAAGCATAGATCTTGTTTGTCAAATTGGCTCGCCACGCAGTATTGCTGCTGCTCTTCAGCGTGTTGGTCGAGCCGGTCACTGGAGGGGAGCGACTCCAAAAGGCAGACTTTTTGCCACCACTCGCGATGAGTTAGTTGAATGCGCAGCTATTGTCAAAGCTATTCAAGAAGGCGAAATGGATCGTGTAGTTATTCCAGAATGCGCTTTAGATGTGCTTGCTCAACAAATTATTGCCGCCTGCTCAGCCTCTGATTGGAGAGAAGAAGACTTATTTGCAATGGTGAAAAGAGCTTATCCATACCGTGATTTAAGTTATGAAGATTTCGATCGTGTTTTGGAGATGGTTTCAGAAGGAGTTGCGGGACGAAATTATAGTTACGGACGATTTGTACACCGCGATCGCATAAATAAAATTTTGAAAGCAAGACGCGGCGCTAGGCTTGCAGCAATAACAAATGCCGGTACTATTCCTGAGACCAATGTTTTTACTGTTATTGCCGAACCCGATGAACAAATGGTAGGGACTTTGGATGAGGATTTTTCAATTGAAAGCAGTGCTGGCGACATCATTCTGCTTGGCAATACTTCCTGGATTATCAAAAAAATCGAGGGCATCGCTGGCAAAGTGCGGGTGATTGATGCAAAAGGTGCACCTCCCAATGTTCCATTTTGGCTAGGTGAAGGACTTGGACGCACTATCGAATTATCACAACAAGTAGCTGAAATAAGAGAATTAGTAATAAATGCCAAGGCGATTGGAGTGTCGCCTATGTCTAGGCTGACCAGTTCTTGTGGTCTATGTCAAAGTGGCGCCGAACAAGTGATTGCTTATATAAATGAAGGCGTAAGCGTGCTTGGTGCTGTACCTACTCAAAAGCGACTTATCGCCGAGCGTTTCTTTGATGAAAGCGGAGGGATGCAACTTATTATTCATTCGCCTTTTGGTGCTCGAATAAATAAAGCCTGGGGACTGGCACTGCGCAAGAAGTTTTGTCAATCTTTCAATTTTGAGTTGCAAGCATCTGCCACTGATAATGGTATTAACATTTCGCTAACTGATAAACACAGTTTTCCTTTGGGTGAAGTCTTCCATTATCTTCATCCAAATACGCTGCGACATGTGCTTGAACAAACCGCGCTTCAAGCACCTCTTTTCACCGTGCGTTTTCGATGGGATGCAACGCGCTCTCTTGCTTTATTGCGCTACAGTCAGGGAAAGAAAACCCCGCCGCATCTTCAACGCATGAGAGCCGAAGATTTGCTTGCTAGTGTTTTTCCTCAGGCTGCTGCATGTCAGGATAATGTAAAAGGTGATATTGAGATTCCAGATCATCCGCTGGTGAATGAGGTAATGAAAGACGTTCTCACCGAAGCGATGGATATCGATGGATTGACTAAAATACTGCAAGATATTATCTCGGGTGAAATAGAATGTCTGGCTGTCGATACCACAATGCCTTCAGCCTTTGCTGCCGAAATCTTAAATGCCAATCCCTATGCATTTCTTGATGATGCGCCACTTGAAGAGCGCCGGGCTCGTGCGGTGGGGATGCGTCGGGCATTGCCAGATGACATGGCTCGCGAATTGGGTGGACTTGACCCTAATGCCATTGAACAAGTGAGGCGCGAGGCCTTTCCTGATATTCGAAATGCCGATGAAATGCACGACTTACTAATGTCGCTTATTTTTCTACCAATCGATAGTGATTTGTTTGAACATAATTCGAGCACCAGAGAATATTGGGAGGGTTTATTAAACGAGCTTGTTCTTTTTAATAGAGCCTGTATTTTGGAAGACTCTTATTTGGGCAGACCAAGCTGGATTGCATGCGAGAATCTGTCGGCTTTGAGCTCAAGCCAAATTGAGCCTGAGTTAATTGAGCGTGCTGTCTTTGGATTATTGATGCATTCTGGTCCAATGACACAGAAGCAAATCTTAGAGCAACTGGGTTTTTCTATGAGCGATATTCAATTTGCCCTCGTTGCACTTGAAACACGCGGGACTATTTTACGTGGCAGTTTTACGCCATCAAGTATGGTATCGGATATCGAGTGGTGTGAGCGTGGTTTGTTATCTCGCATTCACCGTCTTACCATCGGCAGTCTCCGTAAGCAAATCGAGGCAGTGAGCCCAGCTCAGTTTATGGATTGGCTATTTAACTGGCAACATGTTTCGGGCATTGGCCAGCTCATAGGAGAACATGGAACATTAGAAGTTTTGCGTCAATTGCAAGGTTTCGAAATTGCAGCAAACGCGTGGGAAAGTCAAATATTTCCGGCTAGAGTGAAAAATTATCACTCGACCCATCTTGACAAATTGTGTCTGACTGGTCAAGTTGGTTGGGGGCGTTTGTCCCGGCATCCATCTGTATTTGATATGCAATCTACCGCGCGTGTAACACCAAATGGTTTTTCTCCGATTGCTTTTTACTTGCGCGAAGAAGGAATGTGGTATCAAGAAGCTGACGTGCAAATCAATAAATCGGTCTTGAGTACGCAAGGCAAGCTTGTACTTGAGTATCTCGAGCTAAAAGGGGCATCATTCTTTTTTGATATTGTTCGCTCAACGAAACTAATTAATGCCGAACTTGAGACCGCACTCTGGGAACTTGTCACTGCTGGTTTAGTTACTGCCGACGGTTTTGAAAATATGCGTTCTATTATTTGTCCCAGGCGCAGACAAGGGCTTGGCAAAAATAAAAATGTCTCAATGCCAAGACACAGTCCGGGACGTTGGAGTTTGCTTTTGCCCGAACAGACTGAAAATGCCGGTATTGAGGCAGCTTGCTGGATGCTTTTGCGTCGATATGGAATAGTTTTCAGAGAACTTTTAACAAGAGAAGTGAATGTACCAAAATGGCGTGACTTGTTGAATACATTTAGACGAATGGAAGCTCGCGGCGAAATTCGAGGCGGTCGATTCATCAACGGCTTTATTGGCGAACAATTTGCTAGTCAGATGGCTGTCGATAGTTTGCGTGCCAGTAAGACTCTAATACCGCCTGACAGAGAAATAATAATAGCTGCAAGCGACCCGCTTAATCTTGTAAGCGTAATAGTTCCTGGCACCAAAGTGGCGGCAAATTCAGGACAAAGGCTCTTATTCGTGGGCGGGGTCTACAAAGATTCGTTGGTCTAGTCTGGTTTGGTCTAATTTATTCGCGATTTCTGGGGTTTACCCTGGAAACTATGCCCGCGGATCGAGTTAGCATGAAATTGTTCGGTTATTGAGCACAAGGTTATTATGAGCATGCGTCCTGACTATGTTTCGCTGTTTTATAGGCGAATTTTGCTGCAATTTCTAATAGTTACCACCTTTTGTAGTCTATATTTAGGTGTACAAGTCGCCAAACAGATGGTGCACGACATGAAAATGGCTAAGATTAAGTCACTTCAAAAAGCCTCGCTTATTTCCAAACAGTCTATTAACTGATCAAGTCTTCCTGAATTTAGAACCGCTTATTTTTATATTGAAAGTGTTCGGTTTGCAATTAAGGAGATGCAGAAGTGTTTAAATCCAAAGTGAAGAAGCGCAAAAACTTGAAAGACAACAAGTCTTTTTTACGATTTACTTTCTGGAATTTTGTAAACCAGATTGTGATGCGTATTCATTTCAAAAAAATTAGTGTTATAGGAAAACAAAATCTGCCCGAGGGAGCATTTATACTTGTAGCCAATCATTCATCACGCTGGGATGGGCTGTCGGTGCAGTTTTTGCTTAATCGCAGAGCGAATTACATGGTATCACCAAACGAAATGAATGGATTGCAAGGACGAGCAGTGAAAAGTGTTGGTGCTTTTCCAGCCAGTTCAAGACACGATCTTGTCTCATTCTCGCTTGAGCGCTTGCTTAAAAAAGAACCTATTGTCGTTTTTCCGGAAGGTAATATCTTCAATGACTCTGTTCTACGCCCGTTTAAAAAAGGGGCTGCGAAAATAGCTCTGGAAGCTGCCAGTCGCAATCACAATATTCCTATTGTACCTTTAGCGATTGAATACAATTTCGACAAAGAAATTGCTGGTCATACCGTTGTGATGCGGGTTGGTCAGGCTTATCTCCCCGCTATTTGTGAGGCTCCAACTCTTGCCAAAGAAATGCATTTGAAAGTGCGAAACTTAAAAGAACTATTGGCTAATCAAGTCGCTTAAAGAGGGAACCAGAATTTATTTATTGCGTCAGACTTGTGCTAGCTATAACACATAGAAGTATTTTAGGGAGAACAGGGATGACTAAAAAATATGACGTTAATGAGACTGATGACGATAAAGACGAGTCAGAGAAACAAGACGCGTCAGAGGAACAAGACTCGAAAGAAGAACAAGGCGCGAAAGAAGAGCTGACTGAATCAGCTTTGAAAGGCACTCACAAAAGTGATTTCTCGCTTGAACAAGAGCAAAAAGCCAAAGATGAAGAATGTGAGCGCACAAAGGGAAACTGTGACGATTCTAGTAAATAGTCTTGGTTTGTCGCAGCAGTAATCAACGCAATGGCATTGCATGTACGTTGCTATTTGCTTTCTGTCTCTTTTGGTAGTTAGCTATGTAAAGACTGAAATCTAGAAAGTATGCCAGGCTTCCTAAGATAAATGTACCAATGAGGCTTAGCACAAGAACAGTGCTTGCCTTTTTGGTTTGCATGGTTTTTTGTTTTTTTAATTCTTGCAGATTTTTCTTTTTCACTTTATCAAAAATGAAGTTCCAGAGCCACGGAACGCCAACTACAAGACAGAACCCCAATCCGCTGAAATATTCTCTTTGGGCTGGGTCTGAAATTGCCATTTCTAGATTCAGACGTACTGAAACGAAGCAAAAGAGACATATTGCCATTAGAAAAAACAAGACGACATTACTAAGCGTGCGAAATTTCTTCCACCAGGCAAGTGCTTGTTTTTCGTTAGTGATTGGAGTAGTAAATTCTTCGAGCATCAAATAACACGCTTGTCAAAATGTTCATGTTAGCATTGATAGGATTTCAGGTAAACGTAATCCGATATCGGATTAGATTTCAGCTTTGCAAAGGTTAAAAGAATGGTTCGTTCCAAAAAATCTCTTTTATGGGCTTCTTTTTTTGTGTTGGTCACCCTTTTGCATGTCACTGTCATCCAAGCAAAAGATTCTGAGCATAATTTGGCTGAAGGAGATAATCCCAAGTTAGACGAAGTTTCTCTACAGTCAAATAGTAAGACGCCCGTTGGTACAAACGTGAAGGGATGGGCTTCGTATTCAAGGTTGGTTGAAGGGCTTGTTTTGGAGTATTTTCCAAAGGCAAAAATTAAACAGACTTCGACGCATTTGCATGTAGAGTTCAAAAGTCGCCCCTATGATATTCCTTCGGTCAATAAAGTCGAGCAAGGTCCAGATTGGGGAGGAATTTTATTCGACATGGATTTGAAGGACGGTCAATATAGCGGCGTGCACGCAGTTCCCAAAAAGTTCAATGAATATTCGTACTACCATGTGATGCTCTATGCGCCCTTTTCGACCAAATTGAATAAACATTTAGAGACACGCATCGCCTATCCATTTGATGTTCCACCTGACTTTCTAAAACGGTTTGTTTCGCTTGTTGAAAACTTTGATCAGCATTTTTAAGTCGGGCTCAAATTTAGGGTCTGGATTTGGGTATATTGAATAGAGATTCCTCTTCGTTAAATAGATCCTGATGAAATTTCTCAAGAAAACTCAAGAATCAATTCAAATTCATACTAGACCTACCTACAGGCAAGGCGACGTGCTTTTGCAGAAAATTGAGTCATTGCCTGCAAATTCTCAGCCTGTTGAATTCGAGGAGAGAATAGTTTTGGCGTATGGAGAGGTAACTGGTCACTGTCATGCACTAAGCACTGCAAGCGCAGCCATGTTTACCTATAATGGTCAACGTCTTATCGAGGTGAAAGAGGACGGTGCGCGATTAAGGCATGAAGAGCATGCCACAATTGTTCTCCCCAAAGGCGTTTACAAAGTAATTCAACAGCGAGAGTACGTCCCGGAGGCGCCTCCGCGAGATGTCCTCGACTGACAAAGCGTCTGTCAATGTGCCTGTTAAAGCACAACGCAAAATTGTGCAGAATGTCGGTAAGCTTTCAAGCGGTCAAAGACGTGGTTTAGACACTACCTTAACCTACTGGAGAAAAGTAGGTGCATTGACAGCACCTGCCGATCGCAAAATGGCTCAAGAAGGAGTGTGTGAATCTTACAGAGCGGTGAAGCTGGATCCTCCCAAGATGTTTGTGTGGCTGGATTCGCCTCGTGCTGGAGCTACTTGTGTGCGATTACTCAAAAGTGATCTTGATTGGCCTGCTCAGCTTGCTCCTCATCAGCGAGCTGTGTGGGACTCGGTTTGGCAACAATGTATGCCATTTATTAAAAATCTGGTTGGAAATGAAAAATGGAGCCAAATTAAGCGCGAAATTAAGCAAGAGGCACAAAAGAAAGTTCTCCAACAATATCCCCATCTAGTTGAGAAAGTAGTAAAGGAGCGTTTCTCTGAACATCTGGGAATTTGGATTTGGAAACAATTGCGTAAAGCCTATGGATATTCGGTGTTTGAAGAAGTTAGAAATGACATGGATCGATTGGTTCAAGCCAGAATTAAAGATAAAGTCTTGGAAGAAACTTCCTTATTCATAAGCCACGAGTTGGTTAGTCCGCTGCAAAGGCAGCTCGAAGCCTGTATTCTTGAGCCATTGCGCAGAGAAATGACTGTGAATAACGGTGTCTTGATAGGCCGGCAAACTTGGGAGTGTTGTTTTGGTCAGCATGATGCGCCATGGTTGTCTTATTTCGATTATCTTTCTCGCTTGGGTCTGGCGGAAGCTGATGCGGTCTCTGGATTGAAAAAAGTTGCTCGCTCGGCTGGGTGGTGGTGGCCTTATAAAAACCTATGCATATTGACTGAGCGACCTAAACAGCTAAACCGCGAAAATCGACTTTATTTGCACAGTGAAAGTGGCGCGGCAATTGAATATCCTGATGGTTGGGGTGTTTACGCTTACCGAGGCATAGTCGTGCCAGAATACGTGATCAATTTATCTGAACCGATATCGGTTGAAATGATCGAATCAGAACCCAACGTCGAGGTGCGTCGCGTTCTAATAGAGCGCTTCGGGCTTGAAAATTATTTAAGTACTGGCAATTTGATAAAAATACATCAAGATGATTGCGGCATCTTGTATCGAATGAACGTGCAAGGTGACGAACCCATGCTTGTTGTTCGTGTTGTTAATTCCACTCCTGAGCCTGATGGAATCCGAAAGAATTATTTCCTTCGAGTGCCACCTAATATGGTGCGCGCTCGTCAAGCCGTGGCGTGGACTTTTGGTCTTACCGAAGATGAATACCATCCATTGCAGGAAACATGAAATTAGTCAAGAGTCCAAAAGAAATGGTGCTTTTGGCGGATTGCTTTTTCAAGATACCACGATTACCACGATGATTATTTGGCGGATTTTTCAGCAGCCTTCGATTCGGGCGCTGGTCCGTCATGAAGATATCGAGCCGGGGTGTCTGGAGTGTTGAACACGTTTTCTTTCAATAATTCAAACATGTCTGCATTAATCTTTAGGTCACCGCTGAATGGCGTGCTATACACAGCAAGGAGCCACATGTTTAATCCCAGAGTGGCAGCCACTAGCGATGTCATCAGCGCCTGAATTGCTTGCCATTTTGAAGAAAAAACGAAAGTAAAGCCAATGGTTATAAAAGCACCTATGCCAAGCACTATCCACAAAGTGGTGGAGGGACCAGTTTTTGCTATTAAAATGCGGGTACGTCTGTTCATCCCCACATCTTCCATAGCTTGGACTATAGCTGCATGGAGATTGATTTGGCGTTCGTTTAATGGATTTACACAAACAACCGCTTCCCATAGTTTTTGATAAGCTTGCCAATTGTGGTTAATTGTGCCCCGAGTTTCCATAATCGGCCACTCGATAGTCACAACCTCATTTGAATACTCACGACAAAGTTTACGCAACCTAAGTCGGTCATCTTGTTCTAAACCGCGAGCGAGCCTGAAAATATTGGCCACTCCATTAGCTTCCATTTCGGTGTGCATTTTGGCTTCAGCATATTTTTCCATGGCGCCTGCAACTAGAAAGCCTAAAAGCACTGAGTATAGGGTGCCCACCACACCTAGCATGGCCTCTGCAGGTCCGTGATGTTCGACCAGAGAATCTTCCTTCACGAACAATCGGAAGACAATTTGACCACTGATAGCCACTCCGACTAGAACGGTAACTAAAATCACTGCACTTGCAATCGTGTTCATTTATCAATCCTTGGTGGTCGATGCCTACTTCAGGGAATATTTTTGTCCATGATAGTATGGTTAAAGATTAAATGATAGGTGCCCCCAGGCAATATTCTGGATACCCGAGTTTTTTGGTGAGGTCCGAAAATGCGCATAGTGAGGATACTTTCTATCGACGCGGGTGGCGTGCGCGCTATTGTTCCATCGGTTGTTTTAAGTCAAATGGAGCGTCAGGCTAGCAAGCCCATTAGCGAGCTTTTCGATCTTATTGTGGGAACCTCTACTGGTGGTTTACTTGGTTTATGTTTGACTAAACCAAACATCGCCAATTCGCTAACGCCCCAATTCTCCGCCTCGGACATGGTGCGTTTTTTCGAAGAGCATGCACGCAGCATATTTCCTCAAAATGGTTTTATGGATGGTTGGCTTCGTCCGAAATATGACAGAAGGAGTATGGACAAGGCGTTTGACGAGCTCTTGGGTGATTTTCGGTTAAAGCAAAGTCTAACAAATGTAGCAGTCACCGGATATGATACCGAACTAAAATCGCCGATTATGTTCAAGAGCTGGTTGGCAAAAAATCACGAAGAGTTCGATTTGGCTGCAAAAGATGTTGCTCGTGCAGCTTGCTCTATCCCGACTTATTTTGAACCAGTCAATTTATATAAAAACGAACATTTTAAATCAGTGGTTGACGGTAGTGTATTTGCAAGTAATCCGGCTTTGGCAGCCTATTGCGAAGCTTCGTCGATCTTTGGTAATGAACCCTGTGATTATATGCTTGTCTCGCTTGGGACAGGTCGAACTTCCAAAGGACTCGCTTATGACAATATACGCACCTGGGGGCAGTTTCATTGGATGAAAGAAATTGTCAGTGTTTATGCCGATAGCAACATAGACTCTATTGATCAACAAATGCACTCAGTTTTACCCATCGCCACTGATGGTCGGCAGCGATATTTTAGAATACAACAAATTATCCATGATGAGAATATTGGTACTATGGATAATGCCTCAGAAAGAAACATGTTAAGCTTGAAAAACTTCGCTCAAGAAATGATTGCTGACCCAGTGGTGAACGATACTCTTGATAGACTTTTGTATCAGTTGCATATCTTAGCTTCAGCGGGCTCGAAGAGGCAATTTCCACGAGTACGTAAGAGCAGTACATTTACTAAACTGCAAGCACTGTCTGCCTCTACGGCGACATCAGATGTGATACCATCCATTACGGAAAGACCATCTGTTGCTGTGGCTGACTCTAATACTATCTCCAGGCATGATTCAGAAGCCACTGTGCCGCCTGCTTCAATAAGCAGCGGAGAATCACAATTGCCACTGCGAGGTTTGAATTTAGTGTATTCATCTGCTTTACCTGGTCCGGAATTTTTATCCAAGGCGTTTCTTGTTTTTTGTGATGAGAATAAAGAAATTGCAGCAGCCAATCTTATTCACTCTCTCAACAAGACCAAAATTGCCACCATATACAATGACACTTCATTGAATAAAGACAATATGTGTTGGTTAGTAGACAGAGCCAAAGGGCTTGCCGACTGTATCATTTTTTTAGTTACGCCTGACTTTGTTCGTCAAGTTCTTGATAATCGAATTTTTCAATGGCTGCAAAATCTTGTAGCCACGAGTAATACATTGGTTTATTTTGTTTTTGATGAAATAAAGGACATTTTAGTTGAGATGGGGCTTTCTTTGGGCATGAAAATCG
>CAZSHS010000010.1:49953-70710 GCA_964606665.1 uncultured Candidatus Obscuribacterales bacterium | reverse complement strand
CATTTTAGGCACCAAAGGTGGCGCTTCGCAATTAAATAAAAGCTCGCCTATACATTTGTTTTACAACAGTATTTTTGATTTGAATGAAGGCAGTGACTTTGTAGCAAATAGTGTTTACAAGCAGGAATTAAAGCGAAAGGCTTGATGATTTAGGCTTAGCGAGCACGAAGTTCGGCATCGTCCTTTATTTTTTTGCATTTTTCTTCCGCTTCTTTCATTATTTCTTTTTCGCGTTCATCGCTGATGTCGGTTCCGCGACTTCCGTCTTCATACTTAAATACTTCGTTGGATCCATTTTTTTCTTCTTCAATTTGTTTCTTTGCGTCAGCTCTGATTTTGTCCATCTTCTCGCGCGCTTCGTCCATAAGCGCTTTTTTTCTTTTTTCTTTAGGCGATAGTTCAGCTTCTTTCTCTGAATCTCCAGCCCCAGCGGAAGCTTCAGATTTTGACGAGCTGGAACTGCTCACTGCGCTAGAGCCTGAACTAGAGCTGTTATTGCGTTTTTCCAAGTATTTTTCTGCTCTTGAAATTCCCTCGGAGCACTGAGCTAAAACGGCAGCGTTTGTAGTTAATCTCTGACAAAGCTGATATTGATACTTGGCGTGAGTGAAATTACCTAACGTCAGCAATGTGTGTCCAAGATAGAGATGGGCTTTCCATGAATTTTGTTTTTCTGCGATTGCTTTTTCTAGCACTGATTTAGCTTTGGCGTAATCTTTCGCCGCATAAAGCTTAGCGCCTTCTTCCATATTGTCTGCCAACGCTGCCAAGGGATTACTAATGGCTAGGATCGCAATGAATAATCCATTTTTCAATACGCGCATTGATAAACCCTCTAAATCGATTAATCCTCTAATTGAATCAAAAAAATGGCTTTTAAGCCAGTAACTGAACTTACTCCAATCTTTAAAAACGTAATCCGATATCGGTTTACGTTTTTGTTTTGGTCAAACTGGCAAGAGAAATTTGAACTTTTTGCGCGCATTACTCGTTATTAGTTATGAGTGCAGGAGAAAGATTATGAATGCAATGCAAAAAATGGCTTGGAAAAATTTTCAAATTGCTTTTCCGCAAGACGAAGATTGCCTCGAAGAAATAATAAAATATTTGAATGAAACAGGATGGGTTTTTAGATGTAGCCGCTGTAATTCAAGTGAGCTGCGTCGAGAACGTGGAATGCGCCGATATATTTGCTCAGATTGTCATTATAAAGGTTGGATCTTGGCCGGCACTTATTTTGAATTCATGAGGAAATCGAGGTTGTGGCTTGGTTTAATTTGGTTTTTAGAGCATGGTATTCAGATTAACGCTCTGCAGTTCCACCAATTGGCCAAGTGTGCCTATTCAACAGCGCTAATGATATTCAGAAAGTTAGGCTCGGTACTTCACGAACAACTGGAAAGCATGCAGCTAGAAAGCATGCAGACGGTTGATTCTGTGGAATCGGCAGAATTTCTTTCGATATTTTGGAAGCGTAGCAATCAAACTCCTGTTGGAGAGCACCCTTCGCTGGAGCAGGAGTATTTCGACTACATACTTGAGACGCGAACAGAAAATGATTTGCATGAGCATTTAGCAAAAACAAAAACAGAAACAGAAACAGAAACAGAAACAGAAACAAAAGCACGGGAGCTGCCTGAACAAGAGGCTTTGCTCCTACGATTAATTAGCGACAAAAAAATACATTTGGATACTATCTGTCAGCTTTCAGGATTGTATTGCGGTGATGTTATAGGTTCGCTTACATTTCTAGAAACGAGCAACTTAGTTGAGAGGCATGGTGGCGATTACTTCACTCTCAAACAGAAGAAAATTGGAAATAAGAGAAACCGCTCTGATGTACCTAACTCTGCGACTAAGCAAGTGAAAATTGATTCTTTCATCACTTTTGTCCAGAGTCTAATTCACGGAATTAGCCGAAAATACTTGCAGTATTATTTAGCGATTTTTTGGTGTTTTGAAGATAGAAAAAGGTGGAGCCCGAGCGAACTTCTAAAGGCATGTTGTAGAAGTACATTTAGAGCCAGTCGAGAGCTTTTTCAGTTTGTTACAGAGTCTTGTGTTTTAGTGATGTAAAACAAGCGACAACGACTAAGCCATATTTGAAATCTTTCCAGTGTCGTCTACTTTAATTTCGCAAGCAGAGGGACGCTTGGGCAGACCGGGCATGGCCATTAATTCTCCAGTTAATGCCACTACAAAACCTGCACCAGCAGAAAGTTTGAATTCTCTTACTTCAATTGAAAAATCTTTTGGTGCATTTAACAAAGTTGGATTGTCACTAAAAGAATATTGAGTCTTAGAAACACAAATTGGCAATGAGTCAAAACCTTGCTTCTTCAGCCAATCAAGTTGTTTTTGAGCCTTAGGCAAGAGAACAACGCCACTTCCGCCATAAACGTTTGCTACTAGCAATTCGAGTTTCTCCTGAATCGAAGCAGTGCAATCATAAAAAGGCTTGAAACAGCCTGGATTTTCTAGTTCTTTCAAAACTAGTGCACCAAGGTCTTTCAAACCTTCTCCGCCTTGGTCGAAAGGATTTCCGATAGCAGCAGGCCACATGTTCTTTCGGCAGAATTCTAAAATTGCTTGAGTCTCGCTTTTTGCATCAGTTGCAAACCGATTTATGCCGACGACGAATGGCAATCCAGATCTTTTCACGATTGAAACATGTCTTTCCAGATTCGCCATGCCCAGATTAAGGGCTTCTATATCTTCTTTGTCGAGTTCTTTAGCATTGGCTCCACCATGTAATTTGAGAGCGCGAGCGGTTGTTACAAGCACAACGGCGTCGGGAGTCAGTTCCTTTTGTCTTGGGGCTGCCACAATGTCGCAAAATTTTTCAAAGCCAAGATCTGAGCCAAAGCCGCATTCAGTCACAACAATATCTGCTAGTCTTCGAGCTATTTTGGTTGCAATCAAACTAGATGTTCCATGTGCGATGTTTCCAAAAGGTCCACCGTGAAGAAAAGCTGGTGTTCCTTCAATTGTTTGAACTAAGTTAGGTTTAATCGCATGAGCCAAAATTGCCACTAAAGCATCGACTATTTCAAGATCGTAAACCGATATCGGATTACCATCTAAATTCATGCCAACAACAATTTTTCCCAGGCGCGATTTTAATGCGCTCAGATCTTCAGAAAGGCATAATACAGCCATCACTTCAGAAGCTGCCGTAATATCGAAACCAGCTTCGCGAGGAACTCCGTTTGCTTTACCTCCAAGACCGATAACGAGGTTGCGAAGCGCACGATCATTCATGTCCATTACTCGACGATGCAAAATATTGAGGGGGTCAAGTTTTAGGTGACTTCGAAAGTGCAACTCATTGTCGATGCAAGCAGCGATTAGATTATTGGCAGAAGTGATTGCGTGCATGTCTCCGGTGAAATGAAGGTTTATATCGGCAGCGGGAACAAGCTGACTTTTTCCTGCGCCAGTAGCACCACCTTTCATGCCAAAAACTGGTCCCATCGAGGGTTCACGAAGTGCTGCAACCGCATTTTTTTTCAGAAGGCAGAGCGCTTGTGATAATCCAATAGACATCGTCGTTTTGCCTTCTCCGGCTTTGGTCGGAGTGGTGGCAGTAACCAAAATCAATTTGCCCTTAAGTGGTTTTGCCAAAGTCTTGTTGATTGTGTCCATACTAAGTTTAGCGGCGTGATGACCGTATGGCTCTATTTCTTGTGCGGTTAGTCCAAGCTTGGAAGCTATTTCTGTAATTGGAAGCATTTTCTTGTTTTCTTTTGAGGTTGGATTTTTAGGTATTAAAAATGGATCGTTTGAAATCTTGCATCGATTGATGTCTTGAATCTGGTTCTTTTTCTAAAGCTTTGTATATTGCTTCTTTGACATTTTCAGGAACTTCTACACCATCTGGAAATGGATTTGGTGGTTTTTGAATATGGGCCAAAATTGTGTCTGTAACTTGCTTGCCTACAATTGGTGGCATGCCAACAAGCATTTCATAAAAAACGCATCCCACTGAATAAATGTCCGAGCGATGATCTATTTTTTGACCTCTGCATTGTTCTGGGCTCATGTAGAGTGGACTGCCTATCAATTCGCCGGTTTTGGTTAAATTGAGTGAATTTTCACTGTTTTCTGCCACCACTTTTGCAATACCGAAATCTACAATCTTAGCGGTGATTTTTCCGTCTAGTCCTGTCACGAGCATTATGTTGCTTGGCTTTAGATCTCTGTGTACAATCCCATTTTCATGTGCGTGCTTGAGCGCTTCACAAATTTGGTCCATGAAAGATAAGGCAAGACGCAAGTCTAATTTTGATTTTTTATCTAGTAATTGTGAAAGGCTCGAACCTGCTATGTATTCCATAGTCATATATGGCTGACCATCTGGAGTTAAGCCAAAATCTTGAATTGAAATAATACCCTGATGTTTGAGAGAACCTGCGGCCTGAGCTTCTCTCTGGAACCGGGCAATTCCCTCTCCAGAGCCTGCAGCAGAATCCTTTAAAATTTTCAGTGCAAATTCTTTGTCCAGAAAAACTTGCTTTACTTTATACACAGTGCTCATTCCACCCGAGCCAAGTTCTTCTAAAATTTCATATTTGTCGAGAAAAGTGGTTCCAACAAGGGTGTCGTATCGAACCTTTTGAAGAGGGTTTTGGTCATTTGGACAGATTTCAACTGAAAAGTCGAATTCTTGGGAACACACCATACAGATTTTTTTAAAGCGCGTTATAGACTGATTTCTTCCAGTGCTTGCACCACCGCTTCCCCCAACAGTTTTAAGTGTACGGCGCATGTTGTCTTCGCTTTCTTCTAATTGTAATTTTATTTCTTCTTTTTCGGTTTCAATTCGCTCAAGTGCGCCAGCTCCGCTTGCAATAAGCCATACTGTAAACACTAGAGCTAGAAGGGCAAAGATAGCCCAGCTCAAAGGTTCTTCCACCAGGGGATAACCTCTAACTTCTACTGTCACCAAAATCGTTCGTAACAACAATAAAAATGGAAGTATTAATAAGAATGCTGCACCGCGCCTTGACAAGGCACCACCTGCCGATTTGCTCACTAAAAGTGAGGCATGACCTGAAGTGCAACTTGCAAGTAAAGTGCCAAGCGATGAGAATATCACTAAAATCGAAAATCCTATAGACATTTGAAAACAGCCACCCATTGCGCATAAATGCGGTGATTTGGTTGCAGCTCCAAATAATATTAAGAGCGGTACAAGTAGACTTGCAATAAGAAATAAATGCGACAAACAGGTTCGCTTAAGGGTCCATGCATAAGTTAAAAGCGCGGTTCCTAAAAGAAGTAAACTGGCAGCTTCTTCTTGTACCACCGGGTTTGGAAATGTAATTCCAGGTGCGGAAGGCTCAGGTTGGAGCACTCGAAGCGAAAAAAGTTCTTCTCCTGTGATTTCTCCCCAAATTCCCAGAACGCTGAAAATGGCTACTAATCCACCAAGAGCACGAGCGAAAATCCATAATTTGGAGTTGGACGTGAAGTTTAAAATAAGCAATGCAAATGAAGTGAGACATAAACAAATTGCCGTTGTGGAATTGACTTGTCCGGCAAAGGGAATACTTGGATTTCCCGATGTATTGCCGCTTGTAAAATCCGGTATTAACCTAACGATGCCATAGTTTCCCGTAGCCCATCCATAAAGTACAAGAATCGATAATGCAAGTACAACTATTGCCAGACTTCTGGACGTAATCCGATATCGGTTTAAGATCTCGTTGCTTACAGTTGAAAGCGACTGCGTCGCCGAAATCGCTCTTTCACCCGTTTTTTGCATTTAAAAAGGGATCCTCGATTAATTTTTGGCGGCAAGTGCCTTGTCGATAAATTTGACATACATTTCTTTGGGTTTGGCAGCTGGAATTTCTTTTACTAACTTGCCGGATTTAGTGAAGACGCCAACGCATGGAATGTAAGCCATCGAGCTTGTAAAAAAGGGTTCCACACCAAGCTCTTTTGCCAATTTAGTTGAATCTGACATTTTGCCTTTACTGGTATTTAGTTCGTAAAACTCAACTTTCTCTCCATAGTCTTTTTTGAGTCCTTCTACAAGTGGCTTCACCACACCGCAGGACCATTGACATTTGTCGTCGTAAATGGCTATGAAACGAACTTTTTTACCTGCGCTTTTAGCACTATCTTCTGCTATAGCCAGGCTTGTGGACGCACCGAAATAAACAGCCATGACAACCAGAAAAGCTATAAATTTTTGCATTTGTCCGCCTCCAGTATCCTATAAAGTATTTTGTTGATTTTTGTTCTTGTCTTTGGTATCGAGTATGGTGCCAGACTCGGATGGAATCTCTGTGTGACCAACTCGATTATCGAAAACTGAGCGAGTGATCATAAATGCATCAGGACTTATGCAGAGTTCTCCAGAAAACGGATAACCATACAAAAGCACAAGGAACATATTGAGCGAAATTAAAATAGAGACCATCGCAGTCATGATAATTTGCAATGGAAGATTTTCCAGTCCGAAAAAATAGGTGAAAAATATGGTGATTATTGCGCCAGCAAATAGTGTGACCCATTCGACAGTGGGAATGCCGGAAAATGCCATGTTTGTTCGAGTTCGCCGATTCTGCCAGATTTGACAGGAATTGTCGACCGCAAGGGGATAGATAGCCTTTTCTCCTTCAGTTTTGGGTTCAAACGCAATTACTTCTTGCATCAACCTCACTGCTGTTCGTCTTGCCTCTGGGTAATGCTTGTTTGATTTCATCGTCTCCCATTCTTCATTGACTACCAATTCACCGTATTTGACACACAAAGACTTTAGTTGAGAGCGCTTTGGTTCTGGAAAACCCGAAGCCAGTATGAATACATCAGCCAGACAATTTGCTTCTCTTTCTGTTACATCGCGGGCGACTTGGAACTTTTGCATAGCGTCCACAACCACAAGACCAAGCAATACGGCGTACAAAGTGCCGACAACTGACAGAAGATAACCTCCCACCTCATGGGAGGCGCGTAGTTTATTGAGACCTACTAGTTTGCGAGTCGCCAAAAGCCCTGACACAGAGACTAGGGTGCTCAGAAAAACTATAAGTACGCAGCCAAAATACGAATCAAATTGCATAAATTAAGTAAGCCCAGCAAGAGGATTACTTATATTAATTCGCGGTACTTGCATTTTTTAAGACGTATTCCGATATCGGATTACGTTTTAAAGCTTGGGTCGAGTTTGACTTGGCGGTGCAAGAACTTAAATCGACCATTTACTCGCTTTAAAGTGTCAGTATAGACGCCGGTGGCAATGATTTCTGGACTATTTATGCGGTCTATGATGGTCATGTAGCACTTCATATTGGCTGAATTGCTATCGCCTGTGATGATGAAATTGGTCATGAGATGGCGCTTTCCTTTAATTCTTTCGCCCAACTCATGGAAAAGCTCTTTGAGTGAACTTTTGCCAATATATTCTCCCAAACCACCTGCCCAAGTACCGTCGTCGGTCCAGGTTTCAAGCCAGGAGTATAAGTCTTCGGCGTCCATGGCAAGAGCATATCGAACTGCCAGTTCTTGAATTTCGAGTTTTTCGTCGGCGGTGAGTGGCATGAATTTTCTCTTGATTACTGATTTCTATTCTAAACTAGCGGAAAATTTTATGGGATATTGATGAGTTGTTCAATTGATTAGAAAAGCAAGCATCGCTAATGTTAAATTCTCTCACGCAGTGACTGTCCCAAGGTTAATCTCGAGCTAATTGCGTCTTAACCTGGTTTATTTAAATTCTTACAGCAAGTTTCATTATGCGGCGGTACTATGCCTGATGAATGAATTTGCCAAAAATCATAATGTCGAATACTGTGTCGTCTTCAAAAGTAAAACAATTGCTCCGTTTTGCTATTTTGCAGGCGTTGAGCTGTATTTTTCCAGTAGCGATTTTTTTTGCACTTGCGGCTACTAAAGTGGTGGCAATTCCAGGATTTCCTAGATATGATTTATTGCTCTTCATTTGTCTTCTGGTCCAAGTCTTCATGTATTTCAGTAAGCTGGAAACACTTGACGAAGTTAAGGTAATTCTAGTTTTTCACGCTATTGGACTTTGTCTTGAATTATTCAAAACACATTCGGGATCTTGGTCTTATCCAGATTTTGCATATACCAAAATTGGTGGCGTCCCGTTATACAGTGGATTTTTGTATTCAAGTGTGGCAAGCTATATGTGCCAAGCTTGGCGTCGATTTGATCTCAAACTTTTACATTACCCACGAGCAATTATCGCGTTTCCTTTTGGCATCCTGATTTACGCCAATTTTTTCACCGAACACTTTATTGCAGATCTGCGATTTATTTTGATGCCGTTTGTATTCATCATATTTTGGAGAACGAAGGTGCAATATACAGTGGACAGGAATACTCGCACAATGCCGCTTGCTCTCTCATTTTTGCTCATTGGACTTTTTGTCTGGTTTGCCGAAAATATAAGCACTTTTCTAAACGCTTGGCAGTATCCATACCAAGCCGACAAATGGTGCATGGTTCATAGTTCCAAGATTTCATCGTGGTTTTTGCTGGTCATAATTAGTTTTATCGTTGTGGCGCAGTTAAAGCACGTAAAAGAAAAAATGGCAGAAAAGACAATGGTGGCTAACCGCCTTTAAATCACATTTATCAGGCTCAACGTCTAATGAAGACTGCAACAGCGGGCATGAATATAATACCTATCGATGATGTAATTTGAATGGCTACCAAAAATCGATTCGAGCGTTGGTTTTTTGAAGGATTAAAAGCGCGCTCACAGGATTCGCACCAAGTGAAGGCACCCTGGTACAAAGTAATGTGCTTGACTGGTGTCGATTATTTTTCTAGTTTGGGATATCAGCCAGGTATAGCCTTTCTGGCTGCTGGAATTCTGTCGCCGATTGCCACTCTAATCGTGATAACTGTCACTTTGTTCGGCTTGGTCCCGCTTTATTCTCGGGTAGCAAAAGCCAGTCCACACGGACAGGGCAGTATTGCGATGCTTGAAAATTTGCTTCCTAGCTGGTTTGGTAAAGCTTTGATTCTAGTACTTTTAGGTTTTGCCGCCACCGATTTTATAATTACAATTACTCTATCTGCAGCTGATGCTACAGCTCATGTGGCTCAAAACCCCTTTGTAGGAAGATACGTCCAAAGTCGAGAGCTACTTACAATCTTTATTTTGGCTGCGCTTGGCATAATCTTTTTGAAAGGATTTCGCGAAGCAATAGGTGTATCAGTAGCTTTGGTTGTGCTTTATCTTTTGTGTAATTGTGTAATCGTCGCTCGCGCTAGCATGGAACTAGCTAGTCATCCTCAAAGCTTGGAGTTGTGGTTTAAGAATGTCACCATCAGCCATGGAAATATTTGGGCGGCAATAGGAATTTCAATGATTCTATTTCCGAAATTGGCGCTTGGTATGTCTGGCTTTGAAACCGGTGTTGCAGTGATGCCACTAGTGGAAGGTTTGCCAGAAGACACAAAAAACAATCCACAAGGACGAATTGAAAATACTCGCAAACTGCTTGTTGCAGCAGCCCTTATTATGGCTATTTTGCTACTATTTTCAAGCGTTTTGACTACCGTTTTGATACCATCTGAGGAATTTCAGCCAGGAGGCGCGGCCAATGGACGGGCCTTAGCTTTTCTTGCTCATAAATATCTTGGTGGTCCATTTGGTACCATATACGATATCAGTACTATTTTAATTCTCTGGTTCGCTGGCGCATCTGCGATGGCTGGACTTTTGAATTTAGTGCCGCGTTACTTACCTCGCTTTGGAATGGCTCCTGATTGGTCGCGCGCGCAGCGTCCGTTGGTTGTGTTTTTTACGAGTGTGTCATTTCTTGTTACCTGGATGTTCAATGCTGATGTGGACGCCCAGGCTGGGGCCTACGCAACTGGCGTACTTGTTCTATTTGCATCTGCTGCACTTGCCGTTGCGCTCAGTGTCAAGAACGAAAGCTTTTCTAAAAAGATTCTGTTCTGGTCAATTTTAGTTGTTTTCATCTACACCACAGTGGCAAACATGATCGAGCGTCCAGAAGGTTTACATATTGCTTCTTTCTTTATAGCTGCAATTGTTTTGGTTTCATTGATTTCGCGTTCTATGAGATCTCTTGAGCTACGTCTTGCCTCTGTACATCTAGACAGTGAGGCTGATTCAATTATTGAAGACATGATGCGCTGCGAAGGCTCGATTTGTTTACTCGCTCGCAGACCAGGTGGTACCGATTACAGCCAGAAAGAGGCAGCTACTCGTCGAGTTCATAAATTGACTCAAAGCGAAGCTCATTTCATTTTTCTTGAAGTTGAGCTATCAGACCCTTCTGAGTTTGCTGAAGATTGTCTATATGTCGAGGGACGAATGGTAGATGGACACTCTGTTTTGTATTGCCACAGCCCAGCTATTCCAAATGCAATTGCTGCAGTGTTGTTGCATTTGCGCGATAAAACAAAGGCACTTCCTCGCGCTTATTTTGGCTGGACGGAGGGAAGTCCAATTTCATATGTATTTAAGTACATCTTTCTAGGCGAGGGAGAAACTGCTCCTGTAACCAGAGAAGTTTTGCGAATAGCTGAACCTGACCCGCTCAAACGTCCTGAGGTGATAGTCGGTTGATTTTTGTCTATATCGAATCTGGATTAAATTTGTTTTGAGTATTGAACTTTTTTTCACTCAATGTCGTCTATCTTAGTGAGAGGGGATTTCGTCAAGGACTTACCGATTACTATGCAAAATAAAGTCATTTCCGCCCTGCTTGCCATTTCATTTCTTACTGCTGGTTTTGATGCCAAAGCTCTGCCTCAAAAGATTCAACCTCAGTCAGATTCTGAAAAAATCCAACATTTGCTCAATCGCATCACTTTTGGCAAAACGTATTCCGATATCGGATTAGTTTCAAAAATGGGGATTGAAAATTACATAAAATCTCAACTTCATCCCCAGGGGCTTGTTGTTTCAGAAGATTTGAGCGAATTATCTCAAGCTGAAGCGTTGCAAGCAAGTCCTGCTCAACTGTTTATTAAATATGGTCGACCTGGTATTAAAGCGGCTGTTCAGAACCAGAACCAGAACCAGAACCAGAACATTAATCAGATTCAGAACCAAAACAAGGACAAAATAACTGAACAGAATAAAAAGCAGTTCAACAAAATGGTGAGGGAAGCTAATCAGGTCATTTACGGCGACACAGCTTTAAATAGAATAGCAAGAGCGGTCGAGAGTCCAAGACAATTGGAAGAGGTAATGACTGATTTTTGGTTCAATCATTTCAATGTTTCGTCGGACAAAGGTCTCGATAAAATCTGGATTGGCGCCTACGAAGAAAAGGCAATTCGTCCATATGTGCTTGGAAGATTCAGAGATTTGTTGGGAGCCACTGCTCATCATGCTGCTATGCTTTTTTATCTGGATAACTGGCAAAATAGCGCTCCCTTAAAAGAAGCAGAGCAACCGCAAATACAGTTGCAGGAAACTTCAAATTTTCAAGCAAAAAATAAAAAGAAGAATAACAACAAGGGCATAAATGAAAATTACGCACGTGAGCTAATGGAGCTGCACACCCTTGGAGTCGATGGCGGATACACGCAAAAAGATGTAACTGAACTTGCCAGAGTTTTGACAGGATTAGGCACCCCAAATAGAGGTGCCTTGATGGGCAAGCTCAACAGACAAATGAAAAATGCGGCTGCACAAAATGCGGCTATGAAAAATAAATTCGTTCGCAACTATGGTCAATTTGTTTCTGCCGATATGTTGCCAGGCAACAAAATGCTTGGCTCCTATTTCGATGCGCAAAGACATGATTTTGGCGACAAAGTAATCATGAAAGTAACCATAAAAGGAGAGGGTGAAAAGGAAATAGAGCAAGTTTTGGATTTGCTTGCAAAGCATCCGTCAACGGCTAAGCATATAAGTTATAAGTTGGCACAATATTTTGTCTGTGATAAACCACCGCAAAGTTTGGTAGAAAATCTTAGTCAAACTTATTTGAAATCGGACGGTGACATCGCCTTAGTCTTAGACGCATTGTTTCACTCCAATGAGTTTTGGGATGTGAAAAATCAAAATGTAAAATTCAAGTCGCCATATAGATTTTTGATTTCTACTTTGCGCGCCACCGACACGAAAATCGAAGATGTTCAACCCGCTGTAAATTATTTGCGCCAGGCGGGCATGCCTTTATATAAATGTCTTACTCCAGATGGATATAAAAATACTCAAGAAGCGTGGCTAAATCCAGATAACTTGGTAAACAGATTAAATTTTGTCACCGCTTTTAGTGGCGGTCGGCTCAAAGGAATGCAACCGCAAATCAGAAATCCTGAACTTATCGCATATTCCATTTCGGGCAAACTAAGCGAAAAAACTAGCAATGCCATAAAAAAGGCACCACAAGCGATGCAAATACCATTGCTTCTTGGATCACCTGAGTTTATGAAATATTAGAGGTCAAATTATGAATCGTCGCGAATTTCTCAAATCTGCTGCCATTACTACTTGCTCCCTTATGATTCCAGAAATGGAAGCTTGGGCTTTAGAATCTAAATCGGCAATGAAGAGCGGAAGTAAACTTGTGGTGGTGTTTTTGCGTGGAGCGATAGATGGATTATCGGTTCTACCTCCAATCGCCGATTCGCGATATTATTCACTAAGACCAAGAATTGCAATTCCTAGAGCACAAAGCGAAAATGGCGCATTGTATCTGGATGGACACTTTGGCTTGCATCCAGTTTTGGCACCAATCATGCCACTTTGGAAGAGCAAAAAGCTCGCATTCGTTTTGAATGCGGGCTCACAAAATCCAACCAGATCTCATTTTGATGCACAAGATTATATGGAATCGGGAGTTCCCGGAAGCAAGAGCATAGCCACTGGCTGGCTCAATCGATTGTTGTCTCAACTGCCATCAAACGATTCTCCCGTTCGTGCCATCAATATTGGTGCCACCACACCTCGCATTTTATCTGGTCCCGTTGCCGTTGCAACTTATGCACCTACTGCTAAGCGAAGAATGACTCCTTTAGATCAACCACAAATCTCTGCTGCTTTTTCTGATATGTATTTGGGACGCAACGACGTTCTTGGTAAAACATTTGAGCAGGGAATGGCCGCGCGAGGTGAATTCAACGAAGCCTTTGAAAAATCATCTATGCAGGAAATGGTGGCAGCCGATGGTGGCGCGCTGCCTGCAAATAAGTTTAGTGGATTTGGACGTCAACTAGGCAAACTTATGAGAGAAGAGCCAAAAGTACAGGTGGCATTTCTTGCCCTTGGTGGTTTTGATACGCATGTAAATCAAGGCGCGAGTCAGGGACAATTAGCGAATCAATTGAGTACGGTTGGCAGAGGATTGTCTGAGCTTGTAGCCGCTCTTGATACTGCTTTTAATAACACAATGATTGTTGTTGTCTCTGAATTTGGACGCACGGTGAAAGAAAATGGCAATGGCGGCACAGACCACGGACATGGAAATCTTATTTGGCTTATGGGAAATAGAGTTAACGGCGGCAAACTCTATGGCAACTGGAGTGGACTGGAGCAAAATTCTTTGTTTGAAGGACGTGACCTGCCTGTGATGACAGATTTTCGAAATGTGCTTGCAAGCGGCATTGGCAGCCATATGGGGCTAGCTGCTAAACAAAGAGAAATAGTTTTTCCTGGCTACCAGCCTAACGATAAGACGGTGACTGGAATTTTTGCCTGATACTGCTCTGGGGTAAACCCTATTTGCATTTTTTTACTCCGGTTCTAATCTACTAGAACCCTTACTACGTTTCGCCCTCAGGTTGCCTTTCTTCTGGAAGGCGAGCTGTTTTAGCCGGAGAAAAATTTATGAATACTACCGAGCCCCAAAGCATTCAACCGCCATCAGAAAATCAGACTGATGCAGCTAATCAGACTAATGCAGCTAATCAAGCTAATGCAACAATTCCATTTATTGGATTTCCGCAACACGTGCATATTTATCATCATCACGACTACTCAGGTAATGAACAAGATGCATCAAAAGAGCGCGAAAAATCTAAAGGCAAAACTAAAGACAAAACTAAAGATAACGAATCAAGTAAGTTTGAAGACGCGCGCAAATCGCTCACTTCTATTAATAATACAGTGATGTCCACAGTTGAAGCTATGCAGCAACTAATGCGCAGGCATGTCAGTTTGAAAAAAGCCAATACTATAAATAAGCAAGAATCAACTAATTGGTCAGATGATTTAAGCGAAGTCGAGGAGTTGGGTCCCAAGCAAAAGAAAATCTGGCAGGGATTGGATGGTCTTGCAGTAATGTCGTTTGGCGTTGCGATTCCTTCTTTGATGATTGTGCTTATGACAATGACATGTTATCAGCGTATTACCCTTATGTTATTGAATAATCCACTTGAAACTATGCTTGAACTTTTGATGGTGGCAATGATACCTTTTGCCATTTTCAGTTGTTGGAAATTCTATTGCAAAAATAACTATCGCTTTAATATATTGCGCGGCACACTACTAGGTATAGCAATTGCTTCAAGCGCTTCAACAGCGCTTATCAGTGCATCTGCATTATTTGTGGGAAGTTCTGAATTCGAATATAATACGGGCACAGAATTTAGCACCGGATTTGGTACTATTTCTATACTGTCCGCTGCCGCTTGCCTCTGTGCTTTGTATGTAGGCCATCTGATTAGATGTCGAATGGAGTTCGCCAGTTCTAAACGACATGTCATTTTCAATATTGCTTTTGGATTGGTGCTTGGTACTTTGGCTTTTGTCTGCGCTGAATCGAAATCATGGTGCGTACGCTTTGCCGAGAAAGCGGCTATCTCAACTGAAGCAAATGAGCGCAAAGAAGGTCTTGCTTGGCTGCGTCTATTAAATACTGAAAAGTGGTTGAAAATGGAGTGTTCTGATTCTAGAGCGGTTGGACTTGTCGGATTGTTTGTACCGATTAAAAACTCAGATGTTCAAAAATTATATTTTACTGTGACAGGTAAACCATTTAGAGATGAGAAAGACGAGAATTTTAGTTCCATGTCAGATGAATATTTGAGCCGACATGTGGTTGGCGAGCGTATTGCTGGACTTAAGCTGGTTAGATCTGCTATTAATGGTGCACTCAGTCCGGATAATCTTACATCAACCATAGGCTGGACTTATGTTTTCCATAATGATACGCCAAGCGCTAAAGAAGCACGTGCTGAAATTGCGCTGCCACCAGAAGCGGTTATTACTGAATTTACTGTTTGGCAGGATGGCGAGCCAATAGAGGCTAATTTTGCTGCAACAGGCAAAGCCACAAATCAAAATAATAATGTTAATATCGGCCATGAAAATACTGGCATGATTTCAAGTCTTGGACGCAATCGTTATTTATTGCATTGCTATCCTGTGGCTGAGGGCAAAGAACTTAGAGTGCAAACGACTATGGTTGTGCCACTTAAGCTAGATACTCTAAATGCCGCCACTTTGACCTTGCCTCGTTTTGTTTGTTCTAACTTCGCACTTGATGGTGAGCATAATTTGAGACTTGAGTCCAATCATGATTTATCCAGTAAAGTGGATGGACTTTCGATTTCTAAAAGTCCCAATGGTAGCGACGTAATTGAAGGGGTTCTTGAATCTAACCAAATAGAGCGTTCTCCAATTGTGATTAATGCACAGCGCAGTGCAAGTTCGCTTACCATTGCTGCCAAAGATCCAATTGCAGCAGCGCAAGCGCATAAAGATTTACTTGCAGAAGACGCACGCAAGAAAGAGAAATTGGAAGCCGAAATAGCTAAAGAAATGGGTAACTTGGACGGTCAGGGACTGGTCGTGATGATTGACGGTGCACATGGAGTCAAACAACAACTTGAAGACGTGCGAAACGTAATGAATCAACGTAATAAAGCAATCAAAAAAATTCAGATGAAGGAACGCATGAAAGAGCCGCGTTTTGTTGCTCAATCTATCCATGAGGTTACATCCAAGGCTCCAAATAGAGTGGTGGTTGTGCTTGATGGTTCCCTTTCTGTTAAGTCTAGATTGCCTGAAATAAAGAAAGCTTTGCAGTCTATTCCACAGACTGTTCCGGTATCGATTATGGTGGCATCACAGGAAGACGAGTTACTTGCAAAACCAACGCCTCTTTCCCAGGCGTTGAGCGAACTCGACAAAGTCCAATTTCAGGGTGGTCAGAATAATCTCAAAGCAGTGGTGCGCGCAGCTGAAGTAGCTGGACAAGCCAAAGGGGGAGTAGTGCTTTGGATTCACGGAGCACAACCTGCTTTGTTTCCGAATATCTATATCCTCTCGCCTTTTGCAAGCAAGCCATCCTTTTATGAAGTTTCACTCGACAGCGGAGAAACAGATACGCTTGAATACTTCAAGAATCATAGCGAAATTTCAGGCTTCTTCCCGGTGCTTGCCGGACATAATTTAACCAGCAATCTGCGCGATTTCTTCATGAAGTGGCAACCAGGTCGACGTGATTTTCATTCGCAATACAGTAGTATTAATGCACTTGCAAAATCTTCAAAACCGTCCCAAATACAAATGCTTTCAGGCAGAGAAGAGCGCGAACTTGTTTTGCTTAATGCAGGAAAAACGATTGAGAGTTTAATTAAGCAAAAACGTTATGACCGAGCTGCGATACTTGCCCTTCAGTACAAAATTGTGACACCAGTGAGTTGTGCCGTCATTCTTGACGAGCAAAGCGTGCCGCAATTGCAGGGTGCTACAAACGGTACAATTGGTGCGCAGGGAGACGATGCCACGGTGATAATGGGTGTAAACACAGCCGGAACAGTGCGGGTAAATAACCTGGCTAATCTGGAAGCTTTGCTCAATATTATCGCCAATCTCACTCAATTGGGTGGTATGTTTCTTGGTGGCATGCTCTTCTTGCATGGAGTATTCCTTCGCGGCAGAGTAGCCATAATGGGAGTAGAAGTGAGTCCGTTTGTACGCATATCAATTGGACTTACAGTATGTGCTTTAGGTTTTTGTGCTCCCGGATTGATAAATTGGTTCGTTGCCTCTGCGCGAGACGCCAACTTATTTTCCTGAAACTTAGAAACAATAAATATTTTTGTACGCCCTCCTCCTTAAACAGAAACGAAACAGCCCCCATTTGGAGGCTGTTTTATTATTTGAAACAAGTTTATTTTGAGATTATTTAGCTTTGACCGAATTTTTGGTCGTTTTCTTTGGTTGAGACTTTGCTTTAGTTGGCGCAATTTTTGGTGCTGCTTGCGGTGTTGCTTTTGGTGCTGCTTGCGGTGTTGCTACAGATTTAGTTTTTTGTCCCGCATCACTAAATTCCTTATTGAATTTGGTGATTTCTTGCTCAAGCGTGTCAAGTTCGGCTTTGGGATAACCATTTGCGCTTACACTGGCTTCCATTTCTTTTAATTTTGAAAGACGTGAGCCAAAAGTTTCTGCATCTTGCGTGCTAAGCCAGCCGCGTTTAAGTCCCATCTGAATTTGGTCTTCGTAAGTTTTGATGCGCTCTTTATATTTGAATTCAAATTTGTTCGTTTGTCTAAATCCCACTCCGCGTGTAGCCTGAGTTTCTTCATTCGAACTTGAACTTGAACTTGAACTAGAGCTTGAACTAGAGCTTTGGGCTAAAGTTTGAAGTGAAGCTGAGCTTAATAAGCAAGTACCAGTGATAACAGATGAAAGAATCGCGGTATTAAAATTCTTGATAAAAAACATTGAAATCGAACCCTCCCGTTTCAAGGGCTCACATTATAAGCTAATTTTACTCAGGCTTGCTTCCAAGCTTCATATTTGCACCATCGCGCATAGCAAAAACTTTTTTCAACTCATTTAATTTAGAGCGAGCGACTGTTACTCCTGCTTCCATTGCTTTTGTATAGTCTTTACTTTCAACAGAGATGATTGGAATTCCGGCTACATCTGGCTGAAGCACAACGTCAGCTTGCTTCATTACAGTTTCGTCACGAGCTGTGATAATAATTGAAGTCATTCGGTTGGTTAGACTGTTGTAAGTGTGTAGATCTTTCTCTTCAATCGGCTTGATGATTTCGTCTACGTTGACTGCGATCACATAATCTGCACCCATTTCTCGCGCTGGAATCACGGGAACGTTGGCACGAATGCCACCATCGGCGTAAGCGTGTCCATCCTGGCAGACGGGACTGAACAGAGGCGGAAGTGAAGAGCTTGCTCGAGCTGCCATGCCCAAGTCGCCTTTCTCAAGTCTGTAGGCTTTCGCGTCTTTCAAATCGACCACCACCGCGGCATAACGCATAGGGAAGTTTTCGATTTTGTTGTTTTCATCACCGGCGGTTTGGTTGATAAATTTAGCCAATGACTCGCCTGTGTAAAAACCGGCAACCGATTTTTTGCGCCAGAACAATACTTTCTTAGCCCCTTTTTTTATTATTTGCAAAGAAATGGGAACAGGTTTAAAAGCTCTTTTAATTGATCCATCTTGTGTGACCTTTTCTAACTTATCTATTGGAACGCCACATGCATACAGTCCGCCAACAATGGCTCCCATGCTCGTTCCTACCACTATATCGGGACGCAACCCGTTTTCTTCAAGAACTTTAATTACACCAATGTGTGCAGCACCGCGGGCGCCACCTCCACCAAGCACCAAAGCGATAGTCTTTTTTTTAGCTCCATCTTGAGACCAGGCGGGCAAACTTTGAGCGAAAGTATTCAAGCCCAAAAACAAAGATAGTAAGATTGATTTGACTTTCATTGTTATTCTTCTTGCTGAGATGCAGAGTTTCTCAATACGTCCATGAAGGACACATTTAAACCGTTGCAAATTTGATACAGAAGAATCAGGCTGAAAGTATCACCATTTTCAAATTTTTCAATTGTAGACTCCAAACATCCAATTTTCTGTGCCAAGGCTTTTTGAGTCAGACCCTCTTCTTCTCTCAATTTAGTTACAACTTCTATTAAGGAAGAATGATCTGATTGAAATGGGTTTACATTGTTTTTCATAGTCTGGTTATAGCTCATCATTTATGTCTCAGTGCTCAAAGAGCGGCATCCTGTCAATGTTTTGGCGAACTAATATAGACTAAGAGTCGCTCTCTTTCCGACTAGATTTTTTGTAAGAAAACTTAGCTTTAGGCTAAGAAATTACCCAGTTCTCTTTGTGGAACCAATTTCTTAAGTCTTCGCTCTGCAAGATAAGCAATTCTAGGTTTAGCATCAATTTGACAAGCTTGACGCTCTATTGCAAAGTGAGAAGCTATTACTTCATTTTCGTGGTCAGTCAATTTACTGAGAAGATCTGAAATCCTCTGACTTAAATATTGTGATTGTAGTACTTCGTTATTTATTGTGGATATTGCAGGTTTTTTGGCAAGGACATTGTGCAGATTTTCAGGAGCTTCTTTTAAGAGGCTTGCTAAATGGTCGAAGCTAGCCTCAGAGCCAGGTCTTAAGGTGAGTTTGCTTTTTGCGCGACGAATTTCTGTCATGTAACTTAATTCAAATCTCTGGTCTGTATTGGCTTTCTTTGAACTTTTGATGGGTCTGACATTAGTTAAAAGGAACATGATTTGAATCTCCAGATTTTGCAATTTTTTTGATCTGAACCCCTTGTCACCAAGGATCACTTAAACCGATATCGGATTACGTTTTGGGTTGGAGGCTTTGAATTGCGAGTCATAGTTCAGTCTGTCTCTGTATTCAATATACTACTATTCTTCCCTGGACAGCAAGGGGCTGTACTCCATAGAGTGCAATTTGGTAAAAGTTTTAAAATGGCGAAATAGCCTCTCGGGCAGTCAGGCTCTAGAGTTCTGGAAAATTAATAAAGTTTAAGCGTGTTCGATTGCCAATAAAAGTTGTAGAATTGGCAGTAGTATAAAAGATACAAGGCTCGGGCATATTTATGGCAGATTCACAAGCATTACTTGGAGCTATTGGAAAAGCGATTAGGGCTCAAAGAGAGAAAATTGGCATTTCTCAAATAGAACTTGCCGAACGTGCTGGATTGCACAGGACTTTTATAAATAATATTGAGCGCGGAGCAAAAAACCTCAGTCTAGAAAGTTTGGTTTCGATTGCTGACGCTTTGGAGCTAACAGCTTCAGGACTAGTTATTGAAGCGGAAGAGCTTGCCAAAAATACAAGTTCAGCCATCAAGGTCTTGTTGATTGAAGACAATCCTGCTGATATATTCATGTTCAAAAGGTGTGTAAATTTAACTGCACACACAGCAACTGTTCAGGTTTTACAAACTGGTCAGGAAGTTCAATACAGATTAGAAGAATTAAGAAAAGGTGTGGGTGATCCGCCTCCCGATATAATATTTTTGGATTTGAATTTGCCTGGTCGCTCCGGGCATGAAATCCTAACTGATATTAAGAGTAACGAGGCTTTAAGGCACATTCCAATCATCATTCTCACTACGTCATCAAGACCAGACGATATCAAGAAAACCTATTTCCATTTCGCCAATTCATTTTTAACAAAGCCGCTTGACCCTACTTCTTATGAAAAAGCAATTGATGGTGTACTAACTTATTGGTTTTCCACCACCAAAATGCCCTCAATGAACTAGTTAAAGTGTAGTTCTGCGCAGTTCAGTTCAGTTCAGTTCAGTTCAGTTCAGTTCAGTGCAGTGCACTTCACTTCACTTAGCTTCGAGTTACATGTGAATTGCATGATCAAGAGCTGAGCCAATTCTATCGAATTCATCATAGAGTTTTTTCGCTTCTTCATCACTCATTTTTCCGTTTGAGTTTCTATAACTACCTTCAAGCGATCCAATTCTATCCAATCGTCCTCGTAGTTCTGCTGCTTTAGAAGATGATAGTCGGCCCATCGTC
>CAZSHS010000010.1:0-49943 GCA_964606665.1 uncultured Candidatus Obscuribacterales bacterium | reverse complement strand
ACTAATCTTGGACTCCAGTCCTGCGCGGCGACCCATCATGTCGTCGAATGCCACCACTTTGTCTGAAGTAAGATAAAGTCTGCTACCTTCGATTAATGGAGCCACAGTGATTGTGGGTGATTTTACTACGGGGACGAGCTGGGTCCGGAGCATATCATATTGATAGGCGATGGGTAAGTAATTTGCGTAAGTAATGGTTCCTCCTCGATCAAAGCCGGCTTGCAGAGTTGCCAGATCGTCGAGTTGTCTTCGATACACAGCAGCTTGAGCGGCAGAGATATTGCCGGATGCTAGACCCGCTGAAATAAGCTCTACTAGTCTGTCGTGACGTTCTTTAATACTTTCGCGAATGACTCGTGGTTCTACAGTTGTAATTGACACAACTTTGCTCGAACTTCCAAATGGTGACGATACAATCATTGGAGCATTCACCATATCTGGTGAAGTGGTTGTAGTAGTTGTCACAGTCCTTATTGTTCGAGATCCAGTTGCGGGGTCTAGATAGACCAGGCTGCTCATCGGGCTAACTCTTGCATAAGTAACTAGATCACGAGAAATTGAGTCGAGTCTAGTTGCTAATGGAATTGCTGAATCAATTGAATAGCCTGAAGCTACAGCTCGATTAAAATCAGAATTAAAAGCATCTATTAATGCTCTCAAGCGTATCGAATCTGTACTGGACAAAGTTCCAGTTGCCTGACGCTCAGCTATTATGTGCTCAATCTCTCTTCTTCTGGAGTCTAAATAGACCCAATTACCTGATATTACTCCGGGAGACGATTGTGTAATAACAGTCCCTGAAAGTGGTGCAACTTGTTTTGTGGTAGTGATGGTTGTGGTTGATGAACCATCTCCATTTATTTGAATATTTCTCTCCACTACCTCTGATTGACCAGGCTGTGCCGCGACGACACTAACGCTTATCATTAAGAGCGAAAACGCCAACCTCGAAAACAATGTTGATTTAGAATATGCTCGGTTCATTGTGATGTACCCCTTGTGTCGCATTTGCTATTGCATGCTTATGTGCACTTCCTAGCGCAATATGCTGCTTGCAGTGCCTTGGCGCAAAGGGGTGCTTGAAGATGCGCTCTAAATCTCGATTTGAGTGTGAAATTTTAATTCAGGGGTAGAATACTCTTTTAATGGTGTCGAATTTAATACCACTTAAAACTTGACTTAGTTTCATAGTTATTTAGATGCGACAGGCAGACTGACAATGAACTTGGAGCCTTTGCCTTCTTCTGATTCAACATTGATGATACCACCGTGCAATTCAACGATTTTTTTGCACATGGCAAGACCTAGACCTGTCCCTGCATACCTGGTTTCGGGATGAAGTCTTTGGAACATTCTGAAGATTCGAGTGGAGTCGTCCATCGAAAAGCCGATGCCATTATCCTGCACAACTATGTTGACAAGTCCACCCTCTTTTTCTGCATAAACTTTGATTTTAGGTGTGGTGCTCTCGGACCTGTATTTAATTGCATTTGCCAGTAAGTTTTGAAAAAGCTGAGTGAGGTAGTGAAAATTACCGCTTACTTTTGGCAGCGGCTCGATTGTGATTTCCGCTTTAGATTCTCGGATTACTAGTTGAATATCCTCTTGTACAGAACTCAGGACTTCGTTCAAGTTAACCGGCACGGCAATAAATTTTTCGCGTCCAACAGCACTGAATTTAAGAACGTCATCAATTCTTGCCATTGCTTTTCCAGCAGCGGAATGAATGAAATCTAGAAATTGCTGCGCTTGCTCGTCTAATTCTGGACCATATTCGTCTTTGAGTAATCGCGAATAAGTCCCCATTGTGCGCACAGGCTCTTTCAAGTCGTGTGCCGCAATCCAGGCGAACTCTTCTAATTCTTTGTTTGACTGTGCTAACTGTTGAGATGTGCGAAGTAGCTCGCTCTCGGCCTGCTTCATCTGAGTAATGTCGCGAAAAATTGCCGCTCCACTACTTACCTGTCCTTCATCGTCCTTTATGGCAGAAACGCTCAGAGATAGATAAATCAACTTGCCATCAGGTGTGGCGTGGATGAATTCCAGGTTGTCCATCTTTTTGTCTTTCTTGATACCGTCGAGAATGGGCTCGCATTCTGAGCCAATAATTTGGCGCAAACCTTTACCGATACTGGATTCAACTGAGTAACCAAATAGTTGTTGGGCACCTGAGTTCCAGCTTATGACCGTGCCATCGAGCCTAAAACTAATAATTGCGTCCGTACTGGATTCGACAATTGCAGCAAGTTGTCTGCTTCTATAGTCTGAAACTTCATTCAAGCTCGTCAAGTTGTTTGCTCCGATTGGCGAAAAGCATAGTTTAATGGGACGTTTGTGTTTTTATCAATTAGCATTTTAAGTAGATTGCTGTGCTAATTAAGGCGAAATGCCAAGTGGAGCTTCTTTGCCGACCTAAGGTGCGTATTAACATTGCATTTCGACCAAACTGGGAATAATAATAAAGGAAACTCTTATTTCAATTCAATTATGAGATTCGGAGCAAGCAATGGACAAGAAAACGTTTAAGACCAGCAATCCAGTTTTGAGAGAAGGTGTGTTTGACAAGCCTCAAGACCAAGTCTCTGATTCTGGAACTGGCGGTTCGAGTTTAGGTGCGGGTGTTAGAGCTTCAGGCGAGTCGATGACTCTGCAAGGCACTGTCAACAAAAGCTTTCTGCTCCTGGCTATTACTGTTGTATCAGCCGGTGTTACCTGGCATTATGCATTTGCCACCAGTCCTGCAAGTCTTATCCCTTGGGCAATAGGAAGTTCTTTGGTTGGTTTGGTTGTCGGTCTTGTCATTTGTATGAATGACCGGTTGGCACCGGCTCTATCACCTTTCTACGCTGCATTCAAAGGACTGGCAATTGGATGTATATCTGCCTTTTACGAAGCCAAATACCCAGGACTAGTTGTGCAATCAGTCGGTCTAACTATTTGTGTTTTTCTTGCTTTGCTCTTTGCGTACACATCGAAAATCGTTAAAGCAACTGAAAACTTCAAATTAGGTGTTATATCGGCTACGCTAGGAATTTTTGTTCTTTACTTAGTCAATATTGTTTGTGTTACGTTCTTTCATTTGCCAATCAAGCCTATTTACGACACTGGCTTTGTTGGAATAGGACTTAGTCTTTTTATCGTCACTATTGCTGCACTCAATTTAGTGCTAGATTTCGATTTTATCGAGACTGGTGTGGAAAAGCATGCTGCCAAACACATGGAATGGTATGGTGCTTTTGGATTGCTAGTCACTCTAATTTGGCTTTATCTTGAAATTTTGCGTTTGTTGTATAAGTTGCGCAGCAGATAGAAGGCTTGGTGAGTGCACCAGATTTGGTGGCTTTTCAAAGTCGTAAGATGCTGGTTAAAATGGATAACTTAAAAATAGTAATCACACCAGCTTGACTGATGGGAAATGAATGCGGCAGGAATGACCGTTTTGAATTGTTTTTGCCTTGGCGACATTAGTTGGCCATTTGGACTGATTTAATTATTAAATGGTATACCTGCCGGGTTCAACTTTAATTCTTACCTTCCTACTAGCACGATTTTTTTGAATTATGCCAATCACTTGTCGTCACCAAAAACGTAATCCGATATCGGATTACGTTTTTGGTGACGGTAGAGTCCCACTGGAGCGAGCTTTCAAAAAAGGCTAATATTTTCAAAAAAAAGAGAGCCGAATTTAAGTGTCGGCTCTCCATTTTTTTAAGAAATCAGATCTTATTTTTCGAACCAGCCTATTGGTCCTTTGTCTAGATTCACGTTTATTTGCTTCACTTCAGTGTAAGCGTCAAGTCCGAAGGTTCCGAGTTCACGTCCCCATCCTGATTGACGATAGCCGCCCCATGGCACTTCGTTATAAGTGAAGTGATATCCATTAACCCATGTGATGCCACAGCGCAAAGCTTTCACTACGCGATGAGCAAGAGCCAGGTCATTGGTGAAGACAGCTCCGGCAAGACCAAAGTCAGTGCCGTTAGCAAGTTCGATTGCTTCTTCTTCGGTTTTGAATTTTTGCACTACAGCCACTGGTCCAAAAATTTCTTCTTGAACGATGCGCATGTCAGGTTTCACATCTACAAATAAAGTAGGTTCGACATAATATCCTTGGCCATATTTGCCACCAGTCAAAACATTTCCGCCAAAAGCAATTTTGGCACCTTCTTTTTTGCCCACTTCAATGTAATCGGTAACTGTTTTCAATTGCTGGGCTGAAACAAGCGGACCCATTTCAGTTTCAGGATCATTTCCTGGGCCGACTCTAATTTTTTTGGCACGTTCAGTCATTTTGGCAACGAATTTATCGTGGATAGATTCATGTACAACAAAACGGGAGCCAGCAGAGCAGACTTGTCCTGCGTTGCAGTAGATCGCAAACAAGGCGTAGTCGACGGCTGTATCTAAATCCATGTCAGGGAAAACAACCATTGGAGATTTGCCACCCAATTCAAGCGTAACTTTTTTCAAGTTGCCCAAAGCGGCTTGAGCAATGACTTTACCGGTGCGAACCGAGCCGGTAAATGCTACTTTGTCTACCAATTTGCTTTCCGCCAAAGGGGCACCTGCTGTTTTGCCATCGCCAAGAACGATATTCAATACACCAGCAGGAAGACCGCATTCGTGCATTAATTCAACTAGTCGGATAGTGGAAAGCGGTGTGTATTCACTTGGTTTTAACACTACTGTGTTGCCAGCGCCAAGCGATGGTGCAAATTTCCAGCAAGCCATCAGCATTGGAAAATTCCAGGGAACGATTTGTCCGCATACACCAATGGGTTCGCGTACAACTGTAGTTTCGGAGTTGGCTGGAACTGGTACGTGCTGACCATTTGGCTTGGTGATAAGTCCAGCGTAATAGCGGAAGCAGTTTGCCGCATCTGAGATGTCGTATTGGGCTTCGCGTAAAGGCTTGCCCTGGTTGAGCGATTCAAGCTCGGCTAATTCTTCTTGGTGCTCTTCAATTTTGTCTGCAATTGCAAATAAAACTTTGGCGCGATCATAGGCGGTCATTCTGGGCCATGGACCTTCGTCAAAGGCTTTGCGCGCGACTTTTATTGCTTTCTCAACCATTTTTGCGTCTGCTTCAGAAACTTTGCAAAGAGGGCTGCCATCGGCAGGATTGTAGAGTTGGCGCTCAGTTGCGCCCTTTTCTGCTTTGCCATCGATGAATGATTGCCATTGACGGTCAACATTGACCTTCGATTTAGCGACGGTACTTACCATTTCGATTAAAACCCCCCTTAAATAAGGATTGGAACAAGGATGGAGCTGGATTCCGTTTGTATATGTGATAAATAGTAACATCTCTGTTATGCTGAAAATTAGTCGCTTCTAATACGTTCTTTATATAAAGTGGATAGTGCGGAATGAAAAACAGAATTGATAAGGATCTATCTCCTCTTCGTCGCAGTTTTGTAATTCAGGGCTTACGCTATTTACTTGGTGGAACTTTTCTTCTTGCCATTCCATTTTGGACTTATGCGCGAGCGGCTACTCTTCAATTCAGTTTCGCTGGCGGAGTGCTTGACGCGCAGATATTAATTTTGCTCGCATACATGCTTGTTTGTCTGCACGGCATTCTTTTTGCCTTGCTTGGACCATTAATACTGGCTGGTGGTCTTGCTTATGTCAGGCGCGCGCAAACGTTACTCAATTCGAGTTTGCCTAGCAAAGTCCTGCTTGATTTGAACATGCGTCAGAGCAAACTTCGTTTAAATGGTGGCACTCTATTAGATGGCCTCGTCACATACGACGATGGCAGTCAGGAAAGTTTCAAACTGGTCTCGCACCAGAAACCGCAAAACTTGTTTAATCTGATTGCCCAAAGTACTCAAGTTGAAATGTACGGCGAGCCAAAATCTAATCCAATGCCAAGAGTGTTCGACACACCTTATGGTTTATTGCTCGAGCAACCAAACGAACTTGGACTTGTACAATCTATTTTTGGATTTAGCGATAAGTCGAAATTTTTAGAGCGGCGTGTGAGAGGAAAAATTACGTCGCTTGCAACTATAACTGTTGCGTATCTATTGTTTTTATCGCCGATTAGTTTAAATCTGAATATGTTTTCTGAGCATTCCAAAGCGATTTTGTCTGTCACTGCGATCGCATCGCTTTTGTATTTGTTAGCCGATCTTTTTGAAAGTATGAAATTAGCTCGCATGAAAGAATCTCTGCAGAAAGTTGATTGTCAGTTTACCTTGCTCAAACGTGGCATCCTGGCATTTGTAAATCCAAAAATTTCAAAAGTGAAAGTCGTTTTTCAAGATGGCAGAGATTCGTTGCAAGCAAGTCTCCTGCTAGAATCGTTCAACAAAGTTCCTTGTGGCGAGCCGATTTATGGCAGCGCCTACATCGATGCAGCGGGTCGGGTAGTTGGTATCGTTAATGGTGCCACTAGTTTGATTAAGTCTAAAGCAGCCTACTGGACTATTGCCCCATTGGTATTGTATTTGGTGATGCTGCCCTTTTGTATTTCTTCAATGCAACCTGATATGACGAAAAAAATTGAGTTTGACAATGGAGATAATTATTATCAACAGGGCGTTTTGTATAAAGCCTACGGTTGGACAGAGAAAGCCAGAGAGGCAATGATTAAAGCTCAAGCTTTCGATAAGAAAACCAGAGAAAAGGCAAAGCTTTATATTAGAACTCATTTGCCAGTTTATCCAATTTCAAAAGATGCTGAGCGAATGAACATCAAAGGATACAATTTGATGGCAACGCGCAAAACCGACCAAGCAATCGAAGCTTTCAAAGATTGTATAACTAACTATCCTCAGTTCGAATGGCCCTATGGAAATCTAGGTTCGCTCTATATAAAACTTGGGAAATTTGATCAAGCCAAATTTTTTCTCGACAAAGCGATCGCAATTAATCCTGATTACATAAACGCACTTCGTCACCTGGCTGAACTGGAACTCCGTCAAGGTCACAAAGAAAAGGCGCTCATGTATCTAGATAGGATTTCAGCTTTGGATAAAGACGAGTCGTTTGTAGAAATACAGAAATTTGCTATAAAAGCATCCATTTAGTCTCTATAAGTGTTTGAACATGACAAAAGCGTCTACTTTTCCATGCCTGTCGTGATCGAATACTTTGGGCAATGTACCGACGATGTTAAAACCAAGGCTTTTCCAGAGATTTACAGCCTGAATATTAGTTGATATGACATAGTTAAACTGCATCGCTTTGTAGTTTTCGACTTTGGCAAATTCAAGCGAATGTACGCCAAGCTGTCTGCCAAGACCGTTTCCTCTCACCGAATGTGCCACCATATAAGTGGCTGTCGCTACATGAGCACCGCGTCCAGGCCATTGTGGCTTGATAAAGTAAGCACCACTTATGGTATCTGATTCTATTTCTCTGGCAATGTAACTTATGCTGTCCTGCTGACACCAGATTTGTTTGAATTTTTCAAGAGTAGTATCGACTGGATATGGAAACGAGTCGCCTTGTACGTTTATCTCCTGGAAAATTTTATGCAAAGAAACGAACTCTTCTTCGCTTTTAGTAAACGGAATTATTTTAAAAAGCTTTTTCATAACAGTTTTTATAACTGACCAAATAGCAAATTATCCAGACCGCGAACCAGTCCCTTTGTTTTTGTGACCATGCGTGCTGCTAGAAGAGTGCCATCAACATAGGGTCTAGCGCTCGAACCGGCGTCGTGTCTAATTGTGAGGCGCTCGTCTGGCAGTCCGAAAATTGATTCAAAAGACAATACAAATCCAGGTAGGCGCAAACTATGCACAGGTGTTCCTTTTATTTGAGCACCGCGAGCTTCTTTGTAGCCTTTGATGTCATCTACAGATATAGCCATTTTATTTTCTTGTACTTGGGATAGTTCTTCGGCTAATTCTCGCGCGGTTCCACTTGGTGCATCGATTTTTTCAGCGTACGAGTAATCTATTACTTCAAAATGGGGAATGTGATTTGCAGCCATGAGCGAAAATCGCTTGGCGAGTGCGGCAGTGATAGAAAAATTGCCGCTGGCTATAACACCAAGATCTTTTTTGCGCGCTTTTCTTTCGATTTCCTCGAAATCTTCGCCTGAAAGTCCCGAACTTCCTATGACTACATTTACGTCATTATCTAGCGCTTGGTGTACATGATCTTTGATTGAAAGTGCGCTTGTGTAGTCGATTAAAACATCAACTGAATCAAGGCTTAAGGCTTCTTCCACGGTAGCATAGATTGAGGCATGTTTAAATTTTTGACCGGCGCTTTTGCGCGAAACTGCACTTAATAGCTCGAAGTCTCGCGCTAAGATTACTGCTTTACCGATTTCACTTCCAGTCCATCCTGTGATTCCTGCAATGCAAAGGCGAATTTTATTTTCAGTCATTTTAGTTTTTGTATTCTTGTTCTAGTTTGGATATTTCGTCCTTGCGCCCTAATTTGCGCAGGACTTTTTTGATATTTTCAAGACAATCATTGAACTGAGTGCTTTCAATTCCAGTCGAATCTTTCTGAATTGCAAGTGACTGTTTGAGCATCTGCAACGCTTTTTCATTCTTGCCTTGCAAAGAAAAAATTCCGGCAACGTTATTTAAATCGCGAGCTACATTACGGTGATGTGAGCCCAGAACCGCCTGGTCTGCTGCAAGCGCCTCTTCAAATGCTTTTTTGGCCTTGCCTATTTCATTGTGCTTGATATACCAGTTACCGAGGCTAGTATAGGCAGTGCCTAGCTCAGGATCTTTAGGCAGTTTGCGGCGCGATTCGACTACTTGTTTTTGCAAGAAGAGAGATTCTTTGGCTAGTTCTAAATTGTCCAAAACATTGGATAAATGCTGAGTAGCTATAATTTTTTCATCGGGCGAGCAATTTCTGGAATTCTCCATGATGCGAAGTGCTTTGCGTAAAAGTTTTTCTGCTTCTTCATTGTCACCAAGAGCTGCACTAGAAGAAGCTAGACGCACCATACTTTCGGCTGTAGACAAATTATTAGAGCCCAATTCTTTGTCGCGAATCAAAAGAGCTTGTTTGAAAAATTCGTGCGACTTTCTGAATTCGCCAAGTTCGAACAGCACCATACCTAACTGATTGAGCACTACTGCGCGGCGTGGATCTTTATCACCGAATTTCTGCGCTGCATCCATTGCCTCTTCCAGTGTTTTTCTGGCTTGAGGCAAATTGCCTTCAACAAATTCGTTCGAGCCACGGTCGATCAAATCTTGAAAAGACATTTGAGCACTGAAGGCGGGACTTGAATTAAACAGAAATACGCTTTGTAAAGCGGTAACTAAAACAGATATTTTTGTCTTCAAAAGCATTTTTAGTCTCACTTGTGATAGACAGCGATTTTATCATGCTTGATGTAGCGATTTTGTGACTGGGCTAGGTTCTGGTTATTGAGTGCTTGACTACGTGATGACTAAGGGAAAACCAAATCGAGTGCTGCCGCTATAGACTCCATCTATCTCAGGTGAGAGTATACTCAGATGAATTTTCGCCTCAAGCGCCCCGCTCAGAACATATTCTGGAAACTGAGAATCGAATGAAAATTCTTGGCGCTCAACTAAAAAATGACCGCTAATTTTGCCCCAATAAAAATAGACTAGACACAACTCGCTTGTACTTTGGCTCAGCGTTTTAATCGTGATGAGACAGTGTCTGGGCAAGTCTTTTATATGATCAATAAAAAACTTTGCCATTTGGCTTGGACTAGCTATTTGAGCGGGTTCCATAAATTGTCCGATGAAAGCCGATGAAAAGGGTAACACAATCTCATCTGGTAAGTCATAAATTTGAATTTGTGCAGAGTCATCTTTATTTAGCTCAGTCAACAAGACCGGGAGCGCTTTATGCGTGTGCTTTATCGCTTCTTGATCTAGACCTGCATACAACGCTCCTACGCACCAACCGGCGTACAAGAGCAGTGCACCTCGATATTTTTTATGGTCAAAACTCGCTTTTAAAACACCAGTGAACTTTTCAGCATCGAGCCAGTCGGCAAGTGCATTTACGTTTTTTACTTTGAGGTCCCAGTTGACGATGCGAGATGCAGATTGTGGAGGTGGAAATATATCTCCAGCCCTTTTATAGTTAACCGTATATGGTGTCAAGCTCATTTAAAATGGTTTGTACAATTCACTGGTTGGAAGCTCATAAAGAGCACGCAGAGTAACGAAGTCGTTTATAGAAGGGCGATTATATCGAGAGGCTCTATAAGAATCATTTTCGTCCACTGGTGCGCCATGATCAAACATTGCATCGTTTGAATTGTGCGAGTGATTTTGCAAACCAAGAGCATGTCCGAATTCATGCATGGCAGTATGAGTGATCTCGCGCGAACCATAATTGCCCCAGTTTTTCGCAAATTTGGTCTCAATATGAACAATGATGCGAGCATTTTTCACGCCCTGCCAAGGATAATAAGTTCTGCCTACTGCACCACGTCCTTCTTCTTCGCACCAAACAAATAAGATATCGGCTTTACAAGGATCGTCTGTGTATTGAAACTTGATTTGACTATCACGCAAAATCGAAGACCAGGCGTTGATGCCTGTCATCACTGCCGATTTATATTCGCCTCTATAATCGTTTGCTGTTGAAAGCTTTTTAAAAAATTCAGGCTTCATCAAATACGGATAAAGCTTTTTACAAGTGTCGACAGTCATGTCTGCGCCAGAATATCCTTTTGGAAATTTCAAGCCGTTTGTAACATGAATTTTTATTGGCGCTCCAGAGCGATTCCAGCGTGACAAGCCGGTGGGGCCTGCCTGACTGTATGGAATCATAGCTTTGAATTGTTGATATTTTTTCAAATAAAGCAGTGCATTTTTTGCAAATGTGTTGTCCTCACTGGTCATCACTACGGTGCGACAAAAGGCATGTTCAGCCGTTTTAAAGTCGTCTGCGTAAAGCGAACTGATGCCTAAATAATATTGAACCGAAGGGTCGTTTGGATCGAGTGCACCGCATCGGTTAAATAAAAGTGCCGCTTCTTTAAATCTTTTGGATTCAAGAAGACTAAATGCGCTCCTCTTTTCATTTTCTAAATTGAAAGGACGAGATTGACCGGCAAAAACAGGAACGTTAGGCAAAGAGCTGCTCAAAGCCAGAAAGGCGAAGAAGATAAATATTAAACGCTTAAGACTGCTAAAATTCTTCAAATACATTTTTAGATGTGAGTTCTAAGGAGTTCTAAAGTTATGTTCGGTAAAACTGCAAAGCTTGCAATGTTCTCGCTTGTGCTCAGTCTCAGTCCGCTTGGCACACTGAGTACTTTAGCACTGGAGCCAGGTGGTTCCACCACACAGGCAGAAGTAAAGAGAAGCGAGTCAAGTACTTTAGACAATATTTTCAAGAGCCAGGCAAGCGAGTATGAAACAGCCTTCGCCGCTGGTGATGCTGCGAAAATTGCTTCTATGTGGTCTGAAAAAGGTACTTATATAGACACTGACGGTTGGGAATACAGTGGTAGAAAAGCAATCGAAGACAAATACAAAGATTTTTTCTCTCGCAAAAAAGGCAAACTCGATATTACAGTTCAATCTGTTCAACCAATCGGTGATTCTGCTGCTATTGAAAAGGGGTTAGCAACTTTTAGCGACCTTGATGGCAAGCCGTTAACTTCTTGCACGTACACAGTGGTGCACGTGCTCAACGGCGGAAAATGGGAAATTGCCAGCGCAACTGATCATGGTGAGGTTGATGCCAGAAGCCAATTGTCCATAAAAGACATGGCCTGGTTGCTTGGTGAATGGCACGCTCAGGGCAACTACGGTGAGGCGACTGTCACTACTAGATTTGCAAACGGAAGCAATTTTTTAGTCACACGTTTTGAGTTGAAAGACAAGAGCGGTAAAGGTCGAGAAGAAATGCAAATCACTGGATTTGACCCCACTCAAAATGCGCTTGTTTCTTGGATTTTCGATTCAACCGGCGGATTTGGTCAAGCGCGCTGGTTCAACCATGGCAAAACATGGGAAAGTCGTATGAATAGAGTTACTCCCAGTGGGCAGCGTCTGTCTGCCGTAAATTGCTGGCAACTGGATGCTCCAGACAAATTTACCTGGCAGTCGACTAAACGAGTTTTCGAGGGAATGGATTTACCCGATTCTGAGCGCATTACAGTTAGTCGCGTCAATGTACTTGCACAATAAGGGATAGGAAAAATGAAAAACAGAATTATCACTTCTTTAGTGCTTGCAAGTCTGGGAGTTTCACTTTTGGCTCCGGGAATTGTGCTTGAAGCTCAAGCAAGAGGCTTTGGTGGCGCTGGTGGCGGCTTCTCGCGTGGTGGCTTTGGCGGTGGATTTGACCGCGGTGGCGGTGGATTCGATCGTGGAGGCTTTGACCGTGGAAATTTCGATAGAGGAAATTTCGACCGTGGCGGCATGGACAGAGGCGGTTTTGATAATGGTGGATTTGACAGAGGCGGCGATAACGGCATAGGACGTAATAACACAATTGATTCAGATCCTAATCGTGGCGTCTGGACCAGACCTGGCGGCTTCGACGGTGGCTCCGGTATAGACCGAGGTAATTTTACAAGTGGTGTATGGAATCGTCCTGCAGGCACCGGTATTGGTGGCGCTGGTCATATAGATCCAGTTCGCAACGGTGGCTTTGGTTTTGACCACATTTCGGGCAATGGTAATAATGTTTTTAGAGGCGGACACAATACTTACAATTATTCGCCCACTTATATGAATAATCGCGGACTGGCAGTTCGCAATGGATTTAATGGCTACGATCACTTTTATGGTCATGGTTGGTGGGGACATTATCCCGGTTGCTGGTATGGCGCTGGTTGGGGTGCAAGTACTGCCTGGATGATTACTGACTGGAGCATGATGGCAGGGATGCTTGCTATGTCCGCTGTGACACCGCTCTTATATGGATATGGTGGCGGTGGTGGTGGTGGTTCTGTCACCTATAACAATAATAATGTCTATTACAACGATCAGCCTGTAGCCACAGCCGATCAGTATTATTCGCAAGCTCAGACTTTGGCTACTCAAGGACCAACAGCACCTAACTATGCAAGTCCGATGCTAACGTCTGGTTCTGGAGCGGTAGCGCCTGCGGTGCCGGCTGATTTTAATCCCAAGACTGCAGCCAAGACCGATGCAAATGCTAAGAAGGCAGAATTTAAACCACTTGGTGTTTTTTCTCTGGTTCAAGGAGATCAGACTAATTCGACCACTATGTTCCAGCTTGCAATCAATGCCAAAGGCGACATTGCAGGTAATTATTACGATATGCTGACAGATCAAGACCAGCAGGTACATGGTCATTTAGATAAGAAAACACAGCGCGTGGCATTTACTGTGGGCAAAAACACTGCCGTCGTTTATGACTGTGGTCTGGGCAACTTGATGCAAGAGCAAGCGCCAATTTTGGTCCATTTCGACAAGAGTAGAACCGAGCAATTTTTGCTTGTTCGTCTCAAACACTCGGATGCTCAGGCAGGCAAAAGCTAAATATTGTATTGCTCAAATTCTTAGCGCATGCGATTGCGTGCCTCATTTTGTATTGGCGTCCAATGCGAAAAATCGAATCCTGTAAATGGTGAGATGTTTTTAGTCTAAATAATCATCCTTAGGAATGAGTTGGCATCATCAAAATACGTCTAAATTGCGATATCAAAGTCGCAATGAAAGTCTATTCTGAAATGGTTCGGCATCAAGGCATCTCAAAATGGAAATCTCATCCATAATTCCTAATTACCAACCGCTTCCTCTTCCGGCACCTCTCTGGCTACTCACTACTCTTTTAATCGTCGGATTTTATTTACATGTTCTACCTATGAATGTAATTCTGGGCGGGAGTTTTTTGGCTAGTTTTATGTTTTTCAAGTCTGCTCATGATAAGAGCAGTCGAATGTACGAGGCGGCTAAAAATCTTGCTTCGATACTACCCATTTTTGTTTCATTCACTATTACTCAGGGAATCGTACCGCTTTTGTTTTTGCAGTTGCTGTACGGTCCAATGTTTTACACGTCGTCAATCATTATGGCTGTTCCTTGGATTGGCATAATCGCACTTTTGATTGCCGCATATTATGGATGTTATTTTGTCATCTATCGTTTGTTCAAGCAAAATAAGGAGCATGAAAACGCCGTTGCCATAGGGCTAGTGCTCCTCTTCTCTTGTGTTTTATTTTTGCTTATTGGTCTTACTTTCTCAAGCAATATGCTGCTTATGGTGCATCCGGAAAAATGGCTTGAATACTACAATCATTCAAGTAACGGTATGAATTTCCATTTGCAAGACCGCCAACTCATGCCCAGATATTTGCACTTCTTCCTCTCTGCTATAGCTGTTGCAGGCTTATTCATGGGTTATCTTGGTACGCGTAAAGTTGCAAATGAGCCTGAGCAGGCAACCTGGCAAATCAAAACGGGAGCACAACTTTTTAGCGTAATTACGACAATGCAAGTAGGTGTTGGATTCTTTTTCCTCTTTTCGCTGCCACGCGAATTGAGTCGCCAATTCATGAGTGGTGAAGGACTAATGTCCTTTGTATTTTTTGCTTCTCTTGCACTATCAGTGGTATCAATAATTTTGGGATATACGGCCGCATCAACTGGCAATCCTAAGCACTTGAAGGCTACCTTTCACACGACACTTTTAGTGATTTTGACCATGGTCTTGAATCGCCACTTTCTTAGAGAGTCCATGCTCTCAACTTATATTAAACCGGAGAGTTTGACTGTGCAGCCGCAGTGGGACTTGTTGGGAATTTTTATCTTGTCGGCGGTTGGTTTGATTGTCTACCTTGTTTGGCTGGTCAAAGTTACAAAACCGAATGTAGTGGCAGAGGTGGAATAAATTATGTCTGAAGAAATAGATATATTGGATGGCGAAAAGAAAATTGGACGTGCCACTTTCGTTAAAACTGCCATGGGTGGATTTGCCATTATGTGGGGTGGTTTGACCCTGTATCCTGTATATCGATACTTGTGCCCTGATTCTAAAGACGAGGATGATGCGTCCTCAAAAATTGCCAGTCTGGATATTGGCAAGGTAACGGATTTTTCGCCGGGATCGGGTAAGAACTTTAAATTCGGCAGTACGCCCGCACTGATTATACGCAGTCAGGATGGGGAGTTTCATGCGTTCAAAGCTGTGTGCACACACCTTGGATGCACAGTGCAATACCGTAAGGAAAAAAATTCGATATGGTGCGCATGTCATGGCGGTGCTTATGATCCCGCATCTGGAAAAAACGTAGCGGGACCACCGCCAAAACCGCTACTAGCTCTAAAGGTCGAGATTGTCAAAGAAAGAGTAATCATCTCGAATGCTTGATAGCTTCAAAGGAGACCCCTCTTGTTTATTGGTGAAAGAGAAAAGAGAAAAATTCTATATTGGTTCGAGAGGCGTTTACATGCATCTCCTCTAATCGAATTGGCGCTGCATAAAAAAGTGCCGGTACATAAGCACTCAGTCTGGTACTACTTTGGTGGTATCAGTATGCTACTGCTGATGGTGCAATTTGTGACTGGAATACTTTTGATGGTCTATTATGTACCTGAGTTGGGCTCTGCTCATGCCAGCATTCTCAAAATCAATTCTAGTGTCGAATTTGGGTGGTTTATTCGCTCACTGCACAGTTGGGGTGCCAATCTAATGATTCTGGCCGTATTTGTGCATTTTTTCAGCACCTATTTCATGAAAGCGTACAGAAAGCCAAGAGAACTTACCTGGCTGTCAGGTGTGATTTTGCTCGTGCTTTGTCTTGGATTTGGATTTACTGGTTATCTTTTGCCTTGGGATGAAGTTTCGTTCTTTGCCACCAAAATTGGTTTGGATATATCCTCTAAAACTCCTTTGATAGGCGACATGATGGCTCTTATGCTTAGAGGTGGACACAATATTGGGCAGGCAACTTTGTCTAGATTCTTTGCCATTCACGTGGCTGTTTTGCCTGTAATGCTTATGGGGCTCTTATCCCTTCATTTAGCCATTGTTCAGGCTCATGGCATGTCTACGCCTAAAGAATTTAATGAGACACCAGAAGAAAAGAAAGAGTATGAACCATTCTTCCCTGATTTCTTCTTGAAAGATATTTTGGTATGGATTCTTGCAGGTAACTTGCTTTTCGTTCTTACCATGCTTTGTCCATGGGGAATCGGTCCTGAAGCCGACCCCTTTGCGCCAGCTCCAATTGGAATTAAACCGGAATGGTATTTTCTTGCCATGTTCCAGTTCCTGAAGTTAATACCGCCCATGGTGGGTCCAATGGAAGGCGAACTGTTTGGTGTGCTACTAATGGGAGTCTATGCTCTAGCTCTAGCTCTTGTGCCTCTCTGGGACACGGGTGAATCGGAAGCGCGCTCTAGGCTTGCCACCGGATTAGGTGTAGTAACGCTTCTATTTATGATTATCTTTAGTGCGTGGGGAGCAATGTCATGAATTATCCAATCTGGATAGTGCCCGGAATAGGTGGACCTTGGGTGATAGGAATTATCGCTATTATCCATGTCTTTTTGTCCCACTTCGCCGTTGGAGGAGGTGCCTTTCTGGCTCTTGCCGAGTGGCTAGCCTATAAACGAAACGATAGTAGGCTCTACGATTATGTAAAATCGCACTCGCGCTTTTTCGTTTTAGTTACCACCGTAGCTGGTGCGGCAACCGGAGTGGCAATCTGGTTTTCCATAAGCCTTGTGAGCCCTGATGGCACCGCGTCTTTGATTCAAAGTTTTACTCTTGCCTGGGCGCTTGAGTATCTATTCTTCGTTGCCGAGCTTGCTACTGCTTTTGCCTATTATTATTCTTGGGACAAAATAAGCAAGGAAAAACACTTGCTTCTGGCTAAGTGGTACTTCGCTATGTCTGTAATGACTCTTGCGGTTATTAATGGCATTCTCACTTTCATGTTGACACCAGGACAATGGCTTGAGACAAGATACTGGTTGCATGGGGTTTTGAACGAAACTTATTTGCCTTCGCTTGTTATAAGATTACTTATCATGTTTGCCATTGCAGGCATGTATGCGCTTGTGACAGCCACTAGAATTAAAGACGAAGACTTGCGAGTCTATGTGGTCAAATTTTGTGCCAAATGGCTACTGCCAGTTTTCTTCCTGGGACCAATTGTAAGTTTTTGGTATTTGAGCCAGGTTCCACAAGTCACAATCGAAACAATTTTCACTGGCATTCAGTCGTCGGGTGTTGGTAATTTTTCAGTTCTGGCGCGTGCGCTTTATTTGAGCTTGGTTTTTTCTGGGACGATTCTTGTTTTTGCTTACTTTGGTCCCTATCTGAATCCCAAAGGTTTTACTTTTAAAATCGCCTTGCTTTTCATGCTATGTGGATTTATAGCCACAGGATCGACAGAATGGATGCGCGAAATGTTGCGTAAACCCTATGTTGTCTACAATTATATGTATTCAAATGGTATACGTAAAAGCCAAGTTGAAGAATTGCGTGAAAACGGATTTTTGACCAACGCCAAATGGGCCAATGCAACTAATCCAAATAAGACCGATACCACTTGTGGTGAAAAACTGTTTCAGTACCAGTGTATGGCCTGCCATACTGTTGATGGTTATCGAAGCATGAAACGCTTGATCGGAGAAAGAGACGAGGATTCCATTGTTTCTTTTCTGAAAATGATGGACCCTAAAAACAAAGAAAATCCCTACAAAGGAATAATGCCACCTTTTGCCGGAACCGAGGATGAGGCGAAAATGTTAGCTAAGTATCTGGCTGGAATGAACAAAACCGGTGAAACCCAAAACTGATACTGCGCGCATCACCACATACGTATCGATGTTTTTTCTCTTAGTTCTGTGCGGAGTATTCTTTTACTGCTCCTGAAAGTTTCACGAACTTAGGAGTAAACCAATATTTGCGCATTTCTTTGTAGGTGTCATCGTAATTCCAATTCTCTTGAGTTACACGCCAGATGCCAATCATGCAACCTGTGCGATCTGAGCCGTGAGCGCAATGGACGAGTACTTTATTGTTACCAGGGTCTTTTTCAGCTTTTTTGATCTCAGTAAGCATGGTGTCAACCTGTTCTTTGGTTGGCGCTGCAGATGTCATAACTAACCTTATGTATTTCAATCCAAGCTCAGAAGCTGCTTCTTTTTCATCAAACTTTTGCTCCGACGGTGCGCGTAAGTCTATGAGTGTTTTGAATCCCATTTCTTTGAGCTTGCTCAATCCTGCTCTGGTCGGTTCTCCACTGCGGTACAGAAATGGATGCACTTCATGAAAATTTGGCAGATCTTCGATGACTCTTTTCTTGTGCGCATTAGCTGGCGTGAGTTCTTTGGTCGAGCTTTTGGCTAAACACGCGCCTGGAAGAAAGGTAGAAACGCATAGAAGGAGAGGGAGGGCGGTTTGTTTGTATTTCACAGCTTTTATTTTTCCATATCACTCTAAGCATTATCTCAAAAATAGAACCGGATGTGTTGTTTTTATTGAAATGCTCATGAATAGTCATTGTTGAGGGGAAAGGATGCCATCATTTTTCGGTCATATTTAGTAGATTGAAACACTCTATCGCAGTGTCTGAGAGGGTTTAGCAGAGCACCAGATATTGACAGTATTATGATAATCTATTAAGCTGGGTAATAGGCATTCAAATCAACTCCAGGTATTTCTTGTGTCCATGCGGGTTTGATGCTTCAGGTGAAATAAAAATGAAAAATATTGAGATAATTACCACTATTCTATTGCTAGTGGGTGGATTGAATTGGGGATTGGTCGGAATCTTCAATTACAATTTAGTCACATCCATGATGGGTGACGGCACTATGACACACGTTCTATACGGTCTTGTCGGTGCAGCTACGCTCTATCACATGATGATGCACATGAAAGCAAATCGAACAGAAAAAGCGAGCTGATTAAAATCAAACAGAACAATTATTGCTTTTGCTTTAAAAGTTGTATTTCTTTCATCACTCCCTGAATTTGACTTTCTTTGCGCTCGGGGTGGAACGAAAATGCAAGCGCTTCTGTGCGTTTGTCTTTTTTCCACAATTCAAGCACTATGTTCCAGTCTTTGCTTGCAATAAACTCAGGTCGCTTGTTCGTCTCGATGCATTTGATGGTACGGTCAATATAGGCTGCAACAACTAGTGGGCTGTTTTCTGAAAGTTTGGCTTTTTCAATTGGAGAATCGGCAATACTTTTTAATTGCACCGGATATGATGCCACTAAAAATTTCAAAATAGATGGTTTTATATTTAGTGGCGGGATTCTTTTTGCGTCGCAGACTCGTTTTCGACTTTGGCAATTGCTTGCATGAGTGTGCTGTAGGAACTTAGGCACGTTGCCACTGCATTTGGATTGGCTGATACACCTTTGTTAAAAATATCAATTGCCGATCTGTATAGCGCCTGTCAATAATCCTGTTGAGGCGGCAAATACTGCCAGTTATTCTAATTTCCTACCGGAGAAAGTAGTTCTTGTTCAGACATCTCGTAAACGGTCTTGCCGTCTAGATAATCTAGCAATCCAAGTTCGCGATATCGAGGTTGAATTCGAGCAGAGAGTAAACCTAATTTCTTCAGATGGGGGATAACCAGTCGGAACATTGATTTGCGAAAGATGCGCATGAGCTGGCTTTCCTGCACAAATTTATCCCACTGCTTGAGACTTAAATAATTACCCCAGTATTCATCATAGATTTCATGGGCGAGAAATCTTCTCTGTAATAAAAGAGAGATTTCAAATGCTAAGTCTTCTCGTTCGCGTAATTCTTTTTCTGAAAGTTCAGTTCGATAAAAATTCTGCAACGCAAGCATGCCGTAATGAACGTGTCTAGCTTCATCGGCAATTATGAGCTTGAGAAGATTCTTGAGCAATGGTTCATCGACGATATTTTGAATCATGGTGAAAGCACCCAGTCCAAATCCTTCAATCATGATTTGCATACCAAGGAATTTCACGTCCCAGCGTGAATCGTTCACTAAGAATTCGCTTAATACATAAAGATTTTCGTTAATTTCATACTTGCGACCGAGCTTTTCGCTCAGATAACGATGGAAGACTTCAACATGTCGACCTTCGTCTAAAACCTGGGTACTGCCAAATAGTTTGCCATCAAGCCAAGGAACCGCCTGCACGACCTGGCAAGCGCCATAAAGGGCACCTTGCTCACCATGGAGAATTTGGCTCAACATCCAACTAAGCAGTGCTTGGCGATGTTTTGCCTTTTCTTTGTCGGATAGAAGTGCCCATTGTGGCAAAACTATACCCGGACAGTAAGCGTCAGGAATAATCGGTCGGCTGATACTTAAGGGGTCTACTTCGGCGGACCAGTCGAGATCTATGGCATTCCATTGGGATGAAAGTGCCGCATTATAGAGTTTGGTCATAGAAGTGTTTTCGCGTTCGTAAGTCCAGTCAAAATGAACATCATGAGCCGTTTTCATTGTAGTGGAAGCGGCTCCTCTAGATGTTTGCAAAATCAACCCCTTGAAAGCAGGACCAAGAAACGATTTGAGTTGGCTTAGATTTAGGCGCCCTGCGGTGTCGCTGACCATCGGAAGAGTTTTTTTTACTGAAACTATTAGCTCTGCCAAAGAGGGAGTTGAACTTCGGTTACTTTGAATAGATGATGACAATGTATGGATTCCTATTACGAATAAGCTATCTATAGCACAGTTCACTTTGCGCAGTGCTGCCACCATAATCGATACTAGATTTATTTATGTATTGGATGACGAGACTATCTCAAATCACATAGATACAGTATTATTCGCCTGTCTGGGCGATTTTGGTCTGTCGCCGATGGGCAAGAATTGTTCTAGTTCAGGATAATATACTAGAACTTCTCCTGTGCGAATGTCATATACCCAGCCATGTAAATTCAGTCTGCCTTCATTCAAAGCCTCGGCAACTGCATGATGAGTATGCAAATTTTCAATTTGAACAAGCACATTCTCTTGGACTGCAAAATCAATTTTTTCATCGTCCGATGCGCTTGCGTACTCTTCCTCAATGATCTTTTTTGTACCGCTTGCATACTGCAACCAATCTTTCATCATGGGTAATTCATGCAATGCCTCCGGATGCACAATAGCTTCCATTGCACCGCAAGCCGAGTGACCGCAGACTATGATGTCTCGAATGTTTAAGTGCTTGAGCGCAAATTCAATACTTGCTCCTTCTCCGCTTGCTTTTGCGTTAGCTGGAGGAATGATGTTGCCGGCGTTGCGAATAATAAATAACTCGCCAGGATCCGTTTGAGTAATCAAATTTGGCACGATACGTGAGTCAGAACAAGTGATGAAAAGTGCGTCTGGAGTTTGTTTTTTGCCAAGCGCTCGAATAATTCTTTCTGAGATAGAAATTCTTTCGACTTGAATTCGTGAATGCCGCTTGTTAATCGTTTCATCAGGCGGGAGTCTAGCTCGTCAAAAAACTTGTTGCATTCCTGAATGGCCAAGCTGCTATTTAAAATGCTGCCTACATGGCCATAACCTTTCTCGTTTATCCAGTTTGAGTCTTTAAGCTTTTCCAGTGCTTCTTTCTTGCTTGAAAAGTACCCCTTTTCAGTAAAGGTGCGGATCAAGGAGCGGACCATGTCTCTTGACTGTTCTTCGAACATGTAGTTTTCTCCTGCGGGCAAGTCGGTTAGCTCGGGCGAGCAGTTCTAATCTCATGCCCGTTCTGTAGGGTGAGTATGTATAAACCTTTTCATTTGATTTGCAAGTTGAGATTTTAAACAAAGTTCGATAAAGTCTGGATCGCGCTCTCGTTTTCCATTAAATAAATTTGCGACATCGCTGACACTTATTTGGTACTTATCTCCACGAAGGAATTTTATTTCATTACCGACGTTAAGTTCGCCTTCTTGAATTACAGAGAAATAAATTCCAGAAAAGCCGCTTTGTATAAACGTCTTGATTACATCGCGCCGACCAAACTTTATACCGAGTTTGTAACATGGCAGTCGTGGTTGTGAAACTTTTACAATAGCAGTACCTATTTGAAATTCATCGCCAATGAAAACTTCTTTTTCTAGAAGTCCAGTTGTAGTCAGGTTCTCGCCAAATTTACCAGGCTGGAATTCGACGTCTGGCATTTGCTGCTGCCACCACGAGTAGTGCTCAAGCGGATAAGAATATAGTGCCTTATCGATGCCACCATGAACAGTTAAGTCTGCTTGTTCGTCACCATCTAGATTGAGCGTTCTTAATTGTACTCGACCGCTCACGGGTTCTTTGAAGATGCCGGTGCTTACGAGTTCTCCATTGACTTCAACTATTTTTGGCTTGCTTACGCAGATACTAACAATTTTACCGGTAGGGTGTTTCGATTGCATTTTGTAGCAATTTTAACATGCCACCGGACCTTAAAGTTTTTGCTGGGACATTTCGTATATTGCTTTACCATCTTGAAAATCAAGCAATCCTAATAGCAATCCCAGCTTCTTCAAGTGCGGAGTGACCTATTGGAGCATTGACAGGAAATCAGCCTATTGGGTGCTTTCGAATTTTAATCTTGAGAATTGAACTATTTTGATACTTTTGACGTCTTAATAAGGGAGGGCTAGAATCGGACAGTCACAAATATGTTCAACGCGCGCTTAGCTGCACTCTCATTAATATCTTTTTTGCTAATGCTGCCCACGTCAGCGCAGAATCAAGGCGAGCGTCTCAAAACAACAGTGCTTGTTCCTTCATTGACGCCTGGCACGCCGCCTAGGTTGGATTGCGTTCTAGATGTGACCGACAATGCCGGCACATTTCAGTTGGACGCTAGTAAAAACGTATTGCAAGGTAAGACAAAAACGAAGGTGCGCCTTCTTGCCGATTATGATATTGAGCTGATTGTGGATAGCTCTCTTTCCATGCGCAAAGGTGACTGTCCTTCGGGTCTTTCTCGCTGGAATTGGTGTGGAGTTCAAGCTAAAGATTTAGGTGACAAATTGACTCCTTATCTTCCGCGTGGACTTACAATCACTACCTTCAATGGATCATATAGTGTTTACCGCAATGCTACCCCAAGCAACATTGCCGATCTTTTTAATAATCCCAATTTTCGTGGAGGCACAAGGCTAGCAGAACCTCTAGCCAATAGATTGAATGAATTTTTTACACGCCGCAAGTCGGGCTCTAAGCCACTTTTAATTGCTGTGATCACCGATGGTGTTCCGCATCCCCACGAGCAACCAATTATGGTGGCAAGCACATTGGTGAATGCAAGCAAACATATGAAAGATGCACGTGAAGTTACTGTTGTCTTTTTTCAGATTGGAAGTCGAGCAAAATTTGGTCGCACTTTTCTCGATTATTTAGATAATGAGCTGGTAAGCAACGGTGCCCGTCACGACTTTGTTAAAACGGTATCCTTCCATCATTTGGTACAAGTTGGATTATCTAATGCTCTTGTTGAATCAATTGAGCAATTTGCAAGGAGTCGAGCCGAAGCGTCTCTTAAATGAGTATTGTTTTGGTATGTATTCTGGCGCTTTCCAGAGGAAGGATTGGCAACAATGCAAGCTCCAGTTCGTCGAGCGCAAACTCTGGGCGCAGTGTCACTTTATAGACGCCGTTAATTTCTGCCACCATCGCCACACGCCCAAGGGCGTCCATATCGATTTGCTCGATCAACTGCCGACAAAGCCACATATGCGGCGTAACCATTCGCAAGACGTTGCTACACCACTGCAATGACATTTTGCTGTCGTTTAAGCCGTCGCCGGAATCAATAATTCCGCGGAACCAGTTCAACACGCTGGATTCCTCGTAAACAGTGCAATAATAATCGTCGGCCTGATCGAACTTAGGTATCCAGGTGCTTTCGCCGTACCAAGCTTGAAGTGGTGAATGCGCAATAGCAAAATCATCTATCCGCTTTTTCATGTCGTCTGCAGAACTTTGCAGATATTCGAAGCAATCTGCGTGGTTTAAAACCCAAGTAAATACGTGTAGGGTGTTGGCGTGAATCGCCTTTTCAAATGTACGTCCACGCATTTTTGAAAGAGTATTCGCCATACTCTGCTCGTAATAGTCCTTGTGAGGTCCGCTATGCTTTTGACTATCTTGCAGAGTGCACTGAAGACCTATACCGGCTATTGGATACTCGCCACCACTTGGATAGAATGTCGCAAGTACAGTTTGGTAATTACTTTCAAAGTCAAACAGTTTCTTCCACGCTTTATCATCAATAAAATTATCTGTAGATAGCGATTTTTTGCTCTTGCCTACATAGGCTGATTCGGTCATACGCTTTTCTGCAAGAATTCGAAGTTCGCCCGATTGTTTGGACTTAAGTGGGCGCAGCCACGATTCGACAAAGGATCGGCTGGCGTCGAGTGTAGTTTGATCGTCACCACTTAGTATTGCCACGTTAGATGCGACCGCAAAATGATCCAAGCTACGCTCATCTGGAATAGAAGATTGCTTTTGGGTTAGATCCATTAGCATAATAGATCCACGCGATAGCTCGGGGAGGTCAGAAGTATCGTACACAGTCTTTGCATTAAGACCAGAGACAATCGGCAGCCAGGTCTTATTTACCGCGGCAATGCGCACCTTTGGTAAGTCGTATCGAAACTCAGTTGGTGACTGCGGTTCGAATGATACATCAATTTGCCATTCGCCTTGCTTCTCAGCTTTCAAATCTAGTTGCAAAACAATCAAAATTTGAGTTGTACTCTGCGCCGTAAACGACGGAATAATTAAATTAGCCATTTGTGCGACAAAAGAACGAGATCCAGTTTCCACGTCCACACCAGTTTCTACCACCGCAAAACGCTTCGATTCAAGAAATTTTTCAACCTCCTCGCGCGTGGCATCTTTTGGTGGTGAATCGAGACCACCAACGATTTGTCCATTATGAAACTTGAAGCCACTGACTGAACCAGAGGACAGTGATAGTCCATCGGGTCCAGACACGCGAATATTTAATTTGCCACCACTAAAACCTGCACCTTGACTCAATATTGACCATGTCACCTTTCGCTCTTTGCCAACAGGAATAGGCCAGCTAGCAGGATAAACAATGAGCATTTTATTCACATCAGCATCGAACAGATTGCTCAAAGAAACCTGTCCATCTGGGATTGCTGGTGCCACACTCTTTTGTTTTGTAAAATGGCATTGGGCCGAAATGGTCTCTTGTTGGCTTGCAAAATCCTGATACTGCAGCAAAGCCTGGTTAGCTGTGATTCGAGCCAACTGACAAAGCTTTGCCAGTGTGTCCTCTGCAAAAGCGGTGTTGGTGTTTGCTGCTTGTTTGATATCGGATACAGTTAGTGTTTTGCCGAACAATTTGCTCCATTGCGTTGCTTGAGACTTATCGCTCAAGCGCTTAAGCGGTCCTTGGTAGCTTTCTATATCGGTCATCAGTAAATCAATTTGCTTGCCATTGGCAAAAACAATAAACTCAAAGCTATCGCTTGCGTAGAGACTTGTAAATATCGCCGTTGTCTTAAGGATTTTGGACGCAGTAAGCGCCATATCTTTGAGTTCGCCACTATCTAATTGGGCATTATTGCTGTCGTACAAGCTAATGAAATTCCCTGCGGTGTCGGCTCGAAAGATCACGTGCTTATCACCATCGCTTTGCGAAGCTTTTGTTAGCTCATAGCCAAGCTTAGTGTATGCGCGGGATACACCCTTAACGGCTTCCTGCAGGCTTCCTCTCCATGCAATATGTACGCTCGTGCAGGTATTTCCCATAGACAAATTCTCCCTGTAGTAAGAACTTATTTTAAAGTTTTGAGGTAGTCTACAATTGCACTAGCCTCAGCCTTTTCGAGTTGTTGAGGCGGCATTAAATTGGTATCGCCTTTGAAGGCTTTGGGATTGTTTTCTACATGTTTTTCAGGGTCAAGAATCTGTTCAATCAAAAATTGACGGCTTCGCTTTTTTCCTATTTTGTCTAGACTGACACCATCTAAGTTGCCCTGTCCATCTATTGAATGACAGTCCGAACACTGATATTGTCGATACAGATCTTTGCCGCGTTTGACCATGCTATTTGCAGATTTGTGTTTAGATTTGATTTTCTTTTTTCCAGACCCTAAAGCCGGTGCCACTGCAACTAGTGCCACCAGAGCTATCAGAATTATTTTTTTTGCCATACTTGAGAATTGTTCCATTTTTTGTTTATTTGAGCCAGAACATAGTCACTAGGTTTTGCTTTTCATCTGGATGTCCAGCGTTAGTTCAGGGCAAATTCGTTGTGATCCAGATTTCGTTTCTTCGCAAGAAAGGCAAGGTCCATGGCGGGTTATATACAGCAACTAAATGTTCATTGGAGTGCTTGGTAGAATTTTTTTCAAGGAAGAGCACCAACTTCTCTTTTTTCTCCTTGACTGATTTGTTATCGGCTATACCGGAAAATCTAATTGAAGCAATAGTACGTCCTGGAACTTTAGATAAAACAATTCGCTCGTCCAGTGGTTTGGGTAGCGAATCTACCTGGTATTTGGAAGGCATAAAGAATGTCATTTCCATCTGCGACCTTTCTTCTTTCATCGCAACTGGAGTGGTCATTTCAATTTTTTCTTTTTGACCGCTTTTTTTAGATTTGTTTTTTCCGAAAATATAACCAGCTAATACCATAAATGCCTCATCAGCAGATGATTTTCGACTGCCGCTGACCGACACTGATGCAGCGACGAGTTCGGGGTAGCGACGAATCTCAATGTCTCCTGATTTGCTTATGATGTCATATTTGGGTTCTTCGTATTTGGCCATTGCTTGATGGGGTCCAAAGAGCAAAATTGTTAAATTGAGAAATAGAGCGATAACAGTAATTTTGTATTTCATGCTTCTAACTTTCATATTTAGATTGTTTAAGAAAAATTACTCATTGTCCTTTCAATAAATTGTAGCAAGTTCAATCGCTTTGAACCTTATCGACTCTTTTGCGATTCTGCAAAACTGACCTTTTGCTTTATCAAACATCTATATATTCAAACTCTTGCATATTTGAACATGTTCATGTTAGACTAAAATTCATAACAAATAGAGGAATCCATTCAATGCCCTCCACAATGACTGTTCGGGGCCAAGTAGATTACATAAGTCCGCTCGAACGACTCTGGCAAATGCTAGTGGTCGACAAGCGCGATCTGGTGGTTTTAACCGTTTACACCCTCATAACGGGGCTTGTATCGCTTGCTGTGCCTCTTGCCGCTCAATCACTGGTGAATACGATAGCGGCGGGAATTTTCATCCAACCACTGATTGTACTGTCCTTGTTGGTCCTGGCAGGTCTTCTTTTCAGCGCTTTTCTAAGGTTGCTTAAATTCTGCCTGGTAGAAAATTTACAACAACGAATATTCGCTCGAATTACTTTGCTCTTAAGCGAGAGGATACCAGCTATAAAAGCGTCTGCTTTAAATACTGAGTATATGCCAGAGCTTATAAACCGGTTTTTTGATGTAATGACTATTCAAAAATCTTGGGGTAAATTGCTTCTTGAAGTTCCTGCGGCTTTATTGCAAGTTGCAATTGGACTGATTTTAATGGCATTTTATAGTCCATTCTTACTCGCTTTTGACCTTATCATTATTTTGTTTGTTATTTTCGCAGTCACCATACTCGGTATTGGTGGTTTAAAATCAAGCATCCACGAATCTGTACTTAAATATAGAGTAGCCGAATGGTTAGAGGATATGGGCAGATGCCAAACGAGTCTTAAGACCAACGGTATAAACGCATTTCTCGCTAGACGCTCTGACAATTTAGTCTTGAAATATCTCAAAGCTAGAAGAGAACATTTTGCAGTGCTTTTTCGTCAGGCACTTGGAACCTATTTTTTTCAAGCAATTGCAAGTGCTGGCATTCTAGCTATCGGAGGTTGGCTTGTAATCAACAGACAACTGACACTAGGTCAACTTGTAGCGTCAGAATTGGTAGTTTTAAACGTACTTTCGGCTCTTGAGAAAATAATCCGTAACTGTGACACTTTTTATGACCTTCTGACAGGTTTAGATAAAGTGGGTCACATAAGCGATCTTCCAATTGAGCGCAGAGGTGGAGTGCAGCTACCTGAACGCCAGGGGGGTCTAAATATAGAATGTATCAACCTCCATTTCTCCTATGACTCAAGAGAAATTCTTTCGCAATTAAATTTGTCCATAGCTCCTGGAGAAAGAGCAAGCTTGGTTGGAGCAAGTGGAGCTGGCAAAACGACATTAGCTTCCCTTATCTGTGGTCTGCAAGAAGCAGATGCAGGAACCGTTGAAGTAAACGGATTCGATTCTCGAGATTTAGATATGATGAGTCTCAGGCGAGATGTTGGGCTGGTCGGGGATGTAAATGAAATTTTTGAAGGAACTATAGAAGAAAACGTAGGACTGGGAAGACCCGGAGTTTCTCATCAAGATATACGCTGGGCTATTGATGTGGCACAGTTTTCCGATGACTTGGTTCATCTGCCAAACGGCATCAACACTATGCTTGTCAGTGGAGGCAGAAATCTTTCGCGCGGGCAAGTGCAAAGACTTTTGATTGCCCGAGCCATAGCGGAGCGCCCTAAATTGTTGATTCTAGATGAAGCCTTTTCTGGTATAGATGAAAAAACAAAACTCAAAATTATCGAATCAATTTTCAGTACTGAAAATGTCTGGACAGTTCTCGATATCTCCCATGACGCAGAGGTTGTGGTGCGCTCTGACAAAGTTTACCTGCTAAGCAATGGACAGATCAGCGAATCGGGCAGTCCAGCCGACTTGGCATGGCGGACTGAAAGTGAATTTTCTTTGCTCTTTCCTGATTTAGCTAACCAAATTAGAAGAGTCGAGCGACGCAAAAAAGAAAGGGTTGAAAGCAAATAAATGGAAAATATTCATACACAATCTAGTGCTTTACCCGAACTGGAAAATCACGACTATGCTTCTCTAAAGGCTGTGGCAAGCGCTAAAGGATATCTTGTTTGCTCTACGCTTTTGTGCGTAATGTTGGTATCGCTGATATTCATGCTTATTTTCGTTCCCTGGCAACAAAGCGTTGCCGGAACTGGCAAAATAATTATTTTTTGTCCCATGGAAAGACCACAGAATATCGAAGCGCTCATTCCGGCTCGCTTAAAAAGATGGCATGTCCAGGACGGTCAGACGGTTAAAAAAGGGGAATTGATTGTTGAACTTTCTGAAATTGATCAGAAGTATTTAGACCCCAATCAAAGCGAAAGATTAGATCAACAAAAAGGTGCCTTACTTGCTCGTCGCAAAGCCGCTCAGGCTCGATTCAAGGCGCTGGAAAAACAACTTAACAGCTTGAAGCGTTCGCAGTGCGCGGCTCTTCCATCTGCAGGCGAACGAGCTAACCAGGCTAAAGACAGAATCTGGGCAGCAGAACAATCAGTTGAAGCCGCTAAGCAAAATACAATTACAACCCAATTAAATTTGAGCCGTCTTAAAGAATTATTCGAAAAAGGTCTGCGTTCCAAACGAGATCTTGAGTTGTCGGAGCTCGATCATAAAAGAGCGCAAACTGAATTAGAGCGAGCACAAGCTTCGCTAGAAGTGACCAAAAGAGATCAACGATTAGCAGTGCTTGATCTAGACAAAGTAGCAGCCGACACTGATGCTGCAATGAGCAGCATCAGTGCATCCATGGCTAGTGCCCAGGAAACAATTGAATCAACTTCAAGCGACATATACAAACTTGATATCGACCTGCAAAACTTTTGTCAGCGAGCAAAACAACGCAATGTCTATGCCCCGAGCTCAGGCAAAATTGTAAGACTAAACAAAGTCGGAGCCGGTGAAACAGTGGATGCAGGAATGGTACTAGCTGTGATAGCACCTGAAACACAAGATTTAGCGGCCGAACTCACTGTAAGTGACAACGATGCTCCACTTGTAAGCGTCGGCAGACCAGTAAGACTTCAATTTGCGGGTTGGCCAGCACTTCAGTTTGCTGGCTGGCCATCGATTGCGGTTGGTACGTTTGGTGGAAGAGTAGCAGTTATTGATGCTATTGCAGATGGAAAAAATTGTTATCGAGTGATAATAAAGCCAGACAAAGAAGCAATTGCTAATGGCAAAGAAGAGCCTTGGCCAGATTCCAAGTTTTTGCGTCCAGGTGCTGAAGTTAGCGGATGGATAATGCTAGATACAGTAAGTTTGGGCTTTGAGTTATGGAGACAGTTTAACGCTTTTCCCCCTACTGTGAAACCAGAAGAGCTTGGTCTGCATAACTCATCAAGCGAAAATGAAAAATCGAGCACAAAGCGTAAATCGAAATAGGAGAAAAGAATGCATTTTTCTCCAGTATTAAAAGTCTTAGTTGTTTCTTTACTCGCACTGTATGTAACACCACAATGCTTTGCGCTGGAAAGGATAGACTCAATTAAATTGAACAGTCAGGTTGCTAATAGTGCGCAAGGCGCTGATACTTTTTCACTAGACTATTTTCTAAAGCTAGTAAACGAAAATTATCCAAAACTGCAAGGCGCAGACACAGAACGCCGCATATCAACTGCCAAACGGCTCGAAAAATCGGGCGCCTTCGATCCTGTATTCACTAGTACAAATGAATATTTACGCGTTCAAGACATATTTACTCCTGGAGAAGCGAAAAACGCTATTCACAATGAATCGCGTGTCGACATGTTGACACGCTCAGGCATCAAAGTTTTCACTGGAATGAGATTGAATCCAAATGATACCAAGACTCCATTTGTACCTTCGGGTAAAAGTGGTGAATATTATGCCGGTGTTTCTGTGCCGCTTTTTAGAGGGCTTAAAATCAATGAAAAGAAAGCCGCTGAAGAGCAGGCGAAATTAGGAGAACCGCTTGCAGCCCAAATCTTTGGAGCTACAAGACTTGAAGTCCTTTTGAAAGCAGCAGCCATTTACTGGGATTGGGTTGGTGCAAAAGAACGAGTGGATGTCGCCCGCAACTTGCTAAAAATAGCCGAAGCAAGAGTAGAGCAAATTAAACAACGAGTAGAAAAAGGTGATGCTCCAGCGCTCGACATCGCCGAATCAGAACAGGAAATTCAAAGAAGACTTGCAGCTTTAGTCAAAACGGAGCGCGAATTACAAAAGGCATCACTTTCTTTGTCTGTATTTTTGTGGGACGAAAACGGTTCTTCACGAATAGTTCCAGCCCCGCAATATATGCCAAAGCTGCGCCCTGATCCAAGAATACTTACAGACAGCGAATGGATGGAAGGAAGAAAGTCGGCACTATCACTTCGTCCAGAATTAAAAAGAATATCGCTCGAACGAGAACAAGCTTTGATTGATAAAAAGCTTGCTCAAAATATGATTCTTCCGGCAATGGATGCATATCTTTTGCAAGGTGCAGACACCGGTCCTCAAGGAATCGGACCTGTTGTAAGAGCTGGAATGGTTGTGAATATGCCTTTGAGACAACGCACAGCAAGAGGCTTAGCAGAAGCCGCTCGGCTCAAAATTCAAAAACTAAATTTAGACGAAAAAGCTGAAAAAGTTCGTATTCAAGCAGAAGTAGATGATACCGTATCGGCGGTGAATACATCTTATCAGCGCTGGGCAGCGACTTTACTTGAAGTGCAAAAAGCCACGCAAGTAGAGCAAGGTGAGCGCGTTCGCTTTGGTATAGGGGACAGTACTTTGTTTCTTGTAAACCAACGAGAAAGGGCATCAGCAGAAGCGCAAATGCGGCTGATCGAGGTCCATGTTGAGTATCTTCAATCTCTAGCTGCCTTCAACGCCGTAACATGCAGGTTATAAAGTGCGTGCTTGACTGATGCGTGGATATCTAGATATGCTAATATTTGCAAAAGAGAATAAGAGGTCGATTTATGCCCTTTAGAGCTGTCGTAAGCGCAGAACTGGCAAAGCTTTTCGGAGTGCTATCGCATCCTATGCGAATTCGAATAATCGAAGAACTGAAGAAAGAAGACCTTACAGTTGGAACTCTCAAAGACATAATGGGAATATCACACTCTGCGGTTTCTCAGCAATTAGCAGTGCTCAGAAGTCACCATCTTGTGATTGAAACAAGACAGGGACGAAACGTTTTCTATCATTTGCGCAAGCCAGATATAGCCCAATGGATAATGGATGGAGTCAGTTTCATTTCTCCTGATACTTCTGAAGTCGAAAAAATGATGTCGGCAATTAAAGATGTCCAAAGCGTTTGGGGTGAAGAAGAAAAAGCACCACCAAAGAAAAAGAAGCGCTAAGTATTACAGTCAAATTTCAAACTTCATTACTGATTGAATAGTCCTGACCTTCTTTTAAAGGATTATTCTTTTTTAGGTACGATGCGAGCGCTGACCTGAGGCTCTGCTAGCAAGACTTTGGACAGAAAACGATTATTGGTTTCCCAGCCAGCAGGAACACGCCCGACAAGCTTAATCAATCGGTCTTTGGCTACAGTGCTTCTGGTATCTTCGAACATTTTTTGAACAAAAGGAATACCAATTCCTTTGAGTGTAAGTCCGCTGTCCTCGCCTACTAAATTGCGATGTACTATTAACCAGGTTTTCACGCATTCGTTATGTACAACTGGATCGGTGTTTCCCGATTGAATCAAGTTGTACAAAGCCTCACCGTGGGCTACTCTGGCATCCATATCATCAGGATCTGACTGTACGGCTTTTCGACTTAATTCAGCCGCGTGTCTGGATTATCTGTACGACGAGCCAGTTCGGACTGCATTAACTGCATTCGAGCGTTGCCTTTGCCCAATCCTTGAGAAAAAACTTCGTGGTTTGGAACAACAGGTGTTATGACAGACTCTTCTTCTTTTTTAGTCTGTTTTTCGGGTTCTGTTGCAAAGGCAGAACTTATTGTCGATAAATATAAACAGAACGCTAGAGTAAACGATTTTCTTTTCAGCATCTCAAATCACCGATTGTTGAGAAAACGTATGCAAAATTTTGAATATTTAAATATATTCTTGCCTGAACATCTTAATATAAGCATCAGTTCTTTTCAAATACTTTTAAAGTATTGTCAATAGCTGGTGATTTGAATTACTTCTTTAGAAGTCTTATTTACTAACTTAGTTTCTGATAGGTACAGATGCCACCAAGCTGTCATACGAGATTCTTCCCAGTTCGCGTAAAAGCGCTACTTGGGCTAAATTAAAGTTCACGAGCGAAGTTGCCTTCTGGATGAGGGCTTCGGTGTAGTCTTCTTGTGCCCTCAATACGTCGATATTTTTAGCAAGACCATTCTGGTATCTTATTTGGGCCAGATTCAATTCCTCCTCGGAGCTTTTAACCTGGGCAACTGCCTCCTCTATTTTTCGTTCCGTTTGGATTCCAGCAAGGTAGGCTCTTCGTACTTGTGATGTTACTAAATTTAGTTCTTTGATAGATTCAAGTTGAGCTCTTCTAGCATTCATCATGGCGGCATATGTATTTGCTGCATCAACCGTTCCCATACCCTCAAGATTCCAATTCACTTGGTAGCCGACTGCAAGTAATGGGGTAATTTGCTTATTGCGTTGCTTAATGGCACCGTTCAATCCCAATACACCTTCATGACTAGAACTGAGCGTTTCGCCTATGCCAAGACCGTTTACATTGAATTGGAAAGTGGGGGAGAGTTTAGAAGCTGCCACTTTGATGTCTTTTTTAGCAGCAAGGCGTTGCTCTTCAAATTGTTTTAATTCGGGTCTGTTTTTGATGGCTATATCAAGCAATTGATTAGGACCGTTTTCGTTTGATACCAACCTTGTTTTTACAATCGTTCTTGTGGCTGGTGCAATATCTATTTCTTGAGGTTGGTTTAAGAACTCACTAAGACGAATGGCTGCGTCTCTTCGCTCAATCTGCTGATCTATAAGCTTTTGACGATCTTGGCTAAGTTGGGTTTGGGCTTGAAGTACTTCAAGGTTTGTGACTAATCCTCCTTCCTTCTGGTCTTGATTGAGTTTGAGTTGAGAAACCGATGTATCGACTGCTCGAATTCGAACTTGCAAAATGGCCTCTTGCAATAATAAATCATAATAAAGTCTGGCTGCCTGCAATAATGCATCATTGATGGTGGCACGACTAGAATGTTGAGCGGCTTTGTAAAGATTGCGGTCTCTTAGCGTGGAATAAAGCACTTTGCCGCCGCGCCAAAGATACCAGCGTAAACCGGCTTGGGCAATAATAAGCGAATTATCAAAACGCAAAGGGTCTGCTGTTGTGCCAAAGGGAACATTGGCGGTGCCATATAGATAATTGTATCTGTATCCAAGATTTGGGTCTGGAAGAAATTGTCCCATGCTCGACAATAATTTTCCTTTGCGGATTTTTTGATCCATATTAGATATGCCGATATCCAAATTGGAGTCGATTGTTTTTCTGGCCACATCCGCCAGAGACATCACTCGTGTTGAACTAGAATCTAAGCCGAATGCGTCCAGTCTTTTATCGAGCGTAATGAGAGCGCTAAGTCGAGGGCTTGAGATTTGAATTCTTTCGGGATTGCCGGGCTCATCGAAAAGTTTGGTTATAGATTCTTCTTCTTGTTTTAAATTGGCAGAAGTATTTAAATTTATGGGTCCACGTAATTGTGCATCTTGAGCCATAGCAGGCGGCGAGCTTGTAGTAACAAGCACAATAAACAAAAGAGTTTTAGAGATAAGTCGATTGTATTTCATGCCAGTTGCTTCCTAAAACGGGTCGAGCTCAAAGATAAAAATACGATGGCAAATATTGCTAGTATCAGCACATTTGGCCATATTGCTTGAAAGCCCACTCCTTTTAACATTATTGCTTTTACACAAGTAACATAGTAACGAAGCGGATCTAGTAAGGATAAGTCTTGCCAGAATTGAGGCATGCTTTCAATAGGGGAGAGAGCACCTGATAGTTGGATCACAGGTAGATTGATGAAAAAGGAAGTGAGCAGTGATTGTCTTTGATTGGCTGAGTATGCAGCAAGTGCAATGCCAATTGAAATACCCACGATAATCGCTAGAAATGAAATTCCTAGAAAGAGGAAGAAATTTCCTCGAAAAGGCACACCATAAAATACTACTGCCACCAAAAGACTAATGAGAACGTTGACCATTAAAACGGCTGATAGCGGTATTACTTTGGCTGCTAGAATTTGAAACGAGCTGACTGGTGTCATTAGTAGTTGCTCAAGTGTACCTGTATCTTTTTCTCTCACCACCGCGGCACTAGAAACTAGAGTACTCACCAGATTTAGTACCAATGCCAAAACACCAGGTACAAAGAACCAGCGACTTTCCAATCCGGCATTATATACGTATGTTACTTTCGGCTCTACCGAACTCTCTTCTGATACCGATTTGTTTTCTAGTTTGCTGTTGAAAGCACTCAGAATCTGAGTTAAATAACCACCAGTGATACCGGCAGTATTGGCGTCTACACCATCTAGAAATATTTGTATTTTGGATGGAATTCCAGATTGAATATGGCGTTCAAGCTCGGGCGGAATTATCATTCCGGCTTCCAGCTTACCACCCTTTACCCTATTGGATAATTCTTGTTCGTTTGCTCCTGAGGGTTTTAGATCAAAAACCATATTGCTTGTAAGCCTACCCACTAGTTCTCTACTGGTCGATGAGTTGGCATAATCTATTACACCCAGGCGCAAATGTTCTACTTCAGGGCTTAGAGCGAAACTGTATAGAGTTATCTGCATTACCGGCATGAATAGAAGAAGAAAAAGCAGCTCCCTATCTCGAAAAATCTGTCGAAGCTCTTTTCTAATTAATGCTTTTAATTGAATGGCGTAATCCATATTTTACATTTGAACCTTCAATTATTGAGCTGCATTTTTGACATGACCGATCGAGCACCATTGAAAATAATTATGGTGGCTAATCCAAGCGCAAAAATAATATAGAGTTGATCGAAAAATCCGCTTCCACGAACAAAGAAATTGCGACAGGCTTCCACGTAATAGCGAGCAGGAAGAATGTCTGAAAGAAGTGAGAGAGGAAAAAGTATATTTCTTTGCGGGTATAAAAAACCGGAAAGTAAAAGAGATGTTGTGAAACCGGTGGTGGCAACGAGCTGCACAGCGGCACTTTGTGAATTAGTGCGCGAACCCCCTAAAAGTCCAAAACAAACAGAAGAGGCAAGGAATAGCACGGTGGCTAGCGCGAAGACTAACCAGTTTCCTACAAAAGAAAGTTGGAACAATAAACAAGATGAGCCTATCAAAACAATCGCCTGCGAGATACCAATTAATATATATGCAAGTGCCTTTCCGCCCATCAGCTCAAAAGCGGTTATTGATGAAGCGTAAAGTTGCAAAACTGTTCCTTGTTCTTTCTCTCTAGATATGCAGAGAGTCGATAATAAACAAGGGAAAATCCAGAGAAAAACGGCTATAGAACCGGGCGCTACAGACAGACTTTCTTTTCTGCCAGGATTGAACCAAAGTCTGATCTGAGGAACTATCAAGCTTTTTTTGTTATTTATGGCTTTGCTTTGCATGAAAAATTGCGAAGTGGCAATAATACTGTTTTTGATAACTCTTGCATTGTTGACGTCGGTGGCATCTACTAGAACTTGCACACTTGCTTTGTGTCCATTGCGAATGTCTCTGGAGAAATCGGGCGGTATAATTACGACAGCCCGCGCTTTTCCTGAATCAAGCGGATCGGTGTCTTTTTTGCCAGACCATGGAACTGATACCATTTGTCCGTTGTTGAAAATAGTATGAATGTATTCTCTGCTGTAGAAACCTATATCATAATTGCGTACCGTCACCGGAATATTTTTCGCTTCAAGGCGGGTGGCAAAACCATAAAGAATGATTGCCAGGGTTGGAAGAAAATAGGCAAGAGCAACTGTTAATCTATCTCGGCGGAATTGATTTAGCTCTTTTTTGCATTGAGTGAGTATTTTTTTCATGCCGCATTAGCCGATTTATTTGATTCTGTTTGACGTTTAACGATGCCAATAAAAGCATCTTCCAAGCTGAATGGCAGCCGACGATTTGAAAGACACTCAATATTTTGCTCATTACAAAATTGTATTATTTCGTCTAATTCCGCTTGCGGATTATCTAAAACGAGATGAACAGAATCAGCAAAAATAGACACTCTCCACGATTCTAATTTCATTTTCAAAACATTGTAAGCGGTCTGATTGTGATTGAATTTCAATTCTATAAGCGAGCCAGGTTGTTCTGCTTTTATTTGTCCAGGTGCTCCTTGTGCCACCAGTTCTCCTGCCACCATAAAACCAAGCTCGCTGCAATGTTCTGCTTCTTCAAGAAAATGGGTAGTCACAAGTATGGCGGTGCCTTGTTTTGCGAAATCTCTTATCAATTGCCACATTTGTCTTCTTGCAAGCGGATCTACTCCTGAGGTCGGTTCGTCCAAAAAGAGAACTTCGGGCTGGTGCATCACTGACGCTCCAAAAGCCAGTCTTTGTTTCCATCCGCCCGGAAGATTTCCTGTCAATCTATTTTCTTCTCCAAGTAATCCGGTATTCTCTAGCACCCACGAAAGTCTTTTGCGCTTTAGTTCTTGGGGCACGCAATAGACACCACAATAAAAGTCCAGATTTTCCAAGATGGTAAGGTCATCATAAAGAGTGAATTTCTGACTCATATAGCCAAGCTTCTTACGCAACTGTGAGCTTCTTAAATTTCCTTTTTCTCCGCCAAGGCTCATTTCTCCGCGAGTAGGAGACAAGAGTCCGCAGAGCATTTTGATAGTGGTGGTCTTGCCAGCACCGTTTGCTCCCAAAAGCCCATAGATATGTCCGTAGTCTATCTGCAAACTAACATCTTTCACTGCGGTGAAAGCGCCGAATTCCTTAAAAATGTGATTTGCATTAATAGCTGTATCGCCGGAAGAAAAGTCTTTTTTCACAAAAGGAAAACTGACTGGTGCGCTTTGCAATTCTTTGTTCTTGAGTTTGCTTACGAACACATTTTCAAGAGTGGGTTCTTGTTGTGAAATGCTTAAATTGAGTCCCGCTGCCAGAGTTTCTATGCTCTTTTGAGCCTGCTCCATATCATCCACAAGAACATCTATCCTGTCACCAAATTCCTGAATATCGCTAAACTCATGCTCTTTTTTGTCGACTGCCACATGCAATAAGTTTTTTAATTGCTCTATATTGTCCGAGCGCAGTTCAAGCCGCTTCAGCTTCAGCTTGTCTTTCAATTCTTGAGGACTTCCTTCATCTTGAATTTCACCATCATGCAAAAGAATCAATCTGTGACAGCGCTCAGCTTCATCCATATACGGTGTCGCTACAGCTACCGTTACACCCTCTTGGGTAATTGAAGCTAGCAAATCCCAGAATTCGCGCCGGGAAACAGGATCTACGCCGGTTGTGGGTTCGTCAAGCAATAATAGTTTTGGGCGCGCGATTAAGGCACAGCACAAACCCAACTTTTGCTTCATGCCGCCCGATAGCTGGCCAGCTAGTCGCTTGGAGAAACGGTCGAGGTCCATTAGTTTTAGATATTTTTCGCGTCTTTCTTGCAGATCTTTTTTATTCACCTGACGCAGTCCTGCTACGTACTCAATGTTTTCATTGATACTTAAGTCCAGGTAAAGTGAAAATATTTGGGTTAAATAGCCTATTTCAAGTCTTGTGTCGCGGGCTTTTTCGCCCAACACTGTAATATCGCCCGAAGTGGCATTGAGAATGCCTCCCATCAGATGAAACATGCTTGTTTTGCCGGCACCATCTGGTCCGACAATACCGAATATTTCTCCGGGATAAATTTGAAATGAGACACCTTTTAGAGCTTCTGTCTTTCCATAGCTTTTTCTCAAATCATTTACTTGCACCACGGGCTCTTTTGACATTACATTTTTTTCTCCGGTACAATTTCGGCATCTGCTGGCATGCCGGGTTTGGCGAAGTGCTCAGCTTGTTTAATGCTAATTTTTATCCCGAATACCTGCTTAACTCGGTCGTCTTTGAAATAAATATTTTCTGGTGTGAAAGAACCCTCTGGATCGATTTGAGTGACTTTCCCCTCAAAAGGTTTTTTAGGAAAACTATCTAGAAAAACTTTTGCCGTCTGTCCTACCTGCACTTCGCCGATTCTTCCTTCAGGCACATAGCCGCGCAAATACACTTCGTCCAAATTTATAACCGAAAGAAGTGTCTGCCCAGGAGTCACAACCGCTCCAGGCTCTACTGAGCGAGCTGTAATCACTCCGTCAATTGGAGACTCTATAGTCAAATAATCTATGCTTGACTGCACTTCGTCTCTTTGCGCTTTTACGTTTGCTATTTCATGCTTGGCCGATTTGAGTTTATGTTCTGCTTGGCTCAGTTGCTTTTGCAATGTTTCAATTTGACTACTGCGCATAGGCGGATTTAAGCGCATACTGCGCGCTTGTTCTAGCGCTCCCATGCTCTTTTTGTAGTCTTTCTGGGCTACAGTAAGCAGTGCGCGCTTTGCTTTGACAATTGCTTCTGCGGTATCGCAGGTGGTTTGCGCTTGGTCGTTTTCGTCCGTCGATACCGCTCCTCTAGCTAGCATTATTTGATAACGTTGCTTTCTTTTTTTAGCTAGTTCAAGCTCTGCTATCGCTTGCTCCAAAGCCGCTTGTGATTCGGCAAGCCGTGCTTGAGCCAAGGCGACGCTTGACTCGGCCTGGTAAATTTCAGAGGAGGCTTCTTCCTTAGATTGTTGTAGTTTAATTCGAGCTTCTTCTATTTGACTCTTAATTGCTTCCACTTGAAAGGATGAGTCAGTTTCTTGCTCTTGCGACATCAATATGCGCGAATTTGCTCCTCTGAGCTTGGCTTGAATATCGTCGTCGCTTATTTTGACTAGCAACTGACCTTTCTTTACCAATTCTCCTTCTCTGGCAGCCACAAAATCTACTCGTCCGCCTATTTTAGGACCGATGTTTGTTTCGTAACCTTCTATGCGACCGCTTATTAGCAGTTTTGCCATGTCTGCGGGTTTGTTTTTCCAGTACCAGAATGCGGCTGAACCGCCCAGAATAACAAGGATTAAGATGATTATTTTTAGCTTCTTTTTCATTCGCTTCTTACTAATGGCGACAATTTGATTTATAATACCGACCGGTATGTATATTCGTCAATTAAGGAAAGTCAATCTTGACCAAGAAAAGCGCGTTAGAGCTTAAATCCCCGCCCAGGCGCCGAGGAAGACCCCAGAGCAAACGTGATGATATTGTTACTGCCGCTGTGGAGGTATTCCTTGATCGAGGTTATGCTGCTACTAGTATTTCTGAGGTAGCCAAAGAGGCAGGCGTAATTAAAGCGACTATTTACAGCCATTTCAAAGACAAAGAACAACTATTCACTGCCATAATCGAAGAAATCACAGTAAAGAAAATGCAATTGGATTTCGATGTGATGGCCAAGTCCTTGCCGGATATGTCGCCTCGCCAATTCATCGAGCGGATGCACAAGAAATTTTCGATGCTTGAAAAAGATCCACAATATCTGCGACTAGTTAGAATCCTAATTGGAGAGTCGGCGCGATTCCCCGAGTTGCCCGAGCTTTACTTGAAAGTAGTTCTATTAAAAGGAATGGCATTTGCCACCAAATATTTTGATGTGCATCCCGAACTAAATATAAAAGACTCTTTTGCCGCTGGGCATGTGGTTGGTGGCTCATTTTGGTCACTGCTTGTATGGCAGCAAATCTTGGGCGGATCAAAAATAAGACCTCTTGAATCAAAGAGAGTAAAAAATCTACTTATCGATCTTTTCGAGTCTAAGCTTGACTCTTGAGCGTGCAGAAAGTACCAGTGCTTTCATTTGGTACATCATTAACTATCGTCGCCCCTTGCCGCTAACAATGCAAGCATCTTAGATGATAGATGGTGCCAGATTTTAGAAGTGCGACGCTAGTTTATAATCTATCTGGATTCACCTGTGATGCTTTGAACTACTTCTTTAGCTGAATAAGAAAGTTTTGTAGGGGAAATAAATTGATTTAGCTCGACCAAATGGTCTCCTGCTGTGACTATGGCCGGTTCGGGAAGGCTGCCACAATTGCGCTGTTGTCCCAAGCTTATTGTTGCAAGCAAAGCATTGCACAAACACTTACGTCCTTCGATATCTTCTTTGTTACCGCCTTTTTTCAGGTAAACTTCCTCTGGTTCTCCTGGGCAACGAAAACCGATACTGCCATCATCTTTGGTGTAAGCTTGCCTTAAACCTCCTAAATCGCAAACGCGTTTTCTATTTTCAAACACATCTTTTTCTGAGATCGTTCCCTCTAATTCGACCACCTTGAAAGGATAGCCTGAGGTTGAAGCGCGATAATCGGTTAGAATTTTTACTTCGCCATGAAGTATTTTTTTTAGAACTTCTTCTTTGTATTTATTGTCTATGCCAGACTCCTTACAAAATGCAAAAGGTGTGCCCACCTGAACTCCTTTTGCGCCAGCGAGTTTAGCTTGTTTTAGAGCTTCGCTCGTTCCATATTTTCCAGCAAGCCAGAAAGGAAGATTGAGTTTTTTCATTTCCTCCAAATCTGCACTGTCTCTTGGACCGTAAATTGGTTCGTTGTTCTCGTCCAATTTAAGAGCGCCTCGCGGCGGGGCGTTGTGACCACCGGCGGTGTGATTTTCTACTACGAAACCATCTACTTTTCCAGAAGATTTTTTAGCAAGATTTGCTGCAAGTGTATGTGACGAAACTACTGCAATAAATTTTGGACGCTTCAAGTCGTGTGTTACATTTATAAATTCGCTGGGCGAAAAATGTGTGATTGGCTCCTGAGTTAGTTTTTCACTGTCGCCTGCAACATCAATTTTTAGCGATACATCAAGATTTTTCGAAAGTCTATCTAGAATGCCTGGAATAGCTTTGGGAATGCCAGCTCCCATAAGAATATAATCTACTCCTGCAAGCATTGAGCCGTATAAAAATGGAAGTGTAGGCAACTGAATTTTTTCCAAATAGTTGATACCAATCAGTCCGTCGTGCCCTTCTTTGGCTAGCCACACTTCGACAAAATTAGCAAGAATAGTCAACTCCACAAGTTCTTTTGGTGGGATCAAACCAAACATATTAACCGGTTTATATGGCGCGCAAGTTTTTTTCCGCCCTCTATAAAATAAGTTTGCCATACCCGCTCACTTAATTTCTGGTCTGGGAATTGCAAGCAGGCGCGCTTTAGGTGCCCATCTGGATCGCCTTCTTGCAGACGTCTTGCAAAGACATTTTCTAAAAGAGTGCCGGAGACCACTCCTAGGTGTCCCTGAGATGATACAGCTTTTGCTAGACACCAATTAGATACACCGACACCCATTCCACCTTGAATCAAAACTGGTTCGTGCACACAAAAGCCCTCAAAAGCGACGGCCTAGTCTAGCAAGTGATTACAAGTATCACTACTGGTAACTTTTAGGTAACCAGTCCAGAAGGATTGCCTCGCTGGTGGCATTGGATATGACAGCTTAAAGGTTCTTCAACGGGGCATTTGCACGTTACTTCGCCAATTTCTGCTGCGATTTGTTTTAACTCACTCATAACCGCAAATAGTCTTTGTCCACGCGTAGTTATCGAGTATTCAACTCGCGGAACTCTTTCGTCAAACTCTGTTCTTGTTACCATTCCAGTCTCAATCAGAGCCTTGAGCCGTTCTTGCAAACATTTCATACTTAGTCCAGGAATGAACTTTAAGAATCTTCTTGTTCTAACAGGTCCAAGACTCAACTCGCGCAAAATTTGCACCGTCCACTTCGCGCTAAGTAAATCTAGTACTAAGTCTATAGGGCAGGATGTCTCAAAATCGAGATTGACTATTGAGTAATTTTTGACCATCTGCAGATTCCTGTTGTGATTAAAGCTGTTCACCTGGTACCCAGGGTTTAGGAGAATGCAAGTTATTTGTGGTGGCAACATTACCATCGGTGCCAAGCAAATATCCTTTTTCTATTGGTATCATTCTATTATGCCAGGAATTGCCTAAGGAACAGCGTGACATACGGTGGGGTAAATTTATATTTGCTTTGCCAAATTTCCATGTTCCGTCTTTTGAAGATTTTGAATAAGTGCTATCGCAGATGACATATTTATTAAGCAAATCATCTATGGTGGCATCGTAATCGCCTGGTTTGAGATTTTTGCTTAGCGCAACCTTTTCTATGCAGCTTTCGTAGAGTTTTGCTGCTTCAGCCAGACTATTGGATTCACGCAAGTAATCGGCTTGCATTATTTGAACTTCTAGAATTTTACTCTTTTGTGTATCACCAAGTTTGTTTCGAATTGCCTGAACCTGGATCAATAATGGAAGCGCATTTTTGTTTCCAATGATCACGTCAATAATTGCAAGGTTCGTTAAAAGGTCAGCGTAGGCTGTAGACGTTTTACCGTATTTTTTTTCTGCCTTAGGTAAAGCATTCAAGTAGATAGTTTGTGCTTTTTTCCAAACTGTCTGGTCGATTGTGTACGCCACGCCTCGCGCAACTGCCTGGTCAAGTACAAACGAATGCCAGAAAGTGAACAATAGAAAAAACACAAATGAAAAATGCGTGAATCTTTTGTACATTGCTTTTAAAAATGCCTCCAACACGAGCGTTTCAGGTTATTATATCCCGAAAAGCTGACAATATTGCCCTAGACTTTTTGCAGAGAATCTCAGCCTTTAGAATGATTTGCAGTAAGTAATAATGTGGTACAAGAAAAGGAAATGCATTTTCATCTAATGGCACAAAAAACTAATAAGCTGAAATTTTTTGTCACCGCATGCGGTGCCTTCATTCTCAATTCTTCGATTTCAAGCGCACAGAGCCAGACCGCCGGAAACTATTGGTATCCACAAAGCATTGCTCTGCCAGCCAATCACAGATATCCGTGCACTCTTAATTCCTTACCTAAAGACTTAACTGGCATTCCACAAAGCGAAAAGCTCTATATAGACCATGCCTTCTCGCTTATACTTAAAATGCTTCAGGCAAAAATTGTAATGTTCGATACAGTATCGTGGGACAATCAGCAATACAGTAGCGCTTATTCTTCGTACTACTCAAACACAGTTTCAGCAAGACAAAAATTTTTGCAGCTCGCCACACCAAAAGGATTGGAAGGGTTTCGCAACGACGTAGTCAATGGATTGGATAAGCAAGTGGTTTTCTTTCAAAAAGCTGCACAAATGCGCTCGCTAGGAAAATCTGCTCAGGACATAATGTCTATCCCGGAAGGAAAGGTTGCATAGAGCTTGTATGTAAGCGCTTGGCAGAAGATTTCCAGTCGCTATCCAAAAATGTCAACATCAGTCAAAGACAGCATGTATCACCATCTGTGCGCGTTGGACATTTTTTAAGCGTCTGGACATAATTTTCGCTTAGTTCACGGTTTGTTCATACGTCAGGTCCATTATTAAGATGCACGAAACGGGACCAATCAATGTCAGAAACCATTCAAATAGTTCGCACATTGCCAATATTTCCCTTGCCGATTGTTATATTTCCCGGTCATTTCGTGCCTTTGCATATCTTCGAATATAAGTACAGGGCTATGATTTCGGACGTCTTGCAATCAGACAAGTGCTTCGGAATTTTAAGGGTTGACCCGAAAACAGGGAGAATCGCCACGACAGGTTGCATGATCGAGATTCTTGAAGTCGATCCACTTGAAGACGGGCGGATGAACATAGAAGGAGTTGGGCGAAAGCGCTATGAATTGCTCAAAGTAGTAAGCGAGGCGCCATATTTAGTTGCCGAAGTAAGACTGTTGCAGGAGAGCGAGCCTGAACCCCAGGCGATAAGAGTGGCAGATGAAGTAAAACATTCACTTCAAGAGGTTTTTCGTTTATCTGGCAAGCTTAATCCTAAAAGTCGCCTGGTTGCGTTGCAGGAGTTTCCAGAAGACCCTGAAACGCTTGCATTCTTTATTCCAGCCACCTTATATGCATCAAGCGAAGATCAACAAAGAATCCTAGAAATGGATAGCATCCTAGATCGCCTGCAAAGCGAGCTTGAATTTTGTTCTACCGCCGTAAAATATATGGCAGCGATAGCATCACTAAAAGACGCTTTTGATAAATGATGGGCTTTGCCCTTGAGACATGCCCAAGGAATTGACTAAAATATAAACTCGAAGCTCCAGGAGGTCTCTTTTCATGGTCGACTTTTTTCTTAATGACGAACAGCGTCAAATTCAACAACTAGCGAATCAATTCGCTTCAAAAGAGGTTAAACCTCGCTCCGCGCACCATGATGAAACAGGAGAGTTTCCTCGCGACATTTGTGCAAAAGCATGGGAATTGGGTCTCATGAATACTCACATTCCAGAAGAGTATGGCGGAATGGGTCTTGGCTCATTTGAAGGCTGCCTCATCGCCGAGGAAATTGCCTCTGGATGCACCGGCATTGGTACTGCAATGGAAGCCAATAATCTTGCTGAAGCTCCGGTCATATTAGCTGGAACAGAAGAGCAGAAGAAAAATTTCTTGGTACCAATGACAGAAGAATTGAAGTTTGCAGCTTATTGTGTAACAGAGCCGGGAGCGGGATCAGATGTGGCAGGCGTAAAAACTACTGCGAAAAAAGTGGGCGAAGAATATATTCTAAACGGTCAGAAAATGTGGATTACAAATGCCGGTGTTGCCGACTGGTACTATGTGCTTGCTGCCACCGATGCTAGTGCAGGGCACAGAGGCATGTCTGCATTTCTTGTGCAAAGAGACAGCGAGGGAATCAGTGTCGGTGCCAAAGAAAAAAATATGGGACAGCGTGCCAGTGATACAAGAGGCGTGACCTTCGAAGATGTAAAAGTGCCAGCAAATAATTTGCTCGGAAAAGAAGGTGATGGTTTTAAAATTTCCATGCAGGCATTCGACCACACAAGACCTCTTGTGGCATCAGCAGCGGTGGGTCTGGCTCGAAGCGCAATGGAGCACGCACTAAAATATTCGCTTGAAAGGCATGCTTTTGGTCAGCCAATCTTCAACAATCAAGCTATAAGCTTCATGCTTGCTGATATGGCAAAAGATATTGACGCAGCACGAATGCTTTGCTGGCGCTCAGCATGGCTCATAGACCAGGGCGTGAGAAACAGTAAAGAAGCGGCAATGGCAAAAGCATTTGCAGCAGATACAGCAATGAGAGTTGCAACTGATGCAGTGCAAATTTTTGGTGGCTACGGTTACTCACACGAATACCCAGTTGAGAAGCTAATGCGCGACGCCAAAATATTTCAAATTTATGAAGGAACAAGTCAAATTCAGAGAGTGATTATAAGTAAGCAAATTGCAGCAGAGTTGAAGATGTCCTCCTGATTGTTGCGGCGGCAGAATAACTCCTAAGAACTCAATATTTCCCAGTAGTTCTGTATCTTGAAAGAGCTAAATGACCTTCTTCACTCTCGGCTCCATCGCCAAGCTATATTTTTGAAATTGTCGAGAACGTCAGGGCAACAGATTATGTTTCGCATTATGCCTTCGTGATCTTCAACCGCCCATCCTTCCTTCAACAAAGAATCCGGGTAGGGTGGCTCTAATTTGCACGTCTTCTCGTCTGTCAGGAAAGCAAACATTTCCTTGAATTTTTCTCCCTCCGGCGTCAAAGTAACTCTCCCGAGCATGTCTGAGCCGTTAACCGATAAAAACTCGATATCGCCAATTAATTTGGAATCGTGAAAAAGTTTCATCATTTTCTTCATTTGCCAATCTCCAGATAGCGTGCTGGTATGATCCCTTTTATGAGCATTTCGTGGTCATCGGTGATAAATTTGAGTGCTTTCCATTTCTGGAAATCTGGATAGTTGGATTCTCTCACTATCTTTAGTAATTCAACATGCTCTATTATTTCCGTTCCAAAGATTTCCCCTTGATTCACGGCTTTTCTCAAAGATTCGAGGTCAACTTTAATTAACTGACTTCCATATCTCAAGGCCATACCTTCCTTTAGTGAGAAACTTGTAAATGGGCTATGCATCTTTGCGTTGTTATCAGAATATCCAAAAACGTGATCAATGACCTCTACCGGTTTGCCCTTGTAAAGTCCTTTTCGGTCCGCTGGTACTAAGTCGCCTTGCTCGTCAATGTGAGATTTGGGTCTTCCAATGTCGTCAATTTTGGAATTGTAATAGTCGTCTCCCCGGTGGGCTCTGTTTTGCGGATTTCCTTCCATCTTTAAAGCTAAATCATCCGCTTTTGGCACTTTCATTCTGATACCAGTACCGGTATCAGCTACTGGAGAAAGCAAATCATCTACGGTGTTGGAAATTGCTTTTGTGGCTTTAGCTAAAGCCTCTTTGGATTTGATTTTAGTTTTGCCTGCTACATCAGCAATCGAATCGAAAAACTCGGTCAGCTTTTCCGTTTTCTTCAAAGAGTGTGCACTTGCAAATCCTAAGAAACCATCGGCGATAAGTTGAGAAACTAATTCCGCCTTGCGACGCTCTTGTTCTCTAGGAGAAAGCTGCTTCCATTGCTCATCAATTGAGACTGCTAGCTCGGATATGTCTTTATATGGCTTGCTGTAATCGCCTTCATAACCCAACTCGTAAAGATAGTCATAAGAAGATTGGAACAAGCGCACGCCGCCGGCTAAAGTTTTGGTCAGCCCATCGCTGAATTGATGGACCATTTCTCCGGCGCGCTTGGTGTCGCCAATTATGCAATATGCAGCGAAATCCGCAATTTGAGCCAAGCCGACAGCGACATTGCCTGTGCCTTGTACGGAGCCTATGAGAAATCCTGCCATTCGCTCAAAGTATTCTTCGTTATCTGACTGAGTTTTTTCTATTCGACCTTCAAGCTTAATCGCCGGCATAGTGCCGCCGTCTGATTCGGCTGCTTTTCGGTTGATGTAGTCGATTTGAAATTGAGCTAGTTGTTCTGCTGTTGTGCCCTCAGGTAAGGCCAGCAAGCCTTGGTTGAATGAGTCCAATGCTTTGATGGCGGGTTGCGGTTGTTCGATTTTCCGACTGGCTGCAATAGACTTGGTGCCATCGACTAGTTGGAATGGCTCTATCTGATCAGCGTTTGGTATGCGCAGGTTGGCTATAGATGGAAACTGGTCAGGATTTGAAGCTAAAGCCTCAGCGTAATCAAGGTTTTGTTCGGTAGTGCTTATGTTTTCTGAACGTGCTAGCTTGTCCGCCATTTTTGGAGGTTCTATTAGTTCATTTATTTCTAATTCATCGCTCATTCAATGAGTAATATTCCCGGAATCTCCATTATAGTTTATTGATTTTGAAAGCACTCAGAAATTCATGTTGTTTCGTTAGGTGGAGGACTCAATGTTCTTCACCAATTTTGATATCATATTCAGTATCAAAATCCACAGTAACTCATTCGCTAAAGTGAATTTGGGGTGAACTGACGAGACAGCCAAGAATTTTCTATTTAGCGTCGAACATGATTTCAGATACAAATGCATTTTGTGGCTGCAAGTGAAATTCAATAAATTTGTCCGCTATTTTGTCTGGGTCAAAAGGACTATTTGGCTTAACTGTGCCGCAAATAGTCACTGTTCCAGCATGAATTCCATCTGCTTTGAGTTCTCTATAGAGACAATTGGCAAGGGTCCTGAGCCCAGCTTTTCCTATAGATAGAGCGGTAAAGCCGCTAAGTGGATTCAAGGCAAATCCTCCACCTGTAAAGATGATTGTGCCTTTGCGGGCTTTCTTCATGGCGGGAATGACCGCTTGTGATGCCGCTAGAGCAGCAGTTACGTTAATCTTAAAAGATTCAGCAAGTGCATCTGGTGTCAAGCCGGTCGGCTTGCCAGGGGATGCACTGTAGGCGTTGAAGATGAGCACTTCGGGATCGCCGTGCGTTTCAGCTATAGATAAAAACGACTCTTTCAATGCGTCAATGTCAGACACGTCTAAGACCATCGTTGATACATTGCTCGCTCCAAGCTTTTCTTGCATGTCAGCTAATTTGTCAGCGTTTCTCGCTACAAGAATAATTTGATAACCGAGGTCAAGAAACTTTTTTGCTACGCAATACCCTATGCCGGGACCTGCTCCTAAAACTACACAGACTGGTAACATTTCACACTCCAGATACAATAGTTAAACTGCGACTACGCCCATGCCTCTATATTAAGGTCATCAAAGTGACTTTGGGGTGAACTGCATGTGATACCAATAAAGCAGCTAAGTACTAATCTTGCTCCGCGATTCTTTTCCAAACGGGTCCCAGTCCCTGGCCGCCTTTTTGGATTCTTTCTATAGCAGCCTTGATTTCTAATTGCACTTCAAATTAAGGATCGTCTTTTGCAATTTCTAATGCTGGCAAAGCTTCTTCTGTTCCCAAATCATTCAAAAATCGTGCTGCACGCCAACGAACCAATTTGTTTTGATCTTTTAGAGATTCGATCACAGATGCCTGCGCAGATGAATCGCCAATATCGGACAGGGCATCACCAGCGGTGCGTCTAACTCCAACCGATGGATCGTGCAATAACGAATGACAAAGTGGCTTTACTGCTTCAACATTGCCTGTCGCACCTAGTGCCGCTGCACTGAGTCTGCGAACTTGCGCATTTTCGTCACTTAAGCTGTGCACCAGCAACGATACTATTTCGTCGCCCTCCTTAAGACTTAGCTCCTGAACCCCAGCTAGTCGTCGATGCCAATCTGCATCATTGAGCCAGTTTTTGATTGTTTCTAGTTCACTAGAAATTGATTGTGCCTTGCCTAGGGCTTCTAATTTTGTTCGCTCAAGAGTATCTAGATCAAAAATGCCTTGTAATTCTTCCGCCACTTCTTTTGCGATTTCTGCGCACTCGCCATATCGTGCGCCGTGATCTGCCCAGTATCTTTCTTTGAGAAAATCTGCACCAGTTTCGGCTTGAACAAATTGTGCAGCTTCGTTAAATCGCTCGCCAAGACTAACTCGCGATTCACTCTTTGAGTCGACCACTTTTATTTGAATAGGAATGCCTTTAAAAGTTTGAACGAGCACTTGAACTTGCCCAGACTTTTCAGCGACTTGGCGCATTTCATCGCCACCTTGGGGGTCTGTTTCACCGCCCAGTATCAGAGCCGATTTATCTAGAATCGTTTTCCAATTTGCTCTGGGGTCTTTGTTGAGTGTGAGAAAATCGTGGCAAACAAATATGCTTTTTACTCCATCGATCTCTAAAAGATTCTTGACGTAATTGGGACAGGTATTTCTATCTTCAACAGTGTAGGTGATTGCCGCACCTACATTC
>CAZSHS010000009.1:97560-99585 GCA_964606665.1 uncultured Candidatus Obscuribacterales bacterium | reverse complement strand
TCAAAACCAACGTTAAAATCAAGCCTAAAACGAGTTCTGGACAAGTGCAAGCTGAACCGAGTTGCGGAAACGTTTACAAAGATCTAGGTTTCAGTGATGCTGAATCAGCGAATCTTATAGCCAGAAGCGATTTGTTAATGGCGCTACAGGATATTATCGAAAAAAATGGTTGGACTCAAATTGAGGCAGCAAAAAAACTAAAGGTTGGTCAGCCACGCGTTGCAGAAATATTGGGTTCGCAGTCCAGCCTCTTTAGTGTTGATCTTTTGATCAAATATTTAGCTCGCCTTGGAGTGCAAGTTAATTTCAAATTCTCGAAACTGGACTGGAAATAGCGACACGATGCTGACTCCAGTCGCTTACTCTGGATACTTGATTTTCTGACCAGTCAAATTGTTGTTTGGCAGCCTGCAAAACAATGTAATCGTTATCTATTTCGAGCCTTTCAATTTCTTGCAAAAGGTGTTCTCTTTCCACTGCATCACATGTGATTTTCATTTTCGATAGTTCGATTAACTTCCTTGCATTCTTTGCTAAAACACTTTGCTCCATCGCAATTATAGGCAGTCTGCGCACGTCTCCCACTTGATTGTTTATAGTCGGATTTATATATTGAAGTAGCGCAACGCACAAAGACGAATTGAGATAAGCCAGCAAAAAGTCAGGATCAATCGACTCATCGTGCAGAAAGATAGCCGATGCTCCAACATCGAATATGGCGCCTGCAAACAGCTTGCGAAAAGAAACTCCTTTGGTAGACACAAACGAAAAGCAGATTCCTGGCTTGAAATAATACGATTCGTTTTTAACCACCCAATTTGCTTTGCCATTTAAATAAGGATACTTCTGTCGGACAGCTTCTTTTATGCGCTTGCCGTTGTCTTGCCAATCGACTACATGCATAACCGGGGCGAACCAACGCGTGGCACCAGCTCCTTTAACATAGGGAAACCACTTGATGCCTATTTCAACTTGTGGAACATCACAGATATTTTTGACGAACTGGGCATTATCTGTGGTGGCTAGTCCTTGTTTGATGGAAGCAATAGAATCAAGCGATGGCAGTTCGAACAATTGCATAATTTCAGCCGGAGCGGGCTCACTCAGTCTATAAGCCAATTTGAGACTGTTCTGGTCTAGTTTTAAAATCGGATCCGATCCATTGCTCAAATTAGAGTGTTTGGATAATTTGCAAAACTCAAAAGATTGGTTATCTAACACCTCTCTTGGCTTCTCTATAACGATTATGGCACTATTTACCTTATCGCCTTGTATGAGCGGAAATACGTTGGTGCCTGCATCTATAATACTCACAAGATTATAACTATCAATTATTTCGCGCCTGAGTAAATCAAAAGCAGGCAAATCAAGCAACGATGCTTGCGTGATCATACCTGCTCTACCGGTGGTGCTCGTCAGTTCAAGACAGCGACTCAAAAATGCAGCACTCAAGTCATGATATGAGCTTGGATAATTGGCTTTTAATGCCTCTTTTAATTGTTTGCTTAGCAGACGTCGTCCAATATAAGGTGGATTAGTTAAGACTGCTTGATAGTTTTTGGCGAGTGGATGATCAGATGGAAAGTCTCTGTAAAGCGATCCCAGCTCATTGGTATTGTCTAGACTAATTAGTTTAAATTCTTTCAATTGGCTTTGAATGCCAGTCTTGCCCAGTTCTATTAATCGCACAGCCAAAGTGAGTGCACAAATAGACAAGGCTGTCTGATCTATATCAATCGCACTTAATTGAGTATCTAAAATATTTTCGACTGGTGCACCAAGCTCAATTAACTTATCGAACGCACTTATAACAAAATTACCGGTCCCGCATGCAGGGTCTATCACTGTTGCATCGCTTGCAAGAATAGTCTTGCTTATTAGATGGTGAACAACCCATTCGGGTGTATAGATTTGAGTAAAACCGATTAGTAAATCGGTATCGATGGATTTGTTAGCAGTCTGAATTCGAGCTTGAAATGCTGGTCGGTCAAGGTGGCGCCAACATTCGTATGTGTGACCGATTTT
>CAZSHS010000009.1:0-97550 GCA_964606665.1 uncultured Candidatus Obscuribacterales bacterium | reverse complement strand
TTTTAAATCGAAATCGATATCGCTATTTAAAACCTTAACCGATATCGGTTGAGGTTTCAAAAGTCCATAGTCGAAATTGTCACCAACAAGCGAAAGGCAATACTGGTGAAGGTTTTCAACTGTCCAGTCCAAACCTTTCCTTGCCAGATACAAAACGCCAAGGGCATAAATCAAATCGTCAAGCTTCAAGCCCTGCTTCTTGTGTTTGGAAACAAAAGAAAGCCATGAGCGCTTAGGCATTACCAGATATCGCGATACAAAACTGTTTCCTGATCGTTTTCACTTTCAGCCGCTTTATTGCGAGCTGCTTCAGATGCTGAAAGCAAAAGACCCAGTTCCAAGAAGTCTTCTGGAATGCAAGCAATACCAAAGCGCATATCCAGATTCTTGATAGAAATAGTCGATGTAAGCGGACTTTTAGCCATCGCTTTTAAAATGCGTCTTGCTAAAACTTTGGCGCCCTCGCCTTTAGTATTGGGACAAATTAGCGCATAGTCAAAGCCTTCGTAGTGAGCAAGCAAGTCGCTTTGACGCTTAGTATTTGAAATGCGAAATACCGCTTCGTTCAATGCTTGTGCGGGCATCGGTTCGCGAATAATTTCTTTGACACCAGATTTGATGCGCATATCAAAAATAATTACAGACAAAGGTGTTCCAGCGCGGTGCCCACGAAAATATTCTTGCTCTAGAAAATATAAAAAGGCAGCATAATTAAACATTCCGGTATCTGGACGGCGCAGAGTCATCATCACAGACTGAATGGCTGCGTTATCGACTACTTTTGGCTTGAGCGACAATTTATTCAATTCGCCTGTGGTTTTGCCGCCACCACCAATGGTTATGAGCTTGGCGCGGATCATATAATTCACCGCAGGAACCCACTGACTGCGCGATAATCCAAGCGATTTGAAAAGCTTATTTGATTCGGTGTGACCATCAACAGAAGAATAAATTTTGCGCTGAGCCGCGACACAATCGGGATCGCCAACACTCAAAAGATCTTCTAAATCATTTGGGTTTCGCCCTTGCTCTTGCTCTTGCTCGACGCGCGCTAAAACACTATCTTCTCTGTAGCCGATGTTTTTCAGATAATTCAATTTATCAAGCAACTGAACGCCTTGTATAACCAGGTTATCCAGTGCTTCTGTAAGTGTTCTTTTTTTAGTTACAACTTGGGGCTGGAAAAAGAATTTGCCTTCTTGCCAAGCCATAAGCTCGTAAACGCCTTCGTTACCACTTGAGTTTGGCACCGAGCAGTGAACAGGCTTGCCTTCTAAAAAGAAGACTTCGGCAGCACCCTCTTTACTATCTATTTGCAGACGACCAGTCATTTTGGCCAATTGCAATGACTGCAAAAGAGTGGTTATTTGAATAAATGCTAGGTCGCCATTGAGGACGGTGCTTCGCTCAGCAAGGGCGGTCGGATTTGAAAAGGCAGGCATTGGCGTGGTTTTATCTAGCTCTTCTTTGCTAGTAGGAGCATAGTAGAAAACTAGCCCGCCATCGGCTGCACCTGCAGCCTGATTTTGCACTTGCGATTGAGACTGTACTTGAGCTTGCGCTTGAGCCTTGTCCATTTGTGCGCTCAAATGAACTCGCTGGACTTCTTCGCCAATTGAAGTTAGAAGCTTGTTGTATACAAGCAGAGTATCTGTGCTGTGATATTTCCAAAGAGAATTTGCGGCGTTGTCTCCGGCCTGAAACATTTGCCAGATAGGATCGTGACTGACCGGATCGAATTCGACTTCCAGTTTGTATATGGGCGAATTGATTCGAGCACGAAACGAAATGTGGATTTTTTCTTTGGGATTATCCAGAACATGCGAGAGCATGTTGTGAACCATGTGCATAGAAGGCGACGCTGGCAGAATGTTGCCTAGATTTGGGTCATTAGCACTTCCGCCAGTTACCATTTAGAATTTCCTAAAACTATGCCACTTTATTCCCGTCGGTCGGGCAAACATCAACAGTCTTATAATCGCCTATTTAGCAGACCTGAGCTTTACCCATCTCAAATGTGAATTTGTGCGCCTTCATGCGCTCAAAAGCTTCTGCCATGCGCTCTTTGGGCAAGCAGAGCGAAAGGCGGAAATAGCCTTCGCCAGATGGACCATAAGCGTTGCCTGGTGGAACCACAATATGAGCTTCGTTGAGCATTTTGGTGCAGAATTCTTCCGATGATAGACCCGGAGGAACCGGCAGCCACATGTAGAAAGTGGCTTTGGGTGGTGTCACTTCCCAGCCCAGCTCTTTGAGCTTTTCGCAAGCAAGGTCACGACGCTCGATATAAAGGTTATTACAGAAATCTATGTGGTCGCGGTTGCCTTCAAATGCGGCAATACCTGCTTGTTGCACGGCTCTGAAAATATCGGTGTCGATATTGGACTTGATTTTAGCCAGGTTTTTCACAGCTTCAGCGTTGCCGATAGCAAAGCCGATTCTCCAACCGGTCATGTTATAAGTTTTGGAAAGTGTATGCAATTCGATGCAAATATCCTTGGCGCCTTTGACTTGCATGATTGAAGGGGCTTTGTAGCCATCGAATGTCATCTCTGAGTAGGCAAGGTCATGACACAACAAGATGTCGTATTTTTTTGCATAAGCAACCGCTTTTTCAAAAAATTCAAGTGTGGCAGTGGCTGCAGTAGGATTATTTGGATAGTTCAAGAACATCAAGTTTGCTTTCTGCGCCACCGTGGCCGGTATTGCATCAAGACTTGGCAAGAAATTATTTTCAGGAGTAAGTGGCATGTAGAAAGGCTCGCCACCGGCAAGAATAGTAGATGTTTGATAAACAGGATAGGCAGGGTCAGGAATGATATTCACATCGCCTTGATCTATGTAAGCCATGATCAAGTTGTGGATGCCTTCTTTACCACCGATGAGTGTGGTGACTTCCGTTTCTGGATCGATTTTGATATTGAATCGATTTTGGCACCATTCACTAGCAGCCTTTTTGAATTCGGGCGTCCCGCCAAAAGGTGGATACTGATGATTAATCGGCTTTTCGATAGCTTCGTGCATGGCATCGACGATATGACGCGGAGTGGGTTGATCTGGAGCGCCGATACCTAAATTTATGACATCGTGACCAGCCTTGGTTAAGGCAGCTGCTTTTTTACCGATTTCGGCAAAAACGTAAGGAGGAATCGCTTTAAGACGGCGGGCTACTTCCATGTCACAAAACTCCAGAGGTGGGCTACTATGCTTGAATTAGCGTATCACAATTAGACGCAAAAACACGCCTCTTTGCTACCGGCGTAACAGAAAATGCCCGATTCGGCTACATCTTCGTAACAGACCGCGATTAGAGACATTGAACGCATGTAAAAGATGCGTCTTCAAGCATTTAAATTTGGTGAATTCAAGCCTTAGAAGTAACCAGAACCTTGTCCGTTTCAGCTTTCGCCGGTTTTCGCTTGGTTAGCTGTTTGGGCGAGAAAGGAAACGAACACCAACCAGAACCGCCTACAGGGCAGGTAGCCAGTGAAAATTCTCTGGTGCTTTTGGACTCGGTTTTGGTTTTCGACTTCGCTTTTTCAGCGCTTGTTTTTTTGTTCGCTTTATTTGCGGTTTTATTCATCTTGTATTTTCTCGACCTTGCAGTGGTGTCGTAGTTCTAAAGTACCACTTATGAGCAGATTCGCAGAGTGATTTAGACGATCTTTTTATGTTCGATGCCAAATTTTAATTTTTGTTGGGGTTAAAGAGGCTCATTGAGACTGGATCGCCAAAGGCTGAAATGATTCTCCCTTCTTTGGATAGGGGTGCAATTCGTATCTGATAATAGGCCGGCTGCGGAAATTCACTGACGGGGATAGAAAAGATTCCTTGAGGCTGGTTTAGCTTTATCGATTTAAGGGCATGCTCACTGGATTTTATGTCGCGTAGCGTTCCTGTATACACCGTAAAAAAACAGTTGGGCTTGCTTATCTCAACCAAAGCGCCGCTTGCTTCCTTCATGTGAGAGCACGAATAATAGAATGTCAATTTCTTGTGTGAATCATCCACCCCAAAATAACCATTTGGCTCCTGCTCGATCTTGTCTTTCAGAGCCAATTTTGGCTTCAGAGAATCACAATTTATCATTCGAGCCTGATCCAATTTAAAACAGACCGGTAGGTCTACACGCAAATCCTTCTGCGGAAGAACAGCCAACCAGGACTTTTCCTGCGATAACGGAACAACAATATTTGCAGAATTTGTTTGTTTTGGCAATTCGAATATCAATGGCGGATGGTCTATATTGGTGCGCTCACTGGAATCATCAAACGATACATAAATCAAATTTTTCAAAGACAAATTTTCATTTCCGGCTTTTGATATTTTACTCAAAGTCAAAATGAGGTCGCGGCCTATCTGTGCTTCGACAGGCGGGCTCAATCGATAGGTTGAGATTTGAGTTCCCTCTTTTTTATTATTGTAAAAGTCTTTGTTTTTAGTAATTCGCCAGTCCAAACATTCGAATTCCCCTTGATGTTCAATTTTCAACGGCTCAGTGTATTTAAGCTGATCAAGCTCAGCTTGTCTCAATCTTGTCTTTAGGGTGGGGTCCATCGAATTTGTTTTTTGATCCCAGAATACAATTTCTATATTTGGATCTAAAGCCAGGTCTTTCATATTTTGCATATTGACTGTTTTTAGATCTGAATCAAGACAAATAATTCTGTGCCAGTAGTCTTTGGACGAAAGTGGCGGTAACATCAGTCCCGAAAGAAAGTCTGGCACGAAAATAGAGACTGTTCCGTCAATAATGGGTGGAAGGTTTATGATAGCCAGTTTTTTTTGTGGCGGCATGCTATCGATTTTTTGAGCAATCTGTTTTTGCATGCTTTGAGTTTTGACCCCAGCACTTCTCCAGGCTTGCACACCTAAATTGCATAAGATCGAAAATGTGCCTACAAGCAGGATGCCAGCCGAAATAGCAGACCAAAATAGAATCTTGTTTGTCTTTAGATTTTTTATTTCCAAAGACGAAGGAAATACAATGTTTGCAACTGAAAGAGCTAATGGAAATAGAAGCAAATAGAAAATTCTACTGCCGGCCATACTGTTGCATACAGTCCAGACCTGAAAATTGACAGCCATCAAAAGCATAACCACAGAAAACAAAATACAAGACAGTACAAAGCGTTTATTCAAAGACTGACTGAAACAGATATTTAGCACGATGAGCGCAGCTACGACAATATACGCAAATCTAAGCGCGCTATCGTAAACGAAATAGTCGGATATAAAATGTTCGTTTATCGGATGAGCCAATTTCCACCAAACATACGGAATGAAAATTCGCTCTAAAAGAGATTCGTTCAGTTTGTATCCGTGCGTGCCGACATAACCCCCAAGAACAGCTCCAAGGGTCCAGGCACGAATGAGCAGAAACGATATGAGCCAACCAAATGGAACAGCTACTAATTTGAGTGTTTGTTTAAAGTTGCGATTCAAACTATAAAAAACAATGAACAAAATGAAGGGCAGACCAGCACATAACTCTTTGGCTCCAAAAGCAAAAAGCATAGAAACAAGCATAGTCATGTACCAGATTGTTTTTTTCTTTTCAAAATACAAGAGTGCCGCGTAAATAGATATGAGACAGAAAAACGCCCCCACTAGATCCGCCCGCGCAAGTATCCAGGAGACAGCTTCGGCTTGTGATGGGTGCACGGCAAAAATAGCTGCCACCAGAAATGACACTAATTGATCGCGTCTTTTGTCTTCATTTTTGTTTTTGTCGCTTAACGAGAGAATTTTCAAAGCGACAAAATAAACGAGCACACAATTGACGTAATGAAAAAGAATACTGGTCAAATGATATCCAGGCGCTTTATTGCCAAAAAGCAGATAGTCCGCCGCCAGAGTAAGCTCGGTTATTGGTCTGTAGAACAAATAAAAGGTTGTTTTACCCACCCATGGACCGCAAAAATTTTGCCACAACATCTCAGGGTGACCAAGACTCAGAGCCTGATAGAGATGTGGAATATGCCAGAAATCATCGGCAGTAAAATAAGCATCCAAACTTGGGTAGTAAACAAAACCTACAAGCAGAGCCAGGGTTATGAAAACGAAGTAAACCACAAGCTCAGTCTTGCATGCTGAAGCCTTGAGTTCCATTTTTATAATTGAGCACAGCAGCCATCTTAGACATGTCGCCCAGGATGCGTCTTTCTTTGACACCAGTTGCGTTCTGCTTCAAGTCAGCTATAACATCGCTTGCATCAAGCACACTTTCTAGCGAGAATTCGCTTATTGCCATATGTCCATTGTCGAGCACTTTGAAGTGACGGCGTTTCACACCATCGCGCGGACGCATTTCTACTCTGGTTAATTTGTGATCGCAGGCAACAAGCTCAAATCCTGCAGCAACTATTACAGTAGGGTCTGCAGGACCTGCAAAAGGTCCTTTATCCAACTGAATTTTCAAGTCCGAACCAGTTGCGTCTAAATTAAATACTCGCAAAACACCATCGCTAAATTTTATTAGAACATCGCCGTTAGATGTAATTGCAATACTTCCGTAAGGGGTGTGAATAATGCAGGTATCAGATGGCTTTCTTACCGAAACCAGAATTTCGCCCTTGGTAAAATTGTAGACAAAGTCATTCTCTTTTTGAAACTGTCCACCTTTGATAGTTATTCCAGCCGGATCACCTTTTAGTGTGTTGAAATCGGGAAAGTCCGAATCGGGTACTTGCTGAATACCAGCAAGTGCCAAATTGCCACCATTTGCTTGATTCAAAAGTGCGTTAAGACTACCGCCTGTGACGATGTTTGGATTGCTCACATCAGTCGGGTTGACGAAAGGAGTATTGTTTGGCAGCGGAATTGCAGGATTGACAATATTAATGACAGGCGGTGGCGTGACAGTTTGCACCTCAACCACTGGTGTCTGAGTTACAGGTGCTGTGTAAGGTCCTGCCAGCACTGGAAATTGGGGGTCCAGGACAGACAAGGACAAAAAGACAGTGGCCGCGCCAAGCAGGGCTATTTTGGTATAGCGTTTAATATTGGTTACTGGTTCTTTGTTTGTCATAGTTGATTTACCAATATATTGCCACATTTAGGAGGCATTCTAATTGGTCATTCGTTATTGGGGCTAGTCTCTGTTGTCGACAATTTGGTGCCATAGCTTTCGTTGCCAGTGACGCTAAAGCCTTGAGTACCATTCATATAATTCAAGACCGAAGCCATTTTTGACATGTCGCCAATGATGCGTCTTTCTTGCGAACCGGTGATTGTCTGTTTTAAATCGGCAAGTAGTGAGCTTGACTCAAGGATGCTTGATATAGAAAGTTCTGAAATGGCAAGATGACCTTTAGCCATAAGCTGAAAATGGCGCCTGGCAAGTCCGTCTCTGGGGCGAATGTCTCTGCGGGTCAATTTTTCTTCACCAATTACAAGCTCGAAGCCTGGCTTGAGACTTACCACTTTTGTGTCATCGGCAAAAGGACCATTGGCTAGTTTGATTTTAACGTTGCGTCCCATGCCGTCTAAATTGATGATGCGAAGCACACCATTGAGCATGCTCAAGATCACTTCGCTATTGGCAGAGATGGCAATTACTCCAAGCGGTGTTTGAATTAAGCCCATGGTAGCTGGTTTGCGGACTGATACAAGAATTTCTCCGCCTTTAAAATCGATATAGGCAGGACTTACACGCTCATATTGAGCCGTTTTATCGTCTGGCTGAGGAAAGACATATATAGGATGCTCATCCTTCGACTTTTTGTTGTCTTTCGGGAATTGAGTGAAGGCCAGTTGTTCGATGCCTCTTAAGGCGTGATCGTTTGGTGCTTGATTGAACGGCAAGTTGTTTTGCGTGTTCATCATGTATGGATTGGTGACATCGGTCGGGGCGATAAAGGGATTATGCGCCGGGAAAATATTTGAAGTTGGCGGTGTAATTACCGGCGGCGGAACAAATGTTGGCGGTGGAACGGGTACGACCACAACCGGCGGAACGCTTGGTGGGGGAGTCGGTCCTGGTCCAGGACCCGGTCCTGGTCCTTCGCACGAGGGCGGACAGCATTCGCGAGGATAACAGCCTTCGCGCGGGTAGCAACCCTCTCCTTCGCCACCGCTCCATTGAGCTAAAACAAGCGAGCTTTGTGAGCCGGCAAGGGCGCAAGCCCAGACGAGGGGCAAAAGTCTTTTGGAGATAGATTTTTTACTGCTTGTCATTGTCCATAGAGTATTGCAAATGCACGTAGCCAAGACCAGATTGAATTGCAAATGTAATTGCCAACTTGCATAAGAATTATTTCAACAACCCATCGCTTCGGGAGCCTTTTAGATTAATTGGCTGTAAAAGATAGGAATATGACATGAAATGGGGAGGGGGATTTTTCATGGCCAAGCAACACCGTTTTGGCACGCTTATTTTAGCTGCCTGTTTATGCTGCACCCTGTCCTCATGCAATCGAATTTATGTCAGAGACACTCAATCCAAGCCTTCGGATTTTGAATCGACCACTAAAGTGTTTGCTGAGGAAATAGATACGCCAGCCAAGCCTAAAGAACCTGAGATAAATTACTTTTCTCGCGATGTGGATACTAATCGCAAAGAAGGTCTTGAAGCGCTCAAAGAGCACAACTTAGATAAAGCCGAAAAGTGTTATATCGCCGCTCTGCAACAAATAGATCCCTATCCCCATCAAGAAGCTCGAAAAGCACAAATAACGCACGATCTTGCAGCCATTTACGAAGAAAAAGAAATGTACGCCGAAGCTATTCCCCTTATGAATCGCGCCCAAAAGCTTTTCATCCGAGCATACGGTCGCGAATCACCACTGGTGGCGCTTACACTTAGCGATCTCGGACGCATAATGGTCAAACAAAAAAGATTCGAAGAGGCAGTATTCGTCTACAAAACAGCCGCTGATTTAATGGAAATAAATGCCCGCAAATCGCCAGCAAAATTCAAAGACAGTTATAAAGAAATCTGCACAGAATATCTCAAATGTCTAAAAGTTGGCAATCGTGCCCTCAAAGTTCCGGCGGCTGAAGCTCGCCTGAAGGAAGCTGACAAGTTGAAATAAGACTGCTTTGAGTGCCTATAAATTAAGCAAGTGAATAGCTTTTTTGATAATGTGGAAGATGGAAATTGAAACGTTTCTCAAAATGGCGCATTTTGGCGTATTACCCAGGAGATAGCAATTGTTATGAAAATGGCGCGCGTAAACACACCCAGAATTCTGGCTGTCTCGCTTGCTCTTGCTTTGAGTGCCCTCATTCAACCTTCAATGGTCTGGTCAGCGGAATCGGACGATGTCGGTTACTACGGCTCAGTGCTTGCGACTAGAAAAGCTAGTTCGGCTGCTGAGCACATGAAAAAAGGCGAGTATGGCGAAGCTCAAAGCGACTTCAGACAGCTAATTGGCATGATGCCAAAACAGGAAGATTTCTATGTAGGCTTGTTCAAATCAAGCTACAAGTTAAATCAATGGGATCAATGTGCATTGGCTCTAGAAGAGCTTTGCAATTTGAACCCCACTTACAAAGAACGACTCATGCTTGAGCGTGGCGAAACTTTCTATCATTTAAATAGATATTCTGAAGCTGAGCCACTGCTAAAGATGGCTTTGGCGAAAGTTGCTGAGCCTTCTTTGATTGAAGAGAAGTACAAGTTCCTGATGACTAAGGCAATTATCGAACACCAAAAAATTGCTGGAAAAATCATCATCGGTAAAGACAAAGAGAAAATCAAAGCCGAGAAATACAAAGAAACTAACGTCGCTGAGTTTCATGAAAACACATCTAGAGCCGGTCTTAATCTTGAAAATGCTTATTTGAAATCAGAAGCAGTGTTTATTGCTGAGTATAAGGGCTACGAAAAAAGATCTGATATAACCTACTACCAGCCACCTTTAGCCAAGTACTACATTGAAAAATTCTATAAAGGTCCACCTCTCAACCGAAATATTCCAATTCGTTTTGAGTTTAACGAAGGATTGGAAAATCAGAAACGTCCCGAAGGTTGGAAATTCTCTGAAGAGCTGATGCCTAAACCAGGTTCCAAATGGATCATTTTCGTCGAAAACGCTGTGCCAGTGGATCACATGTTCGAGACCTTCCACGGGTCTTATGGACGACAGCCCTACACCGATGAAACATTGGATGAAGTGCTTGCAATTCTTGAAAAACACAAAGGACAAACACGATGAAGTTATCGAATTTCTTATTGCTAGGCGCAGCCTTGGCAATACCGCAGGTGGTGGCATTGCAAGCCCCTGCATTCGCCGATGCTGAAGACCAGGCTCTTATACAAAACAGAAAAGAGTCTATCCATACTTATTTGCTCAATATTTATATTGCGCAAAAAAGAAAGCCAGAAGCGATGGCTCAGTACAAAACCTTACTTGCAATGAAACCAAATGATCCAAGACTAAATAACGATCTTGGTAAATTTGAAGCTTCGTCGGGGCAAATGGGACCAGCTATCATACACATGAAAAAAGCTGTTGATCTTGATCCTGGCAATGCGCAATATTGGGGACAACTTGGTCAGGTTTATATCAAAGCAAAGCGCTACAACGAAGCACTTGATGCTTACAAACGTGCTGTTGCTTTAGGCGGTCAAGATTATCAAAAGCCATACGAAGAGGCTTTTAAATATATTGAGTATCAAAAGAAACAAGATCAGTATATGAAGAACAAAAAGGATTACGATGCAAAATTGAAGCAGCAGAAGAAAGCTGGTTCATCTAAAGAAGACGATGACGACTGGTAAATAGAAATCAAATCCAGTTAGTACAAGTCAGGGCTCACCCTCTTGACAAAACAGACGCCCCGGAGAAACATAGAATTAGGGGCGTCTGTTTTTTGGTTTTATACCTAGGCGACTTTGGCTGGCGTTAACAATTTAAAAGGGAGCAAGCGCTATGAAAATAGCTCGAGTCTCGGCTTGTGCATTGCCGTATGTACTGGCATGTACTTTTGCACTTTCACTTTCAAGTCCTTATGCCATGCGGGCGGCAGAATCGGACGATGTTGGAGTCTTTGGCTCGGTAACGACTACGAGAAAAGCAACGTCAGCAGCCGAGCACATGAGGAAAGCTCAATGGAGTGAAGCACAAGCCGATTATCGAGCCTTAATTGATGAAAATCCAAAACAAGAAGATTTCTATGTCGGTCTCTACAAATCGAGTATGAGACTGAATCAATGGGATCAAGTAGCGCTTGCATTAGAAGAGTTGTGCAGTATCAATCCAACTTACAAAGACAAATTATTGCTTGAGCGTGGTGAGTGCAATTATCATCTCAATCGGTATAACGAGGCCGAGCCACAGTTGCGGCTTGCTTTGTCTAAAATCGAAGAGCCTTCCTTTATCGAAGAGCGATATGACAAACTGATGAAAAAGAGCACCATTATTCATGTTCCTTCGCAAGGACCCAAAAAAGATTATGTTCCCCCTGTTGTACATACACCCAAAGCTTATGTCACCACAGATGTTGTGGGCTCTCACTTCGATTCAAGCGAACACAGCTTAAGCTTGAAAAATGCCTTTTTGCGATCCGAAAAAATTGTGGTGGCAGATTTTGTTGGCTACGAGGAAAAGAATGTCACTTTCTATGCACCTCCTAAAGCCATATACAAACTGGACAGATTTTTAAAAGGCGGCGCGCTGAATAAAACAATCTATGTTCGCTATGAGTTTCACAATAAGACTAATACTCAAAGACCAGATGGTTTTAAGTTTGCAAAAGACACTATGCCAAAGCCTGGCAGCAAATGGATCTTGTTTATCGATAATGCTGTTCCTGTCGATGGAATGTACGAAACTTACAAAGGATCTTTTGGACGAGTCGAGTACAATGACGAAAATCTGGACAAAATATTGCAAATAATCGAGACGCACAAAGGTCAAACAAATTGAAGGTGCTAAATAAATTAGCGCTTTTCGGTTTGCTTCTTGCCATGACACCGTCTGTACTGGCAGAAGATCCTGACAGTGCAGCTTTAAATAAAGCGGCTTTGACTTATAGAAAAGAGAAGCTCCATACTTATTTGCTCAATATTTATATCGCGCAAAAACGCAAACCTGAAGCAATGACAGAATACAAATATCTTGTGGCAATGAAACCAAATGATCCAAGACTCAATTGTGATCTAGGAAAGTTCGAAGCATCATCTGGACAATTAGCTTCTGCCATTGCGCACATAAAAAAGGCTTGCGAACTGGATCCTAGTAACGCTCAATACTGGTCTATGCTCGGTTCTGTTTATCTGAAAGCGAAAGAATATCAAAACGCGCTTGATGCGTTCGACCAAGGAGTGGGAGCCAGTCGCAAACTAGATAGTCTTGAAGGCGAGCGCTATAGAGAATTGCGCAACCAAACTTTCGAATATGTACAACACCTGAAGGGCAAATCGAGAGTGAAGAAACAGCTTGTTGCGCCTGTCAATAACAAACATATCAATTCGGACGAAAACGACGATTGGTAACTTTCAACTATCTATGGGCAAGAAGAATTATTTGATCGAAGGTGTTTCAGGCGCGGGCAAAACATTTGACGGCGTTTTTGTCCTAGACATAGATTCAAACACCTTAATTCAAAGGCTTAAGCTGCGTCCTGAAGATGAGTGGGGCGGTAAACCTGCCGAACGCGAGCTTGCTTTGCGATTGCTTCAAACAAAAGAAGACCTTCCCAAAAATGGAATCATCATCGATTCCACCAAGCCACTTACCGAAGTGGTTGATGAGATCATTCGAGATTGTATTGGTAACTAAATCAATTCAATCTATTTAACAGATGTGTTATTTCCAGCAAGCTTGCTATTTGGCACAATCATCTGCGCTAGAGCACGGTCATTTTTAATAGATCCAACAATAGATTCGACTAACTTCTTGCCACCAGCACTATTCATGTGGGCTGTATCTTTGAAGTTTTCAATTCCAAAGTTGCCATTATTCAGATCGACGAATCGACATCCATTAGCTTGAGCCAGGCTCGATGTTGAGGCAAGATATTTTTCGTAAGAACCATCAGGCATTAATGCCATGTTCTGTGGAGTCAGTGGCATGTTGACTATCATTACTTCGATATTTTGATCTTTGCAATGAGTAATAAGCTTGCTCAAGAATTTTTCTTGAATAGCAAGCTTGGCTGGATCGTAATCTTTGAAGCGACGTTTGTATTCGCGCGTATTGTCCTGATATGGCGCTGTCGCATAAGGCGTAAACAAAAATTGTCCAGGCTCAACAGCATCACCAAACAAACTATCCATCATGTCTTTAGATGGAGCTACAACCAGATTATCATCGAGTTTTTCTTTGCCACCAGTGACATCGCTAATTTTTTCTTGCCAGAAGGCATTGTTTAAATATTGAGCAGCAAGCCTTTTTCCAGACAGATATAGATTTCGATCTAGAAAGTCTTGCGCTTTTTCTGTCACGCCCTGCCAGACTTTAGAAGTCTGCAAAGCGACCAAAGACAAGTCGTTTTGTGCTTGTCCTTCAAAATAATGCTTGAAAAATTGATAAGTCGGTGTGGACGCAGCGCACTCTACACCTGAGTCTACAAAGTCACGAAGAGTTAGTCCCAACACGAGCAGTTTTGGTTTTTGCTTGTCTTTGAAAAGCGAGCTTGCCACCATATACTGGTCAGAGACCATCGAGCCTGGTAGTGCAAAGTTGAAAACTGTCACTGATGTTTTGTGAGGTTGACTAGATGTGTTGGCTAGACCATCTTCAAGACATGTGCTTCTGTAATGCTTGACCGAGTCTATTTGTTTGTTTGAATGATCCGCTTCGACAAGAGTAATTGGGATCATTATCAAAGACGATCCCATCAAAACAACGTCTGGGTTTTTAGTCTGAGCGGTGTATTCATTGCTGCGCCACCACTGCCAGTTGTGTTTGACAGGCAATTGGGTCGGCTTGACGCTTGGAATGAGGGCGTTTGCCTGGCACCAATAATTGACCAGCAAAAAAGCGCCCAACGACAGTGTCGATGTTGGCAAATTCAAGAATTTGGGCAGTTTTAGTTTCTTTTTGCGAGCCATTACCATGACATTTAAAATCTAATGTCAAGATCCTGCAAGTCTTCCTACTTAAGATAAGGACCACAGAGCCTGGATTCTTAAAAAGTCCTAATGAGCAGAGAGCTTTTCCAGGTCTTCTTCAAGATCCGGTGATTGAAAGACTATCTGGTTGCGCCCCTGTTTCTTAGCCTTGTAGAGGCGCTGGTCTGCTTTCTGTAAAAGTTCAAAGATAGTCGAGCCATCTTCGGGGAATGTAACCAGACCGCCCGAAAAGCTGCAATGAAATATCTCGCCTTCATCACCAGTGAATGCAATTTCTCTAAATTCTTCAAGCACGCGCTCGATTGCTTTGTGAATCACTTCTTTGCGCTCGCGTCTGAAAGCAAGAACGAATTCTTCGCCGCCCCAGCGCCCACGCAAGTCGTCCACTCTAAAGCGTCTCAATAATAATTGTCCAAATCCAGCAAGAACCTTATCGCCAGCTAAGTGACCATAAGTGTCATTCACTTTTTTGAAGTGATCTATGTCGAGAAGACAAAGAGAAAAATTCTGGTTAATGCGCTCTGACTCAGCCAAAATCGAGTTTAATTGCTCTGAAAAAGCGCGTCTGAGCAATAGTCCAGTGATGGTGTCTTTGTCTGAGCGTTCTTTGAGCATGCGCGATCTATCAAGACGCACTTTAACTCTAGTAAGTAGTTCTTCGTTTACTACAGGTTTTGGCAAATAATCATCACCGCCAGATCTGAAGGCTTCAAGACGTGCTTCAACACCTGTTTGACCAGTTAAGAAAATTATGGGCAGATCGCCCCAGCGAGGCGTTTGTCTGAGCATGCGACAGACTTCAAAACCTGTGATTCCAGGCATCATCACATCGAGCAGTAATAAATCGGGTGGGAATTCTTGCATAGTCTCAAGAATTTTGCTTGGGTCATTTAGAGTTTTTACGATGATGCCTTCGTTTCGAAGCACTACGCCAATTGTATTGGCAAAAAATTCATCGTCGTCAGTGATTAAAACGCGCGCTCTACCGCCTTGTCGAATTGCTACCAGATGCTGGACTGCCTTTTCAAGCGAGTCTGATTTAAATGGTTTATCTAAATAGAGCGATGCACCTGCGTGTGCTGCTTCTACCCGGTCTTTTACAAGACCTTCATCAGAAACAAAAGCAAGGGGAAGATTGTCGTATTCTGGCAAGCTTCTAAGTTGTTTTGCTATTTCAAATCCACTTTCGCTCATTGTTGAAGAAAGCGAAATCAAGGCAGCATCAAGAGGATAAACCGCTGCGCGATCCAGAGCTTCTCTTTGATTTGATGCGCAAATAATTTCGACCAAACTTTCTTGACCCAGTGCTTCTACAATTTTCAAAAATTCTTTGTCTTCGTCAATGATCATGATGCGCGCCATTGCCTGCGGTCTTGCATCTATTCCGACTTCTTGATTGAGACTATTTAGCGCAGCTAAAACTTCATCTGTTTCAGTTTTACCTTCTTCGAGTGCGACCAAAAGTCTGTCTTCAATTTCTTTGATCGCTTTTTGTCTTGCTTCCATTTCGAGCAAAACCATTTCCTGCGAGCGCAATTCGATAAAAGCCATATGCTCAGCCACTTTAGCAAAGCCTAGTGAGCCGCCTGTACCTTTGATTTTGTGCGATTGCGATTTAATTTCATCAAGAGAGGCTGTATCGCTCAAATCTGCTTTGGCTTTATCTAGCGTTTTTTTGATGTCGGCTAATTTTTCTGGAAGAACGCGAGCATATTTGCTTACCAGTGCAAGAAACATTGCTTCGAAGTCTTTTAGTTTCTGTTTTTGTAGATCGGCACTATTAGCCGCTCCATTGTTATCATCTGAAAACTGACATTCTATTTGCGCACCAAAAATAAATGGAATCACAGGCTTAGAAGAAAACATCGAAATATCTAACTGATCAAGTCTACTTTTGGCTTCATCAAGTTCGTCTTTATTTGCGGCTACAAAAATTATGGCAACGTTATTGCCTTTGTGACGAAGACTTTCGATCCAGTTATAGACTTCGCTTGGACCACCAGGCAAAGGCAGTCCCACTATAAGTAGATCTGTTTTTACGTCTGGATTTTCAAGAAAATCGCGCTCGCACTCAAGGGTGTTATTGAGTTGAATAACGTTATGGCCGCGACCTTCAAGCGAGCTAGAGATGAGTTTTCGAAACCCAATTTCCGGATCGACAACTATGATTTTCTTGACCATTTAAAGAGATTTATACACTAATATAGCGGTAAATCTGTACGCAGTTTGCGCGGGTTTTGCCAACCCATTTCATCAAGAGCCTCATCAAAGCCCACTCTCATGCGACTGCAATAATTGAGCGCGATAATGCACTGCTCAGTTTTCATCAATCCTTCGCGTATAAGTGGCAAACAAACAAAAGCAGCATCAACAGTTTTTTTATTGAGCTTTCCTGCCGACTCAAGAATAGAAACTAAATCGCCGCCAATTGTTTGACGAACATCTAGAGCGTCTTTCACATCTGACTCAGTAAGAATGCCTGCTTTTTGCAACAAATCAAAAGCTGGTTTAAGATTTCGTTTGGCACCACCTGGTCCTTCTCCACTTTTGGCTGCTTGCGCTGGAGCAGATCCTGAGCCAGCAGAAGCGGGAGCGCCTGCACCTTTTTGACCTGTGGGTGCTGGACCTTTGTTTGCAGTGGGACCACCTTGACCAGGCTTTGGCGCTTGCGCTTGGGGCTCTTGTGCTTTTTTGCTTACTACAACATCGTCTATAGACAAGAACTGATCTATCTTGGCACCTTTACTGTGATGTTTCTGCAAAATCAAAGGCGCTTTTTGAGGTGAGACTTTGCCTTCGCGAATAAGCTCTTGTATTTTGAGCGCGGCATCCAGTGCTGGTTCGGTAATGAGCCCGGCATCTTTGAGCAGAATACCAATCAATAAATTGGGCCGCTTATCGAGTAATTGATAATCCATCGGAACGATGGGCTTGGAATCCATGCCTGTCGAACCAGAAGGATCGGTCATTGGCATTTGAGAAGGAGCTTGTCCGCCCATTTGCATGGGTGGATTGCCACCATAGGGATTTGGTGGCATTTGTCCAGGCATGGGATAGCCAGGCGGCATGTAAGGTTGTCCTGGCATGGGCGCACCATAACCTTGAGGATAGCCTTGCGGAGGATAAGGCATTCCAGGAGCTGGATAACCACCTGGATAACCCGGCATCGGAGCTTGCCCATAACCAGGCTGTGGGTAGCCTTGAGGAGGGTATTGTCCAGGCATTTGCGGAGGCATTTGAGGCACTGGCTGCTGTTGTAGATTAGGATTTTGTATCGGGTTTGGACCACCACCACCCATCGCTGGAGTCATTCCCGCACCAAGTCCAGTACCCATCCCAGGAGCAAGACCTGGAGGCATACCCAATCCTCCACCCATACCGCCACCTCCACTTGGTGGAGCACCTATGTTTGGCTGAGGAAGCGGCGCTTTGTTGCCGCTTATATTCTGGTTGCTCATGCCCTGCGATGTATTTTGAGAAGGCGATGATGAAGATGATGATGAATTTGATGAAGTTCCGACCGCTCCAGGACCCTTAGGCAAATCGATTGCACCTGGAAGAGCGACTTCTTGCGGTTTGAGTAGATCAGGAATCTTGGCATTTGATGTGCCTTTAGGCGCAGACATCACTAAAATGTCGTACATAAATTCAAGGTCTGAAGGGGCAAATCCTTGAGTCCAGACCACTTTGGAAATATCGTTTTCGTGCTGGTATAAAGTCCAAACTGGCTCCTGCACTGTTTTGTCGAACTGACAAGTGACAGTGAATTCAGAACTTCCTGCACTCCAGGGCAGTTCTATCAAACAGCCGCGACGATTGGTGGCTTCCTCCAGCATAAATCGAGCTTTTGCCATAGACGGGCAGCCTTCTTCGGCCGGCAGTTTTTGTCTTGTTGATTCTTCTGGTTTTACTTGTTTTGGTTGTGGCTTATACATTTGCTCTTATTAGTGGATTTTTCTAACTGACTCCTAAACTTTTATGCCCGCTTAAAACTGCAAATTAGTTACTTTTTTATTTTTTGAAATGAGATTTCAAATTTGCCCAGCAGTTCTGATAATTTCCTTGCACAAAAGCGGCATCGAGCGCTGCCTTAGTTGGCACGTAAACAAGCGAACTTTCAAACATAAATGCAAGAGTATTTTCCAATTTTACCGGAGCAAGATTGGTTTGGCTTGCTATCTCGAAGGTTTCTGCATCTGGTCCATGGGCGCTCATACAATTGTGCAAACTGCCACCGCCAGGGACAAAGCCGCCTTTGCCACCTTGCTTAGCGTCATATACCCCAGCTACAAGTCCCATATATTCGCTCATGACGTTGCGATGGTAATAAGGCGGGCGAAAAGAATTTTCCGCCACAAGCCATCGAGGCGGGAAAATAAAAAATCAATGTTTGATACCCCAGACAACTCAGAGGGCGAAGTGAGCACCGTAAAAATCGAAGGATCGGGGTGGTCAAAGCTCACTGAATTTATTACACAAAAGTTTCTGGTGTCATATTTGTATGGATAATAGTTTCCGTGCCATGCCACAACGTCGCATGGATTGTGTTTTAACGCTGATTTGAAAAATTTACCTTCGAATTTTGTAATTAGTTCAAAGTCGCCTTCTTCGTCTACATAAGCGGCACTTGGAGCTAAAAAGTCTCGCGGATTAGCAAGACCGTTCGAACCAATTGGACCTAAATTAGGCAGTTTAAGGGGTGGACCATAATTTTCAAGTATATAACCGCGGGTGATATCACCGCTATTGTTATTAACTGGATCGACGGCAAACTTGATTCCACGTGGAATGACAGCCAATTCCCATGGTCCCAAAATAAGAGAACCAAATTCGGTGGTAATGTGTAGATCGCCTATTTGAGGGACAATTAGCATTTCACCATCAGAATTAGTAAAAAACTGATTCTCCATCGTCTTACTAAAACTATATAGGTGTATAGCCGATCCCCGTACACTAGAATCAGATCCATTGCCTGCCACGCTTACAATTCCTTCTAGAAAAGTAAGGGCTTCTTTAGAGTCTGGAAGCGGATCCCAGCGCAGTTGTTTGGGACTCAAATTACTTTTGTCGAAAGGTCGACTCAAAAAATTTTCAAGCGAATATGGCTCATACTGACCATGCACCACAGACGGCTTGATCCGATACAGCCAGGAGCGCAGATTCTCATGACGTTCTGCCACAAAAGAAGTCCCGTTCAATTGCTCAGCATACAAGTCATACGGAGCCTTCTGAGGCGAATTTTGCCCAATGGGAAGTGCACCCGGCAAAGCTTCCGATTGATGGTGATTGCCAAACCCGCAAAGATATTTCAATTCTTTGTCAGACTTAGGGGCAGTTTTGGAATTAGACATAGTGTTATTTTCGGTCTTTTGACTTAAGGTCATTTTCACTTCCTAAAAACAATCTTCACGAACGACTCATTCTATAACATTATTAGTTATCTTTTTAATGGGTTTAAGACTCAACAGAGGTAAAGGATTTGGGAAGCAAACAGCGCTTTATATTTTTGTCGACAGTGTTTCTGATTGCGGGAATGGGCATGTGTCCACCCTGGAAAGAAGCTGGTCCCAAAGGTCTGCCACTCGACTGGGCGCCAATCTACGCACCGCCAGTTCCGAAGAACCCAGAAAACGGGCTTGAAGTCGACTTTGCCCGGCTCTTTTTACAGGCGGGTGCGGTCTTTGTATTGTCAGGCGGCTTGCAAATAGCTTTTCAAGATAAATCGAACAAAAACAATGGTCTCAATCAGTTCAAACAAGTAGCCAATCCAGCCAGCCCATTTAATCCTGTCACTGTCGTGCCACCAGTGAACTCAGAAGCCCAAAAAATGCCAGACTTAAAAGATGTACTTATTCATCCAGCAGCATTCAAAGACGTAGCTGCAACAGATTTCGATATTTTAGAACTGCCAGCTCATCTTGCCATCGGCGAATTTTTGGTCGAGTCTGAATCTGACCCAGATTCATGGGAATGGCTTGCAGACGCTAAGGGCACCATAAAAGTGCCTAAAGGAAAATCAGTTCAATTAGAAGTAGCTAAAGACAAAGATGTCGATTTTGCGCTGCTCAAGCGCATTCCGCCACAAATTCTCGATTCTATGGATTTGAGCCAAACAAAAGTGAGAGACGAAGATTTGGCCAATGTAACTCGATTCACAAGACTAAAAGAAATAGATCTGTCTGATACTAACGTTACGGCAAAAGCGCTTGAACACCTCTGTTCAATGAAAAGTCTGCGCAAAATCTGGCTAGATAATACTCACATAGACGACGAAGCATTAGCCAGCCTTGCTGATTTAAGCAAATTACAAAAACTTTCGCTCAAAGACTGCAACGTAACAGATGCGGGCATAGACAAGCTCAAAGCCAGTTTGAGCAAATGCAAAATCGAAGTTTAACTCTCTAAAATCAGTCTAGCTTATAAGCTCACGCGCTCGTTGAGCGGCTTTAACCACTGCTTTGATAAGTGTTACTCGCAACTTGCCTTCTTCTAATTCCATTAAGCCATCGATGGTACACCCGGCAGGCGTTGTCACCATATCTTTGAGCAGGGCTGGATGAGCATTGGATTCAAGCACCATGCGCGCGGCACCATACATAGTTTGAGCAGCAAGCAACGTAGACGTTTCGCGTGGTATTCCAAGCTTAACTCCAGCTTCTGCTAGTGATTCTATTACTACATACAAGTAAGCCGGACCGCTTGCAGAAAGGGCTGTGAGTCCGTCCATCAAAGACTCGTCTATTAAGACTGTCTTGCCTACACAGTCAAAAATCTCTTTGGCCAAAGCCATTTGCTCCGCACTAGAATGTGTTCCCGGACATATTCCAGTCATGCCTGCATTCATAACACAAGGCGTGTTGGGCATCGCGCGCACTACTGCCACAGATCGGTTTAGTCTTTGCTCTACAAAAGAGGTTGATACAGAGGCAGCAACAGAGATTACAAGCTTGTTATCGTCGATAACGTCTTTTATTTGTCCAAGTACAGAGTCCATATTTTGAGGCTTTACTGCAAGCAAAATAACATCGGCATCGTTTGCAATTTTTTTATTATCGAGCGTAACCTCGATGCTAAGCTTGTTCTTTACTCGCTCTAGCGAAGCTTCATGACAAACAGATCCGCTTATGTCTTTGGTTTGAAGATTTCCTTCTTTGAGTAAACCGGTTATAAGTGCTTCACCTAGTTTTCCCACACCGATGACGGCAAGTTTTTTTCCTTTGAGCATTGAGAACCTTTATTCTTTATCTGGTAAATATATTTGTGCCCAGAATAAAAAAATTCCCAATGACCAAACCAATCTATCGAATCTATAGAGTCCATTAAGTCCATGCTCCCTAAACCACTTGTCTATATTCTAATTTTGCACTGGCGTGGCATTGAACACACAGTTAACTGTCTTGATTCGCTCAAGAATCTCGATTATTCCAACTACAAAATTCTATTAGTCGATAACGGCTCAAAAAACGCAGAGGGCGCGGCTTTAGTTAGCGAGTATCCAGAAATCGAGACTCTTTTGCTTGATAAAAATTACGGATTTTCAGGCGGATGCAATAAAGGAATTGATTATTGCATCGACAAAAACGCCGAATATATCTGGCTTCTAAACAACGACACTATTGTCCCGTCCGACACTTTATCGCACTTAGTTCAGGCTCTTGGCGATGATACTAAAGCTGGTGCAGCAGGCGCTTGTCTCAATACTGACAAAGGAAAAACTGGCAAGGGACAGATAAATTTCGCCAAGGGTAAAACCACCCTCAAAGCACCAGAAGATTTAAATACCAATGTGAGCTGTCAGTGGTTGTCAGGCTCGAATTTGCTATTGAGAACCGCGACTATAAAAGAAGTGGGCAAATTCAATGACGATTATTTTTTGTATTTTGAAGATGTCGAGTTGTGCGCTCGCATGACTAAAGCCGGCTGGACCTGCCTGCTTGTGCCCAGAGCCAGTATCGAACATGCTGATGGCGCTTCAACCAAGGATGGCTTTGCATCCTGGCGCAACTATTACTACGCTCGAAACAGGCTTTATTTCTTTAGCGCCTACACAAGCGGTTTTATGCGCATCTGGTGTTTCATTAATATTGCAGTGCACATGCTTCGTCGCATTGTCATATGGCCACTTTCTTCATCCCAGAAGAAAAAACTTTTAGAAGCTGAATATTTAGGCACCTGGCACTTTTTGCAAAACAAACGCGGTCAGGCGGATTTAATTTAGATCCTGGGTAAAGTAATCTTGGTAAATTATTTTTTGCCGTAAGACTCACATGAGTAATTGCAATGTATAAGCCTAAAAAACACATTCGCTTGTCGAGCCTTTTCCAGGCGCCAAAACTTGCCGATATACGCTCACTGTTTACCGAAGGATCAAAAGCCAAAGGTTGCACAGTCGAGCTTCCCTGGGTGAACAAGCGCACAGGCGTTAATTATTCTTTGACTGTACGAGCTGAAATCTCGGGCGGACAGCCAATGTGGACACTTTATGAGGGCGAAGGACAAAAATCAAGAGTAGTCTGGAGCTCGCCATTCGAAGACGTCGATTTGCTTTATGACGTCCTGACACTTTCTATTCCTGAAGAAGCATTGCCTCTTGGAACGCGTGAGACATCAAAGCCTGATCCTGAAAAAATCAAAGAAGCCGAATCGTATAAAGCAAATGCGGCAGAAGATGCAAATGCTCAATTGCTCACACCAAAACAGCCAGCTAGTTTTTATGAAGAAGGACTTCTAAAAGAAGAAGAACTAGAAACATACAAGCGCGCCGAGTCTAAACGCGCGGCTGAGCTAGAGAGAGAGCGCAAACGCGAAGAACTTGTGGCCAAAGAAATAGCTGCGCAAGAAAAATTGAAAGCAGAAAAAAACAAAGACAAAGACGAAAAGCAATCAGAACAAGCACCGCAGGCGCCACCACCCCATCCCGGCGCTCCATATCCACCGCCACCATATCCGCCACCGTATCCCTATGCAGTGCCAGGTCAGATGTATCCAGGCTATCCACCAGGATATGTGCCACCACCCTATCCTTACTATCCTGGTTATCCGCCAGGTTACTATCCTTATCCTGTTCCTGCCCCCGGTCAACCCATGCCGCCCGCTCCTCCTATACCTCCTGCGCAGCCATATCCGGCCGGAACTGTAGGAATGGGTTCGGGACAATATCCAATACCAGGACAGTATGAAACAGCAGGTCAATTGCCAGCCTTTGAACCACAGCCACCGACGGCAAAAGTGGAACTAGGATTAAAGCTTGGTCAGTTTCTGGTTGAAGCAGGACTTGTGCCACAACCAACAGTGGATGCCAGTCTGTATCCGGTTAATGTGTCAGGATGGAATTTCAAGAAAACGCGATACTGATCAAATCCGTGCTTTGCATTCTTGATATTTTGACGTGTGAGATAAACGCGCTGTCCATACCTATATACAAGATAATCCGAGATTTCATCCAGTGCGTCCTGCCCTTTGCGACCAAGCAGGGGAGGATTGATGTCGAAATTCAAAGGGACATTTTTAAATGCTTTAGGGAAAATGTCTCCCACATATTTCCAGTGTTCGACTAACTGGCGTTCGCTCATTTTGTGCTCTTTGCGCAAAATGCTACACAATTCTCCATATGCCGATTTTGAGCTTGTCGCTCCGGCAGCGCCTTCTTGAGCAAGTGTTTCCGAATCTTGATCTTCAAATACGGCAAAATCTGGAACCACTAAAGTAGATCCAAGTACGCCACCGCCAGTGATGCCAACGCTGTGAATGTATTTGTTGTTGTCATATTTCTCACCTAGGCTTGAGATGAAATTGCTCCATTTAGCCATATAAGTGCCATCCCAGAAGATTGGCGCCTGATGCTCTTTTCCTTCGCTATCTTTATAAGTCAAAGTTTTTACGCCAGCTTGAAAAACCCAATCGGGTGTGTCTGATTTAACGCCATCGTTTAGTCCACAAGTGGTCACGCGCAAGATTAAGGTCTTGTTGTGTTTTTTTACTACTTCTAAAGCCTGGTCGATGGCGCTGAAATCGCACTCGCCTTCGGTCTTTTCTATGCTCTGCCACGGCACCATAATAGATAGACCATTGACGTCAGGGCGAGCCGCAAGCTCATCCATAAAAGCGATATCCGAAGTTTTTTCGGTAGGAATTATGGCAAACAATCCTAGTTCGGGATTCAGAATCGGCTTGGCGCCAGGGAATGCGATAGGTTTGAATTTTCTTTTCTTGATTACACGGTCCTGCGATTCGTTTGTGTAATTCTTTTCTGGAATCGGGTTTAAATACTTGAAGAATTCTTTTGTCTTACTTTTCTTGAGACCCTCATCTTTGGCCACATCTTTTGCTTGAGCGGCGTCTTTAGCTTGCACTTCGTCTTTTGCAGGGGCGTCTTGTGCAAACACACTTAGAGGCACCGATAAAGAAAAGGTTGCCAAAAGCAGACTTGTTGTAAGTAGACTGAAATTAAGGTGTTTTGCGTTTTTCATTTTGTCCCGCCTGTCAAGGGCTTTGCGCGCGCTCACGAACCTATGATTTTACTAGTTTTCGCTTATTGTTCAGATAAAAGTGTTACGATGCCGTTTTGTTGGTCCTCTTCGAGCTGAATTACTGATGTCGAGCCTGACCTATTTCGGTTATAGCGCTGTACAAGTAGAGTTGACCAATCTTAGGGTTTATATTGACCCATATTTCACCAGTCCAGGCGACCTTGCTAATCTGCAGCCTGGTCATCTAGTTTTGTTTAGTCATGGACATTTCGATCACGGTGTTTTGCTCACACCCAAGCTTTACGAAATGTGGAAGTGTCAGTTCGTGGCACCAAAAGCACTTGTGAACTGGCTTCGTCGCAAATACAAAAAGAAAGTTCCGGCCGAAGCGTTTTTGCCTTTAGATGTCGGGCAGTCGCTTTACTATGGTGATACCAAGATCACTGCTGTTCCCGCCTTGCATCCCCTCAATCGTCTGGGCAAAACAATCATAGCGATGTTTGCCCGCAGCCGAGCTCCAGGCAAACCAGTCAATGGATATTATTTTGAAGGGTATTATCATGCCGGTGCCACCATTTATAGCGCTGATATTGCAAAGGCACTCGCGGGTCATCCGGTGCATACAGCTTTTCTACCTATTGGCGGAAAATATGCCACGGCCTCTCCAGAGGAAGCATTGAAAATTGCCGAAGAGTTGAATGCTAAGCGTCTTGTGCCAATGCACTGGCAACCCCTTGGCGAACAAGTTTTTTATCGGTACCAACCTTCTCATTTAATGAAGCTTGCCAAAGATAATGAATCCAGAGTCGAAGTGCTCCCACTTGCCATAGGACAAAGAGTTGAACTTCAACAAGTAATTAAATAGGTGGATAAATATTTTTACTTGGCGGTTGAAAAGGTGAGCAAGGATCGTTTTAGTGGGCACAATGTGGGAAATCTTGCAGATATTTGTCTGCAAAGAGCCTCTTTATTGATCAAACTGTAAAGGATCTTTAGTAGTATTTATCGACTATACGGGCACGAATCAATAAAGTGAGCATGTCAATCGCTTACTACAAGTATAATTTGGTGTCTCCGCCAGAATTGAAGCAGCATAGGGAGTTTCAAAGATAATGGGTAAATCAGTCGGCATAGATTTGGGAACTACTAACTCCGTGGTAGCAGTCATGGAAGGGGGTCAACCCACCGTGGTCTCAAATGCTGAGGGAGGCAGAACAACTCCTTCGGTCGTCGCCTTCACCAAATCCGGCGAAAGACTGGTCGGGCAGTTGGCTCGTCGTCAGGCAGTCTTAAATCCTGAAAATACAGTCTATTCAATCAAGCGCTTCATGGGACGTCGCTTTTCAGAAGTAGACAATGAAAAGAAAATGGTTTCTTACATTGTCAAAGAAGGTGTAGATGGTGGCTGTAAGGTCAGCATCCAGGGCAAAGATTATTCACCTGAAGAAATTTCTGCCATGACACTACGTAAATTGAAAGAAGACGCCGAGAAATATCTGGGCGAAAAGGTTACAAGCGCAGTCATTACGGTTCCAGCTTATTTCAACGACTCGCAACGTCAATCCACCAAGAACGCTGGCACAATCGCCGGACTAGAAGTTCTGCGTATCATCAACGAGCCGACAGCAGCAGCGCTGGCTTATGGTATGGACAAGAAAGACAACGAAATGATCCTGGTCTTTGACCTGGGTGGTGGAACGTTCGATGTATCTATCCTTGAAGTGGGCGATGGCGTTTTTGAAGTTAAGTCCACCTCGGGCGACACTCACCTAGGGGGAGATGATTTCGACTCCGCTATTGTGGTTTGGGTTGCCGATGAATTTAATACACTAGAAGGAATAGATTTAAGAAAAGACCGTCAAGCTCTTCAACGTCTGACAGAAGCGGCTGAAAAAGCAAAAATTGAATTGTCTTCGGTTACTGAAACCAATATTTCTCTTCCATTTATAACAGCAGATGCTTCTGGTCCCAAGCACCTTGAAATGACTTTGACCCGTGCTCGCTTCAACGAATTGACCAGAAGTCTGGTCGAGCGCTGCCGCCAGCCCATGGAGCAAGCACTTAAAGACGCCAAATTGGATTATTCCAATTTGGACGAAGTCGTTTTGGTGGGAGGTTCGACTCGTATTCCTGCGGTCAAAGAACTGGTTGCCAGTTTGACCGGTGGCAAAGAGCCTAACCAAACTGTTAACCCTGACGAAGTTGTAGCCGTAGGCGCTGCAATTCAAGCAGGTGTACTTGGTGGTGAAGTCAAAGGGGTCGTACTCCTCGACGTTACACCGCTTTCTCTAGGTATCGAAACAATGGGTGGCGTTATGACCAAACTGGTCGAGCGAAACACCACAATTCCTACTAGAAAAACTGAAGTATTCTCCACTGCAGAAGATAACCAAACAGCAGTTGATATTTATGTGTTTCAGGGAGAACGTCCCATGGCACGCGATAACAAATTGCTTGGTAACTTCCGTTTGGATGGTATCAACCCAGCTAACCGTGGAGTTCCCAAAGTCGAAGTTACTTTCGATATCGACGCAAACGGTATCTTAAACGTGACAGCTCGCGACCAGTCTACTGGCAAAGAGCAAAAGATTACGATTACAGCAAGTACAAACATGACCAAAGACGATATCTCTCGTGCTGTGCGCGAAGCAGAATCGCATGCATCTGATGACCGCACTCGCAAAGAGGAAGCAGATGTTCGCAACGAAGCAGACTCCATCTGCTACTCGGTCGAGCGTCAGATTCGCGAGCTTGGAAACAAAGTAACCGCAGGTGAAAAATCACGTTCTGAAATGTTGATTGGCGACCTTCGTCAAAAACTAAAAGACGGAGCAGATCTCGATACGCTCAAATCTATAATGAACGAACTTAGAGGCGCTCTCGTTCTCTTGCAACAGGCAGCTCGCTCCAAAGAAGCCGCAGGCTTCACGGGCGAAGAGGAAGATTACGGTGACCAAGGTGGTGGATACGACCAAGGTGGCGGTTACGACCAAAACCAGCAGGGCGGCTACGACCAACAAGGTCAAAGCGGGCAACAGCAAGAGTATTCTTACGGAACCGATTATGGTGAAGAAGACCTCTCTGGTTACACCGCATCGGGTGACGAAGTGGTAGATGCCGAATATCGTTCCACAGATGAATAGGTTGAATAGCAAAGCTAAGTAGTTTGCTTGGCAAAAAATCAGTAAGAACCCTGTCTTTTTAGCTTGAAGACAGGGTTTTTGTTTGAAGTCTTGATTTAATTTGTTATGCTGATTAGTAAGGATAAATAAAATGCTCAAGAAAAATTTTTTGATTGCTATTTGTCTACTTTCTCTGACACCGGCTGCCTCAGCGGCAAGTCCGGGCAAAACTGCTGGCGTCAATCCAGTTGCTGTCAATGAGTTCACTATTGAAAGCGAGAAGAATCTCAAGATTTTAGAGAATAGATTTTTCTTTCATGACTATAATCACGACCCAATAGAAAAGCGGCTAGAGAGGCTTGAACTCTTGGTTTTGGGTGGAGTGCAGTTTGGAAATAACAAAATGCGCTTAGATAGATTAAAAGCGACGGTGCAACAAAAAGACTCACAAGCCGCTAAGGATTTACAAGCGCGAACCAAAGAACTAAAAGAACACAAAGAGAATAAAACCGATGCCGGTGCATCAATAGCTGACTCGCAATATCCAGTTTTGAATACGCTTGAGTGGCGTGCACTGAAAAAAACTTACAAAGGCGAATCTCTCGATAAACGATTGGAGCGGCTTGAAACCAACTTGTTTGGAGTGCCTGCAACATCTATGTCGTATGCAGATCGCGTAGACAGACTGAAAAAAGTGATTGGAATCGAACAAATTCAAGTTAATAACAATGGTACCATTCCACATTCTCAATCCCCATCCCAACTGAGAGGACCGCAACCGCGAGCGGAAAGTCAGTTGCCATTTGACTTACGCAGAATGCCTATGGATGGTCGCAGTATCATAATTGAACAGTTCCCAAATGGTTTGCCAAATGGAACTCCTGGTCCTGAGTTCAAAGATTTAGCAGATAGCACTATGCGCTTTCGCAAAATTTTTGATCAAATGCAAAAGATGATGGAAATGTTCCCCGGCATGGGAACTGGTATGCAAACCGATGTTCCGCCTGGATTTATGCAGTCATTTCCTTTTCCAGTTATTCCTAATGGCGAATCGCAAATGCAGCCTAAGACTAAACCCCAAACAGAAGAAGGCACGATACCGCCTTATATAGACCCTAACAGCATTTAGAGCTGATACTTAGTTCTGTTCTTGAACTTGTATATTTATTATTTTGTCGCCAACTCTTATATTGTTGACTACTTCCATGCCTTGAACCACGCCACCAAATATAGTGTACTGCTGGTCGAGCTGCGATTTGGGACCGAGGGTAATATAAAACTGACAGCTAGCTGAATTTAAATCACCTGGAGAGCGAGCCATTGCCACCACGCCTGGTGAGTTGTGTCTTAGAGCGGGAGTTATTTCAAGTGGCAGATAACGCGGTTTGCCTGTGTTGCGGTCGATATAATTTCCGGTTCCATTTCCATTGGGACAGCCTCCTTGAATGACGAAGCCGGGCTCGTAGCGATGAAAGTTGAGTCCGTTGTAAAAACCTTCGCTACACATTTGCATGAATGCTTGTGTGGTTTTTGGTGCTAATCCTCGGAATAAACGAATAACAATCGGCCCTTTGCTGGTTTCAATTACAGCTACCGGATCTTTAGATTGCGAGCCCTGACCAATCGGCGGCGCTTGGGGATTTGGTCCGTGTCCAGTGGGTGGCGCTTGCGGTTGTTGATTTTGGTTCATCGTAAACTGAGTGGGATTTTTAGGCTGTCCCTCTCTAACCGGGGGCTGCATGCCCTGTTTCATCATCTGTTCTTGCAGCTCTTTTAATTTTTGTATGTCAACATTTTTGCCGCCCTGGCGCATCAACTGCTCCATTTGTGAGGCAAATTGATTATTGAATTGCGAGCCTTGGGCAAAGGGACTGCTTGAGCCGGGCTTATTTCCTGTGAACGAGGGAACCTCAGGATTGCTAAGGGAGCCGCCACTAACCATTCCAGGTGCGTTAGCTGAACCTGCACTAGCGGCTGTGCTTGAAGCCGTAGATGTCACCTTGTCTGTGAGTGTGACATCAGGCGGAATCATCTCGTCAGACAATCGACTTTGAGCAAAGGCTGTCTGAGCAAATATTAGACTGGTAATTGATAGAGCAACAAATTTGTTTAAATGATGATGTTTCAAGTCTCAGTTAGTCCAGGCTGAAATCTGTATACACCTCTAGATTACTATGTTTCTGTAAATAAGAAACGGGCAAGTCGCTTGTAATTTTTTCTTTCAGTGCTTCTTGCAAGATCAGTTTTTTATTTTGGCCAAATGCGACAAGCTTGATTTTTCTGCTTGCCACAATTGTGGCAACGCCCATTGTCACGGCGCGACTTGGCATTTTTTCCGGATTTTTGAAAAGAGACTTGTTTGCCTCTAAAGTTTCATCCGTCAACCACACACAATGAGTCCAGCTATCTTCAGTGGTTCCAGGTTCGTTGAAAGCGATATGTCCATTGCCGCCCACTCCCAGAATAGTTAAATCCAGTCCGCCATGAAAAGCAATAAGACCATCGTAATCATCGCACTCTGCGGGGTTGAAGCAGTTCTTGCTTGGAATAGAAACTTTGCTGTAGAGATTTTTGTCTAGATAGGCGTGAAAAGTGTCTTCTGGGGACGAGTCTAAATATTCGTCGAGGGCAAAACATTTAACCCTCTCCCATTTGAAATTGCGTTCGTTTGAAACTCGAACCAATTCTTCGTATATAAGATATGGCGTTCTGCCGGTTGGTAATCCAAGACAGACGTAGTTCTCATCCAAATCCTGATTTTCGATTAAAAGTGCAATTTCGTGCGCAACCTTTCGACTGGCTTCTTCTTTTGGTTGGCAAATTGAGTGGAAAGTTTGGATGGGTTGGTTCATGAAAGCAAATTCAAAACTGTTGGCATAATATAAGAAGTAGATTCTGGTTTCTTTAATATGACTAAACGCTCGTATTGCTTGTTTATATTGTGTTGCCTGAGTTTATCTTCACTGGCAAGTACGCTTGATGCTTTGGCACAAAACAGACAAAACTTGCAAAGGAGGGCACCGGCGCTGCCAAAAGCTCAGTTTCAGACTCGCTCGCCGCGCTATTTGCCAGATAGTAGCCATGGTTCTGCTAGTTATGGCTCACAAATTACCACTCCTGGTCTGCATCTGACCGGAGGGGAAAACCGCACCAAAGCTAACGCTGCAAAGCCTTATAACCCAGGCGAGCCTTCTTTACGTATGGCTTTAGTACGTTGGACTGCAGACAAGATGCCTTTGCGTGTATGGATCAGTCCAGGAATAGAGTTACCTAAGTTGCCATTTGCTCAATTGCAACAACAGAGAGTCGATGAGGTCTTTCAGCGTTTGCAATCCGAAGATCCTTTTGGGGATTGCAATGTTGCAAAGGGCTGGGAAGAGCAAACTAATTACCAAGTGGCTGCAGGCATCGAGCAGTGGCGCCAATTTGAGCACGAGGGTCTGATAAAATTTGGCTTTACTGAAGATCCAAGAGAAGCCCAGGTGCTCGTTTTTTTTACCGACTCTTTCCCTGATTCTGGCGGTCCAGGCGGCTTGAACGTAGGTGGCAATACTTGCGCACAGCTCTTTACCCCAGCTCAAACCCTATTGCCTAATTACAGACAAAAACCGGTTGTCATTGAGCTTTCAACTATGATCAATCAGACCCCTGAGCGCATGATGGGAGCATCTGCTCATGAATTTGGTCATGCGCTTGGAATCAAGGAACACAGCCCCTATCGCGATGACATTATGTATGTAGATCGCATCGTGACTAGTCTTTCTGCTGGAGACAAAGCAACCTTTCGTTTACTGTACAAAACGAAACCTCAGTACGTTATGTAATTGCTGTTATCAAGTGATGACAGATAAAGTAACATTCCTTGCGCCAGAGCCGCCTGGTCGGTTGTAATTGTCTAGTACTAGTACAAATAATTGGCTTGCCAATTTAACGGAGAGAGTTTAGATGGAAGCGAAAACAACAAAAAACAGCGCTATGGCATTGTTAACAGCCGTAGCAGTTGTAGGTTTACTAGCTGGATGCGGTGGAGCTAAAGATGAAAATGCCACCACATCTACAACCACAACCACTACTGAAACCTCAACACCTACAGGCGACAGCAGCACCAAAGTAGAAGAAAAAGCTACCGAGAAAACTACTGAAACAGCCGAAGGCACTGAGACCAAAACAGAAGAGACCAAAACTGAAGAAGTTAAGTCTGAAGATAAAAAAGAAGAAGCTGGCGACGCTAAAAAAGAGTAGTTGCTCGCATCATCTGGTATCAATTACAAAGCCGACAGTCTTCTTGCAAGATTGTCGGTTTTGTTTATCACCGCATCTGGTGCGTTGTGAAAAAGATAGAATGAAAAAAAATGATGGAATTACTTTGCACGTACAGGACCTTCTTCGCTCCTGGAGATTAGTCCAGGCGAGAAGAATGTTCGGAGGCATTGGTCTTTTTGTCGAGGGATTGATGTTTGCAATCATAATCGACGAGATTTTATATTTAAAAGAGACTCTTGATCAGTTTGGCAAACCGGTGGCAATGGCCAAAGATGAATGCGAATTCGTCAAAGAGTATTTCGAGTATGAGACCAAAAGAGGCACTGGACGCCTCTTTTACTACCAGGTACCTGAAGCCGCTCTGGAAAATCCAGATTATCTAACTCGCTTATCGGTGGAGGCATTCAAAAGCGCGCAGGTACAAGCCTTGAAAAAGCCCAAAAAGAAACGCAGCACTAAATGAAGCAACGCAGTTTAGTTGACACCAAAATTGGAAGATATTGGAACGGTCAAATGCAAGTCTTGCTTCGAGCCATCGCTTGCACTGAGCAAATTAGGTATAAGTACATCCGCTGCTGGACTAAGTTTTGGTGCATGAACAGTAATTGTACCTTTGACTGTTTCGTTCGCACTAAGTGCTTTCTTGTCGAATTTAACTTTTGCTACCTGGTCGGCCGTGCCATACAAACGAACCACAGCCCTCATCGATGATGGCAGTTTCATCTCACTGCTTTGGCTGTTCTTGAGCACTACGTTTAATGTTGTTGTTTTTTCTGTTGAGCTTACTCCGAGTAACTCAAGTCGCACGGGTGCTTTGGCAAAAGGTGACTTATATACTGATTCAGGTGTTGCTTGGTTTGAATTGCCATTGATCGCTTTCAATTGGGCATTTGCTTTTTCTAATTGTTCGCGCAGTTGTGAATTCTGATTTTCAAGCGCGTTCAGTCTGTCGCTTGCAACGTCTGAGCTTGAATTAGGTGTTGAAGATGAAGCGTTTTGGGAAGTAAGACTATCTGGAGACGCTAGGGCAATGGCATTTTCGTCCGATGTCTTGGTTATGGTCGGATTTATTTCGTTTGGAACAGCGGCCTGATTCAAGGCGTCTACCATTGGAATTGATTCTGTGGTGGTACTAGATGCAGTGGCGGTTTCGTTAGCAGTTGTCGGCAGTAATGTAGCCTTGGTGGTCTCGCTTACGCTTGAAGATGCAGGTTGTAGCAAGTTTTGCTTGACGTTCTCTACAAAGGGTTGCATTTTCTGTGCAGCGTTTGCAGCAGCAGCTTTTATGGCACCCCTGTTTTGATAAGCTACTTGCCCGGCTGTAGCTGCAAGTGCAGCCCAATTAGTGCCATTGCCGGGATTTGTTCCCATTACTGAATTTGTACCAAGGGGCAAAGTTCCTGCAGGTGGCTGAATCATATTTGTTGGTAACGCTTTGCCTGTCATAGGATCAATTTGGGGTGGTCCCACTGCAAATTGATTGACAGATGCAGGAATCGCTTGGGGATTGTATGGCGCATAAGGATTTGCGTATGGATTTACCATTGAATTAGTATAATTGTAGTTATAAGGCTGCGACATCAGAGGTCTACCAGCGGCAGCGTTCGAAAGTGCATTTACGACTGTGCCAAGTTTTGATTGAGTCTGAATCGGTGGTGCTATCGGTGGTGTCAGACCAGTAGCACTTAGCGCATTAGTAGCAACTGTTGCTGCATTAGTTGCAGTAGTGGCAGTAGTGGTCGGTGCGGCTTGAGTAGCAACCTGAGCGATTTTTGGTGCAACGGCTGTTTTGCCTGTTTTTAGCGACTGCAATAAAGCGGCCACGTCGCCAGATGTAATTAATTTGCTTCCAGTCGGTGATGTAGATGCAGTATTGGCACCACTGGCTGCTGTCGGGCTCATCGCAAGAAGTGACGCAACCGAACCTGAAGATGCCGCTTGCGATGGAGCAGAAATCGATGAGGGAGCTGCAGCATCAGCCGTTTGCGGTTTCATTCCATTGTGGACTTGCTCTTCCCAGTCTTTCCACTTTTGTTTTTCGCTTGCCATATGATTGCGCAGTTGACCCATGAATCCTGCCATGTTGGTTAGCGGATCGCCCGATGGTACTTGATAAATAGAACCCGGTGCCACGCCATATTGTGATGGAGACGCGCCACTGGCGGGATTGCCTTGCATAGTCATCGGAAATGCAGGCAAAGTTGCAGAAGGTGGCTCTTCGTTTCCGGTAAATTGATGGGGTCTATTTGGTGGCACGCCAAACGACCAGTTGCGCGGTCCTTCGATACGCCTTCCTGAATTGAAACTATCAAAACCATCTGATGTTGCACCGTTTATATTGCCAGCTTGGGCTTTTAACTCAATTGGATGCTCACCAGTGGCCAAAATATTTGCATATCTGCGCACACCAGTTGATGCCGTTGCGTTGTTTGGATCCAGAGTCAAAGCGCTTAGATAAAAAGCTTTAGCGTCTTTGTAATTGCCAATTCTTTCAGCCAAGTGAGCTTGATAAAGTTTGGTCTGTACATTGTTTGGTGTAATGCGTGCCGCCTCGCCAGCCTTAGCATAAGCTTCACGCAAGGCATTATGCTTTTCAAGCGTGTGCGCCGACTCTAAGTGTTTGCGAGCTTCTTGCTCGACCAGAGCAATTTTAAAGCTCTCACGCGCTTGTGGCAGATTAGGATGATTAGGATCTATTTTTACTACGGTTTTATATTCGGCTTGTGCAGATTTTAAATCGCCAGCGAGCTGATAAGCCCGCGCCATGCCCAAGTGCGTTAAAGCATCGTCTGGTCTTGTTGCAACTTGTTGTTGCCACAGTTCAATTAATTTTTCTTTGGCAGCTACATCTGACGGATTTATGATCAGCGCTTTGGACAAATTGCGATTAGCATTTATAAGTTCGTTTTGTTTGTATTGAAAAAGTCCATGCTGCCGCAGTGCCATACTCGAATTGGGATTCTGGTGCAAAGCCGCTTCATAATTGGCTTTGGCATTAGTGAAATCTTTGTGGTGAGCGGCAATATTTCCAAGTCCTACCAGTGCTTCTGAATGTGAGTCTAATTGCGCTTGATTGTGAAGCGCGGCTCGATATTCAATTGCTGCTTCTAAAGTTTTGCCTTGAGAAAAAAGAGTATGACCTTGTTTTAATCGAGCTTGCGAGCTCGACGGGTCCACATTCATTCCTTGTAGAGCTTTATCTAAAGTGTCTTTAGCTTTTTCATTGTGTGTGTCGAATGCAAGTGCCATGCGCGATTGTGACGCTGCTTGTAAATGGTCACCTGTTTTCAAATAATGGTGCGAGCGCAGCACGCTCACTTGTGCAATTTTGTCTTTTAGTTTTGCTTCTTGTGGAAAAGTTCTTTGCACTTTCATTAAAACCGCCTGGGCGTCTTTCAATTTGCCCTGGGCAATTAGTGCGTCCGCATGTTTAATAGCCAGTTCGGATTGAAATTGCGAACCAGTTTGTTGCACAAAGGGATCAGTGCTTTTCTTGTATATAGGGGGTTTTGAAACCTTTTTAACTGGAAGAGGTTTGTGAGTCGAATTCAAGGACGAAGCGGAAGAAGTTGTTTTCGCCTGGGGTTTGCCATAATTACTGGGCGCTCTAAAAAGACTAGAAGAAGAGTTTGTACTTGGAACAGCCTCTGTGCCATTAAACATTTCGCTGTCGTATCGGCGTGGTATTTGAGATGCCGGCACGTAAATTTGCTTGGCTGGCGAATGCTCTGAAGCCAGGCACAACGGAGTCGAAGCCGCTAGTAGGCAACTTATCGACAGCAAAATTTTCGGTGCTTTTATCATAAAAACCAGAACATTGCCTCTGAATAGCCAAATTCTATGGCCAAAACGGGCGCGTTGGAAGGGGGGAATTACGTATAAGTGTAAAACAATTAAATAATAGAGATAATTGGGGCTGGGTTTCCCCGTAGACTATAACTACTCACATAAAACGCAGATAGGACATAAGGACGCGATGACCACCACTGTTCAGGGTTCGGAAAGCAAGACTAACCTTGCAAAGTCAGGCGAAGTCGAAGAAAAAACCGAGCAAATGTTGCGCCAGGCACGCCTTGCAGCGGCTGTGTTCACGCAGTACACCCAGGAACAAGTGGACAAAATCGTCAAAGCTATGACGATTGCCGCAATCGAAGCTGCTCCCGCCCTTGCTCTTCAGGCGCATGAAGAGACTCGTATGGGTCTTACCGAAGACAAAGTGCTTAAAAACTTCGTGGCATCAGAGTTTCAATACAACCAGATAAAAAATACTCGCACTTGCGGCATCGTCAAAGAGTATCCCGAAGAAGATATGGTCGAATACGCTGAGCCCATTGGCGTCATTTTGGCTCTGTCGCCTGTGACCAACCCGACATCTACTGTTATTTTCAAAAGCATTGCTTGCGCTAAAACTCGCAATGCAATTGTATTCTCGGCTCACTTAATGGCAGCAAATTGCTCAAATAACGCAGCCCAGATAGTCTACGAAGCTGGTTTGAAGGCTGGCGCTCCAAAGCATTTCATTACTTGGGTAGAAAAATCATCCAAGCTCAGAAAAGAAACTGAGCGCATGATGAGCCATCCTCAAGTCGATTTAATATTCGCCACGGGTGGCACTCAGATGGTTCGCACTGCTTACAGCTCGGGAAAACCAGCTCTTGGTGTGGGTTCAGGTAACACACCTTGTTATTTGCATAAATCTGCTGACATACATTCATCGGTGAAAGACATTATCACTTCCAAGACTTTCGATAATGGCACTGAATGTCCAAGTGAGCAAACTCTGGTCATAGACAGAGAAGTAGGCGAACAGGTTTTGCGTGAATTCGAGCGCTTGGGTTGTTATGTTTGTAAACCAGAAGAAGTTAACCAGGTTGCTGATGCTGTAATTGAACCAAAAACTGGTGGAATGAATTACAAACTTGTCGGTCAACCAGCATACAAAATTGCTCAGGAAGCTGGTCTTGATGTACCGCTCAACTGCAAAATTATTTTATGCCCGCTCGAAGGCGAATTGCGGCACCATCGATTGGCAGTTGAAAAACTCATGCCCGTTCTTGGATATGTTTTTGTAGACTCAGTTTACGAAGGTATCAATCGCTCGCTCGATGTTAATTATGGTGGTGGCACCGGACACACTGCTGGTGTATTTGCTCGCGACGAAGACGTTATTGCCCTCTTTGCTGATTCGATAAATGCGGGCAGAATAATCGTTAATTGTCCAACCTCAATTGGCGGTTTGGGCGGCGTTTATAACAATTTAAATACAACCTTGAGTTTTGGTTGTGGTACTGGCGGTGGTAACATCACATCCGACAACGTTGGAATTAAGAATTTAATCAATTACAAAAAAGTCCCACGTCGCACTGTCTACGATGTGGTTTTTCAAACTACTAATAGTCTGCACGTAAACCCGGGCAGCATCGATGTCTTGAGTCATCAAAAAACAAAATCGGCTGTAATTCTCACTACTAAATCTGCCGACAAGCGCGGACACCTTTCTGCCGTTCTTGAGAAGATGCCAGAAGATTGCAAAACTAGCGTCTACGATAATATCGGCGTAGAGCCGGATTTTGCAGCAATCAAAACTGCTGTTGAATTTCTTAAAGCCACCAAACCCGATACTATAGTGGCGCTGGGTGGCGGTTCCGTTTTGGACGCAGCCAAATTGATACGTTTGTTTTATGACTATCCAGATATCGATGTGGACCAGCTTTCGGTGGCATTTCTCGACTTCCGTCACAGGCTTGCACAGTTTCCTAAATCAAACAAAACCAAGTTGATTGCTATTCCTACTACGTCGGGTACCGGTTCTGAAGTGACACCATTTGCGGTGCTGAAAGATAACGAAAAACATCGCAAAGTTTCATTTGTTGATCAGACGCTTTTGCCTGATATTGCAATTGTCGATGCAAACTTGACAAAGTCACTTCCTTTGTCGATTACTTGTGATACCGCATTTGATGCGCTTACTCACGCGCTTGAAGCATTGGTTTCTGCTGTCGCCTTCGACTACACTGATGGATTGGCGCTCGAAGCAATGCGCCTTATTTTTGAAGCTTTACCGATGGTTTTGGAAAATCCAGATGACATAGTTTATCGCCACAAACTGCACCACGGATCTTGTCTTGCCGGTATGGCTATTGGAAACGTGTCTGTCGGTGTAAATCATGCTCTGGCCCACAGTCTTGGAGCTACTTTTGATGTTTCGCACGGTCGAGCAAATGCAGTATTTTTGTTGTCGACTGTTGACTATAACGAAAACGTGCCTGGCAAATTTGTTTCAATTTCGAATTATCACACATGGGTGGCAGACAAAAAATATGCCAGAGCAGCCGAGTTTCTCGGGCTCTACAAGCCAGAAGAAGGCAAAGCCGACAGCGATGTTGAAGTGAAAAAAGGCATTAAAGCACTGAAGCAGAAAATTTACGATATTGGCCGTTTGTGCAAGCAACCACTTGCTATTTCTGAGTTGGGAATCACACCTGAAGAATTCCAAAATAAACTGCCTATATTAGTTAAAGGTGCTTTTGAAGATTTAAGTATTAAAACTAATCCTCGTTTCCCCTTAATTGAGGAAATGGTTCAGCTTTTTATTAGTGCTTATCCCGAACGTCAACCGCCTAAATAGATAAAATAAGTAGAAATAGATATGACAGCTAATTCAAAACAACAACACAACAACCACTTCGACACCGTCAAAGTGCCTGCTATTTTTAATGGCGAAATCCAAGGTGCCAAAAAACTTGCCGCTGAAACCGAAAGCCCAGTTTTGATTAATTTTGCCGAGTGCACATTCATCACTGTAGATGGACTTGAATGGCTTGAAGAGTTCGTAACTTCAGTAGAAGCTTCAGGTAAGCATTGTCGTTTCCAAAATATGACTCCTAGTATTTATAAAGTCTTTAAAGTGGCAAGAATTGACTGTCTGCTTAGATCCTGTGGAGCTCCAGCTATCGCTGAAGGGGCTGTTTGCTAATAATTCCGAGACTTAAAAATTTCGGTATATATTAAATTTGTGTCGAGGGCACGGTTTCTCCCATGCTTTTTAGATGGGGGGCACGGTTTTCCCCAGTGTCTTGCATGCCCCTTTTGTATAAAGTAAGGGCATAGACACAGAGGCGCAATTGCGATGACATCCGGTCAAAACCCCGAAGCCAAAGCCAACGACAACGTTGCAGCTTCGAGCGTGACTGAAGACAGCTCTGTGCACGATAAACTTTTGGCTGACAGCGGCTTACAAAAACCAACCATCCAGATTGCCGGGATGGATTTCCTCCCGAATAATCTTTTCCAAGAAAATCAGGGCAAAAATCTCAATCAAATTGTCAACGACGCCAACAGAACCTTCGACTGGAAAGCTTCACCTGACCAGGCTTTCACAGGCTTCAACCCTGCTTCTGCTCTTCCGAATCTTCTTCAAAACAAGCCAGCAGCACAGTGGAGAGCCGATTATAACCAGGTCGCTCCAGCCTTCAATCCAAATCAGACTTTCAACCCGGCCGTAGTCAACCCTGGCTTCAATCCTGGTGTTTTTAATCCCAATACTGCCGCTGTTCGTCCTGAAGTTCAAATCCAAAATCAAGGCATGCAAGAATGGCAGCTCTTTGGTAATTCGCCCACTGTTATTGGTAATCAGTTTCCTGAATCCAAAGTTATGCAGGCTGATGGCAATCAGGTCACTATTCAATTGGGCAATGCCATGTTCCGTGTACGTAAGGGGGCTGGCGTCGACATGGTGGTTGCAGGTCAACAACCACAATCTGTCCAACAAGCAGTGGTGGACATTCCTCTTGGTAATGAGCGTCTTCGTATTGATGTTCAAACTGGAACCATTGCTCGCTTCGCTTTAACTCCAAATGGCTACACCATGTTCGAATCAGTCGAAGCTGATGGTAGAAAAATTAAATTAGAGGGCGGTCAAGCTTCTCAAGTCATTTATCCCGATGGCCGCAAGGACACCCTTTCGCAAGGACGCCTTGTGCGTACCGATTATGGTGATGGCAAATCGTTTGAACAATTCGATCAAAATGGCAAGCCTGTTAAAGCTCTCAAAAATGGCGTCTATTATGAATATCAAAATGGCAAACCAACCATGGTTCGCAGCGAAGACGGCAAATTCTTCCAGGCCACTTATGATGCACAAGGCAGAGTTCAAAACTATGCAGTGGGCAAAATTGGCGCAAACAATCAACCCCAAGTAGTTGAACAAGGCACGCGCGAAGCAAACGGCTTGCGTATCACTAAGCTAAATCAAGTCACCGGTCAGCCTGAAGTAGTTAATCAATTAGTTGGCGATGTTGCATTGAGCCCAACTGGTTCTGTTCAATACCTTGATGCAAACGGCTACAGACAAGAAGCAAATGGTGTTAAGACCAGACGCGACAGCCGCTTGATCAACACTATGGTTGAAACTCCAGATGGACAAATGATTGCTCAACAAATTCAACCACTTAGATCTATCGTTTATCCAAACGGTAGATCGACTGACTACATGTATCTGTCCGACACCAGTGCCAAAATCAATGGCATGACTCCCGGACAAAATTCACCGGATGCTGTGTTCGGTTATGCTCGTCGTAATGCGCAAGGTCAGGTCGAGGAAATCGGCGTTCAAGTTCCAGGTCAGCCTTCACAGTGGCTCGAATTTCGTGCCAACAGAGTGCCAGGAAAAACTGCTTTTACCAATGAAGAAGTTCAGAAGATTGATCAAATTTCCGCACTTCTCGTTCCTGGTGATGCGCAACAAACCGCTTCCAATCTTGCTACATTGCGCTCGATGACCGCGATGCGTGAGTTCTTGCCCCAAAGTCAAAATGAAGTTACAGTCGGTGTTCAAATCGATCAGAATACCGGCAAACAGATTCATGTGTATGCTAATCGCGATTACCGCGTTCTCGATGAAAATGGCGCCGAGCACAAATTCGGTCAAGACGCTGTGGTAACCACTGCAGCAGATGGACGCAAATTCCACTACGATTACCAGACCGGAAACACAAGCTATCTCAATGGCAGCAAGCTTCAAGTTGTGGCATGGGATGCAAGCAAAGACGTGGTTGGCGACAAACAAGTGATAATGGATGTCTCCAATCAGCAAAAGCCAAACATGGAGCGCTTTGGATCGCGCTATAACGCCCAACAAATCGAATTTGCTTATGACACCACTGGCAATATCTCAAGCTTCAAAATCAAACAGCCCATCATTGAAGGAAATCAAATTACAGGATGGAAAGAAAGTAATTATTCGCGCACTTCCGGCAACATGTGGAAAATTCAAGAGACCGGTGAAGAAAGAGAATTGTCCGTGCAAAGAGACGATAAAGGTAATGTCTCAGTATCGGGATTCAAAATGGTAGACGGTCAGAAAGTGGCTGTTAATAGAACCTTCCAAGCCGACGGTAGCGAAGTAGTAGGAACCGGTGCGGGCGACCAGTACACCCCGCTTTATCAATTGAAAGCGCCTCCACCGCCCATCTCGCACGGACCAGTTCGTTTTCCTGCAAACGTGCCTCCTCCCGACTATATGATGAACCGCGCAAGAGCGATGTACGAAGCTCAAAATGCCCAGCAGCTACCTCAGGATGGCGTCTACAGACGCAATCCACAAGACCAGAGCATGAGACCATATCAAACTCAAGGCGACGAAGAAATGCCAGCCTACCAGCCTGATCCACGCTACACCCAAATGCAGCCTCAGCCTGAAATGGATCCTAACGATCCTAATAATCCTAATAATCCTAACAACCCAAATAACCCACGTCGAAGACAAAATCCAAATCCTAATCAGCGCAGACCATGGCGTGCAAGACCATTCGAAGATGGTGGCACTCAGTTTCGTCGCAACACTGTAGATCCTTCTGTGAGCATCACTAGATAATGTCCTGTCAGCTTTGCAGCGAAGCACCGATTTATACTGCTGATCGTGTCATTTATAGCGATGACAACTGGATTTTGCGTCATAGTTCTGAAACCGATATTTTGGGATATCTGGTGTTGCAATCGAAGCGACATTTGCTCGATTTGTCTGAAGCAACAGAATTTGAACGCACTGCATATGGTGGCATATTGGCAAGAGCTATGAAATGCATTCGCGAAGCAACCCAGTGCGAGCGGGTCTATACCTTTAGCTTGGCTGAGGCGGTGCCTCACTTTCACGTGCACATTATTCCAAGAGCGAAGGACTTTAATCCTCAGTATAAAGGGCGTGGGATTATGTCTTATCCAGTGGTGCCGGCTTGTGATGAGCAGTTGGTGCGTGAGATTTGTGCCAAATTAAAGCAGAGGCTTTGAATGGATTCTACATACAACATTAGATTGATGCAGAGCGATGATTTGAGTACGCTCGGTTCTGTTTATATGCGCGCCTTTCAAGACCCGGAGCTGAAAGAGCATTGGAGCGAAATATCTGCTAAGGCCCTTCTTTCTGATTGGTTTAGGCGGCAACCAGACTTAGCGTTTGTTGCAGAATTTGAGCAAAAGTTGGTTGGTGGATTTATTGTGGGTATTCGTCCATGGTGGGATGGCAACCATCTTGTAGATGGCGAACTTTTCATAGATCCTGAGCACCAAGGGCGCGGATTAGCAAGTGAACTTATTCGTCAGGCGTTGATTAATGCCAATGAAAAATATTCTCCTGTGTTGTGGGAGACTTATACATTTCGTTGTCAGGAATTTCCTTTGAATTGGTATAAGAAACTGGGATTCAAAGAAATTGAGGATTGGGTAATGATTCGAGCAGGGGTTTTGCAAGTTCTGGAGAGTTTATGAGGAGCATCGCACACTCTTTATGAACCAGAGTGCCTTTCCAGACGAAATAACTCAGCGTTATCAGATTGAAGAAATTATTGGCGCTGGTGGCATGGGTCAAATTCTCAAAGCTTTTGACTGCAATCTCAATATAGAGGTTGCAATTAAAATTTTGCACAATCTGGACTCTGAAATCACGGCCATTAGATTGCAACGTGAGGCTATTGCAGGGGGGAAGCTCCAACATATAAATATAACTAGGATTTTTGATTTTGGACTGACCTCTTCAAATGTGCCATATATAGTGATGGAATTTTTGGAAGGAGAGACTCTTTTAGAAATTCTTGCAAGAAAAGGCTATTTATCCGCAAAAGAGAGCATGGAAATTTTCTTGCAAATTTGCAAAGGACTGGAACATGCTCACAAGCATGGTATCGTTCATCGAGATTTGAAGCCGTCTAACATCATTATTGTAAGTGGAGATTCTGGAAAACAAGTTGTTAAGATTCTAGATTTTGGTTTGGCACAGCTTGAAAATGTTGAACAAAAACTAACCGCAGTTAATACCACTGTTGGAAGCCCGAATTATATGAGTCCTGAGCAGGTTTGTGCTTTTGAAATTGACTCACGCTCTGATATCTACAGTCTTGGCTGTCTTGTTTTTGAAATGCTGACAGGCGTTTTGCCGCTAAAAGGCCAATCGCCCATAGAAACAATGACTATGCAGCGTGACTTAGCCCCACCTTTGATCAGCGAAATAAAAAAGGATTCTGAATTTCCTTCAAGTTTAGTTAGCTTGATAGATAGATGTCTAGCTAAATTGCCAGAAGATAGACCGCAGTCGGCCAAGCTTTTGATAGAAGAGATAGAGTCGATTCAAGAAGAGATTTTTAGAGCTGGATTTAGTAAGTCTAAATCAGAATCGGAGAAAATAGATGATTTTCAGACAGCAATATCGTCGCGAAAATTTGTCATAGCAATAGCCAGCGCGATAGCAATATGTTTTATTGTCGCTTTTGTTTATTATCAAAATTTTGAGTTTCAAAATCGAAAGGACGCAGTTAGAAGTAAACTCTTAGACCAATCAGACAAACCGCCAGCGACGTTGAAAACTTTAGCACCGGTGGTAGAGACAAATAAGAATTTTGCAAAAGAGCAAGTACTCACCTTAACTACTTCTGCATCCAATGAGACGACGTGCGTATTCTCGGAGTCTGCAGTAGACGAGGATTTGAAAAAGATTGGTCAAAGATCTGTTCAAAAGATAGTGCTAAAGAACTGCCCTCTCATCAAAGGTACAGGACTTAAATACTTGAGTGATCTACCCGCTAAAGAGCTTGAGCTGAACGGGACTTATATCGATGACTTGGCGTTGGAACAGATAACCAAAATGAAGAGCTTGGAAATTTTGTCGCTGGGCTCGGATAATTTAAGTAATAAATCTGTTGCCTTATTGACTCGATTACCAAACCTTAGATTTATCGAGTTGAGATCCAAGAAAATAAATGATCACTGTGTGATTGACCTGTCTAAGATTAGGTTGTTGCAAGGAGTGTCTCTCTGCAACACCTCTTGCAGTGCAGATATTGGTGTCAAGCTGGCAAAACTGCCTCTTGTTAAATCAATCAGCCTGGAAGGCAATTCTGCTATCTCTGCCGAGAGTATTGAAGCACTTGCAGAAGCCAAAATTCAACAACTTGATCTCAGAGGTATATCCATGGCCAAAGAGCAGTGGCATGCCATGAAAAATCTAAAGCAGCTTTTTCGACTTGATGTGACTAATAGCCAATCTTCGCCGGCTCAGATCAATGAACTTGTTGCACTTCAAAAACTGAAATATTTGGATTTGAACGCAAGTCCTGTCATCGACGATAAATTGATTGATTCTCTGCTAGATTTGAAACTCCAATATCTTGATTTAAGTAATACCAATATCACGGACAGGCAATTAGTCAAATTGGCTAAATTAGGTACACTTGTGAATCTTAGACTAAAGAATTGTCCCGCGATCACTTTTGAAGGAACAAGCGAGTTTCATAAATATTTCAAATTGATATGGCATCATGATTGTATTTTGGAATTATCTACTTCAGGAAAGAACTTTGTTCCCGAAGAAGAAGTAAAAAAGGCAGCCCTGTAAAAGCGCCTATTGAGTATCATTTTTCCTGGGGAAGAGCAGATAGATCGCGAAGAAATTTATCAGAGTTTTTTACCCAGTAATTTTCTTTGATCAGTGTTCTGGTTTTCGATGATACCGAATATAGTTCAAAGACAATTTCATCTATTTCATTTTGTAGATGTTTTTCTTGCAAGTTTAGATTATTTATGAATTTAGAGATGTTCTCAATTGTTCTTTCTCGACCCAACATATTCTGGTTTGAATCAAAGGCCGGAGAGTCAGGATTGATTTTGTCGAACATTGAAGCAAGTTCAATGGATTTGGAGACGATTGAGTTTATATCTTCAACAATTTTTGAATCTGGCTTGCAGTAGGGGATCCGACGAATGTCTCCAATCTGGAAATTGACGGTGGGATTCAATTGCCCAAGAATAAAAATTACAAGAGACGAATTCAAAAATCCAAGCAAGTAATTCAATTTTGTTTCATCCTGGCAGAATAGTGATGAGCTTGCTATATCAAAAACGCTACCTGGGCTCAATAAGCGAGCTTTGAATCCGCGCGTTCCTATGTAAGAGTAGGTAATGCCTTGCTTAAAATAAAAATCTTCGCCAGGCAACGTTCTCGATTGTCCCCGCTCTACTCTTAACTTTCGAATAGACTCTCCTTGGTCCTTCCACCACAACCGGTATGGCGTTGAGGCAAACCATTTTTGTCCGCCGCCTTTATCGTAGGGTACGTAATCTTCCTTTTCGAAATCTGTTATTTCACTAAAATGTTTTACGAAACGCTTATTGTCGCAGGTAAACATTCCGTTGGTAACTGTTATACCGTGCTCATCATGGTCAAGTTGAGGCAGTCGACAAAAAAGTTGAGCAATATCTTGAGGGCAGTCTGGAAGTATCGGCGATCCGGCGATAAGTCGGCTAGTTTCTTCCATTTCTCTGCCTTGAATTAATTGCGAAGATATAGATTTAATGCCGCTTTTTGAGGCAATGCGTTTGTTCGCTTGGTCACGCAGATCGATATGCGCTAAGTGATAAATTTGTTTTGAATATTCGAGCGTGACAATCACACTACTTACTTTCTCGCCGCTTCTTGATTGGAACGCCCCTGCGCCGAGGCTTACAAGCGATGTGATGTTGAAGCTAGCCAATAGTTTTTTTCGGAGTGTTTCATATCTAGTGATACTTAAAAAACTTTGCTGACAAATGAAAGAGATTTTTCCAGACGGATTAATTAGTCTAGTTGCTAACTCAAGAAACGCCGAGTACATGTCATAATGCGCGTCTTTATATTCTGATCTCAAGAATGCCACCATTTTTTTTGGCATTAACCGATAACCTAAATATGGCGGATTTGCTGCAATTGCATCGAATTTGTCTGGCAAAGAAGATGCTTCGAGTATGGTGCCGTCGTATCGAATAAGAGAGTAGGACAAGTTCTTTAAGCCCAAAATTAGACTTCCCATTTCGGCATCTTGCGATTCGATGCAAAATAAATTTGGTATAGAAAGAGTCGAATCGAATTTGTAATTGTTTAAATCTAAAGCGCACAAATAAAGTGAAAGTGCAGATAATTTGATTAGACCCGGTTCGACATCTAATCCCCATATTCGCTCTAGAGCTTGACTTGGGCTCAGTTTATTTTTCTGGCAAAAAGCCTTTAGTGTTTCGACCAGAATGTGACCGCCACCACAGGCAGGGTCAAGAAAAGTTTGAGTCTTAGACGATATAACTTGGTCGGCAAGATAAGACGATGCCCAAGACGGAGTGAACCACTGAGTTAGTCTTGGCAGTTCCTCGAAAGATCTGGATTGGCGAGCTTCTGTATAAGTAGTTTTGGCTTTGCTCTGAGTCAGTATTTGAAAAATCCAGGCAGGAAGAAGGCAGTGAAAAAAATCGGCCCCAGGAGAAAAATCTAGCTTGAGCGATTGGGTGGGTCCAAAACTTGAAGCAAGTCTATTTAAATATTGACCAACGCTCGATGCCAGGGGACTTGAATCTACTGCACAAGCTGGCGAAAGTGCTTCAATTTGTGAAAGGCTTACCCCGTCCAGATTTGCAGGTCGAATAGCGCGATAGGCCAGGCAATAGCAGGCTGCGAACCAGATACATTTATCTAGTGAGTTGACGCCTTGCTTTGCTAGGATGTCAACAAATGCTGCAGCGCTATCAAGGTCTTGCAGTCCGGTTTTTTTCGAAATGTCTTTAAATTTAGCCATTTCTTATCCAAAAAAACGCTGATTTCTCGCCAACACAATGAAGATAACACTATGATTGCCCGCGAAATGTTGTCATTTGGTGTATAAAATCCAGTATTAATCTCCAAAGTAGATTGGAAGGAGCCGAGAGGAGCTTGGAAACAACTATGGTTAACGCAGGTCTGGAGCACGTAGTAGCCGCATCTTCGAAAATTTGTGAAATTTTGGGCGATGAAGGAAAACTGATTTACCAGGGTTACGACATTCACGAATTGGCTGAGAAATCCAATTACGAAGAAGTCGTCTATCTTTTGTGGAACGGTCGCTTGCCGCGCAAGAAAGAGCTTGAGACTCTCAAAGAAGAGCTTGGCGCTAACAGAGCTATTCCAGACGAAGTGACCAAAATGATGAAGTCCTTTCCAAAGGACGCCGTGCCGATGGAAGTGCTCAGAACGGCAGTATCCATGCTTTCTATGTACGATCCTGATGCTGAAGACATGGACAGCAAAGCCAACATTCGCAAAGCAATCAAGCTCACAGCCCAGTTCCCCACAATTGTTGCTTATTGGGACTGTATTAGAAACGGTCGCGAGTGTGTCAAGCCTAAGGCTGAGCACAGCACTGCTGGCAGTTTTCTTCACCTTCTTCATGCTGGCAAAGAGCCAGATCCAGTGGCAACAAAATCTCTTGATGTCGCTCTTGTCCTTCATGCTGAGCACAGCTTCAATGCTTCGACCTTTGCCGCTCGCGTAGCTGCTGGAACTTTGACAGACATGCACTCTGCTGTAGTTGCCGCTATTGGTGCTCTCAAAGGACCTCTTCACGGCGGAGCTAATCAGGAAGTTATCAGAATGCTTCTCGATATCGGCACTGTCGACAATGTTGAGCCTTATATCGCCAAGATGCTTGAAGACAAGAAAAAGGTCATGGGCTTTGGTCATCGTGTGTATCACACACTCGATCCGCGTGCTGTTCACCTCAAAAAAATGTCTGAAGAACTCGGCAAAATGAAAGGTGACACCAAGTTCTATGACATGTCGGTAAAAATTCAAGACCTGGTCAAAAAAGACAAAGGCTTGAACGCAAACGTCGACTTCTATTCAGCTTCGGTCTATTACCAGTTGGGTATTGCCGATGACTTGTTCACCCCAATTTTTGCAATTGCTAGAATCTCGGGTTGGACCGCTCATATTCTGGAGCAGTACGCCAATAACAAACTAATTAGACCAGACGCCGATTACATCGGGCTGATGGATCTTAAATACGTTCCAATCGAAGAGAGATAATAATTCGGTAAATCGAATTAGCTGTTTGCGCGCTCTTGATAGGACGCGTAAACAATTTCGAGAAACTCCTCGGGCTTTGCGTTGATCGTGTCTTCGCTTTGCATCTTGCGGTCTAATTTGTCGCGAAGATAAGTCTCAAGTTGCACGGCAAGTTTTGGGCGGTACTCGACTGCAAGTTTTTTGCGTCGGCGCAAGAACTGAAGCAGCAGGTCGTAGTCTTGTGGGCTAAGACGACCGATGTCGAGCAGTTGATCTGCTTTAGGGCTTGTTTCTAAATTGATTTTGTCGAGCGAAAGGTCCTGGGTGCGCTCGCGAATGACTATGGTGCCGGCTGCCATGTCGCCAAGTCTGCGCTCGTGCTTGTCGATGAGCATGATTAAAAGTCCGATGAATGCAAGTCCTGTATCGATTATGCGAATAAGATTGCGAATAAATACCGAAGGCCAGCCGATTGGTTGTCCGTTTGCTTCGACCACCCGAATATGGGTAAGACGCTTGCCGGGGGTTTGACCTTGCCAGAGACCTTCGAAAATGATGCTGTAACCTGTATGGATGACGAAAACAACGAATATGGCAAACATGCCTATGTAAACGAATACTTTGCTTTTGGTTTCGGTGGGCAATCCCATTTTGTCGATGCCCAAGCAAATAAGGAGCATGACGATGACGAATGCCAATATGGAGAGGGCTTGAATAATCTGGTCGATCAAGGCTGCCAATATGCGATTGCCCAGTCCGGCCAGCTCAAGGTGTAGGTCGACATTTTCAGGGGTAGAAATCGAATAGTCGGGCTTAATCATAAATTGAATGAACTTAGAACGTTGGATTAGTCAAAGAAAACCTGAATGGACAATGCTTGAGGACTTGTTGAAAATCCTCGACCGCTTTGGTATTGGCAAGCTTGATAATGCGCAATTGAAAGACCTGGGACGACTTTACAGAGTGACATCGGCAGATTTGTCGAGGGCGCGGGCGCTTAAGCTGGGTGCTGAGGTCGAGGGCTATTTGAACAATCTGGTGGTGCGCGCGCACAATCAAGTGTATCAGAGGGACAAAAACAGGTGGAAGGACTTGTTTCACTTTTTATGGATCGGTTTTCCTTATTTAGTGCGCCAAAATATTTTTTACATCGCGCTTGGATTTTTGCTTTTCACAATTCCATGTGTCGGCTCTTATTACATGGTGCAAAAGGATCCCACGTTCGCTCAGCTCGAAATCAAAAAAGGAGAGCCTATTGTAAATGAAGATATGTGGGACATGATCGAGAAGAAGCACATGTGGACTGATGCTGCACAAGACCAAAGTCCGACTGCTTTTGGAATGATTGCTACAAATAATATTCGCGTTTCTATTCTTGCGTTTGCACTTGGTATTACTTTTGGCTTTGGCACCATCTATATTTTGATTGTGAACGGGATGTCTATTGGTAGTACATTTGGTGTCTGTCAATTGCACGGCATGGCATTACCCTTGATGGCATTTGTGGCAGGGCACGGTGTGCTTGAATTGAGTGCTATTTTCATTAGTGGCGGTGCTGGACTGGTTTTAGGAAAGCATATGCTGTTTCCTGGAAAATTAAGGTGGCCTGATTCATTAAAAGTTGGTGCTCGCATTGCTTTTGCTATTTTTGCCGGAACAGTGCCGATGCTCCTAATTGCAGGCTCTATTGAGGGATTTGTTTCGCCTAGAACTGATTTGCCGGTTAATGCCAAAATTCTTGTGAGTTTGGCTACTGCTGTGGGTCTTGCTGCATATCTGTTTGTACCTAGAGGCAAACCTAAAATTTCATCTGAAACAGGAGCTTTATCTTGAATCTTGAATTAGAATAGTAAAATACTCGTTTTATTTTTGTAGTTTTCTTAGTAGCGGTCGTGGTTGATGATTGGCATCCTGAAGAAATTTAGTAAGAAAGTAACCCCTCAAAAGCCTCGCAAAAAGCGCCCTCTGCCTCCTGGTCAGAGACTGATTAAGTACATGGTGTTTGCGGGCTCAATTGCTTTTACCCAGATTTGGGTCAGTCAGCAAGGCATTCAGGCTGATCCCACTTCTGAGCCCGAAGCGCCAATAGAGGCTCCTTTTGAGCCGGCAAGCGAGCTTTCGCAATTGAGTGAAGAACTCGTAAACATGAACAAATCCAAGACCAGTATTGCTGGAATATATGCCGTGGATTTGGATTCAGGCGAATATGTCGATGTAAACGGAAACAAAGCATTCTCCGCTGCTAGTATCATCAAAGTTCCAATACTTGTAAGTTTACTCACGGCATGCGAGCGTGGTGAAGCCAGTCTTGACGATATGCTCGAAATCAAAAAAGAAGTTGTGACAAGTGGCTCTGGTCATTTGCAGTGGAGAAAATTAGGCACCAAAATCACTGCGCGTAATGCAGCTCAACTCATGATGACCATTTCGGACAACACTGCCACCAATATGCTCATAGAGTATCTGGGCGGCAAATCTAAGCTCAATCGCGAATTCAAAAAATGGGGCATGAGAGAGACTAAGATAAACAACTATCTAGTTGATATCGAGGGTACTAACTTAACCTGTCCATATGATCAGGTCTTTTTGATGGCTCGCATCGACAAGGGCGATGTGATTAACCAGGAAAGCAAGGCTTTCATGTATGAACTGATGGGTCATTGCAAAAATCGCTCTATGTTGCCGCAAGGAATAGGAGCAATTGACCCTGCAGCAGAAATTATTCACAAGACAGGCACTATCGGTATCATGGTTGGTGATGCTGGCATTGTCACCACCCCTAGTGGTAAGCGAATTGGTATCGCTATTCAAGTTCAACGTCGTCGCAACGATTCTTCCGCTAGTAATCTGATTCGTAGGATGGCTGCAATTACATATAACCAGTTTGAGAATGACACTATGTCTATTCCTGAAACTGCTTTTGCTCCCAAAGCTAGAGTCCATATTGCGAAGCACCACTCACGCCACCACATTGCTCGTGCCAAACATAAGAACGTGCACAAACTAATCGCATCGAAGAACAAGAAGAAGAGACGTAGATTCGCTTAATTCAAGCTACTCGTTCAAACAGAAATACAAAAAACGCGGTGGTGACACCGCGTTTTTTAATTTCGTTTATGCCTTTGACTTAAGGTGTGTTACCTGGTCCGGGGCTGAATTGCGCTGGAGGAAATATGCCAGGCATGGGTTGCATCGGTTGCATGGCTTGCAAGCCCTGCATAGAACTGGTGGGACTCATCGGCATCTGAACATTCAAACCAAGATTAGATGTTCTTTTGGCTTGACCCAATAAGCGCTGTCCGTTTTTGACGATACCATGCGATTCTTGAATGTGTTGAGTGATGACGGCGATGTCACTTTCAATTCTTGTAAGTACTGCCTCGGCGTAATGATCGGCGCCTTCTTTGATGCGTTGGGCATCTTCGTCGGCTTCCATACGAATGCGTTCTGCTTCAGAGAGAGCTTCGCGACGCATCTGGTCAATTTCAGTGACCACTTGCTTGCGGATTCGCTCAACTTCAGCTTGAACTGCCTTCAATAATTCTGATTCTTGAAGCATAGCTTCAGCTTGTCTTTTGGACTGACCGATGATTTGCTCGGCACGACGCTGAGCTTCAGCCATCAAATTATCGCGCTGCGCAAGGACGTCGGCTGCGTCGGTCAATTCTTCGGGCAATCTGGCGCGAGCTTTATCGAGTACATCGAGAAAGTCATCGGCATTGATCAATTTGTATTTATAGAACCCGGCAGCATCCTCAATGAGGTGCTCTAGCAAGTCCATGTGCTTGTACACAGTGGTTTGCTTATACATCTGGGTTTGGTTTCCTGGCTGCGCAACTTGTTGTTGGTTGTTGGCAGTTGGAGTAATTAGTGTCGTCATTGTCTTACGATATGCCTCTGCTAAATTGCCTCTTCAAATGGTCATTTACTACGGACGGAACAAATTTCGTAACGTCTCCGCCTAGGCGGACAATTTCTTTGACTGTTGACGAGCTTATAAAAGAATACTCGGCTTTGGTCATCAGAAATATAGTTTCTAGTTCAGGTAAAAGAGTTTTATTGGTTTGTGCCATTCCTAACTCTGCTTCGAAATCAGATATAGCTCTAAGTCCTCGAATCACGCACGACACGTTGTTTTGTTTTGCGAAATCGACTAAAAGACCTTGAAATGAGCCGACTTTAACATTGGGGATTTCCCTTACTGCTTCTTCAATGAGGTTTACTCTGACTTCCATCGGCAAAAGTGGTGCTTTACCAGGATTGGCGACGACCGCCATCATAACTTCATCAAAGAGTTGGCTAGCTCTTTTCACTATATCGAGATGCCCGAGAGTCATTGGATCAAAAGACCCTGGATAAATGGCCCGAGCCAACTAAGTAACCCCCCTTCTTACGTTGAACATAGCTACCATTAGAATCTTCATCCATTTTAATGGCGATTTTCCATTTGCAAAATGATATCACGCTACATACTTGAAACCTCAAAATGTAAAGTGGATAAGATTGTAATTTTCTAGATATTTGGGCGATATAGAAACGCTCGTGATTATAGATTATTAATCCGAGGGGACTCTAAAGGTCTGGAATCGGATTCAATTGCTTGCATAACAATGTTGCCTGGCATGAATAAGGACATGAAGTATTCAAGAGCCTCTTTGCGACAGGCTTTTCCGAGATCCGGTCGCGTCAATACTTGCATGGCGAACTCGGCGATGTCGTTGATTGCCAGCGATAGGTCCAGGCCCATGCATCGGCTCCCAAGTCCAGAAAAGTAATTCCGGTGACAGTTAAGTCGTAATTTTTCTTGATTACAGAAGCGATAAGTGAGTCGGGAAAATCAATCGGTCGCTCATGCATATTCTAATTTTTAGCTACTTCCGGACCGGTACCAGATTTGATATCAAAAATTTGGACATCGCCTTTATCTTCAGAGTTTTCATCGTCATCTTTGGGAAGTTCTGCAAGAGGTAGATAGAAGCTGAAAGTGGAACCCTGTCCAATGGCTGAGGTGGCTGCCACGCGTCCAAAGTGTTTTTCGACGATTTTTTTAACGATGGTTAATCCAAGTCCAGTTCCTTTTATAGTGTGCACTTTTTTCTCGACCCTAAAGAAGCGGTCGAAGATATTTGCTAGTGCATCGTCTGGAATGCCTATGCCTGTGTCTTTGACGTGGACACCCAATTCGTCGCCCTCTTTGTCCTTGTAGGGCTCAATGCTCACCGTGACGTCAATGCTGCCACCTGAGGGCGTGTACTTAATCGCGTTTGTGAGCAAATTGATAATTACTCGCTCCATAGATTCTTGATTGATACAAACTATCGGCACTTCGCCTGCATCTGAGCTGTGAGGATATTTGAGATCTATATCACGTTCTTTTGCCATCATGTTCACAGCACGCGCGGCTGCTTCTATGGCGCGACGGACATCCATTGGCGCCATCTCGATTTCTTGATCTGCTTCTTCCAATCGGCTCAATTGCAATACATCGTTTACTAGGTGCATGAGGCGGTCTGCTTCGTTATCTATGATTTGCAAGAACTCGCGGTAAACGTCTGCTTCAAGCTTGTCTCCGTGGTTACAGAGAGTGTCAACATAGCTTTTGATCGAAGTAATCGGAGTGCGCAATTCATGTGAAACATTTGACATGAACTCGTTTTTCATTCGCTCAAGTTCTATCTGCTTGGTAATGTCTTGCATGATCATTACCGAGCCAATAAATTCTTTTTTGAGAAAAATGGGCGAACTGTGCAAACGTACAATGCGCTCGCCAAGTTGAATAGATTGGATCATCGGTTGGGTTGCAGTAATTGCAGACTCAGAATTCCCCCCCACAGCGTCTGTCGGTCCAGGTGAGCCTGGGGTTACTGAGTCTGTAAATGCTTGGACAATTTGGCAAATCATTGGAGCGTCTGGACCATCGCTACAAAAGACGAGCGGTTTGCCAAGCATTTCTTGCGCTTGCTTGTCGAATAATAGAAGCGCGGCCTGATTTACGATTTGCACTTTGTTGTCCCGGTCTAGCACCACGACTCCATCGGCGATAGACATGAGCACTAGCTCTAATTTGTTGCGCTCTGAATTGAATTTATTGCGCTCAGCCATGAGCGAGTCTACGTTGTGCTGGTCATACAATTTTAGACGGCTCGACATGTAGTTGAACGCAGTTATGAGCTCGTCAATTTCTTTGCCGGCCTTTGTGCCGGTTATCTGGTGACCAAAGCGACCTGCTGCAATTTCGCTGGCTCCCTGAGCCAATGTACGCAATGGCTTGTTGATTATGGCGTAATTGACCCACACGCCTAAAGCACCAAGAATGCCTACCAGACCGAAGATTGTAAACAGAAAATAGTTTGTTTCTTTGGGAGTGCCAAGCAGAGTGAAAGTATCGTTATCTAGACCGACCCAACAAACACCCAAATCTTTGTTGTTGCGACGCATGAGCACTGCAAAATTTGTAATGCTGCGATAGCCTTTTGGACTTTTATGAACGCCTGGAACGCTGTATTTGTCCAGCGGTTGGTCATAAATGGGAAAAACGTTCTTTAAACTTTCTTTGGAATTGGGGTCGAGCAGCACGTTTCCATTTTGGTCACAATACACGACATACACAAGAGCTGGCGTATGTCCCTTTTCGGTCAAAATGTAATAACGCAATCCTTCTAAATTGCCCGAGTTTGAAAGAGCTTCTGCGCCGCCTCGAGCCAGAGCGTGAGCGAGAGCCAGACCAAATTGGTTGATTGAGTCGTTGATTTGTTGCTGAGCGCGTTGCACCCAGACCCAGGCAGTGAAAGTCACAACGCCTGAAATGCACACCAGTCCAAGGATGACGAGCTGCTTCTGGATGGAAATACGTCCCCAGTGGAAGCGCGACTTGGCTATGAGCTTTATTAGATTTACTTTGATATCCATAAAATCAGTTCTTAAATGCCATTCTCATAGGTTTAACAGCCGGCTGTCAAGGGAAGATTTTATTCAGTCCATCTCTTGAATCGATAACACAAAATGAGTACCAGAGCAGAAAACGGCAAATGGTGGCAGTTCAAGGCATCGCACTTTAACGAGGGCGCAGTGCTTGATCTTGTCCAAGAGCACATGTATTTAGTGAGGCAAATTGCCAAACGATACAGCCAGGCATATCCTGACAGCAACGACGATCTGGTGCAAGTCGGCTGCATTGGTTTGCTCAAAGCAATTTGTTACTACGACCCAAATCGCTCTAATGCGGCTAGTTTCAAAACACTTGCCGCTTGTTACATTCGCGGTGAAATCAGACATTATTTGCGGGACCACCTTACTTTGATCCAGATTCCACGTCGTCTATCTGAAATCAATATGCAGATTTGTCAATTGGAAGAAAAGCTCGCACGTTCTCTTGAACGCTCACCCACAGTGCAAGAACTTTCAACATTCTCTGGATATTCTGTGCAGGAAATTTTAGAAGCTCAGAAGTCCTGGGATGCTCGTCAGCACTATGAATCGCTTGATGGTTCGCTTGATGAAGATGCAGGTGAGGACCGTCGAGGTTTGAGCGATATTGTTGCCGACAAGCGGTATCAGGACTTGCTCAATATGTCGGAAGATAAAGAGGTTATATCCCAGGCGCTTAAATCCCTAGGTGAAAAGACCCGTCAGATTATCGAGTTTGTTTTCTTTTATGACTTGTCTCAGAAAGAAACAGCCTGTGTGCTTGGGTTGTCCGAGATGGGTGTCTCGCGGGCGATTAAGTCTGCTTTGCAAAAACTAAAAGAGACGATTGACTCGGTCGAATCGGAAAAGAAAGTGCAGAAGTCCAAATAGCCACTTCCTGACAATTAAGATTAAATCAAAGATTATGCGCTTCTAAGCCCTTGAAAATTGGTTAGAGCCTGCTAACATATGACCCTTTGTAGACCTTATCTACTGGAACCTCAGAGCAGACCCTAATCGTGAGGCAAAAAGCGTGATGGACAAAGTATTACTTTCTGATGAGGAAAGATCGGCAGCAGCAGTGCCACTGATCCAGTTGGATGGATATTTAAAGACTATTATTCGATTTAAGATAAGAGAATTCATTCATTTGAATCCTTGTTTCAACGCCGCTCCTGCGCTTGACATGAATGCTTATCCTATAGATGTGCGCAACTACAGACGTATACTCACAATGGAAGCAACAGAAAATGCAGTGCCAAACAGATACTCGCACCTGCCCATGTCTGTCGGCACCTGCCCTCACAAAAAGCGGGCAAAGAATTTGCGTAATCGCACAGGCAACTGTCGCTAAACTATATATAAATGAATAAAAAACAGGAGTACCCGAAGGCTTCTCCTGTTGGCTTCCTGTATTGGTCGGGACGAGAGGAATTGAACCTCCGGCCTCACCCACCCCAAAGGTGCGCGCTACCCCTGCGCCACGTCCCGATAAGAAGTATTATATTGAGGTGCTTCGCTCATTATATTACATTTGTCTTTGAACCTTTATTTTTGGCGACCTAGTGAATTTAGACCCGCAATCATTCTTCTCCTTTCCACTCGACGATTTTCAACTCGATGCCATCAAGCACCTTGAAGATGGCAAAAGTGTCGTGGTCTGTGCACCTACGGGCTCCGGCAAAACTGTTGTAGCAGAATATGCAGTTGAAATCGCACTCTTATCTAATAAGCGCTGCTTTTATACAACGCCGCTAAAAGCGCTCTCCAACCAGAAATTGTTTGATTTGCGCAAAAAATTTGGAGATGATCGAGTCGGTCTTCTAACAGGCGACGTCTCATTAAATCGCGAAGCACAAATCGTAGTAATGACTACAGAAGTCTTTCGCAACATGCTATACGGCACCGTATTTGGTGACGTGCGCGATAACTTACGTGATGTGGCATCGGTCATCCTAGACGAGTGTCATTACATGAATGACACCGAGCGCGGCACGGTGTGGGAAGAATCAATTATCTATGCACCAGAAGACATCCAACTGGTGGCACTGTCTGCAACTGTTGCAAACGCAGGTGACTTAACTACCTGGATAGATGAAACTCATGGAGCCACAGAATTAGTTCAATCCGATTTTCGTCCTGTGCCACTGCGCTTTTACTATTTTGGCGACAGACAAATTTTTCCACTTTTAAGTCCTGGTGGTGGCATAAACAAAACTGTCAAAGAGCGCTTTGGTAAATCGCGTCGCTACTCGCAAAAGGAAATGCGCGATGCTAGAAACAGACAGGGCAAAGCATTCAATCATCCAGGCGATATACTTGCTACGCTTTCTGCCAAGGATATGTTGCCCGCTATTGTCTTTTTGTTCTCGCGCCGCGGATGCGAAGAGCAAATGAAACAAGCAAAAGGCATTCCCTTATTGAACAAAGCTGAATTGGCTGAGCTTAGAGCTTGTGTTGACGAGCTTACAGCCGGCAATCCCAATTTGAAGAATCACCCACACATGCCATATTTACTTGAAGGCATGGCCGTGCACCACGCAGGTATGCTTCCTAGCTGGAAAGGCATTGTGGAAAAGCTCTTTCAAAAATGCTTGCTTAAGGTAGTATTCGCAACCGAAACTTTGGCAGCCGGTATAAATATGCCGGCTCGTGCTTGTGTAATAAGTTCACTCACTAAGCGTGCCGACGAGGGTAGACGCAGTCTCACCGCCTCGGAATTTCTGCAGATGTCTGGTCGTGCGGGCAGACGCGGTATGGACGATGTTGGTCATGTGATTGTTTTGCACAGCATGTTTGAAATTGCAGATGATGCTGCAAAGTTAGCCACGGCAAAATCTGATCCATTGTCGAGTCGATTCACGCCCTCGTATGGAATGGTTTTGAATTTGCTCGAACGCCATAGCATGAGTGAATGCCAGGAATTAATTGAGCGCAGTTTTGGCCAGTTCATAGTAAATAAGCAACTGCAACCTTTGCAGTTTCATCGAATTGCTTGCGAAAAAGAATTGGAACGCCTGGTCAATCCATTGTGTCCTGGCGAGATTGGTGATCTTGATCTATATCAGAAAAAACTTTCAAGCGCTCGAGCCGGTCACAAACAAATTAGACAGATGGGTAAAATTCCATCGAATAAGGCAGCAGATATTCAATTGGCAATTGATGGTATCAACTCTCGTATCAAAATTGATTTGGCTGAAGCTAACGCTATGCCTTGCCACGGCTGTCCAGTCCAGCATCCATGCGGACAAAAAGGGCATCGTATCGAGAATCTGCAGAAACGCATCAAAGATATTGACCGCCGCGTCGCTCGCGAAACTGCAAAATATTGGCGGACATTTAGTGCCCTTTCCAAAATTCTTACATCCAAAGGATATCTGGACCCAGACTCTCACAAACCTACTCACAAAGGGCGCATGACTGCAGCTATTCGTGGCAGTAACGAGCTTTTCCTTGTTGAAGTTTTACTCTCTGGCTTGTTAGACAATCTTGATATTACTGAACTCGCCACTGTAATAAATGTGCTGGTTCAAGAAGAAGGTCGCGGCAATCAAGAAATGGCTAAGCGCGCTCATATAACTCCAGCAGTTGAGATGGTTTTAAACGAGGTCACAATCATCGCCAAGCGCTTAATCAAAACCCAACGCGATCACGATATTGATATTCCCGTGCACTTTGCTCGACACTTCGCACCTTTTATTCAGATGTGGGCGAATGGTGCCACTTGGAAGCAAATTCAACTGGCAAGTCCGTTTGACGATGGTGACATCGTTCGAGCCATTCGCCGCACTCTGGATCTGGCTCGTCAATTTGCTCGCGTCAAGGGTCTTCGCCCCGAACTCATAGCTCGTCTTGAAGATGTGGAGCGCGCCATCAATCGCGATGAAGTGCTTGAAGACGTTTAATCCGATCTTCTTCTTTATGAGGCCAATTACCGAATCTTTCGCTGTTCACTATTTGATTTAACCAATCAGGAATAAGTGGCGCTGCCAATCTAAGTTCTTCTTTTTCTGATCGCCTAAGTGATTTAAGTGGTCCATATTTCTTAGGATCTGTATAGATTGTGCTGGCTTTGTCTTTGCCTTCGTACCAAAATCTTCTTAGCAGTGAAGCCGCCTTTGATTCACCCAAACTCATCTTGCGATTTGAGGTTTTTATGAGTGTTATTCGCTCTCCATTTACGACAACCGAACTAGAACTCAAATTTGTCAAATATCTGATGCCATCATCAGTTTCCTGCACTAGAACTGTGCCACCAACTGTGGAAGCTTTTTTCTTCAAGACCTCTTCAACAGAAACATCTCGAAAATTTCCCCACTTGTCACATTTCAAAAATACACCCAGACTTAGTCTTTTGATATATCCGCTAGAAGTGAGTCTATATAAGCATTGATCTACCGCTCCTCGATTGCCATAAGTCAGTAAGTCTTGAGTGGTGAATAACTCATTACAATCAAGTCTGTTTATGTGAGCTCTGATGCATGTTGAAATTGCTCCTGACATATTCCTTCCTCCAAACTGTTCATCTTCTGCAATTCGATTTTAATTGCAGAGCAGTCGAAATTGAGCATGGGGCCTTGTCTGTTTGAATCAAAAACAGGTGATTTTTCTGTGATCTAACGCTAGTTCTATGTGTCTTCTTTTTGTTTTTCCATCAAGTATTAAAAGTGCAATGTTAATCTAACGATTGTGTTAGGTTTTCTGCTTGTTTTTACTAGTTGATGAAAGAAAGCAAAAAGGAGACTCTTGAGGTGCGTAAGATCAAGTTTATTTCTAAATTTGAGTCTTGTTCTTTTCGTCTGAAGCACTGAGTGACGAGGCTTGTTGAATTTGTTGGGCTTGCAACTGTTTTAATTGTTCGGCTTCTGCCGCCTTCTGTGCTGGCGACTTTAGATTTTTTATTACGAAGGTGACAATAATTAGTGCTGCTATAGGCATCGAGAATTCGCGGAAATTTTTAAAAGACGATTCCACTAAATAATCTGGAACGCCAGAGAAATCGGTGACACGATAGGCTATTTCGCCCATAAATTGAGGAATTATTGGAACCGTGAAACTGGAGAGCATAATAATCAAAAAGCCGATATTGCCATTGCGACGTGCAGCTATTTGAATGTTTTCCGGCATCCATGGCTCAATTATGCCCCAACCATCAAGTGGTGGCATTGGTATCAAATTCAGTATCAGCATATAAGTTTGAAGCCAGATCAAAAGAGCCAGACTTGGACGTAAAATTTCAACTATTTGTGGCGGAAAACTTGCCGACATGCCGTCTGAAGCAAATACTTTGTAGGCAATTATAAATCCGATGAGACAAAGAAGAGAGAAAAAAGGACCTGCAAATGATGTTAAAGAAATCCAGAAGCGATTGCGTAGACGGGCTGTGTTGATCATGACGGCAGCTCCTGGAAGCGGAATGCCTCCAAGCAATAGCATCATTATTGGCAATACAAGTGTCGTTGCTGAGTTGAAATATACAATTGGATTGAGCGTAAGATAGCCTCGATCTTTGACTGTGGTATCACCACCTAAATAAGCAGTAAAAGCGTGACCGAATTCGTGCACGCAAACAGATAATATCCAGGCAACAATTATGAATATGGCAGATTCCATGCCTTATATTCTAATCGTTTTCTCGCAATTGGAACAAAGTAAAAGAATAGTTTCGACCACTTGGTCTATAGATAATCTATCTGTGTCCACTTTAATGGCGTCATCTGCTTGGCGCAGAGGCGATTCTAGCCGTGTACTGTCTTTGTGGTCACGCTCGACAATCGCTTTTAAAATCTGGTCAAAAGTATCAGGCAGTCCCATTTTTTGAATATCTTTCAAACGACGATGAGCCCGCACTTCAGCACTAGCGGTGAGAAAGACTTTCACCTCGGCATCGGGTAAAACGACAGTGCCGATGTCTCTGCCGTCAAGCACTGCATCAACTGCGTGTGCCATGGCTTGTTGTTGTTTTACTAATTCTTCGCGCAATTCTTTTTGAGCCGAAACTGGACCTACTAATTCAGATATTTCAGGCAAGCGAATTTCTGTAGAAATATCTTGATCGTCTACAAAGACTCCTGTCGTGACGCCAGGCTTGAGAGTGAGATTGCAGTTTCTGGCTAGTTCAGCAAGTGCAGGACCGTTTTGAGGCGATACGTTGCGAGCGCGGGCGAGCCAGGCGATGGCTCGGTACATGGCGCCGGTATCGATATAAAGATACCCCAATTTCACTGCCACCATTTTTGCTACGGTCGATTTGCCTGCTCCGGCGGGACCGTCAATCGCTATTTTCATTGGCTGCTTTCGGCTACTTCATTTAAGGGGTGGAAACGAAAAGTTTTTTCCACCAAGGTAGCGTAACGTAAGCTTCGTAGCGCTCTTTGTGGGCTTTCAATAAATTGCGTGCTTCTTCCAATTCTTCTTTGAGAATTTGAGTTTGGGTGCCTCGCATTTCAAGCAGGCGCATTGAGTTTGCCATTTCGTGCATCTGGCGCAGATCTTCAATGTGCATCATACGCTCGGTGGCAAGCTCTTTTTGAGTGTCTGCCAGTTCGCGTAGAAGTTTTTCTACATCTGAAGCACGGTCTATAACAATAGTTGGGTGTTGTTCATATCCGTTGTCCATCGCATTTTCTGCCACTTTCACTAATTCGTTGCCAGCTTTTTTACCGGCTGAAAAAAGTTTTTCTAGTGTAAATCCAAAGTCGAGTGTGCTTCTGGTAGATTCTTGCGATTCTGGCTGTGTGCTTGAAGTCATGCTTTCCTGCTCTTGCGATTCAATTTTAGGTCCAGTTGTATTTGAAGTGCTGCGTCTGATGCGAAATCCAGCCGGAGGCAGAATGCGCCATTCCACTTCGCCATCCAATTTCATTTTGCGGGCCTTCCAGCCCTCAGGCAATCTGTTGCCCCATTTGCCGGCAATGCTGCGCTCGATTGCTCGTACCGATTTTCCAAGGATGCCTGCTGCTTCTTCAACGGTCAATGCTGGGCGCGGGACGTCGTAACTATAGATGATATCTGACTCTTGAGACTGATCCAAATCTTGATCGAGATTGTCGACGCAATCCTGGTCGTCATATGTAGGGGAAGGCGAAAAATCCTGTCCGGGAATTGGCGACTCTTCGACGTCCACGACTGTGTCGCAATTGGCTTCCAGAGCCGGTTGCGGTGGTTGTGTCGAACTTGGAATTTCTACAGACTGACTCATTTCACTCACTTCTCCACCCGATGCATCGCACAATTAATTGTCGGATCAATTTATATCCATGACAAATTACATGTTTGCCACACTTCTTGGCAAGCGTGGCGTTTTTTCTTGGGGCAAGGCTGAAAATCAAGAAGGTGGCTCGGTTTTCAGACCTTGCCACCCTCTTTGGAGATTCAATATCTATGCAAATTTTTACTTAACTAAGCGTGACTCAGCTACTGCCCAATCGATATTGCTGTGGAACGCTTCGATGTATTTCGGACGATCCACTGGCTTGTAATCACGAAACCATGCATGTTCCCAAACATCCATTACTAGAATCGGTACGAATCCGGCAACTACGCCATCTTCGTGCATATTGATCCAGTGGTTGGAAAGTGTTTTGGTGATTGGGTCCTGGAAAAGAATTGCCCAGCCCACACCGCGCATGGCACCGACTTTGAAGAAATCGTTTTTCCAAACGTCGATAGATGAATAGGTTTCGGTTATTAATTTACCAAGAGCGCTTGTCTCTTTGAGTTCGCTGCCGCCTGTTTTCATGTTTTCGAAATAGTATTCGTGCAAACGCATACCGTTGTATTCAAAACCATAACGACGTTTCAGCTCTGCGTACTCAGGAGTGCCGCTCTTGCCGCCTTCAGTCAGCTCAATCACTTTTTGGTTGAGTGTATTTGTGTTTGTGACATAGCCTTCGTACAGTTTGAAGTGGATTTCCAATGTCTCGTTGGAAATGCCGTTCAGGTCTTTCAATTTAGAAAAGTCCTGCGCTTTGTAAGCGTTGTAAGAAATTTTGTGTTGTAGCATCTCTAGCTCCTATGCAATACCCGCGGAGTGCTCAAATCACTCTAACAGCCAGTGGGTCTGAGTCTCCTTTCAAGGACCTATAGTGATAGCATAAAAAACTTTTCAAGGGGAGCTCAAAACGCAAGGAAAGATTAATTCACGCGCAAGAATTCAAGCGGACCGGTACTAGATGCGGTGCCAAATTTCTTGGTATTTATTTTACGGAATCAAGTCAGTAAGACGTTTGCGAGTCTTTGGTGGTGCTGCTGTTTCTTCTGGGGGGGGAGTGCCGAAGTCGGGCTGCGAGGGCGGCAATTGTTCCGGTGTTGCAATTGGCATAGTGGCGGGCGCTGGTGGTGCCTGCGCTGGTGGTGCTGCTTGAGGTTGCATAGCCGGTTGTACTTGGGGCAGGGACTGTGGCTGCGCTTGTGGTTGTGAGAAAGTCTGGGCAAAACTGTCGGGGGGCATAGGCTTATTATCGGGACTCATGTTCCAACCAAGCACCTGAAAAGCCACTTCGCAGGTGCATTTGCGTACGTGACAAATGCCCATTGCAAGCATTGCTTGTTCTACTTTCAAAATGCCTTCAGCAATCATATTGTTGAGATAGACTGCACTGTCGAGCGAAGTGGTGTCAACTGCGTTAATTAGCAAAAGCATTCTGCCCATAAGCTCAGTATCTTTGGAGCCCTGTTTGAGCGCCTCTTCGATATCTTTGGCGGTGATCACTCCACCTAATTGCAAGAACTGATAAAGTGGTAAATTTTGAGGAATGGCTTGAGCTACCGGTTTTAACTGTGCCATCGCTTCTTCGACGCTCATTCCTTGTTTGGCGACATAGGTCAAAACCGTGCCAGCTTCAGCTTTTGGCAGTTTGCGCTCAGCTACATTTTTTTGAATTGCAAGTGCAGATTGCAAAAGAGGCTCGGTCAAATAATTCTTTTCGATCAGCACTTTGCCAATCGGCTTTTCTTCAAGCAGTCCGACTTCAACCACGCTCATCATATTATTTTCGGTTAGGATGCCTGCCATCACAAGCAATTCGCCCAGGCGAATATTTTCCTGAGTAGGAATATTCAAACCGCTTTCTTTGAGCGAATCTTCCAAAGAAATTTGACGTTCACGACAGGCCTTAAGCCCAAGCAGAGCCTGCTCACGCGATATTTTTGAATCACGAACAAGAATTTGGGCATTGAGCGACGCTGCTAAAATCTGCTCAGTAATAATGCCGTAAGTGACAAGCACTCGACCCAGTGGCAACCCAGCCAATTTGGACTGAGCAAGACCCGAGTCCAGATTCTCTTTGGTGAGCAATCCAGCGTCAATTAAAAGTTCGCCCAATTTATTGGTCAAACCACCAGCTTGCTCTTTCCAGCCGGATTGAGCAAGAGCTTCATCTAGGGTAATGCCTTTTTGGTTTGCTAGTGAAAGACCTTTTAACGCAGTATCTAGGTCGATGAGGCTGTCTTTCACCATAGACTGCGCTTGCACTGCCGCTTGCAGATGGGGCTCGGTGATGAAACCAGCCATTATCAAGACGCGACCGACCGGAATTGACTGCTGCTTTGCAATCAACATTCCTTCCTTGAGCTGATCAACGGTCAATAATCCAGCACGGGTGAGTAAATCCCCTAACTTGACCTGCGACGCGTTTTCTGACATTCCAGCCCCTGATAACTAATACTGTGATCCTACCCAATATTATCGCAAAGGCCTTCAAAAGACATAAAAAACTGACCGAGGAATAACCCCCGGTCAGAAATCTTTATCCACGATGTTTTAGAATATACGATCCGACTAAATGCGGAACAACCCTCGATGTGGGTTTAATTTATAAGTGGATTTAGGTTTAAGTTGGCAATCCTCCGGTGTGATTCGGAACCAACACTGTTGATATACCCAGACTAAACGTCGAAAAGGGTTGTACGCACAACAGTTTCGCAAAAAAACTGTTAGTCTGCGAACACTTTTTCGTAGTTACCATATGGTCAAAAGGTTTATTTCCTGTAATACTGATTGTCTATTACATAGATGGTGCGTGTGAATGATGGACCAGTTCATACTCTCAGCCAAAAAACGCATACTTGTGCCTGGCGTATTGCTTGTGGTTTTGTGCGGGTGGCTTGGCATTTGTTACGCCCATTACATGAGTTACTGGCACGGCACTATTTTTCGTGTACAGACTACTGATTTCAATCTTTTGCATCGAACGCTGCCGCCTCTTTTATCACGCATGATTATGGAAGGTCGCGATGATCTGATTCAAGATACGCTTAACTCAACTTACGGACTTTTCGGTTTAGTGGTTACTGATGCGACTGGCAGTAATATTCTTTATAAAACAGACAAGGTCTATCACCACGAGACTTGGCAGAACAATGCGCACGAAGAACTTCTGAGTAAGTGCGATGAGCCATACGATTTGCTTTTGGAAGGGGCACCGATGGAGCCCACTTTTGGCTATGAGTCGCCCCGTTCGCGCAGGGCAGTGAAATTGCCTACGTACATAAACAAAAATCAGAACAGTGGACAGATTCTAGGTCGACTTTATTTCTTCCGCACCGTGCCTCCCTCTTTTCTAAAAGATATTGGCGCATTTGTCATTAATCCCCTCGAGATGTCATCTTCGCGCCGCGGTTATCTCTATATTTCGGTTAATTCACTTACTTTGTCTTGTGCACTTTTGCTTTTGTTCTGGCTACGTAAGCGCGGCTTGATGCTCAAACAAAAAGAAATTGAACTGGTTCGCTCTGAGCTTACCGCTCGTAAGAAAGTGCTTGAACAGCTTACAAGCGAATTGACTGCGCAAAAATCGCGCAAAGCATGGCTTGAAAAAGAAGCCGATCGCGCCTATAAGCGCGCTCTTGGGTTGCGCAACTCACTTGAGAAATTGAAAGAATCTCTATCAGTGACATCTGCAGTGGTTAGCTCTAAGCAAAATGCCGTGCAAATGCGCGGACCCGATTCGACTAACGAAGGCATTAAAGTGCGTCCGCCGGCTCATCCTTCAAGCGGCATTCTGGACGAAATAGATTCTATTTTGCCTGGGCTGAGTGATAATGCCTCTGCGCTCAAGCAACAAGCGAGCGTTTTGCATGACTACTGCGCCACGTTGGAGCACAGACAGTACGAGATGCAAAGAATCGTTGACAACGCTTTTAGTGGTTCACTTGGCAATTTTGTCGAAACCGACCCCCAAGCAAAGGGCGCATCCCTTACTGCGATTCCCCAAGCGATGCCTGGCGCTGAATCCATAGACATGAGGCCATCCTAGCTTTTAGCCTTCATTGCTCTTATTTAGTGTGATAAAATACCGGCTGAGGTAGATTCTCCCTGTTTGGGGTAAAATACACAGTGCCTCGCCATTCTCTTTGGAGAATGGAATTCTCTCGATCATGGGTTAAAGATCAACCTTTAATGACTGTTTCAAATAACAGAAAGCACCTATCTCTTTCGGCTGTTCAAGATGCAAGCAGCGAGCCGGTTTATAAACGTGGCGTGCAGTATTACCGTCGCAAAAAAGTCTTGAAATACGAAGAGAGTGATGACAAAGGCCACATTGTTGCGCTGGTAATCGGCTCAGAGCCGCAGCCTTATCGAGTCGAAGTCAATATCGCAGACGAGAATACTTTCACCGCTGTCTGTTCGTGTCCTTATTTTGAGCCTGTGTGCAAACACTCTGTAGCTGTTCTGCTCACTCATATTGCCAAAGTGAAGCCTGGTATTCGCTTTGATGTGCATGAAGGCGATAGACGAAACGGCCAGCAAGAAAAGGAAAAGGCGCCTAAAGCAAAAGACTATTTAGAAGATCCGTATGCGAAAGATTCAAAAGAGCCCGCTAAAGATTTAGCTCAAGATAACGGTAATTTAGAAGAACCAACCTTCGAGCTTGGACTTTTGGTGCTTGAAAAACCGCTGGCACTAATTGTCGGCATCATTCCTGAAAAAGTGGAAGGCAAAGTCAATATTTTGAAAGTGCCGCCCGAAGTGGTCGGTACTCTTGAAGAAGGCTCGCGTCTTCACAAATTGGCCAGTTATTTGACCGACTTACCGCAGACTACCAAAGGGCAAGCTGGTGGACACCGCATTCCACGCGGAGATGAGGGACTCGTACTTGGTCACTTGAGTCTTTGTGCCAAACTTATTAATACCGCAGATTCCAAAGAAATCACTTTTAGCAAAAAAGCTTTGCTACCGCGGGCGGTGCTGTCTGAAACAGAAAATGGTGAGATTCTCTTTCGATTAGAAGGGGTGAAAGAAGACGGTAGTGTTGTGAGCGAACCTGTCTTTTTTATGGGGCAATCCAGTTGGGTAATGGCTGACCATGTGCTTTATCCGATTAATATAAATTCGCTGCACAAGCTCTTTCCGTTCTTTGATAGTTATGGACAGATGACGGTCAAACTGGATTTAGTAACTAAGTTTCTTGGCGAACTGTCGGTCCTCAAAAAGAAAATGGCAGTGGTGCTGGATGAAAGTGTGGCACCATTTCCCACAGTGATTTCGGAACCACCCAAAGTAGTTATTCAACTAAACGAAAGACGCGGTGCGGCTGTTACTAATAGCGAAAACGAAGTAGCGCTTGAAGTAATGCTTGGATTTCAGTACGGCGATTTAATTCTTTCCTCGCGCGATGAAACAAGTGCTGTAGAAGAAGAAACTTATACTCGAACTATTTCAGAAAACGGAGCAAGCGTCTGGGTGCGCCGTTTGTGGGATCAAGAAAGTCAGATAAGACTCTTCTTGAACAATTTGCACCCTGAAAAATTAGTAGGCGATAGATTTTTCTTCGAGGCGGAACCAGCACTTGAAGTTGCCTTCTACTTATCGGATGAGCAGTCTATTGGATGGAATATAACCGGTTGGGAAAATCTTTCGCGCTATAAAGTGAAGCCAAAGCCGCTTACGGTCAAAGCAAAATTGTCGCTTAAAAAAGACTCGTTCAAATTTGGATGCGATTTACTTTTCTTGGTCGAAGATCAAGGCAGCGTAGTCGAATTGCCGCAGGATCAAGTTTTTGCCGCTTTATTCAAAAACAAAGCTTTTATCAAAACACCCTCAGGCGAGCACGTTAGACTGCCAATTCAAACTTTGTTTGGATTGCTCAAATCAATAGGTCAAGGACAAGACGGCGGATTGCGTCCGCTCTATCAGGCGTTGTCTGTGTTACACGCACTTGAGACACATGAGATTCCTTATGAAGCTGATAAAGGCTTCCAGGAATTTGTTACCAAGATACATAATTTCCATGATTTGGAAAAAATGGAAATACCAGCCAATTTTCAAGGGCAGTTGCGCGAATATCAAAAAGACGGTTGCAACTGGCTTGGCTTCATGCGCGAATACGGACTGGCTGGTGTTCTTGCCGACGATATGGGTCTTGGAAAAACAATTCAAACACTGGCTCTTTTGTCTAATCATTACGCCAATAAATCAAAAGGGACCAATAAAGCGCCATCGCTTGTGGTGGCACCAACTTCGGTTATATATAACTGGTTGAGTGAAAGCAAAAAGTTCACACCCGAACTCAATTGCGAACTATTCATGGGGCGCGATCGAACAGAACTCCTGGTTAGACTAATGAAGGATAAAGGCAAAACGCCTGATGTCGTCTTCACCACCTATGGTATCATTCGTCGCGACTATGAAGAATTGAAGAAAGTTCAATTTGAGTATGTAATTTTGGACGAAGCTCAAAACATCAAAAATCCAGAATCTGTTGGAGCAGTTGCTTCCAAGAGTTTGAAATCGTTCCACCGTCTAGCGTTGTCTGGTACTCCAATTGAAAACAGATTGAAAGAACTTTGGTCACTCTATGATTTCTTGATGCCAGATTTTCTTGGCAATTACAAAGACTTCAACGATACATTCGAGCGTCCGATCGAAGCTGGTCTGGAAGGTGCAGGGCTCAAGCTGAGAAAAATCGTCCATCCGTTTATGTTACGCCGTCTCAAAAATCAGGTTGAGAAAGATCTGCCTGAGCGCACTGATATAGTTCATCTCTGCGAATTAGACGATGAACAACGTTCAATTTATTTAGACGTGCTTGACGAATGTAGAGAGAAGGTATTTGCCGATATTGGCTCGCGCGGAGTGGGCGGTTCGTATGTTTCTTCTGTTCTGGCTGCACTTTTGCGCTTAAGACAAGTCTGCTGTGATCCCCGCCTGCTCAAGAATCGCGAAATTCCAGAAACTGCAGGCTCGGCAAAGCTTGAGACATTAATGCACATGATCAGAGAATTGATTGATGAGAAACACAAAATTCTAATTTTCAGTCAGTTTGTCGAAATGCTTACACTAATTAGAAAAGAGTTTGAAAAGACCGGAATGGTTTACGAATATCTTGATGGACAAACTCCTGCTAAAGACCGTCTGGATAAGGTCAATAAATTCAATGCTGACCCAGACATTCCTGTATTTCTAATTAGTTTGAAAGCGGGCGGTACAGGTTTGAACTTGACTGGTGCAGACTACGTTATTCACTACGATCCTTGGTGGAACCCAGCGGTGGAAAACCAGGCCACTGACCGAGCACACCGTATCGGGCAGACCAAGCACGTTTTTAACTACAAACTAATTACACGCGGAACAGTGGAAGAAAAAATCTTGGGTCTGCAAAAGAAAAAGAAAGAGTTAGCTGAACTTGTTGTTGGCGGAGACCAGACAGTTGCCAAAGAATTGACCAGAGAAGATCTTGAGTTTCTGTTCTCGTTCTAATTTTTTTTAGAATCGGATTTGGCTTCTGAGTCAGATTTGTAAGGATCGCTATTGGGATACATGCCTACCCATTCATTGGTCAGCGTCTCATCGAAGAAGAACAAATAAGTGTTGGGCGGCATTTTGTGCTCGTTGCAATATTTGCGCAAAATAGCGATAGTTTTATCTATATCGGTAACGCAAAGATCGATGCAAAAACCTTTTTCTGTCTCAAGACTAGCATCGATAATGCATCCCAATTTCGCCTTCAGAAAGAGAGACTTAAGGTCTTCTTCGAGCGCGTCGCGTTTAGCTTCGGTATCAAAAGGATTTTTGTCTTTTGTGGCAAGAGCACAAAATGTTTCACCATTTTTACTGAAGCGCTCAGAGAAGAAGGGTCTATCTGTCAGGCTAAATCTTAGATTACTCAGTGTTTTTTCATCCAATTCTATTTCAAAATAGGGTTTGTCTGGAAGTCTATTAATAAGAAGTCTCTTCAGTTCAGCAATCTGCTTTTGCAAGCGATGGCTGGAAGAATAGGTTGATAATTTGCTTGGTCCTTTTCGTGTTTCCACAGTGCCAATCCATGTATATAGATCTTTTTCACCAAGGGCGAGTTCGAGCATTTCCCAGGCCAGATTTTTGTCTTCAAGTACATTATCACCATGAAATGTCGGAGCTGTAATAATTATGCCAACTAGGTTGGCAGGCATTGTTCGACATTGAAAACTGAATGAAGGTAGCTTTAGGGTTGTGTTTTGAGCGATGGCATTTTCAATTTGACGATGCGAATATTTAGAAAAATATCTGTAATAATTCCAATCATCTAATTTAGGCGCTCGCTCCAAAATCGTCTGGACAAAAGGGTCTAAACTGACAAGGTTATCGCAAGAAATAACTAAGTAGTTCTTCTTGCGTTCATCAAATTCGGTGCCAATTTCATAAGTTAGATTTTTATCCAGCTTCTTCAAATTCGCTTTGGACCATGTAGTCCAAAAATTGCCATAGTCTTCATTTTTAAGCGCGCTTAGTTTGGGTTCGTCTTTTTGAAATTGGCTCCAGAAGGCATCAATGGCTTCTAATGTTTTTTGCTTGTCTTTGTATTCTTTGTCTCCTGGTTCCAGGAATTTCCACCTCTCTGGTCTATTGAAAGTGACAGATTTAGAAGGCATTTTTGCAATTTTAGTGCAGCCTGCCATCATCACACAAAGAGTCATTCCAATTAATATTCGAGACAGAATTTGAGACTTCATTTACTTAGGTAATCTATCGGGATTGCGCATTTCGGGAACGGCAGAGTCTGGCTCCATGCCTATCCATTCACTGATCCAAGAGTCATCATAAAACTCCAACCATGCGTCTTTGCCATATTTATTTTTGCGAGTAAACTGTTGCAATACCTTTGCGCTTTTATCTATATCGGTAAGGCACAGGTCAAAATAAAAACGATCATCTTGATCAAACGTTCCGCCTAGTGTGCAACCGCATTTCTCCGCACGCAGAGCCTTATCTAGCTCGTTGATAGTGTTTTGAATCGCTTCTGGAGTTTTGAAGGTATTTTCTTTTTTGACTGTCAAATAGCAAAACTTTTCGTCGAATTTAGAGAAGCGTCTACTGTCAAATGGATAAGAACTGTATGCATCGTATAGAACGTCATAGGCACTTTGTTTTTCTTCTTCGGTCATTTGAGCAATTGGCTTGTCAAAGCGCTCTAAAAGCAGCTTTTCTTTGAGTTGAATAAAATCGGCAATGAATTTTTTGCCTGCTTCTTCTTTGTCTTGAACTTTGGCAGATTTTTCTGTATCAAGCCATCCGATCCATTGGTCTTCGTTTTCTTGTCCAATTAATAAATCGACAATTTCTAATCCTTTTTTGCGGGACTCAGTTGATTGGGGAGTCAAGTTTGATTCTTTGTAAATGACATTGATTAGGTGTTCTTTGCTAGGTCTGCATTCAAGAGAAAAGTTATTCAGAGGACCTTTGCCACTTTCATCTAACAGAATTCCCACCATATATAGTGGCGCTTTAGGGCGGGAGGTCATGAACTTCCAGTTCTTTATTTTAGGTGCCAAACTTATTATATCTTCAATAAGGGGACGGTTTCCCCAGTGAAGACGACTGGTCAATATCAAAATATTTTGAGTGGGTTTTTCAGGATCGACACGCAAGTCCCACTCAATGTTAGGGTCTATATTGGACAACTCATCTGCGATCCATGATTTTGCCTGGTCTTTGGCCGCCTTACCCTTTTCTGTAATTCTGATTTGATTTTCTTCCTTAGCAAAGCGATTCCAAAAACTATTAATCAGCGCAAGTTTTTCTTCTTTATTTTTCCACTGCTCTTCGTTTGTTTTGTCTACAAAGTGCCAGCGACTATATTGAAAAGATTGGTCGTTAGGAAGGAATGCTGCTATGGCTATAATGATGTAGCCTATGATTCCGAGGCTGCAAAAAACTATTTCTTTTTTTCCGAATTTTTTGGTCGGTTTTAATTCAGGGTGAATTTCTTTGTTGATTTTTAGAATCTTCCATTGCACTTGAAATAGAATCAGAGTATCGACGAGAAGTCTAGTCACATCCATCCATGTGTAGTCGTCGTGCTTAAAAAAGATGAAATCGATTACTGGCGAAAAAAAGAACAAAACTGACAATAAAATTTTTGAAAGAGTAATACTTGAGCCGCCCTTTTTGGCGGCGTCCTCAATTAGCCCTAGCAGTCTGTAAAGTGAAATGAAAAGAAAAATAGCGTGGATGAAAGCAAATATTCTTGGATGCTTTGGCTTTGCTAATTCCAGTGCAAGGAAATTTTTATAAGCCCAATAAATTGCATAAACACCCATCGTGCAGATGTTCATCACCCAGAACTTGGTATTCGATACCACATAGCCAATAGACTTGCTATTTTCAGTTGACGTTGCGTCAGCGTCAGTAGCAATTGGTGGAGCCTGTGAAAGCGGGTTCTCGGGTTCTTGGATGTCGGTCACTTAATTATAGGGCTCCTGGAAATTTATTCATCAAATCAACAATTAAAGCTACCACAGCAAGGTCAGTCAAGAGCCCGTGCGCTAGTATTGCCGACCATAAAGTACCGGTGCGTTTATAAAGAATGGCAAGACCAGCACCATAAAAAGCAAGTGCAATAGATAAAATTTCTGCCGCCACCGGATATAGTATCAGTCGGAAAATAAAGTAGTGATAGAAGGCATATAGAAATGAAGAAACGATTACACTGAAATTCTTGAATGGTGGCTTTTCGATTTTTTCTAACTGTTTGAAAACGATGCCACGCCAATAGATTTCTTCTATAAATGGATTAACTGTGAAGCAGTAGATATTGAGCATCCAGAGCCATTCTTTGCTCCAGCCCATTTTGACCATTAGCTCTACCGTCTTTTGATCCGAAATTGCATACTTACCTAAAAATTCAAATGCAAGTACGGTAACACCACTAAAGGCAATTGCAATGGCAGTGATGACAAGAAAAAATTTCAATGAGGAGCGCTTGAGGTCACTTTGCCAAAGTGCACGTCCCAAAATGACCGCAGGTAACAGACATACGTAGTGATAAATTGCATATGCCCACACGGCACTGTTGAGCAAATAAAGGCCAATGAGCATTGCTGCCACTGGAAGCAAGCTCCAGAGGACAATGATTATGGTTGTGTTTCGTGTATTCACTATTTATGAAAAGTCGGAGCACAAGGTATAAATAAAGATATAGTCTACTTGAGTTTCAATTATGTCCACTGGCCCGGAAGATTTTAGACCAAAACGCAAGGAGTTGGCTCTTCCAGATGAAACTGTCAATATTGGCGGCTTATCGGACCCAAAGTGGGATCTAAATTCGATTGTAGGCGACACTCGCGCACGTAAAGCAGACCTTGCTAGATTTCGCTCGTCGCTTGGTCCTGTAAATTTGCGCACGACCTCAGATTACACAGGTGCAGGTCTAACAGATAGATTAGCCCTTGCAAGACAGTTAAGTCGAGCACTGAAACTGGTGCGCGAATCGACCGAAAATACACGTCGTCTCAGTCAAACTGGTCGTATAAGCGAAGCTAGTCTTGAGCGCGAACAAACCGACCGCAAAAAAGAGCAACAGGTAAAAGCGGCTGAAGTTTCCAAAAAAGCGAAATCGATGATTGCTTTGCTAAAGTCGAATCCAGAAGCAGTGGCAAAGCTAGCGGCTATTGTCGATAGTCCCCAAGGGCAGAGCTTTCCGGAAGTTTTTGCTACTATCATTTTAGATAAGGACCAATCCAAACCAGAACAGAAGCAAGATATTGAACTTGCGACAAGAGCAGCCACCGAACTTGCTTCAACCAATCCTGAATTTTCAGCAAAACTAGCAACTGCGCTGATTGCTCAAGTAGATATGGCCCAGTACGAAGCCGTGACTGACTTAGAGCAAAATTTGGTCCAAATAAAAGGCGAACGACTAGCTCAAGTGCTGACCGATCCCAGTAACCGAGTCTTGCTGGATAGTGTTATACAGACCGCTTTGACTGAGCCTACAAAGCCTGAGAATGCAGTAGTCTTACAAGAAATTGCTAAATTACCTGAAATCGCCCAAGCTATGCCTGAATTGTCTGTGGCGCAAATTCCCTTGGAACAACCGCTTGTAGAACCACGCTCAATACAGGTGGCTTCACTAGACGAGAATTTTGCCATTGCTCAGGCGCTCGACACGCCAAATATACTTGATTCACAGTTAAAGCCAGCTAATTTTATCCAGGTCTCTGATGCTGCGACACTTTTGTCGTCGTATAAGTTTTCTGCGGACCTGCCGCAACAAGTAGAAAATCTGAGAACCATGATTGATAGGTTTAGGCCACAAGATGCTGCCACTATAGCTTCAACCTTTGTCGCGGCCCCTTTAGATTTGCCGTTCAAACAGGCAGTGCAAGCGGAAATTTATGCTAATCAAAATTCAAGTATAGAACAAGTTCGCGATAGCTTGGTCACCAAGCTTGGTATCAATCAATCAAGTAAATTCACTATTGAAATTCAGCCTGTAGGTAGTGAGCGTATTTTGGTGCTAGTCCCAAGCCCTTCACTCATTCAAGAGCTGCCCCAAATGGCTGCGGTCAAAATGCCGTCCTTATCTGAGTCCGAAATTCAGACTGCGAAAGTTGAAGTACAAAAGCTTGAGAAATTTATTTCCGATATCAGTACGACCTCTGAGGTTAGTGTGGCAAGCCGTTTTGCTGATTTCGCTCGCAACTCTGGTAATTCACTTGGAACTGTTCTAGCATTTCGTCAAGTCATATTGACGATGGCTAAAAATTCAAATGTGTCTGGTCGAGAACTTGCTCAGAAAGTGAAGGACGATTTGAACATGTCGCTTGCCGGAAGCAATTTAATTGTAGAAACTGAAGGCGACTCTATCCTATTAAATACTATTTCAGTAAGCACAGACTCAAGTTCGCAAAAGACTCTAGCTTCTACCACTTTTGAGGAAGCTCCGGCTGGTTCGCTTACAACAGGGCAGATAGAGCAAATTAAAACCGCGATGATAAGCGCGCTTAACGATCCATTCAAATTGGCGCTTTTAGAGCAGAAGCTGCTTCAAAATGGAGTAATGCAAAGCGATATTGATGCACTGAAAGTTCGCGCAATAGAGTCTGGCGATGTCAATCAAGTTATAACTGATGCTAAAGCGAAAGAGCGTATTCGCAATGATTTGAGAAATCTTGTTTCTCACGACCGCAACGATCGCATTCTTGCCGCGGAGGACTTGCGTCTCAATAACATTACTGGACTTTCTGTTGGTGGTGGCGAAGTGGGTTTTTCGATAGACAAAATTGATACTGCCACTAGTGTGAAAGTAATGATACCTGGGCAACAGCCAGAAGAGAATTTTATTTCGATTGAAATGTTTGCATATGGAGGATACGACGCCGACAATCGCGATAGTGAACGCATGCAAGAGCTTGCAGATGCTTTCCTGCCATTGGATTACACAAGCCTCCCGCTTCAAGTTTTAGATAAATTTGGTAATGCATTAACAGTCGCTTCGTCATCAGAATATTCTTATGGTGAGGCAGGACCTTCCGAAGACGAAAATATGTATGACGATAGTATTAATATCAAGTCACCTGTAGATCCTAACTTTAATCCCTTTGACTATGTTAATTCAGTGCCTGAGCCACAATTCGTACCCGAGCCACAATTCGTACCCGAGCAACAATACGATCCAGAGCAAGGATATGACCCAGAACAAGAGTTCGAGCAGAATCAAGACCAGTATCAGCAGCAAGAAGAAATCTTGCCTGAATATGAAGAGCCTTATTCAGATTCAGAGCCTTTTGAAGAACAGTAAGACAGGCTGTCTGGATCGATGATCAATTCTTGCCAGGTAGACTGCAATTGGATGCGAGCAAATTCGGGGTTGTCAGGCTCTAAATCATCAAACCAGAATATGGGATTTCCATCTTGCAATAAGTCTGTTTGTAGCTTCTTGAGCAGCTTTTCGTTTGAGTGAATCTGCCAGGGTTGTATTTCTTCCTGAATGGAAAGGCGTGCTGCTGCACCACAGGCAGTGCCTATTGCCCACTCGATAGGATGCAGTCTGTAGGCTCCATTTGTAATATGTGTAGTGCCGATGTTTTTGCATGCAGCAAAAATATTTTCTGCATCATGCGCAACAAGCGCACCGTAAGGTATTTGAAAAGGTTTCGATGCCTGTGCAGCACCCGGCTCCTGGCGTCCATGAATATCAATAGGATAAAGTCCTATTCCCACTGAGTCTTTGTAATTGCGCGATCTTTTCCCACTAAAATACTGCGCACCAATATCCGTTTCAGTTATGGTCGTAAGTGCTTTTATGCGGCGTGATTCTCTTATATAAGGATAAAGCGATAGTCCGTCTTTAGAGCCAAGCAAATCTTTGCGCAGCATGAATTGCGGAAAGCCTTTGCTTGAGCCGTTGTCGTGAGGTAATTCAGTTTGCAACCAGTACAAAAAGCTCAAGCTTATGTCTTTTGCTTTATGCAACAAACTAACTATTTCCTCGGGTGTTTTGTCCAAAAAATTCATGTCGCGCGTATCATTTGATTCCCAGTTGATCATGGAAATGTCGCGTGGATAGAATTCAGGTTTGAAATTATTTTTGTCTATTAGGCGTCTGTAAGTCCAAAATGGCAACAGTTCGGAGCTTGTGCCGTCGGAGTTCGAGCGTGTTGCTATTTCAAACATTTTAAAACCAAGCAAACTGAAGTTGCGATAGTCGCGCAAAGCTTCGTAGTCTTTTGGTTTGTCGATTGTGTGATCTTCGCCTTCACGCATTTCTAAAATAAAAGGATAAACAAAGTCTTGCACGTTTTCTTTGTTTGCACGAGCTGGTGCATGCGGCTCGCCTGTTTGCTCTTTGCTTTCTTGTCCGTAAACATAATCGAGTTTTGCTAGTGGAAGTAAGTCACCACATTCGGTAGCATCTAGAACCACTTTAGGAATGAATTCTATAAATTCGTCTGTCTCTAAAGATACACACAAAACCTTACTGACTCGAATTCTTTTCTTGTCGTTATTCACCTGGACGCTGGTTTCTACCTGTACGCACTTGTGTCGTAAATAGACAAATAAAGCACCACTTGCGATACTAGGTGCTAATCGGCTATCTATAGCATCTAGTGCGGCTTGAGGTTCAAAAGACAATCTGGTTACCCAGGAATTGCCTGGGTGAAAGTATTTTTGTTTTTTACCTTCGTCACTTGCCGTTTTTAAGTAGTGCTTGCGAATATCTTTGCGTAAATTGATGTAATCTAGTGTGGCGCCAGTGGTTTCTACCAGCCAGTTTTCGTCCAGTGCAGAGACACCCTGACTGGTCATTTGTCCACCAAGCCACTTAGTTTCTTCAGTGAGACAAACCTTTAAGCAACGATTGTTAGCGTCTTGCTTGAGGGACGAAAGTGCCGCGGCCACGCCTCCCATGCTTCCGCCAATTATTAGTACATCACATTTCACCGTTTGCACAGGAGGCGTGACTTTAATGTTTTTGACCTGAATCTCTTGTACGTCTAAAACTTGATATGAATTCATTCAACAAATATACACAAGACCAAGACCTAGATGGGTTGTCAGCATTTTTGATTTTACTTGCGATTTCATGCTGTTTTGCGCGTATATGATGTAAGCTTATGTCCTTATCGGCTTTGTATTGGAGTTGTATATGCTGACCAAAGATATGCAGATGCTGCCGGCTCACATTTTTTCTAAAGCGTCCAAAGTGAAATTGCTTTTGATGGATGTTGACGGCGTTCTGACCGACTCCACCATTTTGTATCTTACAGATAATGGAAAGCCGGTCGAGTGTAAAGGTTTCAATTCCAAAGACGGTCTAGGTCTATATTTGCTCAATCAGTACTCCATAAGCACTGGTGTAATCAGCGGCAGAGTATCGCCCTCGGTTGAGGAGCGTTCTCGCATTTTGAAATTCAAACATGTGTATCAGGGTCACATGGACAAACAAGAAGCTTTCGACAAAATTCTGGCTGAAGAAAAGCTAGATCCAAGTGAAGTTGCTTTTGTAGGCGATGACTTTCATGATGGTCCACTTGTGGTCCAGAGCGGGCTTGGAGTGGCTGTCGGCAACGCTGCTGAAGAGCTTAAGTCGGTGGCAGACTATGTCACCAAATCCAATGGTGGTGCAGGCGCTGTGCGCGAAGTCTGCGAACTAATTTTAAAAACTCAAGGTTATTGGGAAGAAGTGCTGAACAAATATCAGTTGGTCAAAAAGCGCTAATTACGTTTAGACCTTTAAGGACTGGCAGCGCGAGTATTGTTTACCATCAATTTGATTGCTGCTTTGAGTGTAGCGAAAACGCCTAGCCCTTCCATAGCTACGGCTTCGAAATAGGGCACGCCAGAATGATTGAGATCGTTTTCCAGTCTATCGATTGAGGCTGCATCTCCAAGGTCGCGCTTGTTATATTGCAAAATCCAGGGGATATCTTCAATTTTGATTCGGTTGTATTTCAAGTTGTCGAACATGTTTTTAAGCGAGTCGACATTGGCAGACAATCGAGTTTGGCTTGAGTCTGCTACGAAAATGAGTCCGTCAACGCCGCGCAAAATTTGTTTGCGGCTCAAGTCGTATTCTTCCTGTCCAGGTACGGTATATAGCACTACGCGGGCTTTGTAGCCGTTAGTTAGTGTGAGGTCGAGCGGCATGAAGTCGAAAAACAAAGTACGCTCGGTTTCAGTGGCAAGCGAGATCATCTCCCCACGACAACTAGGATTGGTCTGAGAATGGATGTACCGTAGGTTTGTAGTTTTGCCACCAAGACCGGTGCCGTAATAGACCAGCTTGTATGTGACTTCTCGTTTTGCGTAATTAATTAGGGGCATCAGTTTCCTAGCGGCTTAAATAGCAATCTATATTTTATCGGCTCAAAGCTCAATTACAAGCATGAATCTACGTTTTATTGGCCGTCTCATGGCAAACTAAATTGCTGTATGACATTTCCGCCCTTTTGTGGCATTGCATGGCGCCATTGAGCAATTCTTGCATAGTCATGGAGCCTGGTGTCTCAGGAGTTGAGATTAAACCAAAATGTTCATACATGCTATTGCCAAGCGCTGCTTGTATTTCTTTCAAGAGGGCATTCGCCTCACTGGTATCTGCATTGGGCAGTAATAAACCAAAAGTTTTATTATTTACTTGACCGATCATGTCAACTGGTCGCAGTTTGGACTGGACTATTGACAATGCGCGCTTCAATTCGTCGGTACTTAACTGCTGTGGTTCAGTCACTGCTTTCAGGCAGAAGCAAGCAATTGAAAATGGTGACTGAAACTGGTTGAAACGATAAAACTCAAGCGCTATGAAATAAATAAAAACTTGACCATCAAAAATGCCCAGAGTTTGGTCCTGAATTGGCTGCATGCAGCCTCTCATAGCGTTGAAATCAAGTCCGGTGTCGACTGGCAGAGCAGCCTCAGATTTCTCGGGTTTTTCCGACTTCAGTGGTTCGGCGGTTATTTGTAATAAATTGGCAGAAACAAGGTTGAAAATAATTGGTATCCACTCAGCGCGGCGAAATGGCTTTGCTTTGAGCAGTTCGCCCAATTTTTTACCCGGACCAATGGCGCGAAAAACTGCCAATTGCAAATTCGGGTCAATGGGTACTCCACTTGAAAGATCCGGATGGCTATGAAAATCGGCGTCGGATGCGCGCGAATTAGGCGAAAGCAAAAATGCTGATTCGCTCAGCCCGCGAGCCTCTAGGTAGTGTATCTGGTCACTTATAGATGACACTTCTACAATCAAGCTCTCGATGCGCCTTGTGGTCGTGTTTGTAGGACTTGGGCTTTTCTCGTCTTTAACAAAGCGGAATTTGCCGTTGCGCACAGTTAATAAATCGACCAGAACCTTGTCGCCGCTTCCACTACCATTGGTGGCATGAATGGGCTCGCCGTTCTGGGCATAAATGTCGCCGCTAGCTTCGGCTCCACGGATGGCTAAACGACCCGATAGTTTCTCCTGCATGATTTTTTCAAGTACTTTGTGCAAGGGTAGATCGGCAATACTGCCTTCTAATTTGCCCGGAGCTTGGGGAGCGCTTGGAGCTTGAGGCGGTGTGCCAGGAGCTTGGGCAGGGCCTTGAGGCATGGGTGGAGGTGGTGGAGCCGAGCCTAGAGTTGAGCGTATCTCTTTGGATTTAGAGCTTTGCTCGGGGACTGGATGCTCACCTGTGGCACCGCCGAAACCACCCAGATTGATACTGGACAAGCTGTCTTTTCCGCCTTCTTGTGTGCCTGAGATCACACCAGTAGACTCGGCCATAATAATGCTGTGGATTAAGCCTGTGTCGATGGTTCTATGCGCCCACATAAGTTTGTTTGTGGTGATTTCGCTCTGAGACATGACCCATTCAGGGTCGCCAGAATCGTCTGAGGTTACGGTCAAAATGAAAAGTTTGTCGATACCTTCGACAGACCAGGTTTGCTCAATAACTTTGCCAGAGTCTTTCTTAGCTAGCTGCAGCATACCGTTTACAACTTCAAGGTCGGGAATTCCCCAAACTTGTGGCAGGCGCGTTATTCCGGGTGATTTGCCCCCGGTTCTATGAGGAGCTGGTTTAGGACCTTTTGAGCCAAACATATGTAATTTGAAATTCCTGAATTTTTTCCCGATATGAGCCTATTAACTTACTGCCCAGTTTTTTGAAAATCGATTCTTTTTGGCGGATATACTTAAGTTATGGATGCAGAATTTATTCGTCCGGGCAAATATTGGCACAAGACAGACTTGGAGGGACAAATTCATTGTGACCTCTGTCCTCGCTCTTGCGTGCTCAAAGAAGGCGATCGCGGTTTTTGTTTTATTCGCCAGAATTTAGACGGGCAAATGTATTTGACTAGTTATGGGCGAAGTACCGGCTTTTGTATTGATCCCATCGAAAAAAAGCCGCTCAATCATTTTTTACCCGGTACAAGTGTTTTGTCTTTTGGAACCGCTGGCTGTAATCTTGGATGTCGTTTTTGTCAAAATTGGGACATAAGCAAATCGCGCGAAATAGAACGACTGAGCGAGCGCGCATATCCTGAAGATATTGCTCAAGCGGCGCTGCGTCATGGTTGTCGCAGCGTAGCTTTTACTTATAACGATCCTGTCATTTGGTTAGAATATGCCGTAGATACGGCTTTGGCCTGTCGTGAGGTCGGCATTAAGACTGTGGCTGTAACAGCCGGATATATAACGCCTGAAGCAAGACCTGAATTTTATTCGCTTATAGATGCGGCAAATGTAGATCTGAAAGCTTTTAGCGAGCAATTCTACAAACATCTCACACTGTCTGAGCTTGCTCCGGTATTGGATACGCTCAAGTGGCTAAAGCATGAAAGCGATGTCTGGTTTGAGATTACAAATCTGATAATTCCAGAGGAAAACGATTCAATCGAAGAATTGAAATCTATGTGCGACTGGATTGTCACTAATTTAGGCGAAGAGGTTCCTGTACACTTCACCGCTTTCCATCCTGATTTTAAGCTGAATGACCGCCCACCCACGCCGCCTTCAATACTGATTGAAGCGCGCGAAATAGCCATTTCAGCCGGGATTAAATATGCATACACAGGCAACGTAAACGATAAAAAACGTCAGAGTACTTATTGTCCAAGTTGTTCGAATTTGCTTATCGAGCGTGATTGGTATGAGCTTGGAAAATTCAACGTCAAAAAAGGATGTTGCAATAAATGTGGTTCTAAAGTAAACGGCGTTTTCGAAGATAAAAAGGGCGACTGGGGTCGCAAACGGTTGCCAATATTTTTTGATAATTAGCTTTTCTTGCAAGCGGGCAAGCCTTTGACTTAAGATAGTTGTAGTTACCCGGGAGCAGGCATGTGCAATTAAAAAAAAGAGTAATAACCGCTCATGCGCTTTTACTAGCCTTTGCGCTTATGCCACTTTGTGCGCGTGCTCAAGAAGATGCTCCCGACCCAGGCGCAAATGTTGATGCCAAATCCCAAACTACTTTTCTCGATAAGCTGAAAGACAAGTCGCGCAAGCCTTTTAAAGTCGCACCAGACCAAAACAAATCTTCTGTTATATCTGTTCACGACATGCTCTTTGAGCGTCAAGTTGAGCACGAAAAAAATCTGATCCATAAATTTTTGCTTGGCGTTTCAATCATATTTTCTATAATTGCCATGCTCTTATTCGTCAGTCTACCGCCGCAGGATAAAGACAAGCTCAAGGCTGAATCCAATTAAATGTGGCTAGAAAGTATACTGATGTTCGTAATTGGTCTTGTGTGCATCGGTGGTGGTGGCATATTGGCCAAGCAGTCTTTTGAAGATGCCAAAAACGTTTTTGAAACACTAATTTTTTCTATGGGAATAGTCACACTGGGATTTCTTTTGTGTTTGTGGTCTATAATCGGACCTCCAGGTTAGATACACAGGAGATTGAAAATGCGAACTATTGCTCTGGCTGTTATGGCTGTGACTGCCATTTCTTTTAGTTTGAGTGTCACCTCAGTCAATGCCAAAGAAAGCGATGGGCGGGCAGGCAACTGGAAAAAAGGTGCTCAAGGTGCCCCCAATCTCGATAAAGCTCGTAAATTGGTTAAGGAAAAACCAGACAGTGCCGATGCGCACAACGACCTTGGATGGGCATTGCGTCAAAATGGAAAATTGAAAGAAGCTGAAAACGAGCTGCGCAAAGCCCTTCAGCTTGATGACAAAATTCCATATGCCCATTCTAATTTATCAGTTGTCTTACTCGACACCGGCAGACCTGATGAAGCCATAAAAGAAGGCCGACGAGCTTGCGCAATAGACGAAAAACAAGCTATCTATCACGTTGTATTAGGCAATGCACTTGCAGCAAAAAAAGATTATGAAAAAGCCGCAAACGAATACAACTACGCTTTGCAATTAAAGCCCGATTATGAAAATGCGCTTTATAATTTGGGTCGAATTTTGTACGACCAGGGCAAAAGAGCCGAAGCCGGATCTGTGCTTGGTGAGGCGCTCAAACTCGATCCAGATGACGGTCGGGTACTTGAGATTCTAGACAAGATAGTCGAGAAATAAGGTCTTTTGCCGATTGCAAGCGAAGTTTGCTATCTAGATTCATAAGTTCGGCAATCAAATCGTTTAGTTGGGGATTTACTCCCGGCAGTGTGTCACTGATTCTTGCCACTGCAAGTGGTGTAGGATCTTTGCCAGTTAAAAGAAAAGACATTACTGCTCCCACTGAGTATAAGTCGCTTTGTGTATTGGCACGTCCTGAAAATTGCTCGGGTGAAATATAGGATGGTTTTCCAACCAAAGTGCCTGTAACTGTCCCTAGAAACTCATTGGCGGAGCCAAAATCAATTAGTACCAGACAGCCTCGAATATCCAAAACTAAATTTTCTGGAGTGAGGTCACGATGAATAACAGGTGGGTCTTGAGCGTGCAAATATTCAACCACTTCGGCTAGTTGTTTGATCCAGACTAGAGTCTGTTTTTCTGAAACAGCACCTTTATCATTTATATAATTGCGCAGGTTGACGCCGTTTACTCGGGCAAGCACCATGTATTGGCGATTATTTTCAACGAAATAATCTATTACTTTAGTTATTTGAGGATGATTGAGTCCCGCTAAAATTACGGCTTCTCGTTGAAAAAGTTCATAAGCTTTTTCGCGCACATTTTCTTTTGAGGATGGTGGCACCACTGCTTCTTTTAATATTGCCGGTGTCTTACCCTGCCACTGACACAAATAAATGGCAGACCAACCGCCAGCCGTAAGCGGCTGTACTACGGTTACTCGGCCATCTTGCAATTGAGTGCCGGGATTAAGTGGCGTAAATGGCGTAGTAGATAATCTGCGATGTGCTTCTTCTAGCCAAAGCGATGTAAAGCTTGTTTCGGAGTCTTTCATCTCGTGGCGTGCGCCCGTTATTTTGTCTGCCAATTGTAGAAAAGACTGGTCTTTGGTCCACTTGTTTGCCCAGAGCGAAATGCCAGACACAAGCTTGTCTTTGTTTTCGTACGACAATAAATCGAGATTTAACAAAAATGGTTTTTTGTCTTTAAAAACGAATTGAATAATATTGCCATCTACTTTTACATTTTCGACCTGGCTCCAAAAAACAATTTGATTATTGCTGTTCGATTTGTCTGGAAGCATAATCCCAGAATCGGTCAAAATAAGCTTAGTCTCTCGATTTTTTAAATATCGCTGAAAAGAGATATAAAACCCGGTTAGAAAAGCAAAAGCGGCAAGCAAAATCACAAAACTGATTATTGGCGAAACACCGCCTTTAGTTAATAGCGGAAAAATGATTGGTAGAGGTGCCACCGCTAAAGTAACGGCAATTCCTAGAACCGCTCTACGTTTGCTTTTGTGCGACATTTCGCTTTCGTATTTTATAACCGTGTTGCGAGTCGTCAGCTTGTCCGCCATAGCTCTCCTTTCTGTTAAGCCAAATCACGCATACGAATATCGATTACTTCTTGTTCTTGTGTTTCTGGCTCTTCCATAGAGTCTGACATAATGAGCTTGAGTTGTTCTTTGACTTCTTGAGCGTTTGCTGGTCTTTGATTTGCTTCAAAGGCAAGCAATCTATTAATCAGTTCTTTCAATCTTGATTCGGGATCGGTGCCGGTTATTATGATTTCTCCACCCGAAAGAGGCGCAGGATCTTGTCCTGTGAGTAAATATTTTAAAATGGCGCCCATTGCATAAAGGTCGCTTCGAGTGTCTGGCTCGCCTCTAAATTGCTCAGGCGGTGTGTAAGATGGTCTGCCTGCGATGCTTGAAAATGCAGTCGAGTTGGCTACGCGAGCAACGTCAAAATCGACTAGTTTTATTTTGCTATCGAAGCTCAAAATCAAATTATCTGGCGCAAAGTCACAGTGCAGAACCGCGGGCTCGCGTGTGTGTAAATAGTCAAGAATGTCGCACATCTGCAATCCTAGCTCGCAAATGCGATCTACACTAAGAGTCCTGTCTGGTGAGACAATCTCGCGCAGTGTCTTTCCAGAAATGAATTCGAGCACTATGTATGCGCGTCCATTCTCTATAAAAGACTCGTGTAACTTGACTATTTTTGAATGGTTCAAAGATGCCAAAATTTCAGTTGCTCGCTCAAATCGCTTGGTAGCTTCTTGCACAATGCGTACATCGGCGAATTGCGGCAGGATTAGTTCTTTAACTACTTTTGGCTCTTCGTGCCCTTCTTCGCTTACAAGATAAGTGGTGCCCTGTCCGCCGTAACCAAGCACCCGGACAACTTTATATTTGCCATTGCCTACACTTTCTGCCCCGTCACAAATAGACGTTTGTTGTTCTTCTTCCGTCACGCCTGATGGTTGCTGACTTTCTTTGAGCCATAATTCGGTAAACTGAATATCTGTGATACTGGTTGTGGTGCGCAAAAATTCTTTGTTGAATTTAGCATTGGTGGCATAGCGCTCAATTAAGCGCATAGCCTTTTGTCTTGTCGGTAAATCTGGAATACGACTAAGTTCGATTCTGATCTGCTCGTCCACAGGCGAGGTGCTGGTTAGATCGCGGACTAGAATGATATCGCCTTCAAGAGGATCTTCTGTTTCATCGTTTTTCTTTAGTTGAACTTCGGTAATTTCTTCCCAGGGAATGAAATTCATTCCAACGCCTACAGACTTAGTGCCGATGAAAACATAAGTATGCGAAAAGATTCGAATGCCCGGAATCAGGACGCCGAATATCATCACGAGCGCTGTCCAGAGTATTGTCAGAATTGGCACCGCCATGTCTTTTAAAATGCCAAAGGCGGTCTGGAGCATTAGCATATATGGGTTGACTTCTTCACCCGAAACAACCGGTGTAACTTGCTCTGGCATCATTGGTGCAAGTCCCTGAAATACTGTGGTGTTAAGCCATGCGACAAATAGAATAACAACCCATGCCATCATATAAACAATCCAGAAGAAGCGCTCGTTGGACTTAATGAGATTTATTACGCCGTCTTCAAACTGTGTATGTTTCAATTCGACATTTACGGTGTCTTCGTCTTGCGCCTCAAGTAAGAACTTGAGCAAACCGCGTGCTTCAAGCGGAATTACATCCGAGTATGTGATTTTACAGTCTGGCTTCATGTTCTTGAGCTTAGCCAAAAACAGGCGCAATTCGTCTTCTTTGAAATCTTCTACCGGAAGATAACTACATTTTCGATCGGTTGTTGAGATGAAAATTTCTTCTTTGAAATCGTTGAATTTATTTGCTTCGATGGCGCCAATTTCTTCTATAAGATCAATTTCTATCGGCTTCTTCATGCGCCCGCGTAGTATCTGCCGATTCGTTATTCTATAAGTATCAGTGAGCAGAATGGTCAGGGCAAGGAGCGGAAGGATAGTAATGAGACTGTGCCAGGCAAGTTGGGAAAGCATGAATGGCAGAAAAGGCAGACCTAGACCTGTCAAGCACAATGCGCCCAGTGTTGGTATTATATTTGGTATCAACCAAATAGGAGACGATAGTAAAAGCAGTCTTATCTCAGGTAGATAACGAGTGGGGCGCAGCTCGAATTCTGGCTTTATGCGTTTTTTCATCTACTGCTTTCCACTGGATCTGAAAGCGAAAAGCCGAGTAATTTTTTGGTCATCAAGCCACCAACAAAAACCAATTCGTGCATTGCCTCGTCCATATGTCGCTCTTCGATGGCGATTGGACTTCCTTCGGGAGCGGCAAACAGTGCTGATTTACGCAATAATTCGTTTATGAAAGCGCCGCTAGCACCTTTAGTTTGACGAATATATTTTTCCATGTCGTCCATTTTGACGACCAGACCTTGGCTGTATAACTCGAACAAGCGCTTGCGACATTCTGTGTCTGGCAGTCCTATTTCATAAGCCTGGTCTATACGTCCAGGGCGTGAGGCAAGAGCTGGCTCCAGAATATCGGGTCTATTTGTAGTGAGTAGAAATAAAACGTCGCAGTCGTCGCTCAAGCCATCCATTTGATTTAGTAACTCAAACAAAAGTGGTGTGTTGCAGGATTGGTTTGTACGATCCTCGGCAATTAAGTCTATGTCTTCGATAATAATCATAGACGGCTGCAGCCAGCGAGCAATTTCGCTTGCGCGCTCAAGCAATCCCAGTCCTCGACCGGTAAGCATAATTACAGTCCGCTCTTGCATTGCTTTGGCAAGATACATTGCAGTCATAGTCTTTCCCGTACCGGGTGGTCCATGAAGGAGCACTCCGCGCTTGAGTTTTCTTCCTGCTTCAAGCATGGCCTTGCTGTATTTGCTCACTTCTATAGTCTGGCGTTCGATGCGCTCTAAAAGCCCATTGGGAAGGATGATTTTTTCGCGCGGAACATCAGGCAGAGTCTGGAAATTTATGTTGATCCCATTTTCTTTTCCATCGAGCGAAAGTATTTTTCCACGATAGACATTATGATTTGTCAGTTTTGAGCGAATATCTTCCATGAAGGCTTCCGCTTTTTCTTTGGTTGCTGCCATCACTTCTAGTGTCACTTTATTTTCGCCCATGCCAAAACTTGAATCTTCGGCTCGCAAGACTATAACTAGTTTTTCGGTGTCGGACTTGTGAAAATAAAGTGCTTTTTCAACGCATGAAACCACTTTGCCGCCATCTAGGGTGAAAGTGGTGTATCTGACTGGGGCCGTTTTCGCTCCACCAAATCCGAAATAGGTTGCAATAGATTTTGCCGCAACAAGTTCAGACAGTGTCGAATTTTTAAATGAAAAAACGCTGATGCCTCCCTGCCAGCCGACCATCTCTTGAGTGCCTTTCTTTTCGGCAAAATAGGCATCCAGTGCAAGCTGAACGTTTACGTGATTGTAAGAGGCAAATTCCTGAGTCAAAATGGGCAGATCGGTCGGATCCACTCCAAAATGATGCTTAATTCTGTCTCGAAGGCTCTTTTTTGCAAAGAAAACCATAACGACCCCATAGATCTGGCTTCGAGATACCCAGTAGTACATACCAAGATAGTAAATATTAAAAACTTGGTGTAACGCAGGGTATAACAATTCAGTATGTTTGTGTCGCCAATCGCCCTCAGGAGGTCTAATGGCTAACCGAAAGTTTTTCGCGCTGATGGCGCTTTTGGCACTTTGTTGTCCTCCCGTTTTTGCTGAACAAGATGGCGATGTCATCATTAAGCGCAATCCCGACGGCACTATAGAGACATCTGATGCTCAAGATTCTTCGGGCTCGTCTGAAGGGGGAGGCGGTGTGAGTGGCGGCGGCGGCGGTCGCAAGCCCGTTCACTCTTACACAAAGAAGACTTCTGATGGTATTCACTTCAAACGCAATCCCGACGGATCGATTGAGACCTGGGAAGACGAGGAGCCGATGCCCCGCGCATCTGGTGGTGGAAGTAAGTCGAAGAAAAAAACTGTGAGTAAAACTACCGCGAAAACGGCTGTGAAAGCTACTGCTCAAAAGGCAACCGCTCAGAAGGCTACCGCAAAAACAATAGTGAAAAATTCTACGGTTAAAAAGAAGGCTAATTAGTTTTAGTGCTTTCTTTTAGCCGCCTATAGAACAGTAAAAAAGGCTGTTTTGAAACGCTCACTGACACAGTGTTTCGGGGAGGGCGTGTGAGAAATTATGCACGTTTTTAATACACGATGAACACATTGGCAAAATAACCTGCGAAACAGTCAGCCTGTCAGCAGCTAGTAAAAATAGATGGTTTTTCTTACGTAGGCATTTTGAAAGGCAGTCAGGATAAGCTTTTACAGATGCGAAAATTTTGACGCTGTAGGCCGCATCAAACTCATCTCCAAATTCATATCTGATTGTCATAGACTTTCTGACCAGATTTTAGGACCATTTTTATTTTTCCATGCAGGTGGTCAACTTTACTTTGTACTGCCGACCATTCAAGTGGAATGTCTGCCTCACCAGGTTTTAAGTCGTCGAATAATGATTGGTCTGCCAAAATAAGATCAGCCTTTTGTCCGACCTCGATTGTGCCTTTGCGATCGCCTTCAAACTGAGCTGCTGTTTCACAGGAGTAATGAATCGCCTGTTCTAGAGTTAGCCTTTGACTTGATTCACGCGCATGAGTCGATAAATAAATTGCATAAAGCATACTTTCTGGCATTCCGTCTGTTCCGAACATCATTGGAACTTTGGCATCTGAAATATCACTCAATGGGCAAATTGCATCAACTCGCTGATGAAGGCGGTCTTTGTATTTTAAATCGAGTAGAAAATTGGGCTGTGGCACAACATGGACGTTGAATTTTTTTGCCATTTCGATCATTTCTTTAGATGGCAGTTCGAAATGTTCAATTCTAAAGTTTAACTTGGAAGTTGGAGGGTTGGCATCCAGTGTTTGTTTCTGGATATTTTCGAGAATACGTTTGATACCTTGATCTCCAATTGCGTGCAGCGCAATAGAATGAGATTCTAGTGTGTTTCCTGAATATTGAATTGCATCAAGAATGTCTTGGTCTGTATCGAAGATAAGTCCGCAAGTGGGGCAGTCGGCGTAGTTCTCGCTCATGTGAGCAGTTCTTGATCCGAAACTTCCATCGGCGAATAACTTAATTCCGAATGTTGTTTTGGCATCATCCGATGTGAATATCGAGTCATCCAGTCGTTCTTGCCAAAATCGCAAAATCTGACTTAAAAGCTGATGGCGCAAATAAAAGCGAGAAATAGGAAATTCAAATTTGTACTTGTTTCTCCAATTCTTTCTAACTTCTAGAATGTTTCTAAAGCTTAAGACGTCAAAAGCAAGTAGATCATGGATAGTGGTAGTGCCAGTTGAGAATGTATGCCAAATAGATTTTTCGATGGTTTCGTAAAGTTTATTTTGATTGTCGGCGCATAAGATTGAGAAAACTTCAAACCCGTACGCTTCGGCAAAATTTCCATCGTCTTTTAAAAAGCCCGGGATGGTCCGATTTTTTGTGGCTTTTCGAATGGCGCTTATAACGGGGCTTGTCACTATACCGCTATGAAAAGAGGCATCGTAGACGCAGACTTTTCTATTGCCAAAAATATCATCGAGAAGTTTTGCGTCGATACCGGACACCGACGATGAGTCAAGATCCAAAAACAGAAGCGCTTTTTGTAAGTCTGGATTATCGGTGTTTTCCTTCTTGAAAGAGTTTAAAACTTCGGATTTATTCATTCCCTTAAGACTTATAGGATCCAGCGAATTCAACATCGAATAGAACAATGGATGCATGTGCGCGTCGGTTAGTCCTGGTAAAAGTAAGCCACCACTAATGGTGCTAACGTTTTCATTCTGCGAACCATAAGTCTTTAGAATCTCTCCTCTTTTAGAAGACTCGAACACTTCAGTAATGAAGCCGGAATTTGTATCAACTAGAACTTCAACACCACTTTTAAATCGCTCGGGATAAGGCAGGAAGATTGAATCCGGAGCGAAATGTATAAATTGCTGAGAAGTTTCGATCAACATTGAATCTCTTGAATGACCTTTACAGTTTACAAGGTAAAATCTAGCCAGTAACTTAGATATTTCCTAAGATACTGGCTAGAAAAGTACGATTTCTCTCCAGTATCTTAGAAGTGCCAAAAGAAAAAGGACACGGCACTTACCAAACCATGTCCTTTTCTTTGCACCGGAGGGTCCGAGGAAAACTCTTGACTCTAGTTGGCTGCCTCCACTTTGTACACTTGCGCAAGTGCAATTAGTTTGCGCAAATTGGCTGCAGTTATTTTTCCAGTTACTTTGGTCTGACCTGTTGTAGCAATCTGTTTGATGTCGGTCAAACCAGCTTGCTTGAGCAGTTTCATAAGCTCAGACGAAACAGGTTTATTCAAATTGAGTGTCACTTTAACGTCCAGCTTATCTGTTTGTTTACTCGACTTTATAGACACCAGCAACTTGCCATCTAACTTAGAAGAATTGGCTAATCTTTCTTCTTTGTCTTCTTTGCTATCTTTGGCTTCAGCTTTTGGTGCCGCTTTGGGTCTTGGTTCAGGAAGCGATGCCAAATTGTCGGCTTTTTTCTCTTCCATTGGAGTCGATTGAGCTTGCGAAGCTCCAGTTGCCCATGCACGAGTTGGAGCTGGAGCGGCGCCTTCTGCACTGCCTCCAAATGCTCCAGCAAAAATTGGCGCAGGGGGTGGTGGCATTGCCGAGGGACTTGCAAGATACGAAGCTTGCTTGTTGTAGGCTTTGCGTTTTGATAGGCGTCCCATAACCGCAGGACCGCCTGCGCTGCCGCCTCCGCCAGCAAAACCACCTCTGGGTGCTTGGCTCAATTTGTCCGCTTCGATAGTTGTGTCGTAGCTTACGCCATCGACCATTTCAACAGGTACTGCCACAGTTTGAAGTTTGCCATTTTTGGTGACGGTCTTTTCTTCTACTGCAACAAATGATGTGTAATTGGTCATGATGTGATGATCAAGTGCAGTGCGAATTATTTCGTCCTTGATTTCTTTCTTTGGATTGCCGCTCTGCGCGCCCCTCCAGTCTTCGGACATGAGTCTATCTACTTTGGCGCGTGCCCAAATAGATGCTACACCTTTGTTGGCAGAGGCATCTTCAGGGAAATTGACCTGCATTGTTTGTTTGTATGGCTTGCCGGCTTGATATCCAGTAAGGGTTATGGTGCCTGCTCCTGCTTTTATGTAGCGACCTTTGATGTAGAGCGGTTTTTGAGCCCAGACATCATTTACGTTTTTGGGGAAAACTTCCTTTACTTCAACGCCATCGAATGCCACTTTGACATCGGTCAAAACAGGTGAGGCAATGCGCTGATAGAATTTTTTGCCGACTTCGTCTCCTTTGGAATTGAGCAATACATACTCTGCTTCACCACCGCCTTCTTTGGCAATTCCGTCAATCAGAAATCTATTGACACCATTACCGGTGCCAAATGAAAACCAGCGTGACTTATCGCGCGACTTGTTAATAAGTCCCAAAATCTCCATGTCGTTTCCGACGTAACCATCAGTCATGAATGTGATTATACGTAATCTGTGTTCATCTGCTGCAATGGTGAGCATCTTAGTGATTGCTTCTGCCATCCAGGTGCCGCCGTTAGCATCGAGTCCATTGATGAATTTCTTTGCTTTGGCGCGCATTGCTTCAGATGAAGGTTGAGGCTCGTTAAATAAGAGTTTCTGGGTGTCGCTGAACGCAATAATCTGAAAAGTATCATTTGCATTCATATGATCGACGATATAACTTAGAGTTTCTTTTGCTTTTTCAAGTGGCGGTCCGCTCTGTGATCCAGAGCAGTCTATCAAAAAGACCATTTCTTTTGGTGCCACTGTATCTGGTGTTACACGTTTGGGCGGTAACAACATTAAAGTAAAATATCCAGACCCATCATGTAACTTGGGCTCTCTATACGTGAGATATCCGCTTTTCAGTTTGTCGCCAGCCACGTCCCATGAAAGAACAAAGTCTTTGTTTGGAATCGTACTTTTATTCATAAGCGAAACAGAGGCGTGGCTTGCGTTTGGATTATTCACACTCACTTCGTGCAATTCTGATTTTAAATTGCTCAACGCTACACCAGCATCAATATCGACATAAATAGATATGTCGTGTCCGGCGCGTGTGCCTTTTGGAGTAACAGGAGGTGTGATTTTAGATGCGTCGCCTACTCTGTCTGTGTCATTCACTCGCCCCGTGCCAGACTTAGAGCCGGTTGAGGCACCCGGGATAAAGCGCGGTCCTACGACTGTTGGAAAATTGAAAGTATATTTGCCATCGTCGTAAGGTAAAAGATCTATATATTGAATTGTGATTTCGACTTCTTTACCTGGTTCGATATTAGCGACAGACTGAGTAAAAATGTTAGGACGTTCTTGGTCTAAGAGTGAGGCTACGTGTCCTGCTTCTTTGGCTCTGTCGTAGATTTCTTTGGCTTCCTCTTTTTTCTTGATGGTACCGCGCACAATGCGCGATCCCACTTTCATTACCATATCGTCGACTGCGGCTGTTTCACAAAGCGGGAATGTGTAGACTGCTTCAATTTTATGATCATAGGGATTATGAAAAGTCTGTTTGACTGTGACGTGACTTACATAACCTGAGATTTTTGCCTTTACATCAGTATGTTTTAAAGGGCACTGTCCTACTCGTTTTCCGGTGGGTGACATGGCAATAAGCGTGCCTGAACCTTCGCCATCAAAGCTTGTTTTCTTTTCGGCTGTCGCTTTAGCCGAGGGATTTCCCGATAATTTTGCTTGAGCTGTGCTGCTATATCTTGCTTCGAGTGGCAATGTCATGCTTAGCGAAAGACACGCCTGGACTGCGACTCCAAGAAGCGCTACTTGCCTTTTGTTTGTGAACATAGGTTTTTCAACTCCAGTAGGTAAAAAATGCCGCCAAATGCTGAGAAACGCATGGCGCGTTCCCTCTGCCTATACATCCAGACTAGAATCCTGGGGCAGTTTTAGACATGGGGTTTAGCCTAGTTCAAAGCCGGTGAGTAACCTGAACCGCTCTTGGGGTCTGGGGTTATGCGCAGGCTCAAAATGCGTGGCTTGCCCGTTTTCCGGTCTTTGCAGGGTGAGCCTTCAAGCGAGCTTACATATAAAATTGCTAAATCAAAGCCATTTGTCAGAACGCAAATTGTGCCAGCCTTTTGATTGAGCGATGCTGGTGGATTTTCGCTCCACTTTTGCACCAAAAACTCAGATATAGAAGGATCCAGTGAAACTTTGATGCGTGCCTTTTCGCGATTGACCGGCAATTCTTGCGAGCTTATGCCCGACTCAGCTTCGAATTCTTTACTTATATAAGGATTGTCTTCGAGTGTTTCGTTCAGTTGCGATTGAAGCGCGGCAATATCGTCATGAAGGCTGGGATAGGCTTTATTCGCGCATAGTTTTGCCAGTCGTTTTCTTGTGTCTTCTAGTTGCAAGAGTAGTTTGTCATCGGCTTTTAGAGCAGCTTGAGCGATTAATTGCAGACGCTGATAAGTTTGCTGCATGATGTTTTTTGTGGGCTGCGCCCTTAAAGGCGCGATAGAGGCTGAATTCAGAATGCAAAAAGCAAAAAAACAGGCTGTTAGTATCCAGCCTGCTTTTGCTGTTGAAGCGGAGGATTTAGTGTGTGTGTGATCTCTCATCCAGGCTGGCCAATGCACTGTCCATTTCGGACAGCCAGGTGCCTGGTACTTCTACAATTTGTTTCTTTTCTAAAATTGCTAATTCTTTTAAGTCCCAGAGATAGTCAAAATCATCTTGATAGATTTTGTTCAATTCTTTGCGATTTTGCCTGGCGAAGATTTTATTCAAACCATTTTGTAGTTTGGACAAATCAACTTTGACCAGCTCGCCCTCATTTTTAGGTGCGTTCAAACTGGCAGTTCTTTCTTTGGTAACCATGACAAAAGCCCCCGGTGAAGGAAGTCGGAATATAGCTACAACTAATATTCCCACTCTGGAGGAAAACAGCACTCCAAGCCGGTAGTCAAGTGATTAAATGTAAAACCCCAAAAGCACTAAGCTGTTGGACTTACCTTAGGCGCGACGCTTGCGGGCGGCTTCGGCTTTGCGTTTTCTTTTAACGCTGGGTTTTTCGTATCTTTCGCGGCGCTTGATTTCTGACAAAATTCCAGCTTTCTGGATTTTTTTCTTGAAGCGCTTGAGGGCCTGCTCGATACTTTCCCCTTCCGCTACTCTAACCTCTGACAATGCTTATTCACCCCTCAGGTCGTCAAATGAATATCTGGGCACCGGATATCTCCGGATAGCTGTCCAGATATGAAAAGCTATAACGTTTGCCATATTATCACTGATTAGGGGGTGTCACAATAAGTAGGCGCTCTTTCTTGACGCTATGCTTAACGTTTAGGTAGTCTAATTCAATCTCCAGCTCTTGGCAGCGGAGTTGGCTTCGTATGTAAGTTTCATCTTGCGTAAAAGAGCAACGTATTGTTTTGCAGTTTCCTTTACTTCGGCGCTGTCTTTTCCGTAAAAGAGTGATTGTGCAACGAGCAATTTTTTGTAGAGCTCAAAGGTTTTTGCGTGGTCGGAAGCATTCATCGTATAAAGATACTGTCGTTCAAGCATAGATATCTGGTCGCTTAATGCGTCAAGTGCATTTTGGTCTTTCAAACCTTTGGCATGCACAATGATGGTTGCTGCATCTGAATACATAGAGATAAGTTCGTCTTCTTTGCGGTTAATGAACATGGTTTTGCAGAAGTTGCCTATCTGTTTGGCTCCCTTGAAAGCCTCTTCGTCGCCAGCCTTTGTTGTTTTAAGTCTTATAGCCAGAGCTGCTTTATACATTGAATATGGTGCACTATGGATGGTGGTAGTATTTTCCAGCTCTTTTCCCCAGTGTTCTAGGAAAGATGCAGCAGCAGGATTGTTTTCTCCTAGTGTCATTTTTATGCTTTTTATTGCTGTCTGCGACAGAGGTTCGGTCATTTTATAGTCATTGTGCAACATCAATGTAGCAAGACGAGCGTTACTGATTGCGTAACGGATATCTTTGGAGCCAAACTGTTTGGCTATGGCAAGGGCTTTTTCGGCATCCTTAGAATAATGACCGCGATACCGCGTGGATATTTCACTGCTGCAAAGTATGGAGTCTTCCCATTCTTGCGCAGCTTGTGTACTGGCTTTGGAGAATGCAGTTTTTGGCCAAAATCTACCTAGTTGATTTAAAAGCTTTTGAGCTTCCGCTTTATTTCCTGTCGCTTGCAGAATTTCGATTTTTTTCAAACTGGGCCCAGCAACTTCCCAATCTAAAATAGAAAAATTTTCTAAGCGCTGCGCAATTACTTGGTCGATTAATGCTTCATCTTTTCCAACGTTTTTATTAGCAAGACATGCCAGAGAAAGTTGATTCCTGCAACGTGCGATTTCTGCCTGATTATATTTGGCACTGTCTGAGGTCGTTAATGCTTTCAAGGCTGCACGGCAAAGAATTTCTGCTTCCTTACTTTGCTTATTCTCCATTTGCCACCGTGCTACCAGAATCATCTCGTTGCTCAATTTCAAGCAGGTGTCGTTGTGCATGTTATTCGTTTTTGACATGAACGAAATTGCTCTCTTTAAGCTTTCGGCCGCTTTAGCGTAGTTGTTTTGAAGCCGATAGAGTTGTGACAAGTAGGCATTGTTTTCAAATTCATATTCGAAGTCCTGGTATTTAGCCCAATCTTTCGCGCCGGATATCAGAGCTTTCTTGAACATTTCTTCCGCTTTAACGTACTCTTTGCGTTCAAGATACCACTGAGCTAATTCCTCTGCGGCATTAGTTCGATAACAGTATCCATTTTTGTCGCCTTCCTTGACTGCTTGCAAAAAGAGCGATTCCGCTTTGGCTACGTTTTTCTTTTCTTTTTCCATTCTTGCTTGTTGTTGCAAGCTATCGGCTTTTGAATTTAAGGCTTGCGCAGGAAGGCATATGATACTAATAATGGTGGCTACTAAAAAACATTTACTAGTAATCGAGCGATTAGAAAAATTCATATACTAGCCTCTTCCACAGCCTGGGCACACAGCCAGCTCCTTCTTTAAAAAGGCATCCAGTCGAGTTTTCATAGTTTGTGCTTCGGACGTCTTGCCTGTTTTCTGCAAATATTCGACATAAGGGATCATAAAATTCTTTGGCAACCTTTCACCCAGATAAAGAAAATTACCCAAGTCAGTAATTCTTTCAAATGAGTCTTTTACGCGTTGAAAATTTTTGCCAGCTTCATCGAACTTACCCAATTTGGTTTGGGTAATGGCTAGGCTCAGCAATTTATCTCTTATTACATAGTCATCTTCAGGACGAGCACTTTTAGATTTTTTAGCTAGTGTGCTGAATGCGATTTTCAAAGTTCTTTCAGAATTTGAGTAATCTCCTAGCTGAAAGTAAAGTTTCGAAAGCTCGTCAAGCACATCGGTGTTTGTGTCGCCATGCTTGTTCTGTAATTTGAAGGCATGTTCGTAGCAAGCGATAGCTTCCTTTGGTTTGCCTATTCTTTTATAAAAGGAACCCATACTCACATGTCCAGATTTTAAGTATTCTTCCTCTTCACCCGGGTGTTTTTCATAAAAAGCAAAGACTTTTTTCATTGTCGCTTCAGCTTGGACAGTATCTTTGATTTGAAGCAAGTAATCTCTGTATTTGTTGTAGGTTGATATCAAAAGTGAAAGATTTTCACCTGCAAGTTTTTCTCTCAACTCAACTACACGCTTATATGTTTTGACCGCATCGTCTTTCTTTCCCTTTTGGTCTTGCATTTGGGCAAGCGTTTCTAGAAACTCGGCAATTTTGAGTGATTCTTTTCCACCTTTCTCTTGCAATTTTAGGGCTTGAATGAGAGCGGTTTCTTCTGCTGAAGGAGGAAGCCTATCTGCT
>CAZSHS010000008.1:0-123808 GCA_964606665.1 uncultured Candidatus Obscuribacterales bacterium | reverse complement strand
ACGCCTATTGCTTTTATTTCGAACGTTTGTTATAAATAAAGCAGGACCCTTTTAGAAATCGAGGCGGCGTCATGACAAAAGTTATAAAAATAGCGCTGGCTCTACTTTTACCCCTTTCTATTGCTGGCTCTACTCTGGCTGCACGAATGATCAATTTGCCTGAAAATGCCAAAACACAAGATTTCCAAAAGATGCCGGTCGACAAAATTGAAAGTGTCACCTGCCTTGGACGACTTGAACCCATGGGCGAAGTAATAAACGTGGCTGTCCCTTCAGGATTGTCCGGCGAGCGAATCGGCGAAATATATATAAAAGATGGCGACCAAGTCAAAAGTGGCCAGATTGTCGCTCTCATGGAATCAAGCAATCAAATAAAAGCTGAGCTGGCGGAGGCAAAAGAGCGAATCTTGGTGGCTCGTGCCCAACTTAAGCGGGTTTGCGCGGGAGCAAAAGAGGGTGAACTCCTGGCTCAAAAGGCGCAAATTGAAAGACTTAAATTAGAGCTTGAAGGAAAAAAACGCGAATGCGATGAAATAGTTAGCAGATCGCGCGCGCAAGTAGCTTTTGATCAAAGCGAATACAAACGCTTCTATTCACTTGTAAGTCAAGGAGCGGTTACAGCATCGCAATACGACTCCAAAAGATTGGCACTAGAATCAAGTAAATGTCGCCTTAGCGAAGCGCTAGCCGAGCAAGAAAGATTAAACCAGACTTTGTCAGAGCAAATAAATGAAGCAAAGGCGACTTATGAAAAAATTGCTGAAGTAAGACCATGCGACATTGCGTATGCTGAAGCGGACGTAAATGCAGCAGCCGCGCATGCAGAGAAGGTTCGCCAACAATACGAGCTGACAATAGTGCGCGCGCCAATGGACGGACAAGTCATTAAGGTGATAACAAAAAAAGGCGAATCGGCAGCAAACAAAACCATCTTTGAACTAGGTAAAACCAGCTCAATGGTTGCTGTGGCAGAGGTCTTTGAATCGGACATTCACAAAATAAAAATTGGCGACAATGCCACCATATCTGGTAGCGCCCTCGATGTACCGGTATCGGGTAAAGTGATAAACGTCGGACACAAACTGATTAAGCAAAAAGTTTTTTCTAGCCAGCCAGGCGAAAACTTCGACGACCGCGTAGTAGAAGCAAAAATTCTAATTGACGCGTCTAAAAATAAATTAGTTCAAAATTTGACCAACGCTCAGGTACAAATAATGATCAAAAAAGGTGCAAGAACATGACCTCCTCTCCTTTGCTGTGGTCTCTTGCCTGGCGCCAACTAAGTCGCCAGAAAGCCAAAATGATTACGGCTTTGCTTGGAATTGCTTTTGCCTGTGTACTCATTTTTGTGCAATTAGGCTTTGAAGGCGCTCTTTATGATAGCGCCAGAGCACCATATAAATATTTGACCGGCGAACTTGTAATGGTGAGTCCAAATTTCGAAACCATGTATTCGACCAGAGGTTTTGCCAGAAGCAGACTCTACCGAGCCCTTGGCGTGGATGGAGTCGAATCTGTAAAAGAACTGAGAATCAGTCGCGGTGACTGGAAAAATCCGCAAACTCTAGTTAAGCGTGCAATTCTAATTTTCGGCATCAAGCCCGACACTCCCGCCATTATGTTTCCAGAAACAAGTAATACTCACTCGTTAAGCGCGCTTGGAGCGGTATTCTTCGATCGTAACTCTAGACCCGAATTTGGCTTGGTAGCAGAACTAATTAAAAACGGCCAAAATGTTGTCACCGAGCTAAACGACAAAAAAGTGGTGGCAATGAAGCTTTTTAAATTGGGAACTTCATTTACCGCTGATGGAAACGTTCTTTGTAGTGACTCTACATTCTTGGAACTTTATCCCCATCGATTTGCATCTCAACTAGAAATCGGAGTGATCAAAATCAAGCCAGGTTACTCAGTAAATGAAGTGAAAAATAATCTCTCTAAGTTGAGCGGAAATACAGTCGCGATTAGAACTAAGGAAGAACTAGGAGAAATCGACAAAATCTACTGGGAAACAAGCACCGGCGTAGCATTTATTTTTCGTCTTGGTGTTGTGGTCGGATTTGTAGTCGGTGTTGTAATCGTCTATCAAATACTATCTTCTGATGTCATAGATCACTTGCCTGAATACGCCACGCTCAAAGCAATTGGATACACAGACAATGCACTTCTTGCCATTGTGGGGCAAGAGGCGTTTATTCTCTCTATCATCGGATTTATTCCTGGTCTAATTGCTTCATTTTACATATATGACCTCTCGAATGCCGCAACTGGTATGCCAATTGTAATGAGCCTACCAAGAGCAATACTTGTTTTTATACTGACTTTGACTATGTGCATGATATCGGCATTTGTAGCCATGCGCAAATTGAAGAAAGCTGATCCTGCAACACTTTTCTAGGAGGCGGAAACATGCTTATCGAAGTAAACAATTTAAATTACTTTTTCACCGAAGGGGCGTCACAAAAAAAAGTTCTTAATTCCATCAACTTAACAGTTTCACCTGGTGAAATCATCATTCTCACAGGTCCTTCCGGCTCAGGAAAGACCACTCTCTTGACTCTGATTGGTGGTCTTCGCACTGCATACGATGGCAGTATAAAAGTACTCGGTAAAGAGCTGGTAGGAGCTGACTATGAAATGCAAGTAAATGTTCGTCGTCAAATCGGATTCATCTTTCAAGCTCACAACTTACTGTCATTTCTAAATGCCGAACAAAATGTAGCCATGTCCTTGCAATTTGAACCCAATCTAAAGGAGCAGGAAATCAAAGCCAGAGCCAGAGAATGTCTTAGCGAAGTGGGGCTTGAACAAAAATTCAAGAGCTACCCAGACAGTCTTTCAGGCGGACAGAAACAACGTGTTGCAGTAGCACGAGCCATAGCAAGAAGACCAAAATTGATATTAGCAGACGAGCCGACAGCAGCCCTTGATAGTCAATCGGGCAGAAAGGTGGTGAGTCTTATGCACGACATGGCAAAACAAGATGGTACAGCCATAATTCTTGTCACTCACGACAATCGTATCCTTGATGTAGCCGACCGAATAGTCAGTATGGAAGATGGCAAAATTGTCGAGGAAAACAAAATGCTAGACTATACACCATGCCTAAAATAGTTAATCATGAAGAATACAAAAAAGAACTCTTAACCAAAAGCTATGAGGTTTTCGCTCAACGCGGATACTCGGCGCTAACTATAAGAGACCTGGCGACCAATCTCAAAGTTTCGACCGGCACTCTCTATCATTATTTTCGCAGCAAGCTCGATTTGTTTGAACAATTGCTTGTTTTAATCGCAGAGCGAGATATGGTAGAAATAACCTCGCTTGTAGAGCCGCAAAATACACTAGAAGAAAAAGTTGACATTATTTTTGAATATCTTGAGCGTGTCGAGCAAGAATGTCAAAAACAAATGTTGATTATGATAGATGCCCTGCGCGAACTTGGAGCCGAGGAAGCCGGAAAAGTCTCAGGCTTTGAGCGCGCTGATAACATTTATATGAAAGGGATGTGCGAAATTTTCGATCTCGATGATGAGACTTCAATATTCCTAGGCTGTGCTGTAAATGGATTGCTCATTGAGCGAATGATAAATCCAGCGCAAGTATCTATTCAAGGACAAAAAAAATTCATTCTGCAAATCTTGCAAATGAACAAAATGAAAATCTAGCCCTGCCCGAACATGACTATTACTTAGTCCAATTAGTTTTGCGCTCATGTTCAAAGGCTTCTCCATTTGCATTTATGCCGATGGTTGAAGCTTGCTTTGAATAGCCGGATTCCTGGCTATAATCAATTTTTTTATTGTGATCATACTCACCACTATTTCCCGTGGTGCCTTGCATATTTACATTCTTGTTGTAGCCTTCGCCCTGCTCGAAACTTACATTTTTATTGCGATCAAATTGTCCGCCAGTTGCAGTTGTTCCCTGTGTATTTACGGTTTTAGTCAATCCATCCTCCTTGTTATAAGTGACAGATTTATCTCTGGAATAATCGCCTCCTCGCTCAGTTGTACCTTCTATATGTCGATCAATCTCACTATTCGTGGTCTGATATTCCCTTACAGTGTCACTTGCGTTAAACGATCTCTTTTCAGATTGATTGCCGGCTTGATTGTTGTGACTATTATTTCGCCCCAAATAACTGCCGGTTTGAGAATTGCCATCTTCAATTAACCCTTGACCAAAATTTCTTCTGGGCACTCCGCCAAATCTTTGGCCAATGCCACCATTGAACCTACCAACTGCGCGACCGCCCCTGCCTCCTCTGGCTTCTACCTCATCAGCTATAAAAAATGTAGAAGCAAGCAGCAAGGCTGCCACATAAATAGTGTATTTTTTCCTTTTCGACGATTTCATGAAACATTCTCCTTGTTTTGCAGGTCATAACAAAGCCTCTACTTACTGAAACGACAAGATTCAATAAAAAGTTCAATAATTAAGCGAGTTTAATCATCTGCAATATACATCTGCAGACCTTTCCAAAGCCACGTTCAGGTAGACTATAAGCAGTTCTGAGGTTGCAAAATGGGTTCAAAGAAGACACAATTACTGACATGGACTAGCTTTTCTTTGATATTGTCCGTGTTGATCTCTTGCTTAATCTCTGGAGTCAATGCTCATAGCAGCATTGTAGAGTCAGATCTCAAATCGACGCGTGATGCTCTAATTAAACAACGAGCAGATATCGAAGAAGCTATAGATCGAAAAGCCGGTCAGGTAGCAAGTTTGCAAGCAGATATTGACCGCCTTCGCGCCTACCTGCGCGATACGGATCACGCTTTGACCAATGTTGATGCCGCTTTAAGAGGACGATAACATGATTAGACCACTGCAAAATGTATTCTTGAGTCTGTCAATCGTCACAGTTGCAGGTCCTGCTACTGCCAGCGAAATTACAAGCGAGTCAACTAAAACTTCTGCTTGTGCCATTAGTTGTTCTCAGCCAATGGAAAATAATTGTGAATCAATAATTGCAGTGCTCAAAGTTATAACCAAAGCAGTCGCTGAAAAAGACTTTGTTGAGCTTGCCAAACATCTTGATGAAAATTGCACCACATATGATGTCGGTACGAAAAAGACAGTAGTGGGAAGAGAAAATATCATCACAAGCGTTAAAGCTAAAATTGCTGCCGAAGAAAAACGCTTGAAAGTTCCTGCCATTTCTTTCACCATAGACCAACCTTTTGCCAAAATAAATGGTGATAAGGCTGTTGTGAGTTTTATATTGAAAAAAGAAGTAGGCGGAACCAATCCGGCCGTCTTCGAATCACACGTAACCGATGTATTTGTAAAACGCGATGGAGACTGGAAAAAGCTTCATTTTTGTGGCGACGATTGGAAGCGTGTCAAATAGGACATAAAGATGAAATTAGCAAACTGCATTTTGTTTTCTATGGCTTTCATTGCCACTTTCAATTCTTTGTCGTACGCTTCAAATCCCAAAAAAGTTTTCAAACCAAATGAAATGATCGGTCCGCTGCAAAAAATCGAGCCGATGTTGGATTTGCGAACTGGCAAACCAATTACGCTACAAGGATTTGCCACCACCAAAGTCAAAGCCACACAAGCTCCTGCATCAAACTCAGCACCAATAACAAAGATAAGAACGCTAAAAGTACCACCAGTGTTACCAGTTTCTCCCACTCTAAAAAGCACTGGCAATCTTTCTGCTACAAAAAAAAGAGTATCCGCGCCGTCTTCTAAAAATATCACCTATGCAAAGGAAGATACTCTATCAGGACCACTTGGTCCTGCAGGTCCGCTAGCTCCTTTTGGACCAGGTGGTCCTCAAGGTCCAAAGGGTCCTATGGGTCCTGCAGGACCTGCAAATGATTTGAGTTATGCGCGTCCTGCGACAACTTCTGTTGCAGGCATTGGACTGGTAATTATTCCTAATGGAGTGAAGCTCATTCATACCAAGCGAGGCTATTTCTTGCCTGCTGGCACGCCACTAATTCCATATAGAGGACAGAAAGTCGATCCCAGAAATGGAAAATTGATTGACTAGCCGAAATTTGTATTTTCCAATTCTTCTGATCATTCAGCGTTTGAAAACAACTGCTCCAGGCACATCTTTAATTTTCTGCTCCAATTTCTTGGTCCACATATCGAACACCACTACACTTTTGGTGCCTGGAAATTGATTGAAATATTGCATGATTATATTTGCCATTGACAGACGAAACTCCTCGCCATCGACGCCTTTAGCGTAAACTTTGGCACCAATAATGAAGTGTCTTGAAGCAGGGTATTTTTTGACATTCTTCTTAACCACGCACATTTCAGTAATTTGCGGGAAGTCTTGACACATTTCCACTACCGATTGCAAAGCTTCTGTGTCCAGATCTTCTTGCAAAAATTCGTCTGTGTCTTTGAGTGAGGCTCGCTCATCCATGGCTTCTTTTATTTCGCCTTCGTATTTTTTAAAGCGTTCAAATTCGTGGTGGCGCTTTTGTTCTCGCAGATAATTGCAAGCTAAATATTTGGCTGCATCGGCCAAACGAATGTCTGTTTTAAAACTTTGCTCTAAGAGATTAAGAGCCTCATCGCCGTTCAAATTTTCTTGCTTGTATTTTCGGCTTATGTAAGCACCCAGGCTGAAATTTGCAATTGCATCACTTGGGTTTTGCTCTAGAATCTGATAGTAAATTGGCACAGTTTCTTTGTTTTCATCGAGTTCTTCAAGAAGATAAGCTTTGTGCTTGAGATCATTTATAGTGAGTGGCTCTTGCTCTTGTTTGACATCGAGCTTGTTTATTTCCTCTTTTACTTGCAAATAGTATTGATGGCGTTGTTGCCATAGCTCTCTCACCTCATTGTGCCAGTTGGCACTAATTTGAGCGGATAGTTGAGGAAGCTTGTCACCAAGCAAGGCTTCAGCAGCCGATTCACCCGGCGGTATAGGTGCCACCAGCTTTTCCAAATCTTCGTCTGAAATATTTTCGAATTTGCTTAACTGCCCACATAGAGCTAATCTTTCTTTGGTAGGCGGGTGAGTTTCTATTTTGCTACCTTCTGCCTTCAACTCTTCGTCAAGCCACTGTCTGAGCTTGCGCACAGGCAAATTATTTATGCGCTCACCAATCTCATTATAAATACCCTCGGGGGCCTCTTCTTGCGTCATGGCTTTCTTATAAATTTCTTGCCAGATTTCTTCGCCTAAATGTTTTCCTTTAAGCGCCACTAGCATAAGCATGTTGCCTACAGCATCAGCTCCAGTGATTTTTACAGAATCCGCGTCAGCCGCTTTTTCGTGATCCCTAATGAGAATCATCGAGTAAGCAACATATCGAGGCATGTACCACATAAAAAAAGGATAGAAAAGAAAAGACTTTTCTCCAAGTTGCTCAAAAATATTAGCCCACTGAATACGCAAGCTATAAATCCAGCGAGATGTCTGACTATGCTTTCCGCTTAGGTGTCCAAATTCATGAGCTAAAACTGCCTTTAATTCTCCTTTTCTTACCGCTTGCAAGAACGGAAGCCCAAGAATAAGGTAATTAGTATTAAAACCAAGCAAACCTAGTTTTGGATGCTCAGTTACAGCAGCATTGAAAGTCTCGTCCAGCACAACCTTATCTAATCTGGTATTAAGTTTGGTGCAAACTTCATCCAACAGATTGAATAGTTCTGGGTAATCTTTTCTTTCTAAAGGAATTCCTTTGGGAGGATCGTTTTTTACCCAGAGCGATTTTAAAACAAGGAAAACCAAAATCAGCAAAACGATAACAATTTTAATAGCGCCAGAATAAATTCGGTGTCCAGCAAAGCTCAACCAGCAAGTGATGAGTACAAGACCTAGAAGAATAGCTACAATTAAGCCGATATAGAGATAACCCAGACTGGCAAAAGCTATTAGCTGCTTCTTGTACCCAGCGTAATCGTGCTCAGCTTTTACTTCTGTTTCTTTAGCAATCGTTTCAAACTGCTCGTCAGACAAAGTAAGTTTGTCAGCAAGCTTATCGACACTGCTTTTTGCATTGTAATGAACTATCGGCATTAGTTCTTAAACTAGGACTTTTTGCCCGACTTGCCTTCAGTCACTGTTGTTTGATTGTGATTGGCTTTCATAAAGTCGAGCACAAACTGGTTTACCATTTTGCCGATGGTATCGTTGACGGTGGTCTTATGAGTTACAGTTTGATCGCTGTAAGTCACAGATTTCACTTCTTGTCCGTTGCGTGACAGTTTGCACCACTGGACCAAACTTAATTCGACTAATCTTGAATCGTTTCCTGTTTCAAGAACTTTCACTTGCAACATGGCATCAACTGGCTTGGTCTCACCATGTTTGAGATCGATGATTTTCGATACTGGAACTGGCAACTGTTTTAGTTTGTTCAAAGCAGTTTGTTCAGCAGATGCATCAGCATAGTGACCGGGAATGCCAAAAGAAATTCCGCGAATACCTTTAAGTGAAGGTGTCATTAGATCGTCGCGCATTTTGTGACGATGACCTTCCATCTCAGCCAGGGTGGGCGACTTTTCTGTTGTAGTTGTAGAGCTTGTTGAAGTCGTGGTTACCGTTGTAGATGACTCTTCGGCTTGAACCGAATTGAACGAGCAAATAGCAATCGAAAGAAGAAGACTGATCTTGAACGATCTTGACAACATATTTTTCCCCTCATAACGCGCGTAAACCACGCCGTATTGACTAACCAAGCGACGGCTCATAGGATATCAGATTTTTCTAAAGTTGACTCACTTTAGTACTGATTTGGTATCGCATTTAGGCTATTCATCGCCTGCGAGAAGCCTTGTAAATAGGAGCCCATATTATTTGCGCCGCCAGCTTGCGGATAGGAAGAGGAATTTGACCTAACGCCATACTGATTCATCAGGTTCCCAAGTTGCGACATGTTGTTATATGAGCCGCCAGCAGGTGACATGCCATAACCCGAAGCACCATTTCGGCCCATCGCCTGGCTCATCATGCTCGATAAATTGTAAGAAGCAGGACTTGTATCCATCTGGTGGCCGCGATAAACGTTGCCGTACATAATCAGCTTGCGCAGAAACTCGCCGCGTGAGCCGTAGTCGACTGAGGCTGCAAGCACATACATAGAGCCTGAGCTTTGCTGAGTAAAGCGAATGTCACTTTCGGTATACCCTTCGCGACGGCCTCCCTGAGCCATAACAGATGTATCGCGCGTGATGATTTGTTGCTCCATCACATTTGGCGAAAGTTGGCGAATTTCGTTTTTAGCTACTTGCTGCGTAATCTGATTTCCCGACACACCCACTTCGTTATTGCCAGATGTAGACACATCTCCAAAATGCAAAAACACAGGAATCTGTGTGCTCGACATCGCAGACGATACCATTTGCATCATTTGAGGAGTAAGTCCCATCTGCCCTGCCATCTTGCTCATGCCATAGCTTTCGCTTGCAGGAATCATCATTTTCACTACCGTTGGCTCAAGCGTAATGCTGCCGTTTCCTGCGTGTTGAAAAGAAAAATTGACTGTGCCCTCTCGTCCTGGTTGCAGAATTTTTTCAAGTTTTGCAGTCTCGGCTGCATCTTCTTGCATCGAAGCAGAGCTTGTGCTGAAACGCCAGACTTTCAAAGAACCGCCCCAATTGCCAGAGAAGTCCATCGGAAAAGTAGATGTTATGTGTCCTGAAAATCTAGACTCGCTAACTTGTGCTTGAAGCGGTTTAGACTCGCCACTGCGATCTATTTTGGCTACTTCCATTTTTAGTGCCGGCATACTGACGTTACCTTCAGCAGCAATTTGATCTATGCGACCAAATAACATTGGTGTTTTGGCTTTTGGTGCGGCTTGAATTGCAGGTTTGCTCGATAAAGTTTGTTCTTGTGCGCTTTCGGCACGCTCTTGTACTTCACCTTGAACTTGAGCCGGTCTTTGTGTTTGAGTTTGAGAATTCGGCTTAGGGTTGTCGTCGCCGTCTTCCCAATCGAATGTATTGCGTTGGGCACTTACTGGCAGACAAAAAGTTAAAGCTAAAATGAGACACAAGAATTTTTGCATCATCTTAGTATAGCCTCAAGAATCGCATTTATGTCTTCAAGCGAGTCAAATAAATAATCTGGTTTCTGCTCTTCCAACGCTTCGCGGCTTGTGACACCAGTATTGACTGCGATACTAACTGCACCAAAATGTTTGGCACACATTACATCGTAAATGCTGTCCCCAATCACAGCCACCTCATGTGGTGCATATTTAGTCCCGTAATGCTCTTCTGCACGCTTGGTTGCAATGGCAGGTAAGTCCATTCTGTTAGCAGAGTCTGAGCCATACGCACCAATGGGAAAAAACTTCCACAAGTCGAATCTGTCTAGTTTTAGCTTGGCGCCTTTTTCTATGTTTCCAGTTAGCAATCCCATTTGAACATTTTTGTGCTCTTCTAAAAGGTGCAGCAATTCTGGAATCCCCTTATGAACGATATAACGTCCATCTTTGGCAAGTTCTTCTTCAAGCAGTTCTATATAAAGATCGTACATCTCGCGTTCACGAATATGATCATCACCGTCAGGTGGTCGCTTTGCCAAGGCTAACATTTCACGCAAGATTTGCGGATCTGTTTTGCCAGACATGCTCACTGTAAGTTTGCTTGCATCAACTTGAAACTTTTCCATCAAAGCTCGACCAATAGCGCGCCTTCCGGCACCATCGGTGTAGATGAGCGTTTCGTCTATATCAAACAGAGCCAGGCGTGTCATTTATTGCCGGGATAGCTTCGTTTTGCGGAGCGGAAACCCCACCATATTTAACGGGGTCGAGTTTGCATAATTCATCAAATGTTCTAGCCTGGTTTCTGCCACCATTTTTAGCTACATATAAAGCTTTGTCTGCTGTCTCAATGAGCTCGGCAGTAGTGCGGGCGTTATGCGGGAATGTAGAGGTGCCAAGCGATGCTGTAATTTGGCCAAGTCCTGGAATGTGACTTTGTCTGATTCTGTTACACAAACGACCTGCGATCATCGCAGCTTCAGCAAGTGAAGTCTCAGGCAGAATGACACCAAACTCTTCTCCACCATAACGAGCGGCAGTGTCACCAGAACGCAGGCTGGTATTCAAAATGGCACCAATCTGACGAATCGCAGCATCACCCACCGGGTGTCCAAAATTATCGTTTATATGCTTGAGCTTATCTAAATCGATCATTACAAGCGAGCAGTGTGTACCTTTTCTGTTTGCCAGTCTCAATTCTTCATCAAGACGCTTCTTGAAATAGACGTGATTATATAGTCCGGTCAGACCATCTGTAATTGACTGGTGATGCACTTGAGCAAATAAGTGAGCGTGAGTAATGGCGTTTGCCAATTGGTCAGCGATTGCCATCACAAGCTGAACTTCACTTTGGGTCCACTCTCTTGCTTTTTCACATTGCTGGACCATGAGCAAACCAAGCAATCTATTTTCGTGCGATAAAGGGGCTGCAACAAGCGACTTAGCACCGACTAGATTGATAAACTCTTTGAATGGGATGCAGCGACTATCTTGAGAGGTGTCATGAATTACAGCTATCGGAATCTCCTGCATGGTGGCAGATTGATCTGTTTGAACCACAACATCAACATCGCTTCCCTCTGCAAGTAAAGCTTCCAGGTTGATACCAAGGACGGTATTGCGAATGGAAACGCCAGATGTTTGCTGGTTGGGCGAAAAGTCTAAGTTTTCTGGATAAATACACTTATCAAGACACGGCTCTAAGCCTTCTTTGGTGAATTCATGTGTTACTACAAGAGGCTCTTCAGAGCGAGGTTGAATTATTTGTACGCGGTCTACATTCAAAGCACGCAACAACTCTTTAGTAGAAGTGTTCAAGATAACGTTTAAATCAAGCGAGCTGCGCACAGATTTCACAATCTGATTAATGAGCACTTCTTGCTCGACCATATTTTTAGAACGTTCGTACAACTGAGCATGTTTGACTGCAACTGAAACTTGTCCAGCCACTGCTTCGACAAGCTCAAGCTCTGACTGTGACCAGACTCTGAGTCTGTCGCATTGTTGGACCAGAATTATTCCAAGTGGACCGTGCTCTGTAGTGATTGGACAGGCAATAAGCGAGCGCACAGAATTCCAATCGTCACCGCGGATAATGACTGGTCTGAAACGTTCTTGTCCATTGATCAAATCTATAGATGAAACTTCGCCTTGCTCGATTATTGTTCGAAGCAGACTAAACTTAGGCATGGGCACAGTAAGTTTTTGCAGCGGCATACCACCGGCTTCAGAGTTCCACCAGGTATGTTCAAATAGCAATTCGTCATCGGCAATACCCATCGAGCTAGTTTCAAGCAAAGCAAGACAACATCTACTTGCGTTGAGATTTTTGCCCAGTTCGCGCACTGTGGTATCAAGCGTCTCGGCCAGACTCAAAGATTGTCTAACTGCCCTAGAAATATGTTGCACCATTAGCTTCTGCTCTTTATCAGAGTGAAGCGTGCTTGCCATGCTGTTAAACGACCGAGCAAGTGTTCCAAGTTCGTCATTGGTTGTGACCGCTACTCTGGCGCGGAAATTGCCTTCGCCAATAGCCTTTGCTGCTTTTGCCAGCGAGTTTATAGTGCGATTTATTTCTTTAGTGAAAAGATACGCCAGTCCAAGAGACGTGCCGATTGCCAAAACGCTCATCAAAATCATTATGTGTAGCCAGTGATAGGACTGACCAAAAACAGATGGACTTGGCACTCCAACAATTAAAAGCCAATTGTATGGAGCAATACGATCAAAGGCGTAAGTGCGTGCAATCTTGTCTGCGATTCCAACTGTCTCAAGCGTTCCGCTCTTAGCAGATTTAGAAGCAAGTACACAACGAGACTGCGAAAAGTCTTTTCCTTGCCAGTATTGATTCTCCAACGTCCGGGCAACCACTCTCTTTTTGTTGTCGACCACAGTGATTACTGTGCCTTCAAGCTGCTGCAGACCGGCAAAAAGTTTGAGGACAGATTCTGGTTTAACAGATGCAACAATGAATCCAGAGACTTCTTGTGTCTGGCCTTTCATCACCGGAGCCACCACTTGCAGTGCAGGCTTTTGGGTCCAGGGAGAATATATAAAGGATGTGATTTGCGGTAACTTTGTCTTCGCCACTTGCTTAAGCACAGATTTTTGCTCAGGCGTAAAGGTGGAGCTGACTGATTTAAGGACTGTTCCAGTGTTAGCCGCGACGGATACAGGTGTTCCGTTTAAATCGAGAAGCGCCATTTCGCTCCAGTCATCATGCAGAGCAAGAGCTGTTTTGATGGCAATACACTCGTGATCGTGGTTGGTCAAATTACTCGACAGACTTTCCACTGCGCTCACTGCACTGACTGCACTCATTTGCGCCTGAATCCATTGACTCATCGAGCGCGAGCCTATACCAGCCTTAAAAGAGGTGGAACGCAAAGTCTCTTTTTGAATGAAATCATATTGCTTGAATAAGAAGATACTACCCGAGATTATTAGCGGAAGCGCCACAGCCAGACACAAAAGCACCATCCGCATCCGGATGCTGACGTTTTTAAAAAACTTGTCAAGCGCCTTAACTCGCATAAGAGCAACCTCTAGTTGCAGAAATTATAGAGGTGTTTCCAGTAAATATAATATAGGTGAAACACGCAAATATCCTAGTTATATGCGCTTTAAGTGGGAGGAATACGAAATAGTGAAGATTAGCCAAAATTAGTATTTCTCGATTCTTGCAATGGCGTCGATTGTTTTGTTGAAGTCGAGCGGAACAATCTCGTCGAGCGCCTTTTGGGGATCGACCTCATACAAAAGACTGTTATTTTCCATCTCTAAACGGCTAAATTTGCCAGTGGCAAGCAGAGTATCGACCTTAATTAATTGAGCAAGCAAACAGGTCCGATCTTCTTGCAAAGCTTTCAAACAAAGCCTGAAAGCTGAGCGGGCTTTGCCTTGAGCGAATGATGCGCAACTAGCTGCAGCAAGCAAATCTGCTTTCAATTTATTTTCGCTTGCTAAATCCGGCGAGTTTGCAATATTCAAAAACTCTTTTCTAGCATAGTCAAATTTCTTTAGATGATATGCCAATGTGGCATTCAAAAACGCCGTGTAAAGAGAGGTTCCATGCTCTGAGTTCAGTCTCTTCAAATGCGCTTGCGACTCTTTGGTCAAACCGGCAAGATGATAAAGATGCGCTAATCTGCAAATGTTGTTTGGTGAATCGGCACTGACATTACTCGACTCAATTGATGCGACAGCTTCCTGTAAACGCTGATTGGCGAGTGGTCGACTCAGTTGCGAGAACCAACTGCGCACAGCCCTCGTGTTAGCAATAGCCAGAAGCAAAAATAGCATTGAGGCATTTAAGCCTAAAAGAATGGCTGTTTTCGATTTGAGATGCATGCTTGAAGCAAGCTCGCTCCACGGTCCAAAAGTAACGCCCAGAGCGGAAAGAACAGGTATACAAATCAAACTATAAGCAAACAAAAAGGCAACGCCATAACCTAGCAAGGTCGAAAACCAGGGATTGGGACGCAGCAAAAACACAGGTAAAAGCGCAAGTAAAAATGCAAAAAGAACAATCTCACCAGACAGCAGTGCAAATAGAGACTGACCGGTCGACCAACTTTGTGCGCCTTCAATATCAATTAAGTAGTAGTAGAGACCCCAGCAACTAAATTTCGCCTCACCGCCCATAGCGCGGACAATAGACTGGGTGGCATACGCTTTGAGTAAATTTGAAAGCGGAAATATAAGGAAGAAAACCACACGCCATAAAAGACGTCTGCTTTCTTGCGACAAACTCTCTGAGCAAAGCGCGTGACGATTGCCAAAAACTTTATACAAAGTGGTCACGGCAAGCCACGAGGCAACTAGGTTTACCGCAAATAGTAGGTAATTGGTCAGGTCTTGTACGGACATGGATGCCATTATAGGAGTCGGTCACCTGACAAGTCTGAAAATAAGTTATTGATCCAAGTTCTTCACGGCTTCCTGTACGGCTTTCCAGAAGACAAAGAATTAAGTTCTGGTAAGATATCATGAGCCTTAGACGGATTAAACCACTTTAAGCTGTTCGAATGAACTATCAGCTCGTTCAAAATTTCAATAGCTTGCTCAGTTTGTCCAAAACCCGACAATATGAGCGCTTTTCGCAATAATGGATCGCCATATTTGGGCGCCAATTCGATTGCTTTATTCAAGAGTTCGAGCGACTCCATCTCTTTTTCTTTGGAGCGAGCTAACTCAACCAAGGCTTCGGCTTTTAAAGTCAGGGCATGAGCTTGAAACAGAGGTTCGTTTGAAGTGGCCTCAATCACATAGTTACAGTGCTCGAGAGCCTTTGATGGAAAATCTTTTTCCAGTTCGATTTCTGCAAGAACCAGACGAGCAGGATGGAAATTTTGATCGACTTCAAGACACGTTTTTATCATTTTTCGTGCCAGAGAAAAATCTTTTGCGGTTGCAAAAAACAATGCAAGATCGAAATAGTTAGCTGCGCTTGGCTCAGTACTAATTTTTTCTTGCAATATTTTTTCTTGCATAACCCACTCAGGACTGGTTTTCTGCTTGTACCACCTGTTGGTAGTTTTGCTTTTGGCAATGAAAATCACAAAGGTTAAAAGGCTTAGATGCACTCCGGCTACGATGGGCAACGTATGTGAATCGGTATATTTGTATATCTTGTAAAAATCGCCACCTTGTAGAAAATCCAAAAATGGATATAAAACTAGAGTCAAACCGAAGTTAAACATAGCTGCATAAACCCAGAAGGTTGTGACTGCTGGCGATTTTTCTATGTACGCTAAAAACAGAAAAAGAAATCCGAATAAACACTGTATTCCAGGACCACAGGCACTGACTATCATTGACTGAATGTTAGTTAAGTTGCGGTCTCTAAGCACCGACCCCATCCAGACACCATACTCAACTTCTTTTATCCCAGCACCAAAATAAATGTTAGCTGCTGCATGTCCACACTCATGAAATGCAGTCATCAAAGGTTGAATACAAAACAAATTGAATCGAACTAGCATTGATCGATCGAATCGAGAAACAGTATCATCGAACAACCGAAATCTTTGCTCCCATGTTTCTTTTAGAACAAAAAAGAGCATGGGAAGCCAGATGTAAAATTGGAAGTTTAATTTTAATTCTGGAAACAATACCTATCTCCCAAACAACTTGAGCATCACTACAGTAATTGCATACAACCCAACTAAAGCTCCCATCACCATAAACATAGAAAAGGCAGTGGGGTCAGGCGTAATTACCAGTGCCACTACAGAGGCACCAAACACGGCGTAGCGCCAGTATTTTATAAGTTTGTCAGAATCGACTAAACCTGTAAAAGACAAGGCGAACAAAACAATGGGCAACTGAAAACAAAGTCCCATATATAAAAGAATGCTCGACACAAGCGAGATATAAAAATCCAATCTTTGGTTAATGACAGTGACACCGGCACTAAAGCTAGTGAAAAAATGCATCATTGGTGGCAACAAAAAATAATAGGCAAATGCGACACCACAAACAAATAATATGGGTCCGCCTATTAAAGCGGGAGTGATTATTTGTTTTTCTTTCTTAGTAAGACCAGGTGCGACGAAGCGACAGACCTCATACAAAATAAAAGGCGACGAAATTACAATTCCTATATAAAATGCCACTTTGCAAAAAACGACAATCGGCTCTTCCACAGATAAAGCCTGAAACTTTATATCGCCTGCCGGTCGTTCAAGAAAACGCAAAACGTCTTTAGTTACAAAACAGGCTATGCCAAATCCAGCAGCAATATAAAACAAGCTGCGAATGAGTCTTGCTCTAAGTTCGTCTAAATGATCCACCAGAGTCATTGCATGGTCGCCATCAAATAGCTGATCTAATCGACTCTTCTCTGGAATTATTTCATCCTCTTCTTCATTCAAAGTAGAATCAGACATAATGCCATCCTCTTTGTCTTGAAGTTTCATATAAAGCCATGGCGCAAGAGCTTGCTACATTGAGCGACTCGCTTGCTTTGTTCATTGGAATGTATGCTTTGATGTCTGCTAAATCCTGGCTCGCCTTATTCAGTCCATTTCCTTCATTGCCAAAAACCAGAGCACATGCGCTTTTTAAATCTACCTGGTCTAAACTTTTAGATGCCACCGGACTTAATGCCACCACATTTAATTTGTGATTTTTGCATGCGCTCACTGCTTGGTCATAAGTCAAATTCAAAACAAAAGGCATTTGAAATAATGCACCACTTGCACCACGCACCACTTTTGGATTAAAAGGATCGACACACCCTTTAGTCATTATCATTCCAGAGACGCCCATTGCAAGCGCAGAGCGGATCATTGTGCCCATATTGCCTGGGTCTTGAATACCGTCGAGAATTAGAATCAATGGATTTTCGCTTGTAAAAATTGCATCAATACTATGCGATGGTGCTTTGAGCACAGCCAAAACACTTGCCTCTGGCGGATTCTCCAAAGTAGAAATGGGCTGAAAAAGGGCGTCGTCCACAATTGTGATCGACATTTTTTCCAACCCATTATCAATTAACAGAGTCTCTAAATCGACTTGCTCACCAGCTTGATAAAAGCTTTTGCTAATTATCATGTAAGCAATCGACGCACCCTTTGCCAGAGCTTCTTCAATCAGTTTGCGACCTTCAGCAATGAAAAGGCAATGTTCTTGCCGACCTTGCTTAGTGTGCAGGCTGCGTATTTTCTTTAGAAGCGGATTGGATGCACTCGCAACCGAGACAAAATCCATCGGTAAGGTTATTTAGCCTTAGCCGGGGCCTTTGCCTTCATTTGTTCAGATGCGATATCAACCAATTTTTTGAAAGCGTCTTTGTCAGCGATTGCCATTTCAGAAAGCATTTTTCGGTTGATTTGCACTTCTGCTTTCATCAAAGCATTCATAAAGCGACTGTAACTCAAACCGTGCTGACGGCAAGCTGCGTTGATACGTGTAATCCAAAGACGACGGTAGTCGCGCTTTTTCTTACGTCTGTCACGATAAGCATTTCTCCATGCCTTCATGACTGTTTGGTTTGCGGCTATGAACAATTTGGAGTTCGAACCGCGGAAACCTTTAGCGTACTTGAGGATCTTTTTGTGTCTTGCTCTCAAGACACTGCCTCTTTTTACTCTGGCCATTACTCTCTCCTACTTTACTTAAGTCGAACATTTTGCCAGCCGTCGGGGAGGAGTTTTTTCCCTTAGGCAAGGCTATATGGACTTTACTGGGTCTTAACGAAGATATTTTTTGTATGGAAACATCGACAAAACGTGTTTTTCAACGTCTTTGTGAACGGCAGACCATCCACGCAACTTGACTTTGACGCTTGGTGACATCCATTCGTTGATGTGCCTTGTACCGGATTGCTTGCGCAATATTTTGCCGGTGCCCGTTATTTTGAATCTGCGGGCGGCAGCTTTGTTGGTTTTCATCTTTGGCATAGATTTTATTCCTGAGATCAATTGATCAATCAAATGACGACTATCTCCAGGGGAGACAGGCGAAACAGAGATAATAGCATTATTTCTAGATTTACAGTGTATATAGGCTTTTCGAAACTTAACCAGGCGAATAGACGAATCTATTTACGTGGCGAAATTGGCGAAATAATCATAATCACGTTCTTGCCTTCGATTCGAGGCTCGCGATCGAGTGCTCCCAAGGCTTCAAGCTCCTTGGCAAATTTGTTCATCAGATCAAGTGCCATGCTCGAGTGCTGCATTTCGCGCCCGCGAAGCATGATCACTACTTTCACTTTATCGCCGTGGGTAAGAAATTCTTCCGCTTTGCGATACTTGACTTGATAGTCATGCTCTTCAATCTTGTAGCGCATCTTGAGTTCTTTGACATCGGCTGAGTGTTGCTTCTTCTTAGCTTCACGGCCTTTTTTGTCTAGGTCATACTTATAGCGACCGTAGTCCATTATCTTGGCTACAGGCGGGTTGGCATCAGGCTGAACCAGAAACAAATCCAAACCCTTTTCACGGGCTCTTTGTAGAGCCTCTCGTGTATTTACAACACCTACTTGAGCACCATCTTCGTCAATCAGCCTGACTTCACGCACTCGAATTCTTTCATTCAAGGGGGGTAGCTCACGTTTTTGGTCCATGCGACGCGGATCTGTAACCAATTACACCTCTCATTAACTAAGTAGATTTATCTGCCGAAGGTGGGACTTGAACCCACAAGAGCTTGCGCTCACTACGCCCTGAACGTAGCGTGTTTGCCATTTCACCACTTCGGCCCGTAATGCAATATTACAATAAATCTGCTTTTGGATATTCAGAAATCTGCCCGATTCTAGGAATCTGACATGTAAGGAAGCAGGGCGATGTCACGGCAACGCTTGATAGCCAATGTCAACTCGCGTTGATGTACAGCACAGTTGCCGGAGATGCGACGGGGAAGAATTTTGCCGCGCTCGGTAACATACTTTCTCAAACGAATTGGGTCTTTGAAATCAATATATCTTTCTCTCTCTTCGCGCTCGCCACAGAACGTGCAAGGTTTGTGACGTCTCATTTGGCCGCTTTTCACGCCGCCGCCGGAGGAAAAATTAGGTTTCATCATGATCTTAAATGTCCTTTAATATTTACTTAGAATGGAATTTCATCTTCGGCGAAGATGGCATCAAGATCTTCAGCTCCAGATTTTTTGGAAGGCGCGCCTGCTCGGCTGAGCGCTTCCACTTTCTGGTTTGGAGCCTGCGAAACGCCAGCCTGAAGAGCTTGACCACTTTGCAGATTCTCAACTGAAACAGCATCGATTTCTATGTCTTTTCTTTTTTGGCCTTCAGCCGTAGTGAAGTTGTTGATTTGCAATCTGCCATCAACAGCTACGATGTCACCCTTTTGCAATTCGGTCGAACAACGCTCAGCCAGGTCGCGCCATGTAATGACTTTGACCAGAGCGGTTTCGTTGGGTTGACCTTGCCTTGGTGTGGGGTTGACGGCAATGAAAAACTCAGTCACAGCCACATTTGTATTTGGCGTGAAGCGCTTTTCTGGAGCTTTGACCACTTGACCGGAAATAACGATTTTGCTGATGCTCATATTCGCGCCTCTGTTTTAAGAAGTAATCTCGGCTGCCACTGGGGGAACGCTCACGATAATTGAGCGAATGATTTCTTCAGAGATGGTCATCATGCGTTTGATGGCAGCGATTGCTTCTGGCTTAGCTTCGAAAATGGTGCTGACGTAATAGCCGTCACGCATCTTTTTCACTTCGTAAGCAAGACGTTTTCTGCCTTTCTTGTCAGTCATTTTGATTACACAACCTTCTTTGGTCATGAATTCTTCGACTACCTTAATGACGCTATCCAATCCGTCTTCATCTAGAGTTGGACGCACGATATACACTGTCTCGTACAAATTTAGTTTGTCTGGTTGTGGCATATTTTTTTACCCTTTCGGTCATGTGGCCTGTCACCTACGGCAGGCAAGGGAGTAACGTATATTGCCCGCCTGCGGTATGCCGCAAAGTGAGCAAAGACCTGCTATAAAGCAGGCAGAGCGTGATTCTACCATGTTGGAATCTTTCTAATGGTAGTACAATGACATATTAGACAAAATTTCAACGTGATTCTTAATGAAACAGACAAGTCCCCTGCCAAGAACTAGCCCTGGTTTTCGCCTGGTTTTAGGCGTTGGGTCTGGTCTTTTGGTTTTGCTTTGCAATTTTAGTCTGGGCGCAAAGGCTCAAATGCCAAATCAACCATTTACTAACCCACAGATGGTGCAACAACAGCAGCAACCTAATCGAGGCTTGGGCTTTCCCGCACCAAATGCAATACCACAAGCAAATCAGAATTTTAATATCTGGAAGGCTTTTCTTCCTCGTCATATTCCAATAGGTACTGTACTTTCAGGCAATATCGACCAGACTTTGTCTTCGATCAAAAGTAAACCAGGAGATGTTTTTGCCATAAATCTAACTGAGCCTCTGATGGTTGAAGGACTAGAAATGGTACCGCCCGGCTCGCGCATACTGGGATCTGTTTTGCATGTGTCTCCAGCCAAATTTCAAAGACACGGTACACCTGGACAGATTGATGTTGCCTTGCAAACACTCATTTTTCCAGATGGCAGTCACACTCCTTTTTTTGGATTCATTGATTACAATCCTTCTTATGGCAATGGTTTCGATTCAGTATCGCCCGCTAAGGTGCGTCATTCAGGAATGAGCTGGGGCGACTACGGCACAGCCACAAAAGGCATGGTTGGCTCCTTTGGCCAAGGCATCGCCTGGGTGCACAACAAAAGAATGCTCGGCAAAGAGTTTATGATGGCACAAGGTCAACTGCTTTCAATCAAAACAAATAGAATGATCGACCTCTCCAAAATGGAAAAGCCTCCAGCATCTCTTCAGGCAAACCAACAAAACATGGCGCCGCGCACCCCTGGACTTGCTGGGCACGATCCAGATTATATGTACTATGCTGGACCAAATCAAAATCAAAATCAGAATCCAAATTCAATGCAAGCACCAATGCAAGCACCGCCAGACAACAGCATTTTCGACACGCCCTTGAATTCGAATCAAAATTCAAGTCCAGGACCAGGACCGCAAGCAGACGATCCGTTCTAAATGTCCAACTGTGAATCTAACGGCAGTATGAGGCATCGATTTCGTTGCAATTCATCAAGTATTAAAAGTCAGTTGTTTTCCTAACGTTTTCATCAGAAAAACTATCAGCTTTTAATACCTGCAGGAAATTTGAAAAAAGGAACCTCTAACTGTCGTTAGATTAGTCGTCTTTACCTTGTTGCTGAGTAGCCATTCGATACTCAGAAAGATGGCGCCATCCCTGGTGCAAAATTAGCTGATAAGCATAAATTTGCTCAAGCCAACGACGCTCGCCTTCGGGCAAATCAGGTCGCTCTAAGCGACGCTTGAGTGAGCCTGTGATTTGTCTTGTATCTTCAATAGCTTTTCTGTAGCTTCTTACTTTGCGCATCAAACCACCAACCATAGGTTGATTGGTTGGACCTTGATGATTCAAAGCAACTGCAGGAGCATTAAAATTAGTCTGCTCCGAATCGTTGCTGCGATCCCGCTCCGTATTTCGATCGGCATTGCTATTTCTATCGCGGTCACGGTCATTACTGCGGTCACGGTCGTTGTTGCGATCACGATCGTTTCGCTCTCTTCGTTGCGATCTATCTCTGTCTTGGCTGGGAGCTGGACGCTCACCACGCTCGGCGCGTTCATAAGTTGAATCCTGATTCTGTTGTTGCTGGCTTGCCATCTTACTTGTGACTTGCTGAGCAATTGGATGTTGGATCACAGTTTTATGACGGTCGCTGCCACCACGTCTGCGCTCTTTGCGCTTGGTGCGATAGCAATCAAGACAATCTCTAAGCTTAGGGTTCATATGTTCGAAAACTTTGCTGCAAGTCTGACAAGTAAGTGAGTGTTTAACCCGACCTTCTTTGTCGCCTAGAGCGTCTGCATTCTCGCCAACTTCACCGCTCTCGGAGCTTTCCCCATCTTCTAATTCAAGTTGAGAGGGCTCGCTTGATTCTTCTTTTTTAGATTCAATTCTGCGAGCGCTGTAAGCTGGTTTCGCTTTAGGCTCTTCTTCCTCAGTATCGCTTTCAACTTCTGATTCTTCGTCTTCTTCGACATCTTCCGTCTTAGAGCGAGTAGATTTCGATTCTACTCTTTTAGCCTTAGCCACCACTTTCTTCTTGTCCGCGGTTTTTTCGGGAGCAGCAGTTGGTGTGCCTGATTTAGCTCTCATTTCTTCGAGCGTTTCCATTACTTTGGGATTAGTGAGACCTTCTTCTTTGAGTCGTCTCACTTCTTTCAACTCTTCTAAAGCAGAGTCGGGAAGGACTTTGATGCCGTTTGCATCGGTTGTTGTTTGAATATCGAATTCACTAAGATAGCGTCTGATGGTGACACTAGTCACATTCAGATCTTTGGCTGCCTGGGCAATCTTAGTGCCCTGCACTTTGGATGATTGGCGCATAAATTTTCCTGTTCGCTTACTATGGACCGCTATCAACAAATCTATGAGCTAGCAACGCTCGACTGTTTGGATTGCGTCCTGCCTTAATAGTTAACATATATAAGGATGGTTGGACTTATTCAGCCACATTAATATTTGGTCATTTAGCAACGCCAAACTTGAATTGAGCGTTCTGGTAAGCACTTTTGAGATGTTGACGACTTACATGTGTATACAGTTGTGTCGTGGCGACACTTGAGTGTCCCAACATTTCCTGGACACTGCGCAAGTCGGCACCATTTTCAATTAAATGCGTAGCAAAGCTATGACGAAGCGTGTGAGGAGTAATGTTTTTGAGGGCACAGATGCCAGCGCGTTTAGACAGCCTTTTTAGAGTTTGCCAGACAACAAGGCGACTGAGCCTTTTGCCCGAGTTATCGAGAAACAAATAATTGGTTGTTTGATTTTGTGTTTCTTCGAGCAATTTCAAAATAGCAGTAATTGCCTTTTCACCAATGGGAACAATTCTCTCTTTGTTGCCCTTACCAAGGCAGCGTACATATCCTTGTTCTAGATTGACGTCTAGCTTACTCAATCCACAAAGCTCCGATACGCGCAAACCACCAGCGTAAAGCAATTCGACAATCGCTTTTTCTCTTGCAGTAATGCAAGCTTTTAAAAGCTGCTGCACTTCTTGCACTGTGAGCACCACGGGTAGTCTCTTACCTAATTTAGGACTGTTAATAGATTGAAGAGGGTCTTTGTCTATCAACTTTTCAATTTGCATCCACGAAACCAAGCCGCGCAAGGACGCAAGGGCTCTTGCGATAGACGAAGCCTTTTTTCCCGAAGCATGCAAATGTCCAATGTATTTAGTTACGACTTGCTTTATCTCAATATTTTTCAAAACAGGTTCATTCTTGGCAAACCAAATTTGAAACGCTTGCAGATCAGACATGTAAGCTTTCTTGCTGTGCACCGATATCATGCGCTCGTAGCTAATGTGATCGCAATATTTTTTGATGCAATCTTGCCAGTACGAAAGCGAACTATATCTGGTGTCATTGATTTTTTTGGTCGGCGCAAAATTCTGAGCCGAGACACTATTGACGGTGCCCAGAGATAAGCTTAGATTATTGCTGCCTGAAAGTGATATCGATACAGAAGCAGAGCCGAAGCTTGCTTTAGAGGAGTCGACGGGCCCCTCCCTGGTTCGATCCGGAGAGGAGCACGATCCCTCTGTGACCGATACGGACACAGACGAGGTATATTCAGTTGTACTCATATCACATATGATACAGATTTAAGACTTTAATGCAATGACTCCGCCTGCGGTGCAGCAGTTTGCAGTCCAGGTATTGGGTGAGCAGTCGCCTGAGGCAGGTTGGGCAGCCATTTGAACGTCTTTTCAATAGTTTTTGCAATTATCTTGGGATTGTCAAGCGGGGCTGATATATTAAACTCGAATGTTCGCGGCTTGTCTGTAGCAATTGCTCCAATCACAGGAAGTGTCGGCAAGTTTTGCAATTTTCCAAAAGTAACAACCTTAAGTGCTTTCTGCAAAGTGAGATTGCGAGATAGTTTTCCAACTTCGCCGCCAAGCATACTTTGAGTAACACGCGGAATTCGACCGGCAAGTTCCATTTCTAGCTTGTTGGTTTTCAAATTGGCTTTCCCTAAGCCCCATAAGCGCATATCTGTGCCACTAAACTTAATCTCGTTTATTTTCACAACCTGATTAGCGATATTGAATCTGGTGCTAAGTTCGGAGTATTGTCCACTTCGAACCGGCCAGACACTTTGAAGCAAGTTATTTAAGTTGAACCCAAAAATACCCTGTGTAAGCAAATTGTATTGAGTTAGCCTTGTTTCAAGATCTCCAAAACGACTTACAAGTCCGTTGGCAAATACAATCTGTCCAGAACCGGCAAGATTATTCATTGCCTCTTCGTAATTTGAGCCTTTCGTTTTGATTTCGAGATTAGCCTTAACATCTCCTGTAATCTCATTCTGCACACCAAAGACCTTTTCGCTCAGCACTTGGGCTGAAACGCCTTTGGCAGATGATTTTAAAAACATAGAATTTTCAGTGGTATCAGCCCATCCACTATAGTCAACGGTGCCACCAGCTAATTTTGCTTTGCCTTCCTTTATCGATAAACGCAAAACATGTTCTTTGCTATCCTTCTCTTCTAAAGCCAAAAGGGCATTCATGTCTGTCACGGGCAAATCTTTCACTATGAGCGAATCTAAACTCATGGCAAAAACATTGGCGTTGTCTTTATTATTTTTGAGCGAATCACGCACTTTTTGATTGGCTTCAATTTTACCCGAAAGATTTTTGACATCAAACGCAGGCAGATTGAGATTTTTGATATTCATCTGTCCATCAATAAGTGGATGGCAAAGAGGTCCTTTAGCATTCACTTCGCCTTGTATTTCGCCTGAAGTATTTTTGGCAAGCGGCGGATTTAAAATAGAAATGAGCGTTGCAACCGGCGCTCTCTTTGGAATACCAAAAGTAATATCAATATCGGGTGATGTCGATTTATCTTTGTCGTAGTCTAAAACTTCGGCTTTGATAGTCATCAAAGTTTCACCTACTAAGATATTAGATGTATCGATAAAAATACGCTCTGGTTCAATTGTCACTTTGCCTTCAAGTTTAATATCTTTGCCAGGTGGTTGATGAACAACTCCAAACGGCCCGCTCACTTCTAGCTGATTATCGTGGTCTGCAAGAAGCGATACTTCGGCGGTATTTTTCTTAGCCGAGCCTTTTACAATAGACTTAAGAGAAAGAGCTCCTTGTGATTTTATTTCTACTTTCTGCTCTTTAAGCACTTGCGACAAGCGTGGCACCAACTGCAAAATCTCAGAGGGAACAAGAGTCATTTCTACTTGCGATTCCCAAAAAGGAGTCTTACTTCTATATTCTTTTACAAATCCGTCTAAGTTGAACCGACTCCCCTTAACTTTTCCCTGCAAGTCATTAAAGAGCAAGTCGTCATCGGAAAATGCCATGACGCCAGCAACATCAAAGAGAGGCAATTTAGAAACCGAAGCGCCGGCTTTATAGCAGCCAACAATTCCATCGATACTTTCTTGTCCTTTTGTTTTTCCATCCTGAGAATAAAGCACTTCGCCAAAGATTTTTCCAAAAGGCCCCACAATCGCATAAGTGTGCAACAAGTCGCGATAAGCTTTGCGAAGCGGTGCGGGCATGGCTGTAGACATCAAATAATAGTGAATATCAGCAAGCTCAATCTTGTCTGTTTTGGCGCGAACACGTTGCAAAATACAACTGGTTGAAAGGTCTTTGATATAAAGATCAACTGCAATTGTGTTGTTGTGCGAGATGATATCGATGTCGTCTAGAATCAAAGTATCATCGTTATATACGATACTGCCGTCTACAGTTTCTAATGGATTAGCAAGCCCCGGTGGTTGATAGTACAAATCATCTGGAACAGCACTAAAATAAATTTTGGGGTTATCCGCCATGCCGCTAATGCGCAAGCGAACGTCTTTCACTTTTCCGTACAATTGACGCTCGGTGAAAATAGGCAATTGCACTTTGAACATAGTAATCAAACTGCTCAAGTGTCGCAAATCAAAAGATGTCGCATGGAAAGATATGTCCACAAGCGGATTTTGAGCGATAGTCATATTTCCATCTAACTGAAAATCTCCATTGCCCATTTTGCCTTTGAAGCCTTCCAGCTTAATAGTTCCGCCGCTCTTGCGCGCATCTATATGTACATCGCCTGTGACGCTTGAGACTTCAAGCAATTTGTTTTGTAATGAAAGTCCGGCTTTGCGCAATGAAGATGTGCCAAGCAGGTGATAATCAGTGCCAGTGAGTTCCAAGTCAAATTTAGAATCGACAGAACCATCTAACTCGAATTTAGTTCCAGGTAACTTAAGCAACTTGGACAGTTGAGCTGCGGCTTGTTTGTTTGCTTGAAAATTATTGCTTGCTTGGCGCAGGTCTATTGACTTAGCCTCAATATCAAAATGACCTTTGCCATGATCAAAATCGAAAACATTGCGATTGAGATCAACCCAACCTTTCGCAGTAACTTTGCCTGCACCAGATTTAGTACCATTGCTAACTTTCAACTCGCCATATTCCAGTTTCGCCACATTGGCATTGTCGATCGTCACCTTACCGCTCATCTTGGACTGCGGCATTAGTCCCACAGAAGAAAGAATAGGAAACTGAGTAAGCAGTTTTTGGACAATCTCTTTCATGACCAAATCTTCAGAAGAAATTTCCGTCTTGGCGACTGCGCTCTTAGCCTTGCCATGGATTTTGACAGTCAGGAATGCTTGCCCAGACATGCTAGCTGGCATTACCTTTTGTTTCGAATTGATTGGTTTTATGGTTAAGTCGCTTGTAGTTGGATTCTTAAGCTTACCTTGAATCTGGGCAGTAACAGTAGCCTCGGTATGCTGCCAGTTATGCAATTCGCCCGATGAGTTGAGCTCAATGGCACTGAATTTGAACTTTGTGTCTTTCCAAACTATTTTTTTATCGTCCAAATCAACTGTGGCCTTGCCCTTAGCCGCTTTGGTATCTATCGACTTAATTCCGTAATTATTCACAGCTACAGAAAGAGTCGGCGTATTTAAATCGATAAAAGCTCGTATACCCTTAGTTGTATTGCCTTTGCCTTCAACCCTAAGATTCATATTAGCTTTTGGAATTTGTGCCATCATCTTCTCATCTTGCAATTCTTTTGCCAATTTAGGATTGAAGATTGAGGCAAATTGCGAAATTTCGCCTGTATTTAAGTTGGTGCTGTTGAGCGTAAAAGTCAAATCATGGTCATCTGCGCCTTGCTTGAGAATAAAACCCTCAAGGCGAATCTTGCTTTCATGCCCTTCGCCTAAGTGTGCGCCAGAAAAGAAGAACGGTAGATTTTTGCCCTTACGCGGCGAATTAATGAGCAATGAAACATCTTTGAAATCGACTGCGCTTGCCGGTGCCTGGGGAACGATTCTAACCGTGCCATTCTTGAATTGAATCAAGTCTACGTCGGTATTTTCGATATGCAATAAGTCTTCAAAGTTCCAGTCTGTAGGCTTGGGACCGGTTTTTATCAAAAAAACTTTAGCATCATCAAAATCAAGATGTTTCATCCGGAAGCGCCCGGACAACAACGGCAGTATCGCCAAACCAAACGACGCATGCTTTGAAACAAACAGCGGAGAGCCTTTTTTGTCCCAAACCCCTACTTTGTCAGACTCGACATTGAGACCATTCAAACCGATGCCCCAGGTGAGCTTTCCAAGCTTTACATTGCGCGAAAGCGTCTGATTAACAATTTTCTCAATATGAGGACGCATCCAGTTTATGTCCCGCAGTAGCGCAACAGCCGCCAGGACTGCTAAAGTGAGTATCCACAAGGCAATAAACTTGGCAATAAGCAGTTTATGGCTTGTGGGCGATAATCTGGGAGTAGGTTTTTCCACTGGTTTTAATGTTTGCACGTGATTAATGATAGGACAGAATTTAGTGAATAGTAGAAAGAGCCAAATTATATGTTCTGAACAAAGCTTGAATAAATTAGCTTCAAGCTTAGGCTTGTGCCTCGTAATGGCTGGAACACTCCCAGTTTATGGACTCCAAACTGATACGCAGAGTTCCACTGTGATTGCTAAATCAAGTAACAATATGGACTCGGACGTGTTCGAGCCAGAGCAAATGATCAAACAAGAGCAGTCACAGCAACAATTAGAACCACAGCCCCCATCTGAGGCAGAAGCAACTGCTGAAGAAATGCGATACGAAAAACAGGTGGAGCGCATCGAGCCTCCTCAACTGGAGCCACAGCCTATTATGCAGCGTAGCGCAAAACGGGCAAAAGCATCACCCGATATTCGCGAAGTAGTACCCGACGGGAAAACACTACCGCAGAACTTCGAGAACATGAAAAAGAAGGTTAAACAAAAACGCGGACGCAAACAAGCCGAAGAAGAAATGCCACCTGTTGCACCACGCATAGTGCCTTACTCGCAAGCGCAAGCCCAAACAAAAAAATCAGATCCGCAAGAAGAGTCTTTGCAGAAACTTGTACACGAGCTTGAATACGGCACTTTAGACCGGTCCATCAAAGTATTGAAAGAGCTAATCAACAATTATCCCGAAGATACCGATTATAAAAAATTGCTCGACATGGCACTGTCGCTCAAAGATGCAGACACCTGGTATTCATATCAACGCAATACTCCAAGTCCATCGTTGAATCAAGGCGACGAAGACAAACCAAAACCACAGCCTAAACCAATTCCACAGATTCAAGCCTCTTCGGATAACCCGCGCGTAAACGAGTTGAAGCGATCTTCGTGGTTGTTGATTAGAAACAACTATCGCAAAAACTAATTTCAAAAAATGGTATCCGGTTCGAATTTTTTACCTAGCCTTGCCGTTTTGACGTCAATAATCTCTTTGACAGTTGGAACATCATTTGGCAAACATCTATTTGCCGTGGTCGGACCAGAAGGAACATCGGCACTGCGCGTAATTCTTGCTGCATTACTGATGCTCGTTTTTTGGCGTCCATGGCGAGAGCCCCTAGACCAAGACGCAATTAAACGAGTTGGCATTTACGGTCTTGTAATGGGCTGTATGAATCTCTGTTTCTACATGTCATTAGACACGCTGCCCATAGGCATCGCTATTGCTATCGAGTTTACTGGACCGCTGGTAGTGGCAATAGTTTCCTCGCGCAAACCACTGGATTTTGTTTGGATAATTTTGGCAATCACTGGTCTTGCTCTTTTACTTCCCATAACACCAGGGACAGTATCATTAAATACGGTAGGCGTTGCCTATGCATTTGCCGCAGCGACATTCTGGGCTTTGTATATTGTCTTTGGAAAACGAGTTGGGCACTTGCCTGCAGGTCAAACTACATCATACGGAATGATGGTCGGTGGATTGTTATTATTTCCTTTTGGTATCACTCATGTCGGTGCCAAAATATTAGACCCACACATTTTAATAAGTGCACTTGGACTTGCCATCGCATCTAGTGCTATTCCATATACTTTGGAAATGTACGCACTAAAAAGATTACCAAGAAATACTTTTAGCATTTTGCTCAGTCTTGAACCAGCCGTGGGAGCCCTTTCGGGCATGCTTATTCTGAGCGAGCATTTATCTTTTCAACAATGGATTGCTATAGCCAGTGTCATGCTTGCATCAATTGGAAGCGCTGTCACATCAAAACCACACCAAACTGTCAATGTTGATTCAGTTGATGCAGCCGACGCCGAAATCGTCGCCTGAACATTTCAATAAGGTTACAAACTGAGCGACATCGCCATTAGTTGTTCATAGGCTTTAAGAACACTATCAACGCTTATTTCAGCTATTCGTTTACAGCTTTGCTGCTCATAGCAAGGCTTAAATTCGATTTCCTCATAAGACTCGAAGAATACATTTTTAGTGGAAACATTGTCCTGCGTCCAGGTAAGACATTCGGAGATACAATCTTTGGCAAAAATCGAAATACAATTTTTTTCCGGGCGAGCAAAAATCGAACGCTTCAAGTGCAAGGCAACAGTCGGAACACGCTGCTGGACGGACAAATGCATTAAGCCAGTATCAACTGAAATGACTGCTCTTGCAGATGATAGTACTTCAATAGCTTGTGTTAACGTCGGTGTAGGCAGATGAACTAGCCCTAGCTCTTTGCCAAATTTCAGCAACTCAAAAACTTCGGGCGACTTTTCTGGTTGACCAATAACTACACACTCAAGACCTCGTGCAGAAAGGGTCTTGTAAAGCTGCAACCAACTTTCAAGCGGCCAGCACTTAAAGCGACCAGCCGAGCCTGGAATGAAAATGATTTTTCCCAGCGATTCTTGACACGCATTGTGTGTGAACGGAGCGTACTCAAACTGAAGAGGAATTTTCAAATCACGTTCAATTAAGTCAAAACAAACTCGATGACAAAGATCCACGATGTTCAGTTGGCGATTTTGCTCGTAATAAGCATCAGACCCAAAAGCTGCAGCAGTTTGCAGCGGATGGTCTCGCATATTAACGATGATATCATCACTTCGTTTGAGTCTTGAATGAAAATCAGGTTCGCGTACAGCTCCAGACAAACCCGGAATCAAATCTGCCACTTGTTCTTGCTTGGCAGAGCGAATTATTAAATAAGTAGGCTCACCTGTCCGCACAAGCGTCGTCAAACCCGGCAAGCATAAAAGCAGGTCACCCAGTCCATCAGAAATCGGAGCAAAATAGAACGCCATACAGACTAATCTAATCTATGAGCAATGAACTATACGTGAACCTTTTAATTCAGGTTAAAGATTAGCCCGTTCGCCTAAACTTAACGAACACCTGGAATTAACGGATACCCGCTTGGCCCGACAACCAACATAACAAGGCTTTAGCTTAATATCATCACATGCAAAATGAAAACCAGACTAAATTCGCCACCACCTGTAGTGCGAAAGAACTTGCCGTAGCTTCCTGAAGCGCAGAGGCTATTTGTAAACCTACGACTTAAAATCTGGTTTTATGAACCTTCTGATTTCTTCAAGGTTTTAATATAATGAAAAAGCTCTTTGAGTACTTTGTCGTTGGAAATCAAATTCTCGTAGTGAGGCATTGTCCCAACAGGTGTTTTCAAATAGTTTTTGAAAGTGACGTAATTTGAAAGATAATTTGAACCCACCAACGGCTTTTGTGGGTTAACTGCATTTCCGCCGCTTATATGACACGAACTGCAATGAGAATCGAAGGTCAGCTCGCCTTTGCTTTTAGTCGGCTCAGTTTTTGTTTTTGCTTCTGTTTTGGATTCACTTTTTGAAGGTGTCTTCGGCTTAGCCCAACAATTAATCGTCTGACAAATTAATGCAAGCGCCAAGGTTGGCAAAATAAACCATTTCGTTCTAATCATTTTAAACCCTCAACGCTCACTAATCAGTGTCAACGCTCAACTACCAATCATATGAGTTCTACCACGTTTTGTTTTGGCTCAACTGCAAAAACCAATTATTTAGAAGTAGCAACATCAACCAAGGTGTTGATTAGCCCTCTTTGCTCAATTTCCTGAAATGACTTTACATGTACCACATCGAATTTGGCACCGGCACTCATTACATCCGACTTTAACGTAGCAATTTCTTTGTCAGGTTCTCTAGGATTCACAATCAAGAAATGAATAGCAAGATCGTACTGACCCGGAATCGCCTGTGTTGCTTCTGCAATGCACTCTTTCAAATCTTCGTAATTACTAATTCTTTCTCCATCGGTACAGACACAAATGATTAATGGCTTTCCCGAAGTTATTTTTGTTTTTAGCACTTCTCTAAGAGGCGGTGTCAAATTGGTTCCGCCACCAGATTTAGTTGCTTGAAAAATATTGAACAACTCCCCAGGCGAACAATTTTGATAAACATCATAACCCGAATCAAACATAATGAGCTTTACACCTCGTTTGAATGCATTTGCAAATTCATTCGAGGCACGAAATACCTGATTCTGGACCCAACGCCACCTGGAAGAGTTTATCGAGTTAGGACTTTTATCATCTTTTGAAATGCTCATGCTCATCGATCCGGAGTGGTCAACAATCAACACCATGTCATAATCTTCTAGTGCTCGAATGTCTTTCAGATTTGAGGGCAATTTCGGCTTTGGAAGATTCGTACTATATTTAATGCAAAAGCTTTTAAACGCCGCTTTTTGTTCTGGCGACTCTTTTGCAATCGCACCGATTTGTCCTTGCAAAGCTTCTGAAGGTGTTGCATCCAGCCTTAGTTTCAACTCTGGCATGCCTCTGTTTGCACCAGCATTAGTCGCCGCTCGCAGTGCCCTGGCGTTAACAGGCAAGCGCACAAAGAATTTCTTACCTGCTCTATCCATACGCAGACACAATTGATTATTCTCAACAGTTGCGCCAAGCACTTGATCATTTTCAGCCATGCCAAAATATGCAGCGGATGTGCCCAGCTTTACTTCAGTAACTCTTGCAGGCAGATCATTTTTATCGAGTTTGATACCAGCGTAGGAACAAAGCAAAAGCAACTGATTAACGCTGCCTTTGAGTAAAGTAGGCTTCTCTTGTTTAGTATTTTTATTTACAGACGGAGCAGCAAAAACCATGCAACTTACATTTAACAAAAAAGTCAACGCAAAAAAACATAGACAGATCTTCGAAGTCAGAGCACTCTTCATAGGCTTAAAGACCTCATTACTTAGAAGGTTTATTTAACTGAGAGTTCTTGGATTGCAGGCGAGTTTGTCGTATCAATTGCGTGCGGCCAACTCCTTGCATAGGCACTTTTTCATTGATACTGTAAGTAGTTGCACGCAGCGAGACTGGCGGCTCATAAACCTGTTCCTGACCAAAGTTAATATAATTGCGCACATTCATGTTAGTGCCGTGAGGTACAACCTGCATATTTCCATTCGTTGAATTAAGCTCACGCCGAAGATGATCTCGGCTACTAGAATAGGCTGATAGTCGTTTGTTATAGCGCTCGATAATTAGGTCAGAATCGATTTTTAGCCTGTCTGCCAAAGACTTCTTTCTTTCGTCAGCCGGCAATTTGAATCTATCAACTTCTCTTTGATAACTAGGATTGCTGCTGTTTGACCTTCCGGTGTACGCGGTTGAGGGAATTTCGCGTATATCTTGTGAAAGCTGCCGATCGATTCGGGCAACGTCTTGGGCATGTCTCTTTTTGAGATTATTCAATTCAATCGAGCACCGCAATTGAAGCTGCTTCTCATATTCCGATGCTTGTTTCTGCATTTTAATTTCAGAATTCATCTGCATTTGCATATGAGGAAATTTTTGTTTATTGAAAGCATTCAGCTTGTCATTCTGCTTCTCAATTGCCTTAAGACAAACCTCTTCCATTTTCGTGCCAGGACTATCATTAGCACAACGTCTGTACTCTTCTATTGCTTTTTCATGCTGTCCCGTGAGGGCGTAAGTATTAGCCAAGTAAAACCTAGCCTGAAAATTACCTGGATCATCTTTAACAATACTACTTAAGCGTAAATAAGCCTCATCTAAATTGCCACTATGATAGTAATTGACGGCGTCTTCGTAGGTTCCGGCTTTAGAATCAGGGCAAGCAAATAGAATCACACCAACTGACAGAAGAAAGAAAATAGACCATTTCATTTTGAATTTTTTCATTAGTTCCGCAGAATCGGCAGACGCCCACATCAAAGATATGTTCCCAAAGTGTCAAGCATTAGAACTCCAACATTAAAGACCAGCTAGTCTATCCATCAAACTTTTCAAAGAAACAGCTTCCAGTCCGGGACTTAATAAATAATCGCTGTTACCCGAATATATAACGAACTTGCGATTAGGTTTAATATCATCGCAAGCTAGATGGAAACCTCTCTCTATTTTAGGCGCGACCCCGCGTTTGATTTCGATAGCCCACAATCCATCTCTACCAGGAAGCTCAAGTACCAGATCTATCTCGGCACCAGCTGCGGTGCGATAAAAGCTTGCAATAAGCCGACCCCAAAATCAAAAAGCGTCCGGTCTTTTCCCACGTCTTCTTCCTTGCTCGATTAGACCTCGCAAAGACTGGAACAGCTTAGGCACTCGAGGTATCTCATCTAAAATTTCTAGCGCTAAAATCGTTTTGCCTGCCTGGCGCGGTCCAATATTAGCTACAGCCGCCTGCCTGTCCAGGGCTTCAACGATTTCAAAGCTAACTTTGCGAGGAATCATCCTTGCATATTAAAGGCTTCACTTTTAATTTGCAGGGTAGTCCGAGGGGCGCGACTCTCTTTGAAAAAGTCGGCACGATGCCACATTCTGTGGTAATAGATGAAATTACTAGCCTAGGACGGGTCATAATAAGAGATTCCTGGGAGGGAACAACGTACGAAATGCTTCAGAAAGACTTCTTGGAAGTCTGGACACAGCATGCAATTTATAAGATACGAAAATGAGGAGTTCGGAATGCAGGGCAGAGAGTTAGAAGCCAATTTAATATTCAAACTTGAACAAGCCGGTTTATTTATTTCGAAACCGTATCCAATTAGCCATAGTTTGTCTCTTGGTGTAGTAGTTGGCAAGCCCACTAACATTCAAGGTAATAAGATTGACAATTTTAGACATGGATATGATGAAGTAGATATGGATGCTCCAGACGTAAAACTGTTTTTCAAAGACGGACAATGGATTGTCTGGGGGCAGGAAGGCGTTCCTGTTCCAGGTCCCGGAGATTTTAAAAATTCCTGGAACACTGCCATTGAAGCAGTAGAAGATATTTTGGATTTTTACTTTGGAGATCCTTCAAGGATGAAGGCAAAAGAAGCTGCTCAAAACGAAGTGAATGAGAGAATAAATGAACTTTTGGAAGAAAAGAAATTAGAAGAAAAGCAGAAGCAATGAAATGAAGGATTAATTTTGATTTGATCAAAGGGCTCTCCCCATCTATTTACACAAATGAAATCAATTGAAAATTACCACCTACAAATTCTTCGAAACGCGGGTTTGTTCGTTTCCGAACCATATCCGCAAGGTCATGTTTTAGAGTTCGGAGTAATTGTTGGAAAACCCACTCAAGTCGCCGGTAACTTTATTCCTGAATTTGAAACGGCTTATGATGATATTAAGATGAATGCTCCGATGTTAACCTTATTCTCAACTGGAGAAATTTGGTTGACACATATGCAAGAGCACATTCCGGTTCCTGGAGCGGGCGATTTTACAAACGAATGGAATTGTGCAGAAGAAGCGGTAAACGATATTTTAGACTATTATTTTGGCAACCCCACTCGTATGAAAAGATAACTTCGCTGGAATATGCCTCAAGTAGACAAGAAATATTTACAAATTCTTAGAGATGCAGGTCTTTGCGTGTCTAAGCCTTTTGTAGAAAATCATTCTATTCCATCAGGAGTCAAGGTCAGTAAACCCATCTCGACAAATGGCAACAGCATCCCAAATTTTAAATTTGGATTTGGTGGAACAGAAGTAGATGCCCCAACGTTGTATTTTTTTATTGAACAAAATAAATGGATCGTTTATTTACAAGAAGGTATACCCTCAATGGAAGATGGTGATTTTTTAAATACTTGGGATACTCCCGAAGAAGCTGTGCAAGACATTCTTGATTATTATTTGGGTAATCCAGAGCGCATGCAAGTAAAAGCCGATCGCTGGAATAAAGTTTAAAGATTTTGATTATATTTGGAATGGCACGTCTCTTAGCCGGGAGTGGAAATGATGAGTACGAAGTATGAACCGATTGAAGAGAAGTTTCTTCTACATCTAAAAAATGCCGGTCTTCATGTGTCTAAACCATACAAAGAAGGGCACAGTTTAGAGAACGGCGTTTTAGTAGGAAAACCGATTTCAACGAAAGGAAATTCACTTCCGGATTTTGAAATAGAATTTCACGGTGAATTAATCGATGCTCCACCGCTGTATTTTTATTCAACTGGACACGAATGGATAGTTTGTATGCAAGAAGGGATTCCTGATTTTGCTCCCGGTGATTTTTTGAATACTTGGAAAAAACCTGAAGAGGCGGTAGAGGACATTTTGGATTTTTATTTAGGAAATTCCGAGAGAATGAAAGTAAAAATTGAAAGACAGAAGCAATTTCAAGACCGGCTTGCAGTCCTACACGAAGGCGAATGAAAAATATAAAGTCGTTAAACACAAACTCAGTTAAAGCATTACGCAAATCAGGACTTTTTGTCTCTGAGCCATTTCCTGCCGGTCACTATTGGGAAGACGGAGTAATTGTAGGAAAACCTACCGCCACCAAAGGAAACTTTATACCCGAATTTAAATTCGGCTACGAAGAAATAGACATGGATGCTCCTGACGTAATCTTATTTTCGGATGGAAACCACTGGTACGTCGTGGCTCAAGAGGGAGTTCCCGGTCCGGCAGAGGGCGATTTTACAAACAAGTGGAATTGCGAGGAAGAAGCAGTAGCAGACATTTTGGATTATTATTTCGGCTCTCCCGATAGAATGAAAGCCAAAGAAATTGCTCGAAAAAAATTCACCGAAGGATGGACTTAGGCTTAGCCATTAAGACAAATGATTTTCATACGCGTATCGAACAATCGCAGCACGACTGGTCAAGTTCAATTTCTTGCGTAGACGAGAGACGTGCACCTCAGTGGTGCCTTCGGTGATATGCAGACCTTCGGCGATTTCTTTATTGGTCAGACCTTGTGCCACCATTTTTAAGACTTCAAGTTCACGCTCGCTCAACTTCACTCTAATTCTTTCGTGACCTTCAGATCGCTTGGCCAAATCTTGAGTTGACTCGACTACTTTGCTAAGAGTTCCACAAAGCTCAGTCAATTTTTGAATACTGCTATTTTGAGTTTCGACAATTTCGTGCAGCTTAGCTTGACTGACAGCAATTGCTAATTGGTGCGAAATGCGAGTGAGCAAGCCACTTTCAGACGCAGACCAAACTCTTGGATTATCTTTTGCGTTTGCAATTTTATCTGTGTGAGAATGATCAAGATGAATCAATCCCATTAATTTGCCGCGATATACAAGTGGCACCATAATTAGTGACAAGATTTTATATTTAAACAATTCGGTTTTCACATCTTGTGCAAAAGGAAAACTATCGTCGTGCCGCACCACAAGGGGTCTTCGCTCACCGATATCTAAGAGCAAATCGAGATATCTTTCAAACAACGCGCTTCTATCAGAAATTGGTGCCACGTCGCGCGTAATTTGCCTGCGTATTTTCATGGTGTCATTTGCATCGTTTAACAAACACAAAATGGCACGAGATGCATCGAACTCTTCAACCAGGCTCTCAGTCGCCTTCTCGATAGTGTTCGACATATCGAGCGACGAATGAATATTGATAATAAGTCTATTCAGTAAAGCTTCGTCTTTCTGCGCTTGTTCAACACGAGTAAACATGTCTTTCAAGTTTTCAATTAAGACTGCGCGTTGCAAATTAGTTGTAATAGTTCTTGGCAAGAATTTTTGATACTCGCCAATTTTTGGCAAATAATCAAGTGCTCCAGCACGCAAAACTTTAAACGCAAGTTCGGCACTATCGGTTGCAGTAGTGACAACAATGGCGCAGTTAGAATTTAGTTTGAGCAAATTCTTTATTAATTTGTCCGGGGCGATGTCGTGTAAGTCATAAGACATAACTACAACGTCATAGTTTTTGGAAGAGAAGAGGTCAAGACCTTCCTGAGCAGTTCCAACTGCATCGACGTCATAAAGAGGAGAAGACGCAAAAATGCTGTCCTGACATTTCTGACGCTCAGTATCGACCGGCTCAATAATCAAAACCAATCGCTCACGCTTCAAGGCGAGACGGTCTGTGCCTTTATCGGATTGTGTATCCGATTTTTCCGGCTGATTGGTTCCAGAGCTTTGGACGAGATCCTGGGTCATAAGCAATTAAATGATACTGTGTCGCTGCAAGAATATGGGTGCCCATATACGGATGTGAGGGTTCATCTATATTCTTCCATGCCCGCATGCTTGGTATAAATAATACAGAGATTGTTGGAGTCGGGCTTCCCCCCACAAACCAGAAATCCTTCTTTCACCAACCAAGCTCCCTTGTGAAATACGTCCCCGCCCCAAACGTAATTACTAAGAAAGGAAGATTTTTCGTCTAGACCAACAATTAGACCCGAGAAAAGCAGCCCTACCGGCTGCTTTTCTTTCTGCCATCATTTTTGGATACTTAGTTTAAAGCGGCCGATCTGCTGAGTTTCCGGTCATTTTGACTGGTTGACGCCCGCGCTGAACATATACGCCGTATAGCTTTTTGTGGCTAATATTGTTCACCCCGCTTGAGTCTGCATTATAAGGAAGCGATTGGGGATTCATTTCCAGCTTTTTAACAAGTTCACCATCTGGTGTGTAGAACTCACCTGAAATTTCGTAGTCGCCATCAGGCAAGCTCAAAACGTTTGGATCGAGGAAATATCCTACGTCTTCGCCTGCAGCGTTATAAACTTTCAGTTTTATATTTTTCTTGACATTGCTCATGTGATCATCCTATACCTATGTCTGTATATTTTCCTTGATCTAGCTCGTTTGCGGGGGCTTCTTTACATCAATTTTCTTGTTTTCGGAAGCCTTGCCAAGCGAGATGATTGCTACTTAAATAGGGTAGTATGAAATTGAGTTTTCTTTATTAGTGTAAAAGACACTGTGAGGAGTTTGCAAAATGGCTTATACAATAGTTGCCGAACTCTGCGAAGGCATCGCAGATTGTATTCCGGTCTGTCCTGTGGAGTGTATCCACTGGGCTGAAGGGAAAACAAATGGTAAAGGTACAAAATTTACCTACATTGATGACGCTACATGCATCGATTGCGGAGCTTGCCTTTCGGTATGCCCCATCGAAGGCGCCATCCTGGATGAATGGAAACCCGAATTACAACAACAGTAATTAGCTTTTCCTAAAGTCTGTTAATCGCCATCAAGTCAGCTTGGTGGCGGTTTTTTATGCTTAATGTTCTTTAGCAATTAAGGCAAAACGCCCGTAGTATCGGGCTTATTGTGATATTATGTCCAACTGATACATGCGTAATATCTAAAGCACTAATTAACGGAAATTAGGAAAGAAATGGGACTAGCACTAGAACAGAAAAAAGAAATCATCGCAAGCAATCGTCGCGATGACAAAGACACAGGCTCCCCGGAAGTGCAAGTTGCTCTTTTGACAGTTCGAATTACCGAACTGACTGAGCACCTCCGCACTCACAGCAAAGATTTTCACTCAAGACGTGGTCTACTTATGATGGTAGGCAAAAGAAGAAGACTTCTTCAGTACTTGAACAAGGTCAATCACGACCGCTACAAATCATTAATCGAAAAACTCGGTCTGCGTAGATAAGCAGAGCCGAGTTTTTGGCAAATATACTGACCGACGAAAACCAGTCTTAGTAGTTTCTTACTAGGGGCTGTCGTTGTGTCGCATCAATTTTAGAACGAAAAGAACAAGAAGTAGAACATAAAGAGGTAATAGACGTGGTAAGCGTAAGCAACGCTCAACAACAGACGATTGACATCGATGTTGAAGGCAAAACAGTTTCGATCCGGACAGGTCGCATGGCTAAACAAGCAAGCGGTGCTTGCGAAGTAACTTGCGGCGAAACAATGGTGCTTGTCACTTGCACTGAGTCGAAAGAAGCGCGCGATGGTATCGACTACTTTCCATTACTCGTAGATTATGAAGAAAAGCTCTACGCTGTCGGTCGCGTACCAGGAAGCTTTCCCCGTCGCGAAGGCAAAGCCCCTGACAAAGCCATTCTTACAAGTCGTTTAATCGACCGTCCTATTCGTCCACTCTTCCCCTATAGCTATAGAAAAGATGTGCAAATCGTAGCCACAGTAATGAGCGCCGATTTAATTACACCTCCAGATACACTTGCAATGCTTGGCGCTTCAGTGGCCATCACACTGGCAGGTCTTCCATTTTTGGGACCTATCGGTGCTGTGCGCATCGGTCGCATCGATGGAAAAATGATCGCTAATCCTTCTTATGAAGAACTCGATCAGTCAGACATCGATATTGTTGTTTCAGGAACAGCCGATTCAATCATGATGGTTGAAGCTGGCTGCAAACTTGTTAGCGAGCAAGACGTACTTAAAGCTATTGATTTTGCTCACAAACTAATTAAGAAACAAGTCGAAGCACAACTCGAATTAGCTTCACGCATTGGTGTTGTGAAAAAGGAAACACCAGATGAAGTCAAATGCGAGGCGCTTAACAAACTAATTGAAGAGAAGTCTACTGAAAGTTTGAAAGCTTCGATGAACGGAGTAACTGAAAAGGCTGTTCGTGCCCAACACATCGATGCTGCTCTTAAAGCCGTAACTGACCACATCGAAACTTTGCCTGAAGACCACGAGCTCAAAGCTCTTTCAAAAAAGTTCATTCAAGCTCAATTAGAAGAACATGAAGCAACCTTGATGCGCGCTCAAGTTCTCGATTCGGGTGTTCGTGCCGACGGTCGCAAATGCGATGAGATTAGACCTATCACAGTTGAAGTGGGTCTATTACCTCGCGCACATGGCACCGGATTGTTCACTCGTGGAACAACTCAAGTTCTCTCAATTGCGACACTGGGTATCTCAGGAGACGCACAGAAACTTGATTCTATCGATCCACAAAAAGAAAAGAAATACATGCACCACTACAACTTCCCTGGCTTTTCAGTCGGTGAAGTAAAACCAATGCGTGGCGCTGGACGTCGCGAAATTGGTCACGGTGCCTTGGCTGAGCGTGCTTTGATGCCCGTTCTTCCTCCCCAAGACGAATTCCCCTACGTCTTGCGCGTTGTATCTGAAGTGCTTGAATCTAACGGTTCTACTTCGATGGCTTCAACTTGCGGTTCGAGTCTTGCCTTGATGGATGCAGGCGTTCCACTGTTGTACACCATCGGCGGTATCGCCATGGGTCTCATTTTGGAAGGCGATAGATTTGCAATTCTTTCCGACATCCAAGGTTTAGAAGACTTCCTTGGCGACATGGACTTCAAAGTCACAGGCTCGCGTGAAGGCATCACGGCTCTTCAAATGGATATCAAAGTGCAAGGCATTTCGATTGAAATTATGAAAGTAGCTCTTGAGCAAGCTCGTCGTGGTCGTATTCACATTATCGACAAGATGGAAGCGGTCATCGACAAACCAAGAACCGAACTCTCACCATGGGCTCCTCGCCTAATCACGATCAATATAGATCAAGGTGATATTGGTACCGTCATTGGACCTGGCGGCAAAATGATTCGTCGCATCATCGAAGAAACTGGCGCTACTATCGACATTTCAGACGATGGCACAATTGTTATCGGATCTGTAAGTGGCGAGGGCGGCGAAGCAGCAAGAGACATGATCTTGCGTTTGGTCAAACGTGCCAAAGCTGGTGATGTGTACATGGGAACCGTCACTCGTATCATTCCAGTTGGAGCTTTCGTTGAAATTCTGCCAGGCAAAGAAGGTATGGTTCATATCTCCCAGCTTGAGAATCGTCGCGTAGCCAAAGTGGAAGAAGTTGTTGAAGTTGGTAAGAAGGTCGTTGTCAAAGTACGTGAAATTGACGACAGAAATCGCATCAACCTGACAATGAAAGATGTAAGCGAAGCAGAAAAAGCAGAGTGCGAAGCAAAGAATCCCGTCTAATAAAATTGGGCAACTTAAAATTGGGCAACTTAAATAGTTTGTTCAAAGCATTATCGATCGTCGTGGCTTGTCACCTGACAGCTACGACGATTAATTGCGATGTTTGCAATATTTTCGACTTGCCAGCTTATGCAAAAAAATCAAAGTCTGTAGCAAGCAAGAAAACTTTTTCTAAGAAGGTGAAATCTTCTGCGCACGAAAAAAGCTCTCGGCAATCAACCAAAAATTCTAAAAAGAAAAACACTAGTAAGCACGAAAAGCATGACAAGCATGAAAAACGTCATGGAAAGCATGATAAACATCATGAGAAGCATCATGAAAAACACCATGAAGTTCATCACAAAGCGCCGCCTCCTGCGCCTCAAGCAATTGAACCCACATTAAGTGATGCTGAAAAACAAGAGCTTGCTCAACGTCAATCTAATTATTCGACTCAGTCAAGTGCATATGCCTTGATGGATCAGGGAGTGAATTATCGATTGCAAGGTGATGTGGAGCAATCGATAAATCGTTTGAGCGAATCGTCATCCTTGTTTACAGATGCTCGTAGATTTCAGAGAAATCGGACGCCTGGCACACTTGAATTATTTTCTGAGTTTGAATTGGCCCAAACTTATGAAGCCAAGAATCCACCCGACTGGAAGTCAGCAAGAGATTCTTATGGTCGTTGTGTAAGAGCCAATCCCAAATTCGTACCCGCGCATATCAAGCTAATCTCGCTTCTAGCAGCTCATGGGCAGATGCCGCTAGCACTAAGCAAGGCGCGCGATGCTGTCTCTTCTAACCCCAAAGAGCCGCGTCTGAGAATGTTGCTTGCACTTCTTTATGAGAAGGCCGGAAAAGATTCGGACGCTCGGCGCGAGAAAAAATTAGCGGTCGAACTAAATCGTATAAATAAGGATGACTATAAGAACCGCGAACCCATGACTGAACCTGGTCCAGGCGAGTATGACAAGCCTGGCGAGTCCGAATTCGAGGACGAGTCTATGTTTGGCGAAAAGGAAGAAGCCAACAAAGACGACAAAGACGCCGAAGACAAGAACTAAAGAACTAATCAAATTAAAAGGAGGAGCAAGATGCTCCTCCTTCTTATAAGTCTATCGATTACAGCAACTAGCGATTAGCCGTTGACGCGATCTTTGAACTCTTTACCAGGTGAGAAAGCAGGTACTCGTTTTGCGGGTACTTTGATTTTCTCGCCAGGTTTTTGTGGGTTGTTGGTTTCACGAGCGTTGCGGCTGCGACGTTCGAAAGTACCAAATCCGACCAGGGTGACACGGTCGCCTTTGGCAACGGTTTCAACGACTACATCGGTGAGAGCCTGTAGCATTTCTTCTACGGCTTTCTTTGTATTGTTTGTACGGCTAGCTATTGCAGCAGCTAGATCGGCTTTATTCACAGAGATTCCTCCTTACCTTGGCTTTCCCTCAAGCTTCATTCAAGCGAGTGGTGTTTTGTTTCCATCCACGTGAGGAGCAAGAATAGCGCACTGAAAACCTGGAAACAAGTATCCTGTGATAAAAAAGTGGTTTTTAAGTTCACTTTGTCGTAAGATGTAATGAGAAAGTCAAGTGGTAAAGAGGACCGTATTCCGCTTACAGACTGGTGATCTTCATTTTTATACGTGAAAATAGAGAGAAAATGGGAACAACAAAATTACCGGGATCAAGAAAGCGAGCATAGTGCGAAATTCATTGGGAGAATCCTTAAAAACTGCGCTGTTTTGTGCAGCGGCAGCCGAGGCTAAAAAGGCGAACTCAATCGTCGTCCTCGATGTCAAACAAGTAACTTTGCTTGCCGACTATTTCGTATTTGCTGGGGGGGAATCAAAAGCTCAAGTCAAAGCCATCGCCGAGTCTGTCCGGGAAACCCTGGGCAAGCAAGGGGAAAAAACAAAATCCTTAGAAGGAATGAGTGAGGCTAGATGGGTACTTTTAGATTTCGGAGACGTGATTGTCCACGTTCTTCAAAGTCAAGAAAGAGAATTTTATAGACTGGAGCAATTTTGGAATCATGCCCTATTAGTAGATTGGGAAAAAGAATGTGACCGGCTTGGAATAAAAGTAGACTAGGAATCAGTGTCGAATAATTGACTAAGAGCGCACTAAAAAGGGACAAGGGGACAAGGTCAAATGAGTTTCAGAACCAGACTTCAAAGCTTCGTAGAAAATAGACAGAAGATTCAAATCTGGTATGGCATGGGTTGTCATAATACAGTGACCGGACGGGTCCTTGGTGTCGACCACGACCATATTGATGTCGAGTCCTATTCGCACGAAAGCGATGGTCAAATTCATATTCGTCGCATTTTAGTTCCGCTCCATCTTATTTTGCACATCGATATCACCACTGCTGAAGTGGGCGAAGAAATCGAAGTTTACGATTCAGGCGAAGACAATCTTTCGGCAAGCCGCAGCAATAAAAGAAGCACAGGATCTGTAATTGACTTGCCCGATGCGCCCCGCGGCTATGGTGTCAAAATTCTTTCTCAACTCAATGCATCTTATTCCAACAGATTTTCGCGCATGACTTCTGGACCAGGCGGAATTTATTTCTCCTGCGATGGCAGCGTATGGTTTGTTGATGGCACTGGTCAAACCAGTGAGTATGCGCGTATCAGAGGCAATTGCACAATTTCTGGATTGCGTTTTGATCGCAAGGGCGTTTTGTATGTTGCCACCATCCAAGGTACCATCTACAAAATCGATCCAAATAAATCAGGTCGAATTTTAGCTCAACTTGACGGCAGCAAAACCGGCGGCGGCACTTTCCTTTCCGATATTGCCATTGGACCGCGCGAAGAGGTTTACGTAGCTAATTTCCCATCTAATACTGGTGGCATTTTCAAAATCGACAAAGGCGGCGAGTACGAAGCAATTGTCGGTGGACCAGGTAACGGAACCCAAGGCTTACTCTTAGATCCCGATGGTTTCTTGTGGTGCCTCGAACATTCAAGTGGCTCAGTGGTCAAACGCTCGTTTGATGGACGCGAAATTTCTCGCATCTCTGTGGCTGATTCAGATAGTTTCAACTTTGCCGATGGCTACGACGGCAACCTCACCATAGACAGTCTAGGCAGATTGTATGTCACATTGGGAAGACAAGGCTGTGTCATTCGCATTAATCGCGAAGGCAAAGCAGAAGAGTTTCTCAAAGGTCTAGTCAATCCAACTGGAATTGCATTTGGCAATGATGGAGCGCTATTTGTTCTAGAAGCAGGTCGCTCAAGAGTGTTGCGTGTCGCTGCTCAAGACAAGTCAGAACGGACTACATCAGCACCGATGTTGAACTAGAATCAGTCAAAATCCAATTCAATTTTTAATCCCTGCCAACTTGGCTAAAGCCAATTGGGTGGGGATTAAATTTGCTTGACAACCGCCATGAGCGGTGATAACTTTGCAATGCTACCCATTTTCTTTTTTCGTAGCGGAATCCCCGTCCTTACTACCCAAATAGCAGCCATATAACTCCATAATCTTGCTGCACTGACGGCCTCCTAGGCTGACATTTTCTGAACTGGACTGCTTCTCAAGTCTTTTTTGGATTATGCGCCGAACTCTGCGGGAATGAATATATAGATGGGTACGCCTATCGGATTCGTCCTGGGAGTTTTTGCCGTGGCAGATCAAGTCGAAGATAATTCGAAGAAAGACGTAGTCGTCGAATCAGACACTACAGAATCCTCTAACCGCTTATCCCAAGCGGCTAACGACACTACATATAAACCACCCACTGCAACTACTACCGACAGTCCTTCACAGCAAAGTCCTGACGTACAAAGGATTTTAGACAAATTTTCAATCATAGGACAGGAAGCGGGAAAAGACACTCGCTGGTCCAATCTTTTATTTAGTGGCGGAGAGCAGATAGCTGGCTCTGGTAGTTTTGGTGACACACTTGCAGATCGTAGAGGTAAAAAACAACCTACCGATGCAAATGGTCGTCCAATTTCAAATGGAGAAATCAACACAGCCTTTCGTGCTCTTGTTGACGGTGCGCGCAATCAGACTCCACCTATGGAAATGGACGCCATTCGCGACAACCTGAAACAACAATTGGATGGGACCGGATACGACGTCAAATACAATCCTGAAACACAACAATTATCTCTAGTCGATACGCGCAACTTAGACAACAAAGGTAATCCTAGAGAAGTTTCTCGCTATGACCTGAAAGAATCGCCTGAAGAAACCGGCGAGCGCATGGCTAATCGCACACTGGATCCAACAATGACAGTTGGCCAGCAGGAAGCGTTTGTCAAACAAGGTCTAACAAAAATGCTGGCAAACATGCCAGAAGCAGATCGAGAAAGATTTTTAGCTGAATACAACAGAAAGATGGAAGATTCAGGAAGCGACCAGCGTCTTGAATTCAAAGATGGAAAAGCGAATTTAAATCCACCCACTGATGCGACTTTACCCAAAGGGCTCAGGCTTGAAAATGTAGAAAAATTCAACGAGCTAAGAGCTCTGTTGAATCCATCTGACCAAGATGCAGCTCAAGGCAGACCAACAGCAAAAGACGTTTTAGATCAGTTGAAAGCAACCACTGCTGACTTAGATCCAAGACAAGCTCGTTTATTCAATGCCGAAACAACAAAACTACTTCAGCAAAAATATGGTAGCGAAATCAGTATTTCTGCTGATGGAAACGGACAGAATCAAAAACTTGAAGTTCAACTTTCAAAACAGCCGCCAGTTAAAGTAGAAGTTCCAGAAGGAATGTCGGTGGCTGATGCTAAGCAGTGGGCTGATTCTGCGACAGAATTGCAAAAGGTGAGTGCCAGGCCGCCTGAAACATATCAACAACGTCTGACAGAATTCATGGGCACAGAGCAAGGCAAAAAATTGCTCGAACTGTTTGGTCAACAACCAGACAGCGTTAAGCGTCAGTTTATAGAAGGACTGAATCAAGTCATTCCTGAGGGAGCTAAAGGAGATTTCAAATTTGGTCTAAGCAAAGACGGTAAAGGAATGGATCTCATTCGTCCAAGTGATATTTTTAAAGGTCGGTTAAGTGATACCAAACTTGATACCTTCTTGCCTCCCGAGCAAAATGCAGAACGCGATGCGGTCTGGAGTCGCAAGCCTGAAGGTGTACAGGAGCAAAGTAAAAAAGCATATGTTGATGCAGTTACTGATCTCAAAAGTAGCGACCTCACAGTAAGAGGTAATGCGCTTCGTGCCTTGCGAGACACGATGAGAACTCTGCCAGCAGATCAACAAAAACCTTTTCTTGACGGTATCAACAACGAACTTAGAGACGCCAACATTGGATTTAGAGTTACTAATACTGACGGTCGGGTTGAGGCTCGTCAAACATTAGTCCTTAAGGGGCAGAACGGTGAGGGTCAAGACGTCACGGTCCCTCGCCATCTAGCAGGCGATCCAGCCAGGGTTGATGCCTTCAAACAAATTGCTCAAGGAATACTCGACGGAAAAGATCCGACCGAACTCTCAGGAGCAATTAATGATTTATCGAACACTATTATGTCTGCAGGCAAAGGTGATTTTTTCAATTCGTTAAATGGATTATTGGCACAAAAGCATCCAGACTTGAGATTCCAGGAAAATGGTCTCCAGGTCAAAGGCGGCACGGATGCGCAAGGTCAACAAATCTGGCGCTCAGTTCCAGAAGGCATGTCACTTTCAGATGCAAGTCAACTTGGCAAAACCATTCCTGCTGGATTAGACGCAAATGCCACCAGAAACTTCCAACAACTGGTCGAATCTTTGGGTCAAAATCCAAATGAGATTTTCAATCAACAAAGACTTGATCAGATAAAGAGTGACCTGAGCAGGCTCGATCCAGAACAAGCAAAAATTTATCGAGAACAACTTAACGCCAAACTTGGTGGCAACTTTGAAATCAATTCCGATGGAAAACTGGTAGCCAAAACTCCCAAAGGCGATGCTCCAGTTCCAAGCGGTTTAAATGCAACTGAAGCAGAAAAATTCCGTGGTTTGGCTGGTCGTGCACTTGACGGTGACCTTAAGGGTTCGGCTCTTGGAAGCGATTTGCTTACAGCGCTTAAATCTGTCAGACCAGAAGTAAGAGACTCATTTTTAGCCGGCATTAATGAAGTATATGGTCCTAACCATAATTCAGAAAACTTCTCGCTCTCGGGCGACAACTTGAATTTGAATAAATGGAAATTAGGCATTGATCCCTTCACTAATCCTGTTTTGGACACCTTCAAAGGAAATACTGATTCTGCAGGCTTTGACAATCTCCTGAGAAACAATGGATTTGATAATCCAGGCAGTAATCCCAAAGCAGAAGCTATTCGAGATTCATTCACTAAGCTCAGAGAGAATCCAACCGACGCGCAAGCTATGAAAGACTTGCTCACTCAACTTAAGGAAGCAAACTTCAGTCCAGAGCAAATCAATGCATTGCAAAAAGCGTTTCAAGCAGATAAACCAGACAATCCAGCGCTTAAGATCGGCAAGGACGGCGTCATTCAAGTTGGTGATACCACTTTGATCAGAACGTCCACCGGCGCATTTATGTCGGTGAAAGGCAATATGAGTTTGGACCAAGCTCAGAATTTGAAATATGCAGCCGAACAAAGTGGTTCCCAAAATCCGATGAGCGCTTTCACTGCCAAAAACATTTCTGAAATATTAAAGAGCGTCACCGATCCCACAGTTAGAAATAGTATCGTTGAAAGTTTCAACTCATTCCTCACAGCAAGCGGCTCCAAAGATCAAATTGCGCCTCACCCAGGTGGAGACGGAATTGATATCGCTCGCAAAGAGCATGGTATTGAAACTAACAGATGGGTCAAAGGAACCGGAGTCGAATCTACAGCAGCCGAAGTTGCAACAAATGCAATGGATAGACTTGCGCAAAATCCAACCGACGGCAAAGCGTTGGTTGAGGCGCTGGAAAGAAATCAGGATGCATTAACCAGAGCAATTGAAAATCTAGTCGACAAAAACCGTCAACCGTTTTCAGCAGAGGTCGAAGCCAAGCTCCAGTCTTTATATCAATTTGGCTCACCTGATACTAAGCGTACAGTCGAAAGATCACTTGCTGTAGTAGGTGCAGATAAAGAACTCGCGGCCAGATTAGGTATATCAGACAATGCTTTGAAGATAATCGAATTTTCCAATCAAATCAAAACAAAAGGATTGGATGAAGTCGGAACACAATTATCCGAATTTCTAGCCAAAATGACACCGACAGCTCGTGCAGAGGCAATGGCTGACTTGCGATCATCTGTTGAGGTCTTAAGTGGACCTGGTCACACCCTTGCTTTTAACGATAAGAACGAACTCGTTTTAAAAGAAGGCAATACTGTTAAAGACGGATATCCAAATGGTGTTTTAGGTCAAATTCTCGACACAATTCGTGCCAAAACTGACTTAAAAGACCCATACATTATTGCCAATATCGCACAGATTGCTGATGCCTTTAACCAAATCAAAGCAAACGACCCAGCTGGGCTTAAGACATTTTTAGAACAGCTAAGTACTGCGAAATTAGATTCTGGAATACAAGCCAAATTAGTTGCCGGTCTCAACGAGCATTTTGGAACTCAGGTTTCTATGAACGAGCAGGGTGTCATCACAGATGGTACCAATAGCTTTAAACTTGCCGAAGTCAATGGCAAAGCTATCGTTGTACCGGGCAATTTAAGTGCTGATTTAGTATCAAAACTGGGCAATCCAGAGGCATTGAAAGCTGAAGTGGCAAAGCTCGTTCGAGAAGGAAATTTCTCGCAGTTAAACGCTTTGATACAAGCTGGCAATGGACAGTTTAGAGACGTAGTTAAACAAGAAATTCTAACGGCGAATCAAGGCGATACTGCTCAATTAGCTGAGCGAATAGGTCTTCCTAGCGATGTTATTGCTGCGGCAAAAGAACGAGACACGCAACTTGCTTTCCAAAATGAAATCAAGGCGCTTTTACCTGAAAATACCTCACCAGATGTGGTGGCAAGAATTACAGCCCAGTTCGACAAATTCAAGACAGCATTGGCAACTGGAAACGGTCCTGTAGCATTGGCAGAATTAGCTGCAGCAACAAAAGGCAATCTCAGTGCGGCCTTAATCGACAAATTAAATACACAACTTACTGGATTTCGTCTTGCTTACGGACAAGGAACACTCGCTCTTGCTAAAATAGGTGGTGACACTGCCAATCCATATATTGCATCAGTCGACACCTTAGATGCCCCGACAAATCCTGGTGGCATCATGGCCGCAATAGCAGCCGAAGGACAACCCGCTCGAGAGGTTTATAAAGCCGGAGAAGTTTATAGAGTCGGACAGCTAGCAACGGAAGCCAATCCACCGATCCTAGAAATGCCTAAAACTCCTGCTTTACCCGATAGGGTAATGAGCCAACTTTACACATTGGCAATTGAAACGAGACTTGAGCTACAGGTCGCCTTAAGAGGCAAAACCGACCCCGCTGAGCAAGCTCGAATCGTGCAAGAAATTCTGGTCAAAAAAGGACTCGATGTTATGGGTCATGCCACCACCTCCGAAAATGGCATGACAATCGAGCAACGCCAGGCATTTGTGGAAGCCATGAATAAATTCTTACTGTCAGTTGCTTCAGTAGACGGATTTGCACCCGCCTTGAAAGATCTCCGATTCAAGCTATCTGGTGATGCAACTAATTCCACTTTGTCCTTGGAAGGCGATGGCAAGTCGATTCCTCTAACCACAGCAGAATCAAGAGAACGTTTGTACGAGCAAAGATTGGGCGATGCTCTGGGACTAGATGTTACAAAACACGCCGAACTGAAAACCAGCCTGAGGGCATTGCGCGAGGCAACTACACCGGAGGCTCGAGAAACCGCATACAAAGCGCTTCTGGCAAAGATGACTTCGCTGAATTTAACTCCGGATCAAATGAAGAGAATGGTCGATACGCTTCAAGATCCCAAATTCAAATTTATCGAAGGTACTGGAACCGTGTCTTTCGATGGACCGCCTCCACTCAATTTCAAACATTTTAAAACCTGGAACCAGAATTTTTATGCTCCTGGTGATATGACTCAAAAGCAATTTCTCCATTTTAGCGGACTGATGACCGGCTTTGCTGGAGATGGTAATACACGCAATTTCATGGTCAATCTGACTTCGTTCAGACAATTGCTTGCTAGTTTGAGACCAGATCAGCGTGAAGCTGTAGTGAGAGAATCTCAACGTGCACTCAACAATTGGAAACCGGACGTTAAGTTAGCCATAGAAGGCGGGAATCTCATTGTTGACGGAATAACTAGCGAACGTGTCTGGTCAATCACAAACGATGCAGCAAACGATCTAAGACCAACAGTAGAAAAATTTGAAGTCGGTGGCAAACAATTCGATCTACCTTCAAACCTCACAGATGCACAAAAAGAACAACTAAAAGGGGTGATAACCGAGCTCGGCAAACCGCCTGCGGGAGCCATAACACAAGCAGTCAGAGATCAACTTGCCGCAATACTTAAAGATGTGCCACTTGGAACTGCCAGATCAGAAATGCTTCGCACTATCAATGCCGCAAGTGCAGAACTTCAGAAAACCACTTTCACTTTGGAAGGAAATAAACTTTCTATAGTCACTGACGGCAAGCCTGTCACTCCTCCAATTGAAATTCCAGCACCAACCGGTGGTCCAGCCGACCTGGCAACTGCAATGAAAGAGCTACAGGCTCTAATTAACTGCAATGTAAATCCAGACACTGGATTGATGAGAAAAGCTATATCCGATGTGGCAAGACTTTTCGCAAAAGAAAAAGGTTCCAATTTTAATCCTGCTGAACTTGCACGTATGCTTAATAGTGCCGGCATGAATAATTTCAAATTCACTGTTGATACTACCAGTAAGCCAGGACAAACCGAGATTGTAGTTACTGACAAAGCTGGAAAAGAAATCAATCGCATCAACACAAGAGACATTGTGAGCGACGCAGTTGTGGCTGCTGGCCCCACTATTCCAACAGAGAGAACAGACATACCCGATTTAAGTCAGGTTCCAGAAGCTCAGCGTGCTCTGGTGGCAAATATTTTCAAAGCCACCGATGTTCAATCTATGCTCAAAGCTATAAGTGAGGCGAGAAAAGCAGGTTTAACTCAATTCAAAATAGGCAACGATACCTACCGAATTGATGTAAAAGGTATTGGATCTAATACAAACCTGGTACACATGACGATAAACGGCAAGATTGCTGTAAAAGCTGTAGATAGAAATGGTGTATTCCATCCTCAAAGCGATGGCAAATTCTTTGGTTCGTCTTATCTCAAAGCTAACCCGGATTCACCTATCTCCACCAGAGCTCGCGACCTGAAGCTTTCTACACCACAAGAAGTATCAACAGCTATTCGAGCGGGGGCGTTAACACCTGGTCAAACAACCGATGGCCCACTCTCGCCACAACAAGTTCAAGATCGCCTCAAAGAACTTGGGGTCACCATACCTGATACTATGAATGCACAAACTGCTTTCAAACAAATTCAAGATCTTCAGAACGCAATTCGTACTTCTAATCCAGCCGACATCAGAAAAGCTCTGGATATATTGAAAGGAAACACTGATCTAGTCCCACAATTCGACGGTTTAATTGCAAAATTAAATGCAAACCCAGCAAACGCCTTAAAAATCGAAGGCGGTGCAATTAAGCTACAAATTGGCGAACAAAAATATGACATTCCACCAACCTGGGATGCAAACACAATTCGTAACCTGGTAAGACTTTCGGCTACTGATGCAAAAGTTGCAGCTAACTTATATAGATATATCAATGACGCTCAAAGTGCAGTTGCGGACAAGGGCGCAATTATGCGCAATCTGCTCAACTCTGGACTCGATAGCAAACAACAAGCTGCTCTTATCATGGAAGCGTTCAAGCATGAAAAAGGACGCAATCCAGACTATACAATTCAAAAATTCGTTGATGATCTCAAAGTCATTCCAAATGCCGGAAAACCTGAAGAACCTATATTTGAGTTCAAAGGTGGTGCTTTTGTAGTCAGCGACAAATCTGGAACAGTACGCGCAAGCATCCCAGAAACAGACATCAAAGCTGCTGTGGCTGCCCAACAGCTACGCAATATGTTTGATGCTACGCTACCAGGAACGGATCCCAAGAAAGCAGATTTCAATCCTGAACTCTTGCCTAAAGCAAGTAAGATTGCCGAAGTTTTACGCGGCTTGACCACCGCTGAAAGAGCCAAAGCCATTGCCGATCTCAAAACAGACCTACAGACGAAAGGCATAAGATTGGATATCGCTCAACCAACTACTACTACCCCAATGGTAGAAATCACATACGACCTGGCCGGCAAACAAATCAAGGATTCTTCCAAAATTGCAGCCGATGCTGCACCAACAGCACCACCAGAACAAATTGCTGATCGATTAGGGACAGCATTAAATCGAATTCTTACTGATACTGCCAATCCTCCAACCAAAGCCAAGGTCGAGGAATTGATGAAGACCTGGATTGATTCATTCAATGCGCCAGGAGTCGACAGAGCAGCTCTTGTCGCACTTATTCAGCAACGAATCGGAAACAATGGCAAATTAGAAATTACAGGCACAGGAACTGATACCAAACTCAAATTTAGCCGCACCGGAATGGATGCACCAGCAGAAGTCGTTCTTGGCGCTCCTCGCGAAGTTGCAGCAGCGACTGGACCTCGTGCAGACGTTCCAGCTCTTACCGATATCACAGGTGTTCCCGCAGACAAAGCACCTCTGGTGCAAGCAATTTATGCCGCCAATGATATCAATGCAATGTTGACAGCAATTAAAGCTGCCAAAGCTGCTGGTATTACTCAGTTCAAAATTGGAAACGACGTTATCGGCTTACAGGTTATCGGAGTTGGTAAAGGCACCTCACTAATTCATATGACAGTCAACGGCAAAATTGGCGTTAAGGCAGTCGATCGCAATGGCACGTACACTCCCCAAATGGATGGTAAATTCTTCGGTTCTAATCATGGAAACCCTCTTCTTAGTGCCAGATCCGAGCAATGGAAGTTGCGTACACCACAAGAGGTCACAACTACACTTAGAGCCGGTACCGTTCGTCCAGGCGATACTACAGTTGGTGCCAACGTACCAGTAGTGGCTCCTCTTACCGATCAGCAAATTAAGGATGGTTTGGCAACAGTAGGTGTCACCAACATAACAGATACAGCAAAAGCTAGAGCTGCTTTTACGCAAATTCAAGATTTACAAAATGCTCTTCGCACTGCCAACCCTACCGAAGCACGCAGACTTCTTACAGCACTGAAAGCGAATACAGATATCGGTACTCAATTTCCAACTCTTGTTGGAAAGATCAATGAATCCACCGGTACCAATGGTGCACTCAAGATTGATGGTGACACCATCAAAATGCAAATCGGTGATACAAAATATTTAATTCCAGATAATTGGGATGCAAACACCGTTCGAAGTCTATCTAGACTGGCAGCATCCGATGCTGTGACTGCAGTCAGAATTCATAACTACATTACAGAATCGCAAAAGCCCGGTGCTGACAAAGCTGCAGTTTTGAAAACTCTTCTCACCGCAGACGGTGCTAATTCTGAACTAGCAGCAAAAATTTTACTTGAGGTATTCAAGCGCGAATCCGCATTAAATCCGAGTCTTACTCTTGAACAATTCCGTAACAACTTCCAGAAGGCGGCACCAGACGGTTGGAACCTTAGATACGAAGGAAATGCGCTAGTACTTAAAGACAATAAAAACATTGCTCGTGTCACCATTCCAGAATCCGGGGCCAAAATAGCAGTTGCATCTCAAGCTCTGCAAAATCTTATTGATGTGAATGCGCCAGGACTGGATCCTAAAAAGCCCAATTTCAATTCAGCCCTAGTTCCTAAAGCGGAAAAAATTGCTGAGATCTTGAAAGGCTTAACTGCAGAAGAGCGCACGCAGGCGATGAAAGACATCACAGCAGCACTGGCAGAGAAGAATATACGACTAGCTCTCACGGGAACTGCAACTTCTCCAATGGTTGAAGTTTCTTTCGACACATCGCGTGGTCGCTATCTTGATGCTAAGCGAATTGGAGATGCAGCTCCTGCAAATTCTGAGCAAACTGCGCTAGCTATGGGTACCAAGCTCAAAGAACTGCTAGGTAATCCCGCCACTACTGATGCGCAGCTTTCTGATTACCTAAAAACTATCACTGGTCAGCTCAACGTTGCCGGTGTTGACAAAGCAGCATTTTTGCGTCAATTACAAACTCAGATAGATGCTGGCACTCCGCCTAAAACAAAATTGGATATCGCTGGTACAGGCGCCGATGCTAAATTGGTCTTAAAGAGAGATAGCAAAGCGGATGTCTCAACACCGCTTGTTCCTCGCGATATAGCTGCCACCACAACTGGTGACACTCGCCCATTCGCCGAACAGTTAACCGCCTTTAAGGAAACTCTTGGAAAAACTCCACCTCCAGACAAAGCGGCTATTGATCGCATGCTTTCAAATCTTGCGCTTGCCCATGCACGCTCTACCACTCCGCCGAGTTTCGACAACGCGGCCTTTATTGCCGCCACCAAACTTGATGGAACTGGATTCAATTTGGTAAATGATACTTCCAAAACTCCACCTGAACTTGTGCTCAAAAAAGGAGACGCTGTAGTTTCCTCACCTATCAAGACTGCTGATGTACTAGCTGCGGCTACTGCTACAGCAGATAAAACCACCGCTCCAATCGAACAATTAGCAACGCAGCGCGGCATTGATTTAGCCAAGATTCCCAAAGAAGGCACTCCGGAAAGAGCACTGTTTGAAGCACTTCTACGCGGAAAGAGCGGCAAAGAACTCACCTTGCTCATCAAAGAACTCCACGCCAAAGGTCTACGAACTCTCACGCTTCCAGACGCTAATGGCAAAGACCGAAAAATCACACTGCAAGTAAGCGGACATTATGTCCACATGTATGCAGCGGATGATTCAGGTAGAATGCGTATTGCAATTAGAGGAACCACAGATGGTAGACCTCAACGCGGTGGATATTTCGGTACTCGTTGGACCGAATCAATGCTTGGCAAATCTATAATTGGCACCAATAAGGATGCCACCACGCCAACTCCCGAAGTTGCAAATCCGGAAGTTCCAGTTGTTGGCAGTACTGTCAAACCGCCCGAATATCGCACTAACCCAGAAGCGATGGCTAGCCTCGAACAACTCGTTGGCAATCCCGCAGAAAAGGGCAAACCTGATTACGATGCAAGAGTCGCTCAGTTATTTTCTGAAGCAGTTAGGCACGAAATTGCAACCAAGGGCAAAGAAAAGGCGGCGGAAATCGCTGCAAGTCTGCAAGAAAAATTCGGCAGCAAAGGCTTCCAAATCAAATTTGATCAAGCAACAAATACTCTCAGCATGAGAAAGGATTACAGTTGGAGTAATTTTTCCGAAGTAAATTTGACGAACGTTCCCGATGCAAACAAACCCGAGACGACAGCGCAAAGAGCCGCCAGATATCTTGAACCTTTTGGAGCCATGGATCGCGATCAACAGAAAGCGTACCTTGCAAAAGTAGCAACTGAGGTTGGCGCATTAGGGCTTACTACAGGTAAACAAGTTCTTGAAGCAATGCAGACACAATTACGAGAATTAGCAAAAGCAGATTCGCGCTTGAGCAAAACCGGATTAAGTATCAGAAACAACGAAATTGTACTTGAAAAGTATGGCAATTCAACTAGGGCTGGTCGACCCACCGAATCGTCCGATTCAATTCCTGTAATCTTTGCTACGCCTGTTCCACCCGGAGATGTAGTGGCATTTAGAACAAGATTAGGCGAAATAACTGCATTAGGCGATGGGAAATCTCCAAACGCGGTGTTGGAAGAATTCAACAAATTTATGCAAACTGTTCCAGTAGCGAACCGCGCCGCATTGATCAACTCGGCGTTAAAAAGCGCATTAACATCGCATGCAATTTTAAATCCAGAAGCAAGTCCAGCACAAATTCGTGAGACTTTCAATCAAGCATTGCAAGCAAAAGATCGATCATATGGTGTTGATGTTGATGCAGACGGGAACCTTATTTCCAAAGGTTTATCTCCTCGTCCAGAAGTGTTGCTTCGCAAGACAGATATCGACACGGCAAGAAAAGATCATATTATAGGCAAACAGTTAGCTCCATTTCTCAATGAAATAGCATTGCAAATCTCTAGGGGAAAAGGTTCAGACTTATCTCCGTATTTCAACATTTTTGCAAGAGCGAATCAAGACAAACCAGAGTTGATACAATCTGCACTTAAAATTGCCCTAAAAGAACAGTTCAGACTTAACCCTACTCAAAAACTTGATGAGCAATTATCGAAATATGCTTCTGCGCTACATAGTTCAAAACTGCCTTACACTTTGGCATATGACTCTTTATCGGGTGCAATACATTTTCAACAAAAGCAAGCAGATGGTACTTCCAGAACTGTCGGACAAATCAAAGCTAGCGAATATTTCAGTGCCCAGAAGTTGCCTGAGTTTATCTCGCAAACCGGAACTCGATTTGCAGGTCTTCTTGCAAATACCGAGCCAGCCAAAATTGGTGCCCTACTCGACAGAGTAATGAATTTTGCAATTACAAACAACCTCTCACAGGATCAGTTAACACAAATAATTAAAGACATAAACGCGGCACAAACTAAAATAGTAGTGCGAGGTAGCAGAGGTAAGTTATCGTACGCTACCAGGACGGCTGCATGACATTTTCAGGTGAGTCGGATTCATATGTGGATTCCGATAATCACTTTAATCCGATTTATCAATTACCACCTAACGTAGACGAAATCTCGTCTATGCTGCTAAACGTGGAAAATCTGACTTCTTTTGACACAGAGGAAAAAAAATTCGCATTGGCGGCACTGTTATTGAGTCTAGATCCAGCAATAAAAGCATGGGCTGCCGACTACTTATTCGAAAGCAAAATAAAAACGTTTACATTTTTAGATGCTAGCAATTTACTACGAACAGTGGAAATAGAAGTGATTCCCCACGGCATGGGTAAACGTTTTTATGTCAATGTTCAAGCCACAGACAATTTCGGACGAATGAGAAACTTCTTGCGAGCAATGAAATATGAAGATGATACATTTAGACGAAGTGCTTACGCTAATTTCTACTGTCCTATATGGATGAAGTTAGTAGGCAATTCTTCATACCTAAGCGGAAACATTTTGAATTTCGAACCAAATTACGGCATTACCAGCGATGAATTAGTGTTTGATATCGACAATTTGGAAATAATTAGCAATCGTCCTCAGACCGAGTCACCGGCTACTGTACTTGCACAGCTTCTAGAGCCATTTTTCCAGGTCAATACATACATTGAACCAGATTCATATGAGTGGAATCCTTCTGAAAATATTAATGACGCAATCAGCGTCATGGAAGTTAGAGACAGAGAAGCATATTTTTCAGGTAAAACTCATGCCACTAAATCTAGTACTGAACTGGATAATCTAAGTGAGGAAGAAAGAAAAAAATATGAATTTTACAAAAAAGTATATTCTGATTTAATGATGGATGCTTTGTCCAGCGATCGTTCGCTTCAAGTGAAAATGATGGAATACGAGGTTTGCATTAGAAACGGAATTGATTCCATTCCACATCAAGTTTTCAAACTGATCTCAAACGAAGAAAATGAATCGAAATTCGATTCGGTGGTATCACTACTGGTGAATATGGATCCAATCGACTTTGAGCAAGCGCAGCATCACAGACTCGGTCCTCCATTACGTGAACATTTTAAGTGGGTATTAAACACTTTCTTAGACGAATCACAAAGTGATACTCTTCTTGAAACTTTTGATGCTCAAATAGGTCTCAAAAATGTTTCCAGATGGATAATTTCAGATCGAATAGGAGAAATGAAATATAACCTCAAGAAAGACTTAAAAACTCTGGTATCAAAGAAAGCAGAAAGTGGTGATTACATCGAGGTTTTGAGTACCGCTTTAGCCTATCCATATTTTCAACATTTCTTAAAATCGCATCCAGTGGAAGTTCAAAAAATTTCAAAAATTTTGATTGAAGGATTGGGCGAACCTGAATATGCCCGCTTGGTCAAACCTCTTTTAGAATCCTAAGCTAATCTAGCCTGTACTAATTTGAAATAGTGCTCGATATCCAGTCTCGAAATCCCATCCCTCATATCTTCCACGCCTTCGTCTTGTGAATCGGCAATTTCTTGTTGATGGGTGAGCAAAAACATTATGTAGGACTTTTCTCTCATAGGAATATTATCGTCATCGACCGCTGCATAGAGTTCTTCAGTTTCGATGAAGCCATTTCCGTTAGTATCGATTTTATCAAAAGCTTCATATGCGTAGGCTCGAATAGCTTCCATATTTTGCTGAACGATGTTGAGCTTGGTTTCGCCAGTTTCAGATTTGACTGGAGCAAACCACCGGTTAGCAAAATCATCATCATCTTCGAGATCAGAATTACTGGTCAAAATAAGGATTCCTATAAGCCTCAACACTAGTTGTAATCCCTATTAAAAAAGAAATCATTCACTTTTAAGATTAAATTTTTAGATACAACATCATTACATCATTCGAATCGAGTTTTGATACCGAATGCAGTATCATATTGAATCACGATTGGCACCGTATTTAATACCGCAACGCAGGCGATTGGAAGCTCTCAATTCGATAGCAACAAATGAAGCGTCCAAAAATGTTGTCTAGCTAACACGTAATTTTCCCACAGACGGTTTGACATTAAAAATCGCTCACCCTATCATAGTAGATCCAGCTTGTCAAGAGTTGGCGTTTTTACCCATAACCGGGCACCCAGCCTGGATTCACGTTACCACACCCGACGCCACTCCGTAGCCATCCACTCAAGTCCCATTAATTAAAGTAGATATATACAGATTAAACGGGAATAATATTCAAGTCTCATCTGGACAACTAAGTGACTGCATCCACTACTACTCCACCGTCTGAAGAAAACGTGCCTAAGGCACTGGAGAATCCGCTTGAGCCGACAGACACAACGTCGACCACGCAGGCTCAGACATCCGAGCGCCTTCTGGATGCTACACGAACGGCCACCCCAGCAGTAACCACTGATAAACCTCTAGCAGACAAAATTACCGACGCGATAACAAACGTTGAAAATAATCCCAATGTTCAGTCTGGGCTTACTAAAGAACAACGCACAGCTCTAGAAATTCAGCGAGTAATACGCGAAGAGCTAGCCAAAAAACCTGCCGCCGAAAGAGCTGCTTTAGCTCAACAGTTGACTAAAGCTCTACCAAAGGGCTGGAAAGTGAATGTCATTAATGATGCAAAAGGTGAACCTGTTTTTCAAATAGGTAAAGTTTCAGGTCCAACCGGTGGAATTAGGGAAGTTGCTCGCGTTCAAAGCAAAGACGTAGCCGTTGCAGGCACTAACGAAACCGATGCTCAAAAAGGTGCTCGCCTGGCTGAACGCTTAAAAGGCTTTTCTGGAAACGACAAATTTACAGAAGCTTGGATGAAAGCAATAACTGGAGTCGCCAACGAATATCCAGTTCATCAACGTGGACCAAATAGCCCCTTTGCTCAATTTATTAAGGGTTTCAATGACAGACTCAAAGACGAGGGAGTTACAGGTTTTGATTTAGCCGTGAAGTCGGACGGTAAAGGTTTAGTTTTGACCAGACCCGATGGCAAGCAACCAATTGGTGTGGATTTTGGAACACCATCTGACAATGCAACTCTTGCAAGATTCGTACGTGAAACTCAAGTCACACCGGCTGACCTGCTTAAGACATTGAACATGGAAGGCGTTACGCCTTTAGATATTGCTCGCAAATTTGGCGATGTTTTAAGAGCCGAAGGTGCACGCAATCCTGCCGATCCTAAACGTCGCCCAGAAGAACACCCTGAAATTCTTCGAAGCAAATTGCAAACAGCTTTAGCTGGTTCTGGCTACGAAGCTAAGTTTGACCAAACTACCAACATGTTCACCCTTGTTAAATCCGACGGTAACGTGGTTGGCCGAGTCGACTACAACAATGTCAAATTTGAAGGGCGCACGCCGCCTTCGCCTGAAAGAACAGCAGGTCTTTTACTAGAACCGCTTGCTGCGATGAACGACGTACAAAGGGCTAATTATTTAAGTAGAGCTTCAGCCTGGTTTAATCAACCAGGCAGAACAGAAGCGGAACAAACTGCATTTAGAACCGCACTGCAAACTGGTTTTCAAAAATATCCAGAGCTTCAGAATTTAAAGATAAATGGTCAGCCTTTAGCTCTGGATTTCAGCGACAACCAAAAACTTCGTGCCAGTCTGGAAAAATTCAAACCGATAGACCCTCTAGATGTACCGACCCGCACTGATATACCTGCCGCACCTGTTCTGCCTGACGCACTTAAACAGCGAGTTAGCGTTATAAGAGGCATTGATGATGCGTTAACGCAACAAATCAAAGCAAATATACCGCCAGAAACAATACTAAAAGGGCTAAACGATACCCTTGCAAAGCTTCCAGGCGAAAAGCTGTTTCTCACCCAGGATTCAGCAACTGGAAATTATGTTTTGCGTACTGGACCAACACCTACAGATCAAGTTATAGCGCGCTTTGATGCGAAGAATTTACAGCCAACCACTGATGCAGCTCAGATGGATAGAAATTCTGCAGCCAGACTTCTTCGCCCATTGGTTGGACTGAACGAAGAACAACAAAAAGCTTATTTTGCCCAAATGGTAGATACGTTGAGGCAAGCTCCCAATGAGACTAGACGTCGAATGTTGTCGGCTGCAGTTTCAGAATATCTCAAGAGCGACACTACCAATCCCGAACTCAAAGGCTTGTCGATTACTGAAAGTAATGGCAACATGACTCTTGCAAAAGACGGCAGAAAATTAATCGACGTTCCAGTCAAAGCATCAACTCCAGCCGACTCTCCAGTAAAACCGCAACCTGTAAATCTAGAAGCAATTCTTGGAAAAGACCAGGTAGCCAAACTAAACACGCCCGAATTACAAGCAGCCGCGCTTAAATTTTTCGACGCCGCGACTCCAGCAAATGAAAAATTAAAAGCTGCAGAAATAATGGCTAACGGCGGAATCAAATCTTTGACAGTGAAAGATGGTGAAAAGTCGCGCACGCTCACATTCCAGAAGAGCGGTCCTTACATGCACGTTTATGCAAACGATAATAGTGGTCGTAATACTATTTATTTGCGTGGTACCAAGCGTGGTGACGACTATGTTCAGCAAGTTGGAAAAAATGGTCGACCAGTCGGCTTTTATGGCGACAGATGGACCAAGAGTGTCGGCAAGGACTCGATTCTAGGCTCAAATGTGGCAACGGCTGCAGACCGTCCTGCGGACGCTCCTCGGTCTGAAGTTAATGCAGTTAGTGACGCCAATCGTATGCTTGGTTTGACACCAATCGTAGCAAATGACTCTGCAGCTTTCCAAACCAGAATGGATCAGCAAGTTAGATTTAGCGATCCCACCGATCTGGCACCGAAATCTGTAGTGGGCGATTTCAGCGCTTATCTCAAAGCAAGCCTTGGTAATCCACCACAACTCGACCAGGCTAAAGCTCAAAAATTGGCAGAAGCTTACTCTGCAGCTTTGCGCGCTGAGGCATTATTCAATCCACCTCCAGCACCCGTTGCCGGAGAAGACCCTGCCATTACAGCCAAGAAAAGAGCTGATTATTCCGCTGCTCTGGTCAAAAGATTTCAGGATGGATTGCCTCCTGAATATGCGCAACTACTGAAATTTGCCCCTGACAAAACTCAGCAAGGCGCAGATATAGTTGCAATCCAAGTCGCTACTCAGGGCGGCTTCCAATCAATAGCAGGCGAGCAACTCGATCTTCTAGGCAAACCGACAGTGGCATTCGTCGATATGATCAGACGAGCCAAAACAGATGGTGAGCGCGCTCAGATTTTTAGCGACATGATGCGTCGTGAAAAACTGACTAATCCAGTTACTAGCGGAAACGCAGCCGAGCTAGCTACACGCTTCCAAAACATATTAACAGCCGCGCAAATTACCGATTTCAAAGTCGATATGACTGAAAATGGAATATCACTTCGCAAAGTTGCCACCAACGAAATTCTTTCTAGAATAAATCCAGCCAATTTGCCCACTAAGGATGCTCAAGGTGTAGTCAAAGAAAACTATCTGCAATTAGCTGGTCGTTTAGTTGAGCCTCTTGGCGCACTCAAAGGCGACGAAGTGAAAGCTTACATGCAACGCATCGGTGCATCGCTTAAAGATGTACCAGCACCTCAAAGAGCACAATTAGTCGAGGCTATTAAAGCTGAGATGGCTAAGCGTCAGGATCTATCTGGTTTCACTTTGGCTGAAAAACCAGATGGTTCAGGACTTGTTTTAACAACAAATCGACAAGGTGAAACACCAGTTGAAGCTACTTATTCTGCCATCACTACTGGTGACAGGACCGCTCCAGTTGCAGCAACCACAGATGGTCAAGTTGATCTCAAGGCAATCGTAGGAGAGGCTAAACTTGCCACATTAAAACCTGATCAAGTAGCTGCGCTACAACAACTGCTCAAACCTGGTGCCACACAACCTGAGCAGCTTAAAGCAATTGAAACACTAGCCAAATCTGGCTTGCGTACCTTGAAAATCAAAGATGGCGACAAAGATCGCACTTTATCTTTTGCTGTTCAGAGTGCAGGCAAGGGCAAATCTTATATAGGTTTGTTCGCTACCGACGACAAAGGCAAATCGCGCATCGCTATTCGCGGTATGAACGACGGTCAGAATAACTATGTACAACAAGGCAAAGCAAGCTTCTACGGCACCATCTGGTCTAGAGATATTGGAAACAAATCCATTCTCACTGGTGGCAAAGCAATACCTGGTACAACGCAGCCAGCCGCCGATCAACCGGTAAATGTTCCGACTATATTCAACGGACAAAAAATCGATTGGAACAAACCTGCAGATAATCCAGTTGTTATAACCCCAGACGTTACTCAACCTCGCGTAGATCAGCCGCTTACAACTGCAGCACCACTCAATGCAGATGCTGTCGTCAATTCTTTAGTTGACGCCGGACTGAGTGGAAAGAACGACGGTAAACCCGCTTACCAGGAACGCATTCGCATGATGCTCAAAGACTTCAATCCTGAGCAAATGAAAATCGTCAAGCAAAAATTCGAAAATATAACTGGTACGGCGTTCGACACGGCACTTACTCAAAAATTCTCTGGTTCCGACTTAAATGAGTTGAAATATCTAGGCGAAGGTTTAGATGACCGTGCTACCCGCATGATCCGTGCCATTCAAGAACGCGAAGAATGGAGAATCATAAGCGGTAGAAGTAACGAAATCATCGAAAAAGATGTGCGCGATACTTTTGCCACCATGACAGCAGAACAAATTGCCGCATTAGAAGCCAAATTCGCCGAACGCGTGGCAAGCGATCCTGCACTGGCTCAATACAAAGGAAAATCTCTTACAGATATCATCACTGGTAATTCCAGTTTTGGACAATCAACAAAAGACGCAATCGCCATATTGAAGCAAGGCTCTGACAAGATTTCAGATGCAGACAGAATGAAACTTGTCAATTTGGCTCTCAATCCAAAGGGCGACGCTACAGCATTTAATCTGTTTCAAGAAGCGACACGCTACATGCCGCAAGACCAAAGAGATCGTTTGCGCGATCAAATGGTCGAGGTGGCTAAAAAAGCAGCCAACGGAAATGAGAAATTACAAGACCAACTAACTGACTACGCTCGGTTAGGCAAACCAAGCACACTTACCCAAATCAAAGGCAATTTAGACTGGTATGGCGACAATGAACTTGGCATTCAGAATGCTTTGCGCAATATGTCCGAAACAGAACGCAAAGATTTAAACGAAGGTAGAAAGCTCTTCGAAAGTCCTGTCGCTAATCCAACTGCCGAGCAACAACGACAAGTCGAACTTTATAAACAGTACAAAGCAGTGTTCGAGCGCGCAGCCAAAAATACATTTGGAGTTACCAACAACCACGAGCTGGTGGGATATATGGACCAAGCTCTAAACGGTCCCAACGGTTCGATGGTATCGAGATTCCTTGCAAAAGAAGACGGTCCAACCGGCGCATATTGGGGTTGGCACAATCGTGACAGCAATAATTTGCAAGATATCATGGACAAACCATGGTCAAAAGAAGAATGGAAGATGGCAAATGACACTGCAACTAGAGGACAACTAAAAGCAGATATTCTAAAAGCCTTGCAGGCGAATGGTGCGGATCAAAACACTATCGACAAAATTATGGCTCAATTTGACAAACGAGCCGCTGCCGCGTCGCCTGAAGCTGCCAATCTGATTACACGTTCGCTGGCTGATAGCATCAATGAAAAGGCTGGCTTCTTCAGCTCAGATAGCGCTGGCATGATGAAGGCTATCTTTGAGATGACTGATGCTCAAAAGCAGCGTCTAAAAGACGACCCGGCCTATAGAGAACAAGTATTAAAATCAATTCGTGACAGAACCAGCACTGCTGGATGGATTATCGACAAAGTGAATCCAGTTAGTTGGTTAACCAACTCACTTGGAATGAATTTGAATTGGGAGAACACGCTTGGCTCTCTGACTATGCTTGAAGCATCTCTAGCAGAGCGTGCCGTTAACAGATTTGCAGATAACCCATCTGCAAAACCAGATTTGTTGGACAAAATTGCGTATCACGTCACAGCCGGCACCAGTGCGACAGAGATTACGGCAGACATAGAGAAATTTCTTCAAGATCCAGCTAACAAAGACGCTGTAGCACAATTCAATGCATTAGTCGGCAAAGACGCTGAACTCAAAGCTCTAATTATGAGCGAAGGCGACAGACGATTCAAATCGCTCACCTTTGGTCAGAACGACTTCAGTGCAGTTATACAGCCACTCCTCAAAGAGGGTCGAGTTGATATCCAAGCACGCGCCAACATGGCTAATGGTTGGTTCGGTTATGAAGATACCAAAGGATTCGTAGAGGGACTTGCAAGAGCCAAGAAAGAAGATTTCGATAGAATCAGAGCTAATCCAGCAATTTTAGATTTCCTTGGACCGCAAGAAAAACAACTTGCAATGAAAGTAACCATGCAAAATGGCGAGCTTCGTCCTGAAGACGAATTGCGCATTGCAGTATTGACCGGAAATCTCCAACGCCTAGAAGAACTTTCAAACAAATCACCCGCAGAAGTAATGCTGCAAAGACAAGCTTATGAAACTGCGTTCAATCGTTTGCTAACTGATGATTTGCGCAAAATGCACAAACCCGAAGCAGACAGAGCAGCGCTTAATTATGATGCTCCAAAATCTGTCATGCAAATGTATGACAAACTTCGCGATATCGCCACAAGCAGTGCAGATGGTGCCGGTTTATGGATGGTACGAAAATTCGACAGTGGCACTGAAGCCCAAATGCAAGCCCAATTAGATATAGTCGCTTCACGCATGACTGAAGCAGGAATTCTCAAGATAGATATTCCACCTGAAGAGCGACGCAAATTGATGGACACTGTCATGCAAGCCGTTGACCAGTACAACAAGTCTGAACACGCAGCAGCCGAAGTTGTAGTTCAAGGTGTGACCATTGCCGCTGCAATTGCAATAGCCATTGCCTCCTGGGGTTCCGGCTCTGCAATCTCAGCCAGCCTTATCGCATGGGCTCTTGGCGCAGGCGCGGCTGGAGCCGTTGCTCAGCCGTTACTGAAGAAAGCAATACTTGGCAACGACTATGATTTGAATAGCGGAGAAGCGACGAAAGACTCTGTACTAGGTTTCATCACCATGGCAGCAGCACCGTTTACACCAGCTCACCTGGCTCGTGCAATGGGAGTTTCTTCCATTTTTAGCAAGACTGGTGCAGCAGTTCTTACAAATGAAATAAAGGCTGTCGCGACTAGCACATCAACAAATATATTTACAGGAAAAGCAGTTGCAACACTTGGAGAAACAGCGGTTGAACTATCAACAAGAGCTTCAGCTCTGTTAGTAAAGACAAGTGGCGAAGCGGTTGTTGGTGCCGCTGACGACGTAATTAGGACATCAGTTCAGGCATTTGTAGAGCGCTCTGGCGCCGAACTCTTAGACACTGCCGCTGCTCAAGGAGTCAAGGGATTATCGAGAGAATCTCTTGCTAAAGTAACTCAAGAAGCCTCTGGACTTCTAATAGCTAAAGCAAATGAATTGGCGGCTCTAAAATTGCCAGCTGCTGAGATTCAAGCCATACTGGCTCAAGAAGCAACTAACATCATAAAAGCGTCAATGGAACGAGTAGTTCAAGAAGCGGCTGAAGCTACGGTACAAAGTGGTGTGATGAAAGCATCCGAACAAATTTTCGGTCATGCACTTAACTCCGGACAAGCGACTAGCTACGAACAAGCACTCAAGATAATAGCTAAAGAAATACCTGGAATTAGCGCAGAGCAAACTGCTCGAATGGCTCAGCGTTTGACAATGGAAATGAACCAGCTTCTAACCGCTGCAAGCAAGGGCGAAATTCGTACTACTCTTGCAAGAATTACGGCGGAAAACATCGCAAATCCTTCTAAGTATCAGGCAGAAATGTACAAGTGGGCAATGCAAAATCCGCTCAAAGCGATGATTGCTTTACATACTCTCACCGGTACCGCCCTTGGTGGCCTAGATGGATTTGCGCGAGGTCTAATTGAATGGGATCCAAGCCTGAGCCTACAAGATAATTTACAAAGAATCGCTCTAAGCGCCGGCATGGGAATGGGAATGGGCACCCTGATGGGTGGCGGCATGAGCAGCGTCATGAACCTTGGCAAAATCGTCCGCGGCCAGAACAATTTCATTCGTCTTGCTGAAACGCATATCGCAAGAGCCGCTGATGCACTTCCGACAGATTTGTCAAAAGCAGTCAAAATTGAAACACCAAATACGGTGATAGAGGGACTCAAGACCCGTCCCCTTGAAATAAGAGGCAATGGCACTACCGGTGGTGCAGATATAATTGTTCCATCTAATGTCGTTGCATCTGTCGACCACAATGGCGGAAATCCTATGCTTCGCGTGACCTCAGGCGATGTCTTCACAAGCCTTGATGGTGGCAAAACGTGGGTTAAAGCTGCTGGTGATACCCCGCTTACAAACGGAACAATGATCCGATTTGGTCAAGCTGACAATCCAGTAGTCTTTGCTCAATCTGGAGATAGCTTCGTATTGACTGGGCGACCAACAGCCGAAGCTTTAGGCATCAAGTTCTTTGGTACCAAACAACCAGATGTGGTGCCTACCCTGCTTGAATCTCCAACTCAGATTGTTCACCCTGGTCGCAAATCATTTACTCTTGGTGATCTGGGCGATATTCCTACTGGTATTCGCGATCTCAATGCTTCAATAAGTACTGAAATAAGTGGCACCAGAGTCTCTGGTGTTATCAGAAACAATGGTACAGATCCGTTGAATCCTATGAAAGTGATAGTGAACGGAATTGAACATACACTAACGCAAGGCCAAGAAATTAAATTCATAGGTTCTGCCAGAATTAAGGGCGCAGACGGATTTGATGTTAACATCACAGCTCGCCGCAGCGGCACTGTAGTTGAGCGAATTGCAAGCGATGCTAAACCAACAAATCTAGCTGGAAAACTTGCTGACGCTCCTGTCATACTTCGTCCAGGGGAAGTAAGCGCAAACCTATTCAAACGCTCGCTTGGCGATGCAGCGGTGTATTCGGTTCAAGCTCTTGACAGTTTGGGTCAGATGAGAAGAGCAGTATTGTCGGTAGACGCGGTGCTCAGCGTTGGTGGTGTTGTACGTGGTGCCTTCAGTCGTGAAAATTGGGGTGAAATTGCACGTCGCTTAAGTAATTCAGATGTTGTTAATGCCTTTAAAGGGCGTCCCGAAGCCAATCTTGCTTTTAGAAATGAAAAGTCTATGACTGCGGCTATGGTCAAAGCTGGTTTTAAAGAAACAGATGCAAGTTCTGCCGAATTCAATGCACTGAACAAATTGATAACCGCTGCATCTAAAGAAGAGCGTCCCAAGCTCTTAGCTGATCTTGCTCAGTTACCCCGAACTTTCTCAAAAACAATGCCAGATGGCTCAAATCTAGAAGTCTTCGTGAAAGGCTTAAAAGTCACTGGCGATTCAGTCAACGGACCAAACTCTTTTGTATGGAACGACAAAGGAATGCTGATTGGATTCAAGGGTCCAAACGGATTCCAAGATCGTGTCGTTAATGGCGTAACCTCTGCATTAAAGAGTTTCGATAAAAGTAATGTCGATTCTGCTTTACTTCGTGAATTTGCTGATGCAACTCCGGGTAATCCAATAGATGGTTTCACCTTGTTTGCTTTTGGTGGGGATGCAAGAACATTCCATCCACCTTTGAGCACAGCAGATAAAGCTCGTATGGCAGAACTTTTAGCCCAAAAAGCTAAAGACGGTCGATTGCCTTTGATAGAGTCATCGCAGCTCAAGAGACTGCAAGCAAGCGAAGACTTGTGGGCCAATCAAATTAAGCAAGTTGCAAACATGGAAGAAGCGCTTGCAGCGGCTGGACCTAACGGAAAAGTTTTCTACGTTCGCAACGGTGATGTTCCTGTAGATTTCGCCGATTCAAATGCGATGCGTCAACTTTTTGACTCAGGAAATTTCAGAGAACCTTTCAATTCGCCAAGCAATCCATTCAGATCTGCAGCTAAAGATATGTTCTGGCAAAACGATATCGGTTATGTCTTCCAATTAACCGAAAGTGGTGTCAGAGTTACTCAACGCAGTAACTTCACCAACAATTCCGCACTAAGTAGAACTTTAACAGCTAATCACGCTGTCACCAAGACTGGTGCAAAACATATTTTACGTGAGAACGAAACTTTAGATATCGGCTCAATTGGCAACGAAATACGCAGCCGTTTCCTTAGAGGCAGACACATGTCTGTTACTCGCGACGCCAACAACCAAGTCGTTGCAAACGGCGAATTTTTAGTTATGAGAAACGGAGTCTTCCAAAAAATTCGCGGCACCGAGACATTGCAACAAGGTGATGTCATCATCGTTGGCAGAGACATGGGTAACAGATTAGTCAAAGGTGAAGCTTTAATCGTAGATAAGGATTTTGGTCTACAAAATATCAAGAGTGGACTTATATACACTGGTCCAGGCGGTCCTCGCGTTCCATTGACAGCATACGCAGGTCATCTGAACAGAACTCTCTCTCGCGCCGCAGTTCAATCATTCAAATCTGTACTAGCCGCCAACTACAGTGCACCATTCAAATGGTCTTATCGCAATTTCCAGAGAGTCAGTGAATATGTTAAAGACTACAAAAATATTCAAAGACACCTTAATAGAGGTGAGTTTGATTCCATCGATCTAAAGGCGAAAGGAAAGATCGAGATTGTAGATGGCTTCATAAAAATAACTGCCAATCCCAAAGAGAAGATTTATGTCCGCGTCGGCGACAAAGTGCACACCATTGAAGAAGAGGCCATGCGCTTCAGTGCTGAGCAAATTCGTCTTGGGGCTTCGTTGCGAATTGGAGAAGGCCGCGAATTCAAGTTGAGCGTGCCAAAATCAGAGCGTATTTTCGCTGATGAAACTATCTGGTCTAAGATGACTAGCTTCAGATTAAAAGAACACAATCCAGACGATCCTTATATTGAATTTGCTCCGGTTCGACAATTTAAGCAAAACACAGAAAATATAGGTGACTCTGTTCAAGTTCAGTTAATTGGTCACAAACGCGTCGCGATTAAAAATCTAGGCGTAGGCGAAAACGCAGACAACATTTATATCCGTCCACTCAATTCACCAGATGCGCCGTTCCAACAGCTAGCTAGAAACGCTGAATATGTTCCAGACGGTCCAGTACTTGTAAGAATTGGCGATCGCACTTATCAATTAGAGCACGTTGGCCGTCTTGGAAGGAGAATTGAAAACGCCTCACTCATTTACTCTATGCTTCCAACTATTAGCGACAAATGGGGCTTTAGACATATCAATGCACTTATGAGCAGAACTGTTAACCTTGCCGATTCTGTGGTCGGAGTGCGCTTAGACAAATTTGCTCGCGGTTCATACACTTTTGAAAAGCGCTTCGCTCGCAATTCTTTCACTCGCTTAGAAACTTCTCGAGTTCCAGATCGGATTGACTTGAGTGACAGTGTTCATGTCAAACTAAATGGCGACAAGACCGCTACGGTGATAAGTGGTGGCGAGCCTATAAAAGCTCTCTATGTGACAAGAGGCAGCTTGCCCAAGGACCATGCTGATTTCACTAGGAACCCACTAAAACGTAATGAGTTTGTAAAAGTAGAAAATGCTCAACTCAAAAAAGATCAGCCTTTCAAAACTCATGAATTCGGCGACACCTACACCTGGAATGGTAAGAAAACGGTTCGTCAACAATCCAAACCTGATTCTTTACTCAAAGCACCAACTGAATCACTTCCCACCATTGAAACGGTACTGCCAGTTGGTTTAGGCGGAACGATTGATAAGGTTAAAGCATATCAACACGCACCACTCGAATTAAAAGAAGGCAAAGTTTATACAGCAGGCCGCTCTAGACTAGCTGATCTTCCTTCTGGACATAAGTCTGTTAGCAATGAAGGATCACATCTCGAGTTTCGATTGGGTGTCGGCGATGATGGAAGCCCGATTACAAAATTTGAAGCTAAAGCGGTCACAACTGCTGGAAATACTCAATCCTATATTCGACAGGCCGATGGAACATTTAAAGAAATGTCGGTGGGCAACAATGACGTCCGTGTTGGAGGAGTTGTCCGAATTGGCAAGCATGACACTTTCGAAGTTGTTCAAAACGGCGATGTAGTTTCACTGAAGCCAATAAGACTTTCTAGAGAGACTTCAAATTACCTACGCTTTTCTGATCATCCCAAAGTCAAAGAACTGATTGAAATTCCAAATGAAGTTGGCATAAATCGTGTTGTTCGCAGATGGTCCGAAAAACATGCCGTAAAGAATGGCAGCGAGAATACGACTCCTTTTAGCAACATGGCTGCAAACATTTCGGACGACTTAAGAGTGGTTGCCACCGCCGATGGTTTCACCGCTACCAATCTAAATCCTAATAAGCAGTTGTTCATAAAACGCAAAGGCTCTACTGATTTTGAAGTAGCTCCATCGAGAGCATTTGTAAATCCAGATGATCAATTTGCAGTGGCAACATCTAAGGAGCAAATTGGTGGTATCTACACAGTCTTTGCAAAGCCACCAGAAGTAAGTAGAACAGTTAGAGAAATTGCGCGTGCAGTAGTCGACTACGCAAGAGCTAAAGGCGATCAAGGTCTCAAATTCTCACAACGAATGTGGGGCACGGCACGCACCAGATATGGTGAAATGAATTTCGATCCCAGACGCACGTCAATTTGGGCGAAGAATTTTGAAATGGTTCGTGGCAACAAAGAAGCATTACGATTCAAACGGGGAAATCTCGAAATTGATAATAGCGCCTCAATTCGTGCTACCGATGCTGGGTTTGAGATTAAACCATCTCTATCGCCTCAAAATAAAATTTACTTAGAAGTAAACGGTGAGTTCATACCAATAACTGAACCGATACATATTACTCCTGGAATGCGCATTAGAATTGGCGATGTAACATCACCCGATAATGTGTTGACCTTAAACAAGCTACCAGGCGCATGGGAATTGCCTTCTAGCGTCATAAGCAGAACAAGTGGAAAAACTGTTGGAAAAGCAGCTTTAGCTGCGGCTGCAACGCTAAATCCATACGTGACTTACACGCTTCCTGTTTATCTTGCATATAAGGCATTGAGCTATGCTCGCAACGCTCGCTATCGCAAATGGGCAAATAACTTTGCTCTCAATGCTGATGATACCATTCAGACTTTCGCAAAAGGCGTTGCGCATCTTGAAGGTAAAGCAAAAATCAAAGCTTCTGAAGCGGGCTTCACGATAACTGCATCGGGCAAAAACGATGTGTCTATAAGACGTGCAGATGGCACTCTTCAAAGAGTCGATGGCGAAGCAAAACTAAATCCTAATGATTCGGTAGTGATTGGAAGCAGAGATTACAAGCTGACCAAAATGGCAGAGGTTTCAGACACTCCGCCGCCTCCATCGCGATTGAGAAATGCAATGAGTAGTGTCCGCAACTCTGTTGTTGAAAGATTCAAAGGCATGCGTCTTTTAGATCGTGCGAAAGCTTTGCGCTTAAGTGATCGCGTTCGAGCTACGATGGAAAGATTCCGCTCAGCAGACGACAAATTCATTCCAGCTAAAGCTTCAAGTTTGGATGATGTGTCCGTTTTTGCTCGAGTAGGCAAGCACGAAGTAAGTGAAGGCAAGCCTCTCATGTTTGTTGAAGAGAGCGGAGCTTTCAAAGTTGCAACCGCCGGTGAGGTGCCCGACAATTTTGCTTTTAAAATAACTTCTGAAAATGACAAACTTAATTTGTTAGCCAACACTGAGGGTACTATCGTTCGTCGCGAAGTAGGCAAACCAAAAGTATTAACCGACATGAAAGTAGAAGTTGGTAAACCTTTTGAATTGCAGAAGAACGATAGATTATTGATCAAAAATGAAGCTGGAGTCCCAGTTGAATATTCAGTTAGTGGAAGACTACAAGCTGCTAACGGTGTAGAAATTCCAACAAACGCACTTGAATCCATAAGACACGATCTAGGTGGATTTGGTGGATTAAGAGTCTCTGAATTTAGCGTTCCTCCAGAAGGCGTAGTGATTGGACGTTCTAGAAATTCGCACATTGTGCTTGATGGCGAAACTGTTAGCAAAACAGCGGCAACAATAAAACATACCGATACACAAAACGTGTACGAACTGAAAGCTGTTATGGCTGCCGGCACCAATGTCGAACAACCACAAGTATTTGTCAGTCGGGCGGCTCTTGCAACACAAGACATGGATACCATTTCGCTAGAAACAGCCATGAAATCTGCCACTAGACTCGATACTGGAGTGAACAATGGTGCAACTAATATTCGTTCTGGCGATCTAGTTATATTTGGAGATTCAGGAAAAGCAGTTTTAGTTGGTGAAAATGGAAACCTATATAGATTCAATATTCCAGCCAAGGCACTTCGTGAGAGAATCGCTCCAGAAATACTGAAAATTCAAACTGCGATAACAGACATGCTTGACGGGAAAACACCTTTCAATGCAAAAGACCTTGTTAGAAATTTAGAAACCCATCAAATTGATTCTCCTACTGCAATAAAGCTTTCTCAATTTGTCAAAGATAACGCAGGAACACTGCACATTGATGATTTGACCAAGCTCGAAACAGCTTTGAATGCTCTTAAAAAACTTGACGATTCTGCAATTTCGGCAGAAGCAAAAGCATCATTTGAAGGTGCTTTAAGTGCAATCAATACTGTTAGAGAAGCACAAACCCTTTTGAAAGCACAAGAAGCTTTAAATCTCCAGAGAGCTACAATTGAAAAGACTCTGTTAAAGGTAACCGATCCAACAAACGCAAATCCGGTTTCCAATCTACTTCTTGCTCTCAAACAGTTAGAAGGCAACCCCAAATTGCTGAACGACGATATAGTCGCACAGCTTGCCACGGCTCTCAAATCGGATAGACTCTCTCAAGAAAATTTGCAGGCAGTATTAGATTCCCTCCAGAAAAAGGAGCTTGCATTCGCCGCTACACAACGTACTCAATTTGACGCCTTCTTAGCGCTTGTAACATCCGCAAAAGAGAGAACATCTCAGTTAGAGGTTCCGGCCGGTCGTCCGGTAAATTCGACAATAACTAATACTTTGACTCACCTTGAAAGCATCCCGCCAAGTTCAGCCGCAGAGTTTGATGACTTCGCTGCACAAGCCATTCTTCATATAACCAACAACCCAAAAATTCTTAGCGAAACTTTGACAATCAACGGCAATACTAAAACAGGTGCTGAATTTTTACGCGATCTTCTCTCACGTATTCAACGGGATGTTTCTTCGCCGCATGCGACTAAACTTGACGATGCTTTGGAGCAGATGCAAAATCGAATATATGCACAAGTGAGCGACGCCGAACTAGCGATTGAATTTTGGAATGCCAGTATACTAATCGGTTACAAAACCAAAAACTATGCCACTATTTCAAACGCAAAGAGCTTCGACGATGTAAGACAAATTATTTCATATATCAATTCAGGAAATGAAAACTGGGTCGACGCCGCACTTCTTTCAAACTTAGAGTCAAGATTACCCGAATTACTAAGTTCCATGTCTCCGGCAGACACAGCTCTTTTGCGCTCTAAAATCGACTTGATGCGAAAATCTAGCAATCATCCTCCAGACAGTAGCTCTTTTGCCGCACTAAATAGACTTGAACAAAGAATTGCGCAAAATGTTGAACCTGAAAATCTGCCTGTAGAGCCTTCAGTTCCTCGCAATCCTCAAACAGATCCAAGCTCAACGACTGAAGCTCGACTCAGAAACGCTGAAGTTGAACAAATAACACCAGCCGAAAGAGCAGTTTTGGAAACCCAAGATGCTTTCAACAACAGATTGAGAACAACAGATAGAACTCAAGAAGAGATCGGTAAGGTAATCTTGGAGATTTCCGAAAGAAACGACGCTCATCTTATTTTGGATAACTATCTAGAAAGTAATCTCCTAAACTCTATCATGTGGAGCGGTCGTCCGAATCAAGGACTAATCGAAAGACTTCGACTAATTGATAATATTAGTCCTCAAACAAATGTTACTCAAAGAATATCCTCATTTCGTGCTGCACTAGAAAAACAGGATACGAACAGCGGAAGATTCGTAAGTAGTCTTTCCACTTTCGAAAGAACCGTCAAAAATGTGAAAGAACTCTTGAATCAAATTCCAGACTCGCTGACACTTTCTGACGCAATAGAAGCTCTGAGAATCATAGGCTCGATCCGCCAAGTCTTGAACAACAGAAGGCAACTAAATGATCAGCTTGATATTTTGAGCGCTTCCATAGACAGAAGAATTGGCAGACACCTTGCCGAATTCTCCGAAGCGCCGTTGCTAAATACCAATACATCTTCGATGCATTCTCTGGATGACGTCAACGTCTCCATTTACAATGCCCGGGTGGTTGATCTACCTTCCGATGTAACCATAGTATCGCATTACAACAGCTCTAGAGATAGCTTGGACACCGAAATATCTAGCAGATACTTCTATTCTCAAATTTTTGCTGACTCTCGCCCTCAATTGACGAGCAATGAAGCAACTGGCAATTTTTCTAACACAATCTTGACTCGGTCTGATGCTGCACCTCTTCATAGTCACATAAAGCGAATCACTAACTACATTGACGATGAACGCTCAACACTTCCAGTACCACAAATGATCAGTGACACTCTTACATTTGCGGCACGTGACCTTCCTTCCGGTCAGGGTGAAATTGTTATCCCCATCATGCGTCGCGGAACAGCGTACACTAGAATTGAAGGACTGACAAAACAACAAATAGCTGACGACATGGTAGCGGGTATCATTGCGTTCAGAAATTCTCATCCTGATGTAAAAATTAAAATTGCAACTGATGGAGACGAGGAAATTGCCAAACTGATAAGCGAAGGACTTAGAAACTATCAGTTAAAAAAAAAATAGTTGATCCAGCGCTTCCAACCTCTCGTGTTGAAGAACTGACTACTGGTCAAACTGAACAAGTACTCCAACGCATAGGTGCAGAAAATTCATCTGCACTAAATCAAATGTCTGATGCACAAATTTTGGTTGTTTTAAATCGTCTAAGTGCCACCGCATCTGATATCAATAGCATACAGCTTGCAATTCGCAATGCAATCGAATCGAGTCAATTATCAGGACAAGCACTAAGAGATGCCGACAATGCTGTCTCTTACCTGTTAGGAAGATTAACCAGTCTCAGCCACGCTGATGCTGAGCTTATCGCTAGAACCCGAACTAATCTGGAAAAAGTACTTGAGACTCTAAAAGCTGCGAGGAGAAACGAAATTGCTAAACGCCTCAAAGAAGTTATTTTTCTGGATGCCAATGAAGTAGAAAGCAAGGTCCGTACTCTACTTTCTGAAATAGAATCGGGAAACAGACTGGTAGACACAGATGTTTTGCGCGAATTGAATTCGCTTCTTTTCAGCAACAAAATTTCTCCAGAGGATTTTGCCAGGATCATCGACACAAGAGAAAACCTGCAATTGGCTTTATGGCAAATACTTTCAAAGTCTTCGGGAGATAACCAGGTCAACCCAGCGGCAATAATTGAAAATCTACAACAATCAGAAGCACTATTTGCATCGCGAATCAAGCCTGAAGAATTTCAACGTGATATCGCTGATGCAATCACGTTAGTGCAGGCAAGAAAACAAGAATACGGGGATTTGTTTGATGGCTTCGAGCAAAATCCACAATCGCTCCAAATAATAGATGCGACAAATGCCTTATTGATAGATTTAAATGAGATTCTTTCTAAGCTAGACAAAACAAATACCGATTTAGCAAAACTCATTCGTGAAGCCAAATTCCAAAAGAGTAAATTAGGTAATTTACTTGGTATTCCAGAAGAAGCTTCTGAGATTTTGGAAACGATGCAAGTGGCCCAAAACAACAGTTTTCTGGAAGCAATTATGCAGTCATCCTTAGGTAGACGTGCAGACATTCCTCCGGGCTATAATGTAAGACGAGTATCAATTCCTGAAGGACAAAACGTAAAAGAATTTTTTGCTCAACAAACGGCAGATTTCAGACGTGCCTTGGCTGAAATTGAAAGTATGAAAAACGGCATCGCTAGAAACGCTGATGAATCCTCAGAAGCGTTTGTCCAACGGCTTATCACCTCGCGAACCTCTCTGACGAACGAAATTCCAGCAACAGTTGAAGCAGAGATTCGCAAAAAACTCGGTGATTCATTTGAGCGCTTGACTTACACGACTGATGAACTCTGGAGTATGGCTATGGCAGCCAGAAATAGTCGCGTACCATTCATAGGTGAGATGTATCTTTCTTTGGGTCTGACAACAATGTCTCGCAAAGAATCCGCTTTCTCCTATCAATCAAGGTTATTAAGACCCTCCTTTGAAAGAGCGGAAGAAGCATGGAAGAATGGCGAAAGATTTGAAGTCGTAAACGGTGTACCTTTAGTTTCCGCCGTCAAGCACAAGGATAATATCATCACTGAAGTTCAACTATCCGACGGAACTGTAATTACGCGTGGAGAAAGAGGTGGATTCATCGCTAATCGAGGCACATCTAGAGAAGTACCGACTGAGTATGGTGATATCAGATTTGGTGCTAACAGAGACGTGCAATTCGTATACCAATTTGAAAAATTCCCAAGTCAGGTAAATATCGATATTGTTTTACCTGGGGGACGTAGGATCGTAGTAACCGATGGTTCAACTAATAGATTCCATGGCGCGTTTCTAGGCATCGAACCTAGCTCTCTTGAGGATATAGCCAGAAGATTGGCGAAAGACTTAAATTTTGATGTCCCACCTAATCGATTAAGACTGGAAGAAACCTTAGTTCATCAAGATACTATTGCCACTCGCTATTCGGTGCATTTAAATCAAGATGAAGCGATAAAAATCGAAGCATTGCTTCCTGAGAATTCACAACATAAATTCAAAATCGTCTCCAACGCCGAAACTGTCGAACCGCTTCCTTTGCCGGAGCAGCTTAAACCAGTGACACGAGCAGTGAAAGAAGGAGAAGAAAAGGGAGAATTTGCGTACAGGATACCTTTTGCGGATCAAACAGCCACCGCAACATACTTCTTTGTAAGAGACGGCGAGCTATATGTCGGTTTAGCAGAAAGAGGTAACGAGCCGTTTAAAGGACAAAATGGATTAATTGGAGGCTTTGCCGCAAGAAAACCCGCACGTGTTCAGCGTCCGAACGAGTCTGCCTCTGCGGAGAAAATACCTCCAGTTGAGCATCCTTTAGAGACCTTCTCGCGTGAAGCCAGTGAGGAGACTGGGGCCGATGGCTTAATGCCTAAAATTGTCAAAGTGTCGGCCGCGGGAGCAGATCCACGAGCAAGAGTTATCGATTATCAAATGTTCCATTTAGGCTCGGCTGCTGAATGGGATAAGATGCTTGCTATTACAAACGCACTGAAAGAAGGCCGCAGCGATGTCCGGAAATTAGTTGAGATGCGTGTAAGTGATATTCTGCAATCACCAAAACTACCCTTCGATCATTTTGACGCATTAAAAGCAGCGTTAGTCCATCTAGCTACGGAAAATCCCAATGCCGGTTTTCTCAATAACATAGTAGAACGCCTCTCCCCCATTGAAGCTATGGCAATTATCTCTAGAATGAATTCTGAGATTGTCTATTCGCATGCCGCAGGTATAAGAGCTCTGGTGCAAAAACTAAAATTCGATGACATTGATCAAGCTCAGTCTTTAATAGAACTCCTAGCACGACACGCAGATGACTCTACCGATTCTGGAGTAAGATCCAGTCTTCAAGCTGCGATAGAAGATCTTAATGCAAGAATTAAAAGCAGTGATTTAAACGATTTACGCATTAAAGCGGAGCCTATTGCAACGCCTCAGACGATAGTCGAAGCAGCTAATAACATAGATGCAAAACCTTTAACCAATCCCGCAGGCACGTTACCCAACAATATATCGAGAGCGATGGAAGCGATGGAAGCGGTGGAGAACGCTTCGAGAATTGCAAAAAAAGCTCCCGACCAGAAGCTTTTAGTCGGACTCTTAGATCATCTTCCAGAAAAGGATCTTGTAGAAATTCTAACAAGGCTCAATTCGATTGCGAATAATGCGCAAATAGCCAAAATGGAGGCAGTCATCTCCAAATTGAAAGAGAAGATCAAATTAAATACATCTGCTAAAAAAAATGCAGAGATTGATGGCTTAATAGCGAAAGCGGAAAGAACGATTTACTCATTAGAAATAATAACTAATCTAGAGTCATTGCCGAAATTGGAAATAGCGAGATTTCTCAGCTCACTGCGAAAAGATGATTCGGCTGCAATTGACTCACTTATTTTGAAGCTTACAAATCCTGATGGTCATGAAAATCTGTATGCTGGTGAGGTGTTAAGAGAGATACGAGACCCATCTACACGTCTTCATTTCTTTCAAACAGTATTGGCTCAGCATGAAAATAGTCCTTCATCAAGGACGGCCGCTCTACTCATAACTGTTGTAAGTACAGAAAATCCTGAACATATGGCTTCACGTCTAATTGAGCTGATGAGGCGTAAGATTGTACCCGCACAATTTGACTCAGACACGATTACTCCAGCCTTCATAATGCATGAATCACTCCCTCTGAAATTTCGCAACCAGATAGTTGATTTCGTCAGCACAATGGAGCGGGGCGATTCTCGAGATATGCTGATCGAAAACTTAATTTCAGATTTAACACTCTCTAGAGGCCTTAAGTCTGATGGTTTATTTGGCAGCAGAATCATTCCACCCGGATTTATGGAAGAAAGAACAGCTATTGCAGTAGCGCTCCTAGCGCGCGCCGCTCAAAAGTTAGACGAAGATGATCTTTCTAAATTGACTAAAAGTTTATTCAGTGCGAGCGCAGACTCCTCCATCGCCCAAGTCTATCGAACTGAATTGGCTAAAGCACTTGCTAAAGCAGATCCTCACCTATTTGCTAGACTGATCTTTCCTGACAACTCTGCAATGGCGTCCAAATTAGCCAATTATCCTGCTTCTTCTCTTGAAACTCTTGGCACACGCCTAATGCGAACAACTTACATGCAGGATGATTTAGGTAAAGTAATCACCCAAGTACAAAATGTTTTAGAAACTTTTTCACAATTAGAAAACGAAGGATTGTCTGCGGCTGTTTATGGAGCTTGGCAAAAAGCAGTAGTTCCAATTAAAACCGGTTTGTCTAACGCAGAAACCAACGCTGGAATTGACACTGCCATTGCGCTCATGAGACGGTTACCTACCGATCAGTTCGATTTGGTTTTACGAAAAATAAACGACTCTATCACTCGTTCTCGCTCAGCTTCTAATTCGCTCGAAGAAACTTTGAAAAATATTGACAATTTTTCAAATCAAGTAAATTCTTTAATTGCCATTCGCAACGAATTTGGTTCCAAGGTAGATTCACTGACATTGAAGTCACTTGGCACGATATGGAACGATTCGAACACTTCCAACAGTTGGCGCCTTTCTCTTAGTATTGCAGCAAGTAGATTGGAAACACGCAGCGCAGAAAACGATTCACTTAGAAAGTTAGTTTCGAGTAAATTTCCAAAATCCGCTCTTACAACTGATAAGGAATTCGCTCAAATAATCAAAGCTCTCAAATTTGGTATAGATTATGAGAAATTGCCTACAAGCAAAACAGAGGCAATCGAAGCTCTCGACGGCGCTCTTCTCTTGTTTAAAAACAAATTGAACTTGCAAGGTTCTGTACTTTCGCCATCGGATCCAGAGACGTCTGCTCATCTTAGAGAGCTAATAATGATGGCTGGCAGAATCGGCTACGCAGATGGCAATCTGGATCTATTTATGTCACGTTTTGGACGATTTGTTCAAGCAGAAGTAGAAAATGTCAACAACGACTTTCTTTATAGAATGTCATTAAACAGAGGTATTTCAGAAGCTAAACGCTTCTTGCCTGAGACCTTAAGAGACAAGACTGGTCCCGTTGTGGTGCCACTGGAAGTTGTAGATCTTCGGATGCCGGAAGTCGGAAACTTGTCTCGAGTCCGCAAAGCACAACTAAGAAAAGAAGTTGAAGAAAAACTATCTTCAGATGCAAGATTACTGTTGGGCGATGAAGGGTTATTATCTCAAATTTTTCCAAACTATTTCGGACGCCATATTGATGGAGTAGAAAGCGGAATTATAGGAAGACCCCAAACAGGTTTCCATCAGTTTCCTGTGGACGAACATCAGCTAAGAATAGCCGATGGAATTCGACAACAGTTAACTCGGGAAAAATTAGGAAGAGATCCATTTCCTGGCGAAATTATCAATTGGACTGCCAAAGAACATCAAGATCTAGTGGATCTAACATGGGTTGCCCTTTTTCACGACCTGATGAAACAGCCAAATCTAATAGATAAAGATCACGAATGGGCGTCTGCAAGCGTCGCATGGGGTGTACTTAAAACTCTCGGATACTCTGAGAATAGAATTCGACGAATAGTTAACATAGTGGAAGGACACCGCGAACTCAGTTACGATCCAGCTCACATCTCCGCGCGACTGGCTCAAGATTCAGCATACCTCGACCATTTAGCTATCAAGCATATTAGAGATGGCGAATTGGAATTAATAAGAAAATTCAACGAGTGGGATATTCGCTCTATAAATGATTCATCTAGCTATTGGTACAACATCAATGATCTAGGTGTAAACGTTGTTCAAAAAGAATTGGATGACATTTTTAGAATGGTATCGACAAGAGCTGCTGAAATAAGAGAATCTCAAATTCCAATATTCACAACAGAGATTCCTAGCGGTTTTAGAATGACAAATATTTCCCATTCTCCATATGGAGTTTTTGTACATAGAAGCAAAGATTTGGAACTACTCCTAAGAAATCAAAGCGTTCTGGAAACACAAGCACTTTCTGTCACACTGCATACAAACAACTTCCATAAGACTTTTGGTAAAGGAAAAATTCTTGCACTAGTACAAGCGCCCCCCGAAAATATTTCGGTCGTAAGTCGAGGCGGTTATGGAAAAGGTCATTCGGACACGACTCATGAGTCTCTATTACTAAGATGGAGTTCAGTTGACAATCTTGAACGAATTAATATGCAGGGTGAAGTGGAAAACGTTCTGCGCAAGTATTTTGGTTCTGCGGATGGTGATGCTTCGACACAGTTTCCACTTTTGCAAAAATACAAATCGGAAGTTTCTGGATTTACCTCAATAGATCAAATTGAAAGAGAATTTGGAGCAGCAAGCGATATAGCTAAAGCGAGTCGCGAAATATATGAATTACTAACGCTAAAGAATGGAAAGCCTTTAAATAGCCATAACGAACTGAAAATCGGCAAGCCAAATATATCGGGCATTGCCATCCTCCGAGATACCAGTGCAACTGTGACGACTAACGCTACTCCCACAAAACCGCTTGTTTACATAGAAAATCTTGACAGCAACCCAGAAGCATTGAAAACGTTATTCGGCAACAGACCAAAACCCGAATGGCTGCACACCGGCGAAGTAAAACCAGACGGTGACAATGTTATCGTCGTATCAGAGAATTTATGGAAAGAACTTTACGAAAGAAAATTGCCGATAGTCATATTAGAAGAAAATCCCGCACCTCGAATTGTATCTTCTCCAAAAGTCACAAAGCCAACAGAAGCAGACGCGCTTGACGCTAACACACTCGACAATGGAGCAGACACGACCGCAATTGCGACTTCACCTGCAAAACTTGATTCTGCTGATTTAGCGAGTGCAACGGAATCTCCCCAGCAGCTAAGAAACCAAATAGTCACAGAACTAACTCAATTGAGTTCCGAAATTAACTACGCCCATTCTGCCACCATCAGAAGTACCATTGCGAAATTAAAAGATAAACTTAAAGAACATCCAAACTTGGAGCGAGACGGGCAGATAGAGAACCTAATCGCTAGTCTTGAATTAAGACTAGATACATTTGAGCAATTGAATAGACTGTTTAAAGTTTCCCAAAACTCTGATGTATTCTTGGAAGACACTCAAGGCATACTAAGTGCTGACTGGGGTCCATTTTACAATCGTGCCATCAAAGACCCTGATGATTTGATCAAGGGACAAGTGGGTCGCTCACTTAATCAATCAGAAGCATTCGTCACTCAAGCAGTCGATGGCTACAAATTTAGACATGTATTTGTCGGCGATGATATCGATAAAGGACCTTTCTCTACAACTCTTTTGAATTCGCTTGTAAAAGCAAACGATTCGGGACTGGAAAGTCTGTCTATAGTAGCGATGCGCTTTGGCAAAATAGATCGATTGAGAAGTACTTTAAAACCATCAGAAATTGCCGAACAGGTAGCAAAATTAGAAAGAGAATACGTTGATGCGATGGTAGCTTTCGCCATTCAAAATCCCAATGCCAAGTTAAAAGACATAAAACTTGTCTTTGGCGATGCACATAAAGAATCGGGTGAGCGTATTTTACGAGCATATCAAGAACGTCTAGTAAGTGCTAAAACCGCCGCAGCGGAAACTTCATCTGAAGTACGCTCCCCTCGAATAGCAGCTTTAAAAGTGGATGCCCTAGCTGGTGCTTCCCATACTTCGCTTGCAGTCACCCGTGAGTCAATAGACGATTTAGCTCAAATGGCACATCGTGAATTGAGAAACACTGTTGCAGAATTGAATATTGATAAAAAGTCTATCTCGAAAGCAAGAACTGCAATTGACGCAAGAAAGGATTACATGCTTGCTCAATTGGAATTCGATAATGCTGTTGCTCAAGCTATGACACATCCTGAATTAGCAAACTTAAGAAGTACAAAACTAAAAGTTCAACGAATCAATCACGCCGCTTCAAATCCCAACGATACTTTGAACACAGGCGCTACCAATTTCTTTGCTCTTCGTCAAAAACTAGCTCTTAGAGAAGATGAAGCCGCACTTGCTTCTGCAGAATTACACTCGTCCTATCCCCAATTGCACGAAACGATAAACCAACGCTTCAATCAATCAACTGTGACAAATTCGCAGGAATTGAAAATTGAAGAGCTCATCGGTCCTTTTAGAACGTTCACAGCAGACTCCAACAAATTGAATGAAATGCTGCAACATCTTCCCGGATTAGCTCACGATGACGCCTTGAAGCTACGGGGACTCATAGAAGGAATTAAGTCGTCTTCAAAAGATCACAGTCATTTAACCGATGGACTAAGAACTCTGCATCGAGAGTTTCTGGAGAGAGCTCAGAATTTGAGAGAGTTGCACAATACTCGCAGACAAGTAAATTCAGGAAAATTGAGTCTCAGTTCTGACCAATTAGATAATTTAGAAAAACAAATAATCGATCTGGAAAAAGCAAATAAGGAGACGAGACTAAAATACGCATTACTTCAAGAACAAGCTGTGCATATCGCAAACGACTATTTAAAGAGACTTGAGGCAAGCTTGAGTGATTTCTTCAAACAGAGAAATCTGACACCACCAAAATTCCTTTTGGTGCATGATCCTTCTTTAGGCGGCCAATATTTCCTAGGACGAGGCGTAACGGCACTATCACTAGATAGCGTTCTTTCGCGTGATCTGCGAAATTTAGATCAATACATTTTGCATGAATATGTCCACCAGTGGCAAGATGAATTAATCATGGCAATTTCAATGCAAACAGCCATAAGACAAAATCATCCTTCTGTTTACTCTTTTGCTGATATCACATCATCTGATTTTCAAAAACTTGTAAGTACGATCTCTGAAATTTATCAAAGTCATATGGGATCTGGTACTGTTCCGAATCAAGACTTTATCCGCAACTTATTCACTCTATACCGAAGCGAAGGTCGTCAATTCATGGGCAACAACCAGGAAATTTACGATATCGCGTTGAATAGATTTGCGCCGTCATTCCGGAATTATTCTAGCTATCCTTCACTTCGACGTAAACTAGAGCAAGAAATGCGGACAGTAGCAAGTGAACTGGCCGAATATAGAATTCCTGAGAAGCTTGTTGAAAACCTAGAGCAGCTCCTCAAAGAATTAGGCGATCCAGTCTCTGGAGAAGCAAAAAGAAAAGCCCTTTTTGGAAATCAAGCCGTTCCAGACTTTCTCGATAAATATATCAAATCTGGAAAATGGGATACTAATAAAGACGTTGCTCAAATAATGGCAGAAATTGAACAGATTGAAGCTATTATGGGAAATCGTCTCGATGCAGTAAAACGACTTAGAGAATGGGTAACTGAGCGCATTCAAAAACAAAGCGTGGAAGATTGGGCCTATCACATAGCTAGTCAATTAGACGATTGACACGAACTAATTGACTGTCAATGATGTCATCGAACTTTAACCACTTCACTTTCCGCAATCACATAAATTTGTTCGTTCTGTAAGGGAATAATTTCCATGCATCCCGTAAAAGAACCGAAAGCAGGCAGAACTATCTGCTTTTCTTGAACATAAAAACAAGGCAACCTCACCTTTTGACGAGCTTGCCCCAAAAGTTTAACTGCAGGATGCAAATGTCCACAAAGAACCAAGCCTTTGGCAACATGTGCGACATCTGGATGGTGGCATAGAATGAACGGGGGCATCGAATATGGTTCATTCAAAAGTTCAATCTTTAGAACCTCTGCAATCCCCTTTATTGACCTATCGTGATTTCCTTTGATTAAAACGATTGAAAGATTCTTGTGTTTATTACGCCAGTCTAAAAGTTGTTCTTTAATGCGTTTAGTCATGCCGCTTTGAGCATGAATAAAATCGCCAAGGAAAATTATTTTTTCAATTTTCAATTGCTCAACTAAAAAATCTATTTTGCTCAAATCAGTCTCTGTAATTCCAGATGGAATGGCGATCTTGTGCGAACGAAATGTGCCAGCCTTGCCAAAGTGAGCATCAGCAAGAAACAAAGTTGATTGCTTAGCCCAGAATATCGCTTTTTGAGGAAGCAAAAAGAGCTCTTCATCACAGATTGTGATAGCAAGTGCACCTGGGACAGGAAAATTCAGTTGGTTAGTATTTTTTTGAGAGGGCGACATTAGTTTTATAAATCTGTAACTTCATTTTTGCAATTCGATCAGCCAACTTTTCGGAGCTAAGTCTACCCCTTAATCGTTCCACCATAAGTGGCATGGAAAGCGGAGACACGCGACATATTTCTACAATCCTTATTTTCGATTTGGCAATTCTTTTCATTGCCAAAACCATTCTTGTTTCTTCCAATTGTGATTCAAGCACTTCATGTTGAGCTTGCTTAAACAGCAAATTCTCAGGATCGTATTCAGCAAATACATCATACAAAAGTCCACTCGATGCTTGAATTTGTCTTGTAGTTTTGGAACTTCCAGGATAGCCAGAAAAAATTAGTCCAGCCACTCGTGCAATCTCTCTAAACTGTCTGCGGCTCATTTCAGTAGCATTCAGACTTTCCAGAATATCGTGAAACAAATTCTCAGGCGAAAATAAATCCGACGTTATTAACCTTTTCGCATCGAAATCGTAATTTGCCAAAATCTCGAATCCATAATCGTTTACAGCAGTAGAAAAACTGGCATTAACACTTTTAGAAATGCGATACGCAATAACAGCGGCTAAACCTTCGTGTACCAAGCGACCTTCAAAAGGATAAACAAATAGATGATATCCCTCGCGAGAAATCAGATGTTCTACAAGAATAGATTCTTCATCAGGTATTTGCGAACAAAGTCTTTGCAGCTCCAAATAAGGCTTCACGAACAGCATTTCAGGCGTCGCATAGTTGTCATTTTTCGCCAAGCTCAGTTCTACACGTATCGCTTGCGACAATTCAGATGATAGAGGCATCCGTCCGCCCATCCAGCGAGGAACCCGGACGTCTTTGCTATGAGCCAAGCGAACCCAGGCTTTCATATCTCTGAGTCTAACCAGCTCAAGATTACGTCCGGCAAAAGTAAATCTCTCACCAGGCTTGAGTCTGGATACAAAGGCTTCTTCCAGACTTCCTATCATTTCGCCATTCATAAAAACGACATTTATCATAGAATCGCTAGTTATGGTTCCTATAGTTAATCTGTGACGTTTTGAAGTGCGCGGCTCTAATACTTTATAAATTCCATCTTGAACAGACACTTTGCAATATTCATCGTATGCACTTAATGCTTTACCACCACTACAAATAAAATCAAGAATCCATTCAAACTCAAAGCGAGAAAGATTTCGATATGAATAAGCAGACTTCACCTCAAAAAACGCTTTCTCCTTTTCAAATCCGCCACCACATGCAAGCGTTACCAAATGTTGAGCTAAAACATCCAACGGTTTTTTCAGTGGATATCTTGCCTCTATTTTGTTTTTGTCAATCGCTTTTTGCGCAGCGGAAAATTCTACAAGCTCTAGTGTATGTGTAGGGACACAAACTATTCGGCTTTCGACACCAGGCTGATGTCCACTGCGACCAGCACGCTGGAGCAGTCGGGCAACTCCTTTTGGTGAGCCAATTTGGATAACTTGTTCGACCGGTGCAAAATCAACTCCTAAATCGAGACTCGATGTTGATACCACACATTTCAAACGTCCATCGCGAACAGCATTTTCCACCCAATTGCGCGTTTTTCGATCGAGCGAGCCGTGATGCAGCGCTATTACTCCTGCAAAATCCGGACAATAATCAAGTAAAGCTTGGTACCATCTTTCGCACTGCGAGCGAGTATTTGTAAATACAAGCGTCGTATTTGCCGATTCAATTGCTTTTGCGACTTCTGGCACCATAGACAAACCTAGATGTCCAGCCCAGGAAATGTGATCGATTGAATCTGGTAAAAGCGTGATAAATCTGGTTGATTTGTTAGCATCAGATGAAATAAGCACTGAATTTTTTGGAGCCAAAGTTTTTAGCGACTCGTCCAAATTTGCAAGAGTGGCTGACATTCCCCATATACGAAGTTCCGGATTTAATTGTCGCAAATGTGCCAGGGCAAGCTCAGTCATGCTACCGCGTTTAGTGCTCAGCAACTCGTGCCACTCATCAACCACAACCAATTTTAGACTTTTCAATTGATTTTGGTGTTCATGGTAAGACAACAATACCTCCAAACTCTCTGGAGTAGTAATAAGACACGAAGGCATTCTTGTCTTTTGACGTGCTCTTATAGAACTTGAAGTATCGCTGGTTCTAATCTCTATACTCCAGGGTATGTCCAACCCTTCTACTAATTCATGGAGCGACTCTGCTGTGTCTGAAGCAAGAGCACGAAGCGGTGTAAGCCAAAGCACTGTAAGTGGTGCAATTTTATTAGAGTGATTTTGCTCCATCCATTCCATCAGTGGAGCAGGCCAAATAGCAAAAGTCTTGCCACTACCTGTAGATGAATGAATTAATCCGCTTTTGCCTTCGCGATAGGCCTGCCAAGCAGCAAGTTGAAAGGGAAACGGTTGCCATGATTTTTTCTCGAACCAATTTATAATTTGATCAAATGGTGACTTGCTTTTCATTCGATATCTGCCATGCCTTTGAGGGTCTCCAATCTATCCGCCTCACTTGCTGGCTTATCTGTGCGCCACCTGGCAATGCGCGGAAAACGCATAGCAATGCCTGACTTGTGCCTGGTCGATATTTGAATCCCTTCAAATGCCAGTTCAAAAACAAGTTCTGGCTTTACAGTACGAACAGGTCCAAATCGTGCAAGAGTATTTTTTCGAACGAATGCATCGACTTTGCGAATCTCGCTGTCATCGAGCCCAGAGTATGCTTTTGCCACTGTAATTAATTCGTCATTTTGCCAGACACCAAAAGTATAATCGGTATATAAACTAGCTCGCCTGCCATGACCTGGTTGGGCGGCAATAAGCACTGCATCGACTAATAAGGGATCTATTTTCCATTTCCACCAATCGCCTTTTCGTCTTCCCACACCATAAGCACTCGAAGCGCGTTTGAGCATCAAGCCTTCTACTTTTTGATCGCGACTGGCTTCTCGCTTCAAAAGCAATTCGCTCCAAGATGCAGACGATACCAATGGGGATACCATTAGTTTACTTTGAGATACTTGCGAATTCAAGGAATCTACTAATTGTTCAAGCAGATTTCGCCTGATCATGAAAGGCTCGCTTCTAATATCAACGCCTTGCCATTCAAGCAAATCATATGCCATCAAAACGGCTGGAATCTCTGCAAGCATTTTCTTTGAAACAGTTTTGCGAGTGATTCGTTTTTGCAAAAATTGAAAGGGCATTGCTTCGCCATTTGCAAAGGCTAATATCTCGCCATCTATCACCACTCCATCAGGCAGAAGTTTAGACTCTTCAATAATTTCGGGAAATCCAGAGCTAATTAACTCGCCGCCCCGCGACCACAAAAATGATTCTCCTTCTCTTCTGATTAATTGAGATCTGATACCATCCCATTTCCATTCAATAATCCAATCAGAAAACTTCTCGGCGCTTGAAAATTGCTCATAATCTGTTTCCAAAGGATAAGCCAAATAAAAAGGATAAGGTCTGCTCTTGTCAGAGTCTTTAGTATCTCGATGAATTAGTGCTTGATAAAAATCAGCGGTTGGATACCACTCTCCGCTCAGTCTGTGAGTGATGCTCTCCTCGCTAATCTCAGTCAAGCGACTCAGTGCTTTTACCACCAGTTGTTGAGATGCACCGACTCGAAAATTGCCAGTTATCAATTTGGTAAAAACAAATTTTTGGAGCAAATCTATTTCGTCCCAATATTCTATGAGTCTGTTTTGTTGCTGAATTTCATCTAGATCTTTGAGACCCATCAATCGAACCTCAACCCAGTCTGTAAGCGACAAATTCGATCGTGCCTGAGTTGTGGTTGTTGCATCTGTTCCAGAAACTGATGAATTATCTGCAAGCAAAGCAATAGTTTCTGCTAGGTCTCCAACCACTTCGTAAGCTTCGTCAAAAAGCCATTGAGGAATATTAGTCTTCACTCTCAAAGCAGCTTTAAGCCTTGCACTTGGTACAATTTGTCTAATTTTTCTACCAGTTAAAAAATAAATAGCCCAGGCAGCATCTGAGGCATTGCAGTTGGCAAAATAATCGACTAGTGCTGAAACTTTTTGCGAAGTTTTAGTAGTTTCATCTATGGCTAGAAACAAACGGGCGAATTCTTCCATCATTCACCTACTTCTTCTTGTTCCATCACCGATTCGCCCACAAAATGAGTGGATAGGACACTTGCAGAAAGACCCATTTCGGTTTGAAGAAATCTTGAAAAAATATCCGAATAGCCATGAGTGACTAAAACATTTGATGCTTGGCTTGACTTCACCGCGGTCAAAAGCGAATTCCAATCAGAGTGGTCAGAAAGAATAAAGCCTTTATCATAAGATCGTCGTCTTCTGATACCACGCACCTGCATCCAGCCAGAAGCAAAAGCCACCGCCACTGGTTGCAACTTTCTTTGCCATGGACTGTTTTGCACTGAGGGCGGCGCAAGTATCATAGAGCCCAGCTCTGGTTTTACGTCCTGCTGAATTCGCGTCGTCATTGGTAAATTCCGCCCTGACTGCCTATAAACCTCGTTCAACACCTCAACTGCACCATGTGTGTAAACAGGTCCAATACTCATATCAAGTCCAGATAAAATGCGCTGTGCCTTCCCTAAGGCGTAGCATAGGATCAAACTATTTCGGCCTTCGGACTTATTTTTGCTCCACCAGGCATTTATTTCTGAAAATAACTGCTCGTTGTCAGGCCATTTATAAATTGGCAATCCAAAAGTAGATTCAGTAATAAAAGTGTCGCACTTAACTGACTCGAAAGGCTCACAAGTCGAATCTTTGTTTAATTTGTAATCGCCTGAGACCACCCATACTTCGCCTTTGTATTCGAATCGTACTTGAGCTGATCCAAGAATGTGACCGGCTGGATGCAAACTAATTTTGACGCCATTAATTTCTATGCTCTGACCATATGGCATCGATTCAATTTTGGCACCATCGCCAAGGCGATATTGCAAGATCTTCTTGCCGGGAGCGGCACAAAGATATTGAACAGATCCCCATCTTGCATGGTCTGAGTGAGCGTGAGTGATTATTGCCTTGTCTACGCCACGCCAGGGGTCCACGTACACGTCGGCGACCTGGCAGTAAAGTCCTTTGTCGGTCGGAAAGATCAGATTACTCATGTCTATCTAATAGCAAGACATGAGGAAATGACCTTTCGATGAACAATTTAGTTTAGCTTAGAGCCTAGCGCTTGCCGCCAACCTTTTCATCATACAAACTAGCTATAAGGTCCTGATATTTTTTGGCCACGATATTACGCTTAATTTTAAGCGTTGCTGTCATCTCGCCTGCATCGACTGAAAGATCCTTTTCCAGTATGGCGAAATCTTTCACTTGCTCATGATCTGCTAGAGGCTTACAGCGGGCCTTAATTTCTTTGCGAATATAAGTTAAGAGCTTGGCGTTATGCATCAAGTCTTCAAAACCTTCATGCTCCCAGTGCTGGTCGCGTGCAAGATCTACGACGGCATGCTCATCTAAAGTTAAAAGCGCCACTAGATGCTTTTGCTTGTCGCCAAAGACGACCGCTTGCGATATGCCAGGAATGCCCCTAATTACTGCTTCGATACGCTGAGGAGCAATATTTTTACCGGCTGAATTTACAATCAAATCTTTTTTACGGTCGGTAATTTTGAGATAACCATCGCTATCTAATTCACCGATATCACCGGTTTTGAACCAACCATCTTCAAAAGACTCTTTGGTGGCTTCTTCGTTTCGGTAATAGCCTTTGAATATCGAAGGACCGGCAAGCAAAATCTCGTTTTCTTCGCCAAATTTTAGCTGGACAGATTCGAGCTTAGGTCCTACCGTTCCTACTTTTACTTTGTTTGGAATATTCACCGTAGCTGGTGCTGAAGTTTCAGAAAGACCATAACCTTCAAGTGTGGCAATACCAATTGAGTTAAAAAATTCAAGCACTTTGGGATCACCAGGAGCGCCACCACTCACTACCACGCGCAAACGCGGACCGATTTTTTCTCTTAATTTTTGAAGTACAAGCTTTTCAGCCAACCAATATTTGAGCATAAGACCAGGGCGCGGACGCTTATTGTTGGCTCTATGTTCGAGCAAATCTTTTCCTACTTCAAGCGACCATTCGATTAACTCTTTTGCTCTGCCAGTAGCACCATTGATACCACTCATTACTTTGGCATAAATTCTGTCGAGCACTCTTGGCACCACAATTAGCATGCTTGGGTGTACTTCTTGCATGTTTTTGGCCATGGTCTCCATGCCTTCTGCAAAAGCGTTTATGCCACCTGAGTGCAACCAGTAATACTCTCCGCAAACGCGCTCGAATACGTGAGACAGTGGAAGATAGGAGAGATAAACGTCTTTTTCTGTAAGTGGAAACACCTTTTTGATATCGTCTAAAACAGTCAAAATATTTCCATGTGTAAGTGCAACACCTTTTGGTGTGCCGGTCGTGCCAGACGTATAAATAATAGTGCAGATATCTTCTCTGTTAACTTGATTAATGCGAGCCTTAATTAAATCAGCGTCGTTCTTTTGTAAGTCGGCACCACCTGCGATAAGTTCGTCCAAAGTTAGAACTTTTACCTTTTTCATAGTGACAGAATTGTCACCAAGGGGCGAAAGAATAATGACCGCTTTAAGCAATGGAAGCTGGTCTTCGATAGAAGCGATTTTAGAAAGCAAGCGCTCATTTTCGACAAATAAATATTTTGCTTGCGAATTATCCAGAATATGCAAACAATCATCTGCCGAACTGGTTGGATAAATTGGCACAGAAGCTGCGGCATTAGAAAGAATGGCGAGGTCACTTGCAACCCAATAATGACTAGTATGAGAAAAAATTGCCACCATATCTTTGGGCTCAATGCCTAGCGCCGCCAGTCCATAGGCTATTTTCATTACATATTCGGCTACTTCGCTCCAGCTCATCGACTGGTAAGAGCCACGCTTAATCTTGTATTGAAAAGCAGCATGCGCACCAAGCTCGTCTGCTCGTTTGTACAAAAGTGAAACTATATTCTGGATCATGAATCTCACCCATTTATATCCGGTGAATGAAGTCTAGAACTAAATTATATGAGTTCCAGCAGGGTGCCACATTACACAAAAAACACTTCGCTGACTGTGCATTTTGTCCCTATGTCGGTTTTACCTATTCATTATATAGAACATAAATTACATTTTAGTTACGCTGGTCATCCAAGTAACCAGGTCTTCTGCAAGCTGATCTTGACAGGCGTCGAACATAAGGTCGTGAAAAGCTTCAGGATAAGCAAAGCGGATTTTCGACTGCGACTCGACCTGGTCATAAAACCTAAGCGTGGTTTTGTTGTCGACGATGTGTTCTTTTCCAGCCATAGCTAGAAAAAGCGGCAGAGGAAGCCGTTTGGGTAGTTTAGACACATCTTTTGTGAGAGAAAACAGCTCAAAACCAAGCCCCGCCTCGATGGCAAGCATCATGTGTGGGTCATTGCTCAGTTGCTGCTGTACATCAAGATGACGAGTGATATCGCTTACACCATAAGGCAATTTGACCATTTTTTTGGGCGCCATAATAGCCGTTGCAAGCGCCCCCATTTGATATATGAGCGTGAATCTTTGGGGATTACCGCCAAATCCGGGCGAAAACAAAACCAGTCCCTTAAGACTCGGCGGAATTGCAGTGGCTGTACAAAGCCAGCGCAGAGCGACCATTGCACCCATGCTGTTACCAGCCAGGAAAAAAGGCTTTTCGCCAAATATTTCTTGATAACGACTAATAACCTGATCCAGTTCGCTATTCCAGGTTTTAGACAGATTGGCTGGACTTGGACCCATGCGCTCTCCAAAACCAGCTTGGTCATATGAAAGTGCATCCACGCCCTTCACTGCCAAACGAGCAGCAAAAGGCTCAAACCAGCCAGAATGTGCCCCCAGACCATGCATCAAAATGACCCCAAATTTGGCATCTGGCATAGCCCAGCGACGAGCTTTTATTGGATTTGCATCTGTTGCGACTTCTTCAAAGCGGCAGGTTGGCGTCAGATTAATTTCTGCAGGCATTTGCGTAGGATATCATAGCTTTTATGAGCTTTGTCCAAAACAAAAAACTAGTGGTGGCAATTTCGATTTTGCTTGCAGCCGGTCTAATTTTTCTCATTTTCCAACCACAAGAAACTGAGCTATCACGCGCGATTCGCTTGATCAAACAAAACAAAGCAGCGGCTGCGGTGCCAATGCTTGAGCGGCTTGCAATCAAGCATCCAGATGAGCCCGATGTTCATCCCTGGCTTGCTCAAGGCTATCTTGCCACCCAGCGTTATGCAGAGGCTCGCACCGAGCTCGATACCGCCATTCGATTACATGTATCTCCCAAAAGCTTAAGTCCGATGATTCAAGCTTTCACAAATTATTACCAGATTAGAGGAGATTTTCAGGATGCTGAAAAGCTCTACCAAGCGGCTGTGCGAATAGGTCTTAAAGACAACATAATGACCGAGCGCTCGCGCTTCTATATTGCCTATGCCGATCACGATTTGCAAAGCGAAAAGTATGACGAAGCGGCAAAGCATCTTCAACTGGCTCAGGAACTGAGTACTGGTCTTGATGAAGAAACTCGTAAAGGGATTAAAATAAGACAGGCAGACTGTCTTCGCCGCATGGCAGCCCTTGCAGAAATGAACGAAAAAGACGAAGACAAAGCACTCAAACTGCTTGAGCAAAGTCTTTCAATCAGCGACGAGACTATGACCCACAAAGCCATTGCTACTATTTATGAGCGTCGAGGCAATCAGCAAGAAGCTATCAAACACTTCGAAGCAGTGGCAAAAGCCGATCCTAACAATCTTGAAGTCTGGCATCATCTGGTCGATTTGCTTTTGGCACGCAAAGAATTCGATAAAGCCCAGGAAGCGTTAAACGAGCTATCAACCAAAGAACGCAGCCCTGAAAACTACGAGCTACTTGCCAATGTTTGTTTAAAATTGAGTAATTACGCAGGCGCTGTGCGCGGTTTTGAAGAAGCTGCCAATTTATCGCCCACACTTCCGCTTTTAGAAAAACTCAAGAAAACGCTACTTTTGTTTGCTGATTCGCTTAACCAAGAGGGCAAAACACAAGAAGCAGAATCGGTGAGGGGACATGCAGATCGTGTTAGTGAGCAGATTGCAGTCAAATTGCAAGAAAAAGAAGCTCAGGACGCAGCCAAAATTAAAGCAAAAATTGGAGCAGAGCCAATATCCATCCTGTTTTCGCGCAATTGGCTGGCGAAAGATAGCATTACACCTGAAGGCAAATTGCGCATTCGCAATGCTTCCGACACACCAATTGAAGACTTAACTCTAACTGCCGTTTTTTATGACCGCACCGCTCGCTTGCGCAATGGCTCGGTAGATTTACCTGTCGCCAGTCCCTCCCATAAATTGGGACCACAGGAAGAAAAGTGGCTTTATTTTTCTTGTCCAAGCACAGTTAAAAGAGATCACCAGCTTACAGTTATAATTTATTCAAAAGGTAAGTTGATGAAAGAGTTTCCGGTCGCCAAATACTAATGGAAAACCAAGAAAAGCCCTGCCGACACGAATATGTAAAGATCTTTCAACGCAAATTGAAGGGTCTGGAGCGGCGCCTTGTAGCTCAGAGAGCCTTTCTTCCGGTCGGTTTTAAGATAGGCGACTTTCAGCACCTGGGAGAGAATAGTTACTGCTTTTGCAGCAAATGTAGAGCTCGTCTTTATCCCAAGCGCTCAGCCGCCGAAAAAGAAGTAGCCCGTCAAGAACGCCTCAAACAAAGACTGGAGAAGCTTTCACCCACTGCCGGGCTTTTAGATACAGATATTGAGCTAGATTCTGAACTGGATCTGGACGATGAAAAAGAAATGCCAGACATCGATCAAGATCCAAATGACGAAGAAAAAGACTCTGATGTTAACATCCACGTTGAAGAGATGGATGTAGAATTAGTAGGTGTGGAAGATATCGTCAAAGAAGGCGTCAAGCTTTCTGCTGATGATGACGACGATGACGGTCTATGTGCCGCCGATGAAGAGGATCTTGGTTAGTTATGAAAAGCTTCGATAAAGTAATGTGCTTTTTGTTTTTCGCTCCACCTGTGTACATGCTTTTGCGCTTTGTTCGCTGGTATATGAAGTCAGAACATGACTATCAGCCAGAAGTGCAAGCTGATGGGGCGGAATAACCTCAGCACGAGGGTTTGATGGCTCGCTATCTTTTGCAAATGTTGAAAGCGATGGTTGTATGCTCACTTGGTTTGGGCGGCGGTGTAGCTATGTTTGCATTGATTGTTTTCATCATTGCCAAAAACGACCAGAATGCACTCGATCACGCCTTACGCATGGGTTTTGGCATAGGTCAGGTTTTTGCCATGTTTGCTCTAGCCGTATTTATTCCACTAGATATTTCAGTCAAAATGTACAAATCCAAAGGTATCCACAAGGACATCTGGGAAACAGAACAAGTGCGCGATGCCATTATGAACGGATCAGCTAAAGAGGTGCTAGCGGCGTGCAGAGAAGCACTACTTGAAATTCCTGACATTAAAGCTGTACGCGAAGATTCTGAAAATCTAGTGGTTCACGCATCAGCAGGTCCAAGCTGGAGATCTTTTGGCGAAGAAATAGAAGTAGAAATAAATCCGCTCGCTCAAGAACAATGGAACGTAAGCTGTCACAGCAAACCTAGATCTAAAAATATTGTTTTTGACTGGGGAAAAAATTTCGAGAATGTAGAGACGTGGAAAAACAAATTGCAGAAAAGCGAAATGTTCGACTTGTCCGAGGCTCACTAGAATAAAATTGTGAAACTACAGATAGTGTCACTCAATTCTAAAAATCCAAAACTTGACAAATGGACCACTCTTGGATATACTTTGGATTATGCCAAAGATCCAAAAACCTTCCACCAATAACCCGCTAGACAAAAAGGTTGTTGTAGCTGCTATTGATTTTATTATCAAAGCTGAGTCAATGGGCTTAATTGAGGCGCCAGTTGATACTTTAAACTTGAATTTAGACATCATAATCGATGTAGCTAAAAAAGTTGTTGAGGAAGGACTTGGCCGCAAAATTGTGATAGATCCAGCGCGATGGTACGAGTATGAATCTAATGATCTATGCATAAAATTGAAATCTCTCAGCGATATTCTAGAACATTCTCCTGTTCCAGAAAAAGAGTGGCCTAGAGTGCGAGAGGTGATTTCAGAAAAACTTCTTGCGGACATGTTGCATATTTCAGATCAAAGCCTTAAACGATACGAACAAGGTAATCGTCAGGCATCGGACCAAGTCTATGCAAAATTGCACTGGATGGCTCTTTTATTAGGTGATTTGCTTGGATCTTACAATGAAATGGGAGCAAGAAATTGGTTCCTTCGAACCAGAAAAAGTTTCAAGGGCAAAACCCCATTTCAAATTTTGTCGGAAAAAGATTGGAGTCCAGATGATGAAAATCCTCGCAAAATCAAAGATTTCGTAAAGTCTTTAAATGGAGCCATGGGAACATGATCGTATTTAGACAGGCTAATTCGAGATTTCCATTTCTCTGGGAAACCTCATCCCAACCGGCTGCGCGCTACAACGCGGAGGACGATGGACCGGCTCAATATTTTGCTGATACTGCTGATGGTGCCTGGGCAGAATTTATTCGGCACGCTGAAATTACCGACCCGCAAGAACTTCTGGAAGTGAGAAGAGCATTATGGTGCGTAGACGTACCCTATGAGAATTCCGATTTCACTCAGGTCAACCTTTCTTTTGAGACAACTACAGGAGACAAGTCATCTTTTCTTGATTGTCAGAATCATGCAAGAAGATTGCGAGACTCGGGAAACAATAGACTAGTCTCCCCTTCTGCAGCAATCAAGCGAGAGCAAGCGGGTGGATACAGAGTAGAAGACGGTCTGAAACGTGGAATTCCAAGATCTGGAAATATCTTCGTGATATTTGAATTGCTCCCTAACACCCCTGGTTGGCGAGCCGCTTTGTCAGGTCCTCCATCTGAAATATTGGAACTCACAAATCAATTTTAAGATGACACTTTAAAACTGCTGATCGAGTAAATCTTTCTGAGTGGTATATATGGTCTCTTCGGCGTTTTCAGCCATAATTTCCACTGAACGCTGAAGTGGTGCGACTTCGGCTAATTTGTCGTGCAGTTTGCCTTTTCGCAAATGCAATCTTGTATATGCATCAAAACATTTATTGTTGCGTGCTTCGCGTTTTTTGTTTGCTTGCAATAGAAAAAAGTATCGAATTGCTGGAGCACCCAAGAAAAATAATCCATAACAAAGCATAAAACCAATTAGTGGCTCATACGGTATCAACCAGGGCATCGCATTAATATTAACAAAGAGATAAACCGCACCACAAATTTCGATTAATGCCATCAAAATGGCACCAAATAATCTATTAGAATCAAAATCTACAAATGGAACTATTTCTTCCACTTTGAACGATGGCACTTCCACCAGTGCGCTTGCTGGCACAGACTCATTAGATAGCTTAGGCAAATCGGCGTGAGTGCGACGCATTCTGGCATTGTCATACAAACTCTGCAATTCAGCCTTATCAAACGGCACCGCCTTTGGTGTCAATCTACTTGCAGTTGGTCTGAATTGAGGAAAAACATAATAAATATTGCCAGAATCGCTTACACAAGCAATACCATCGAATCGACTGAGTACTGGTATCATCCAGTATTCAGAATCGGTGCTGGTATCATCTAAAAATGGCGCAATTTGCTCAGCTACGACTACACCATTATTGTTTTTAATTGTGGCAGCGATATATTTCCAGTTTCTTTCTTCTAAATCTAAATTGAGATCAGTGCCACCAAATACGAATTGAAAGCAGATGGTCAGAAAGTCAAACTGCTCACCAGCTCTTCGTTGCTGACGCGTTTTTTCTTTTTGAAGATCTTTACTCTGTTCTAAATCACTAAAATCAAAAAATGAATCGACCCAGTGACTATCAGAATAGAAGTAATTTTTTTCCTTTTTTGGTTTTTTCTTAGGCAAAAACGGCTTGTAATCGCCCATATAATAGCGGTCCCAAAACCACCAGTCATAAATCCAATCGGTCAAAAAGAATCTAAAAAAGTGCAGCAAGGCAAGCAACGTCCAACCAGCAGCACCCGATGCACCGGCATCTCCCGATATGACATCCACAGCACCATCGGCTCCATGCTCCAGTCTTTTGATTATCGCGATGACAATAAAAACTATCACTGCAACCACGCTTGCGATCATAAGCAGCCCAACAGAAGCTCTGAATAGGGCAAGCGCTGCCAAATGTACTAACTTAGCTATGATGATCATAAGATTCAAAACAAGATTGACCACAGCCGATTTTGTTTTGCGCATCGAATTTATGAAAAATTGGTTTTGAAAAGAAGGCTCGAAAATGTACTCTATTTTGCCTGAGCCATTCACCGTAAGGTTAGCACCGGTTTGAGTAGCGATTTCGTTTAACTGATCTGTGCAAACAAGAATGGGCAGACCAGTTTTCAGGGCCACTTCCTCAGGTACAACTTTGAAGTGAAGGTCGCGAATGGCTTCGATAATCTGCGCTTTCATACACTTATGTTAATACCCAGGTCACAATACAAAAGAGCATCGATTTCTCGATGCTCTTTCAATTGGGTTCAGTCTTTGTTTAGCTGTTAACAGAGTTAGCAGGACTAAGGTCCGCAACTCGAGAAGCTGCTGCTGGATTGAAATCCAGAGTTACCTACAGGGGCAACTGGAACAGCGCCGTAGCCGTAGTAGTTGCGATTTCCACCACCACCACTCGATGCTGCAATTGCAACTGGAATAGCGATTGCACAAGCAACACCGGCGAGTAATACACCAACAACCATCACTTTAGTTAGTTTGGAAACTGGTTTTTTCTCACGCACTTCTTTGGAAGCGGTTGGCTTTTGGCAAGTGCTGTTGAAGCTCATTTTGGGATTTTCGCCAGTAGCTGAGCTGAATTTGAAAACGCGTCCCGAGCTGATTTCTTCAACCTGGCTCATTGGGATGCTGCGTCCGCCGCAGGTGACTGCATCGGATGAAACGTCGGAGATAGGACCTGCAACTTTGCGACCGTCGATGGTTCTGACAAACTCATCGCAGTTTTTCTCGTCAAGAGTGGAGAGTCCAGGACCAGACTTGAAGAATACTTGACCGTTAACTTTGCCGCCAACTTGCTCGACTTTGAACAAGTTTCCTTGCAATGAAGGAGATTGGTTGGGGCTTGAAATGGTCATTGTGGTAGCTGACATAACTGCCAAACCATCAGCAATAAGAAGGTTTCCTACTTTGTTGACTGAAGCTTGTCCACTTACAGCTCCGTTGCTGAAGGAGACGGCTGCATCGGCAGCGGTAGGATAACAGGTTAATTGAAAGGATATTAGTAACGCCATTAAAAGCGAGATAAATTTCACGACTGACCCCCAATACTAAAAATCGAATATAAACGTACGCACACGATTATTAGATATAAGGGAATACTAGTCAAACGGCGCCTGGAACCGCTTTTCAAGGATCTTGTCAAGCGCCGATCCCAAAATGATTGACCACAATTAGCGAACAATCCTTTAAAACCACTTGAAATCGTTTTTTTGTTCCCAGTTACAAATATATTTAATGACGCCCATGCCTGATTTATATGCCGATACTTGAGAACACACAAGCGCCAACCCTCCTAAAAAGAGGACTGCCCGCGGTCAAACAGAAAAATTGAATACTTACTACCAAATCGTTCTTAGAGGCGTTGTTGAGCGTTTCAACGCGCTTTTCGTATGGTACTAATTTAGTTAGACGCTTATATTGTTTGTTTTTCTGTGGGTTTGTCATGTCAATATTTAACTCAAGTTTAGGACTGGGTCGCAAGTTACAAGGAATTGCACTAATTGCTTGTTTCTTTGTCCAGACCATTTTTCCCTACAGTGCACATGCAGTCGAAGCGCAAGCAGGCTTCACTACATTTCGCCAGGCATTAAAAAATGGCTTAAAAATGAAAGTGAATGGCGACGGAGTAAACACCACTCAGCTTTCGTTGCAACTGACCAACACATCGCCAAATCCGATGCAAGTTGTCATTCCAGCAAACGAAATGCTCAAGCCAAATACACCATCTGTGCAAAATATGATGGTGACAATGGATCAAATAGTCACGGTTCCACCAGGGCAAACTGCAATTGTGCAGGTTCAAACAGTTTGCGCATCAGTTAAAACAATTCCACCACCACCGCAAGTGACAGAGGGTCTAAATTTTGAAGTTGGCGACTATCAAGACCCCGCCATGTGGGCCAAGATTTCTACTATCATCGCAGCTAGCCAAGAATTAGCTACAGTCGGAGCTTTTGGTAATTTGATCAATACATCTGATGCCATGCTCCGCCAGCTCGTAGATCAGGAAGTTCAAAATGAAATAACGCGTCTTATAGAACAAGGTTTAAATCAACTTCCAGCCGATCAGCGTGGTGATGCGCAACGCTCAGTGATTGAACAACAAGTCCGCCAAAATATGACTGACATACAACAACGCTCAGAACGCAAAGTTTTTGATCAAGCTCGTCAAGCAAAAATTGATCAGATAACGCAGCTTGCCATCTGGAAAGTACTTGGTATCGCTTCGGGCAATCCAGCCGATCAGGTAGATGAAAAATCAATCGAGTCTGACTTCTATAAAGCACTGACCGACAAAGTTAAAGCAGACCCATCCATGATCGCAAAATATGGTGGGCAATTAGACAAGAATGGAAATTATCAACCAGGTCAAAAACAAAAAGAAGCTTTGGGTCAGCATTTCCAAGAAATGTTCGACGTAGTGAATTTGACTATAAGTCGAGCTGGCGAGTCTAACATGACCACAAAAGTGGCTGCATTACCCAAAGACGATCCTTGCGACACTTTCTGCAATGTCGGTGAGCGTGCTTACGAGCAAGGTGATTACGCTGAAGCCCAAGCTTTGTTGCAAGAGGCTGTGAACCTTGCTGAAACTTTTGGTGAAACTGACCCACGTTTATCGAGAAGCTTAAGCAGTCTTGGTCTTTGCTATCTCGATATTGATAATAAACCCAGTGCCGAAAAGTTGCTGAAACGCGCTCTCGATTTGCGTAATACCGTATTTGGTACCGAATCGAAAGAGGCAGGCGAATCGAATCACAATATGGGAGTCTTGAGACAACATCAAACACATTACAATGAGTCTAATGGTTTTTTCAAAAAAGCGATTCTAATTTTCGATCAGAAAGTAGGAAAAAACAGCAATAAAGTTGCTGGCTCACTGAATAATTTAGGCAAGAACCACATTCTCGAAGAAAGACCAGAGGAAGCAAACCAGCCCCTTGCGCGCGCATTGGCCATAGCCATGTTGAACAGCCCCAAAGGTATCAAAGGCACCATGCTGTACACCGCATTCGTTGCCGAAGTTGAAACCAACCTCGCTAATGCGATGACTGCTCAAGGAGAGCCTGAAAAAGCGATTGTACACTATAAAAATGCGTTGACGATCGATCAAAAGCAATTGGGCGTAGATCACCCATTTATTGCTTGCATTTTAGATGGAATGGCGACTGCTTATTCTAAATCTGGACAAAATGCAGAAGCTGAAAACTACAGAAAAAAGGCGGCCCATATAAGAGAAAAAACTCTTGGCGAAGAGAACAAAGAAATAGCCATGATGCCTATGGGTTCAGAAGCTTTCACAAGACTGTGGAACTATGTTGAAGGCAGCAAAGAAGTTGCGGCAACTGTAAAAAGTGTCAAAGCTGGAATCAATTTGCTCAAAACAGATTCTTCAATGGCAAATGTCCCTATTGGAGACAAATGGGCGCTTGTAATCGGAATTAGCAAATTTGCCGATTCATCTATTAACTTGCAATACTCAGCTAAAGACGCCTCAGACTTCGCTAATTTCTTGCGTACTCATGCCAATTTCACGCCTGATCATGTGCACTTACTGACTAACGAAAAAGCCACTCGCTCAGAAATCATGGGACAACTAGGTCAAACCTGGCTTCCAAAAGTAGCTCGTCCAAACGATCTTGTAATGGTCTATTTGTCGACACACGGCAGTCCGTCTACAATTGATGCAGGCTCAGTCAACTATCTTGTAGCTTATGATTCGAGCAAAGAGAATCTGTATGGTACCGGAATTAGCTTGAAAGAATTCGAAAACGTTATCAAAACAAGATTGCAGTGTAAGCGTGTTGTAATAGTTCTTGACGCCTGTCACTCTGGTGTCGCTGCTGGTGCCAAAGGCATTTTCCGAGCAGCAAGTCCAGATGCTGACTCTTTAGCACAAGGCACAGGACAGTTTATTATCTGTTCTAGCGGACGCAGCCAAACTTCATGGGAATCGAAGCGTTATGACAATGGTGTTTTCACTCACTATCTAATGGAAGGCTTTAAAAAGCAGGGTGATAAAGCCAGTCTTGGTCAATTGTTCGAATACGTATCCAAGAATGTGGCAGAAGAAGTTCAGCGCGATAGAGGCGAAATTCAAACTCCCGCTATGCAAACAAGATGGGAGGGAAAGGATCTTAACCTTGCAGCAAAACCGACCGACCCAATAGCTGACTTACCCGAATTCATCAAAAAAGCCGCAGAAGAATTAGCAAGCGGTGCCAAGGGAGCTAAAGGAACTGCGGTGAAAACGACCACTACGGGTGCAGCCAAAGGTGGCATCAAATCCACTGCACCAGCTCAGAAGTCGTCCACGGCAGTGAGCAACAAAGCGCCTGGAGCGAAGAAACCACAAACTCGCTAATGAGTTTCAGTCTCCAAAAGCTCGACCTCAAAAATATCCATCATGCCTAGACTTTCTTTGTCTATCACGTTGAATTGCTTATCCACGTTTTTCAAAAAGGTCTGGTAATGGTCATAAATGTGACCGAAGCCTTTAGCTGGGACATGCATGACTAGAAGCATTCTCTGACCTTTTATAGGCTTGATGTTTTCAAAATGAACAAACGCTCCTTTGCTCAAATCATCTCTATCGCGCACCACAACTCGAATATCTGAAACGCGATTTTGCCCGTGATAATAAAGTGGAAAAGAGTAATGCGAGTGATAATTCCACACACAAATTTCGTCTCCAGCCTTCTCTTGAGACATCACATATTTCGTTGCAGCACGCCAATCTTCGTGCACCGGATGACTGTAAAAATAATTGAGATTTACTGCAACTGCGGAGGCAAATAATACTTGCATTGCTATGGCTGCAATCTTATTCGATTTCGATATTTGGACATACCCTGAAGCGGCGACAATAAAAATAAATGGCGCAGTGAACATGCAATAGCGTGTGATTAAAAGCGGTTTTCCAAAAAATGAAATTGCATAGATTGCAAATAATGGAACTATTCCCCACAAAAAAGCAGACTTGCTCTTGCTTGCAAATACTCCAATACCAAGCGCCGCTGCAAACGCCAATACGTATAACATAGAAAAAACATCTTGAACTGGCGGACCTTGCCATTGCTGGAGCGGTAAGGCACTGCAAGTGAAATTTATAATCATAGTAGTGAAATCACTTGCAAGTGGTGTAGGCAAATTTGCTCGCCATTCATCATATGGAGAATTCTTATTTAGTTGCCACATTGTGTTGAGAACAGGCAACCATAAAAGCCCGACCAAAGCTAGCCATCCCAATAAATGAGGCAGAAATTTTTTGCGATTCTCATTCAAACTAGCAAACAAAACATCAATACCAATCAACACCGCCGTTAGTGGCAAAGTCAAAATCATCAAAGTGCGAGAAGCGGCCCAAGCGCAGAGTGATAGTTTTCTACCAGCAGTTAGTGCATCAGTTAGAAAGATAGAGCCAAGCAGAGCAAAAAACGACCCTAGCGTGTACATGCGCGCTTGCTGACTGTAGTGAATTTCCATCGGAGACAAAGCCAAAATAATTGCAGCAATAAATCCGACTTTTTTTCCTGCCACCATTTTGCCTAGTTGATACACAAGCGCAATATTTGCTGCTCCAAAAATAGTGGAGAAAAGACGCATCCACATTTCGTCTTGTCTGAGCAAAGTCCAGAATTTCATCAACTCAAAATAAAGTGGACGAATAGAATCAAATGCAATTAGCTCGGGATCAGCTTTTCCATTAACAACAAGAGAGGTATAAACTTCGTCAATAAAAAAGCCGTGATCGCCTATCTTAAAAAGGCGCAAACTAAGACCAACCCCAACTATAAGCAAAACAAGAAGCCAGTCGCTCCACTTATGGACTGTGCTCGACACAGCAGCCGCCCTGGTTTCCACCTCATCTACTCTTAAATTTTCTTCGAAGCAAACAGTCACGTTTAAGCGCTCTCTGAGAGAATTTTAAGAACCCGCGCAGCCATCTGGGTCTTGAGCGTACTATTATAGATCGCCTATTGAAAACCCGAGTACTCATTCAAATTAGAGAAAACTTTGAATCCGCAAGTGACCACACAGCTAGAGTCTCCAGCTTCAAGCCCGCTTCAAGAAGAGGGGACTAACACCCAATCGCTCACTTTTAAACGATTGGCTGTTTTTAACCTGGCCACATTTGGGCTCTACCAGTTTTATTGGCTCTATCAAAATGCAAAAACACTGCACGAGCGCGGCGTTTTAAAGGTTCTTCCTGAGCTTTGTCTAATTGGATTGTTGATACCTGCATTGAATCCTTTCATCGTCTTTGCTCAGTTTCGTTTAAACAGAAAACTAGCTTATTCAAATGAAATTGAAAGCGAACTCTCACCACTAGCAGCCACCACAATTTTTATCGTTTCAAATTGCATGCTAGCAATGAATCTCTGGCAGGGTGTTACACACAACGAACCAACACATCATGTGGCATTGTTATTTGCTTCGATGATTTTCTATCTTGTTTTAACGACTGGTGTCATTTGGTCGCAGCAAAAGATTTTGAATCAGGTTTAGTGGATCTTTTCCATAATAGAATTGACCGACCCCTTGATAATCATACCTTCGCCTTTATAGAGCATACGTGAGTATTTGCCCGGATCCGTGCGTGACAATTCGAATGGCTCGATCAGTTCTATAAATTCTGTGTTCAGAATCGAAATGTACTCATTTTCAACAATCTGGCGCTGCTCGTTGAAAAACGCTTTCTGTACATGGATAAATTTGGCCATCATCGACTCCAAGAGGTCCCCACTGGGGTTTAGAGATGATAGCAAACTTATCGCATCCAAATATTACATGCGCATGTCTGGCTCTGCATCTTCATTTGTATGAGGAACAAATGAAATCGGAGTTGGTGCAGAAAGAGCCTTCTCCATTTCGTCTAATTGAGCCATTCGATCTTTCATAATTTGTCCGGGCAATTCGTGTTTCTTCTTTGCACGTTGGTATTGCAATTCTCTTTTAATTTGAATGCGCGCAGTTTCTGCGGTGCCATAGCCAAGTCCCGTAAGTGAAACGATTCCTGCTACGCCAAGAAAAATATTCGTCTCTCGGCCGTTATTGTAATATTTGGTACCAGCGATATTGAAAAGCACTCCTGAAGCGATTTTAGTGCTGCCAATTAAAGTACCCGAAATAACGTTTTCTGCCGCAGTCAAAACACCGGCTCTCTGTTGCGCTTCTTCGATGTGTATTTGTTTGCGAACACCAACTTCGTGTTGCGAGTACATTGCCGACCTTATGAGCGGCAAATCAGCACGCTCAAGCTCTGGTGAGTTTGCTATTACTCGAACTCGCTCAAGGTCGGCTGCAAGCTTTTCTACATCGGCGGGATTAACTCCTTCCATACACGGTCTGATTCGTCTTGCTTCGTACTTTTCTGCAAGCTTACCCACACCGCGACTGAGCAGTGGGTTCAAAATTGTAAGTACACCAGAGGTTTCAAATAAGATACCAGCGGAAGTGTTCGATGTTCTATTTCCAGTTTTGTTGGCGCGCCAACCTTCACGGTTTCCCCAGGCTCCAACTACATTGCGAGCGACATCAAAAAGATAGAGGGTTTGTTGAAATGCTAACGCACGTCTTAAATGCAGATGGAATTGCTTGAATTCATCGAGCGAAATATCGCGCATATCGATGAGTACAGGTTGTTCAGCACGTGCCAGCGCTATATACTTTGAATCTGTACAGACCTTTTGTAAATCGCTTAGTAGTTTTTCTCGCTCAACAAGTAACGAATCTATTTCTTTACGAATATCTAAAACCTTTTCTTTAGCCGCTTTTGGTCCATAGCCTTTTTTTCTCGCCTCTAATTCATGATATCCATTGATCAAGAATTCGACTGAAGACCCCCCAGCACCAGTGAGTTGGCCAGCCATTCCAAGCGCGTTTCCTGTTTCAAGAGTATTGCGATGCAATCTTCTATTCGAGTTAAATTTTGATGTGCGCTCAACCATACCAGTTATGCAACCCCCCATTGAAATAAGGTTGTTGCCCTCTTGCGTAACGAAATAACGCCAACCTTTCCAGCGACCTTGCTTGGCTACGTTGGCGTGATAACTAAGATTGAATTTTTCAAGCTCTATTAGTTTGAGTAAAATTTGTCGCGTATTATTTTCGACTCGATTTATACAATATTCGCGATCGCCCGCCTGTGCCAAGAGTAGTTGAGGGTGTTCTGACTTGGCAACAGGGTTGGTGGGTGAAGCGATCGCAACTTGGTTGAAAGCGATAAAAGTACAAAGCAGGGCGGGCAGAATCCTTTTACTGCTAGCTATACGCACTTTCAAACTCCCAACTCGATTTCGACTGTGCCAAAGACTAGCAGGTAAGTGTGGGAAATTTGTGATCAGCAAATAGACCTTCTTACCTATGCACTTTGGATACCGTGCAAAAAGACAGTGGTGGCAAGTTTAGCAAATTCGTCTGAACTCACGCTGCCATGCGGTTTGAACCAGGTGTATGTCCAGTTAATTGCGCCCATCAAATACATAGCAAGCGATGATTTCACCGGTTCGCTCAATTCTGGTTTCAATTCAGATAACAAGTTTTTGACTATTTCGGTAACTCGACGCTCTAATTTTTTGATTTCGATTTGTTGCTCATTGGGCAAGCATTGCAGACTGTTTAGAAGAACGATGTGTTTGTCTCTAGAGTCCATATATAGGTGCATCAAATCTTTGACGAATTGGTCTAATTGATCTTTGGGTTTAGTATCAACTTCAATAGCACGCTCTGCAGTTTGCACTAAAAGATTGCAATGCGAGTGCAGCATGTCGAATAACAATGCTTCTTTCGATTCATAATAATGATAGAGCAATGCTTTGGACACGCCGCACTTCTGAGCAATTGTGGCGATTGAGGTACCGTCGAATCCACGCTCGGCAAACATTGAAGCTGCCCCGTCGAGAATTTCTTGACGTCGCTCCTCGTAATTGTCCGCTCTTGGTCTCACCATATATGGTGCGAGCCTCTAGAATATGGGGACTATTTTATCGCAGTCGAAATCTACGTCTTCACCATCAACATCAATTTCAGGCAAAGCTGGAAACTTGACGCCATGCGGCTCTACGATTGTTTTCAATCTTACAACGGCTGTGCGCCAGTTAGCTTTTCGCTCTTCGAGATCCATGATACCAAGACCCGCTGAGCGTGCAACTTCTTCGATCATTCTTTGCGCGGGCAAAAATGTCGGGGGTAATTGCCAAAATTCAGAAGGTGGTTCAAATAAAATGCCAGAGAGGAAAATAAATCCAGCTCTAAATTGCTTGGTCACAGTATTTTTTTCTTCTTCGGACATTTTGGGAAGAACTTCTTTGAGCAACGCCAGACAGAAACTTAAGTGACGACCTTCGTCTCGACCGATGTTGCGAAACGCTTCTTTCAAAACAGGAATAGTAGTGCGCTCATACATGCTGTGAAACAGAGTAGACGAGGCAACTTCACCAAACAAGAAGGAACTAAATAGAATTGGCATTGGGTAGTGCTCGACCGCAACTTTGTATCCGCGCCAGTAGCGGGCACCATTGTGATAGAGCCATTCTACGTTGTTGCGCGCAAGACGTCCAAGCTCGGTTTGCGGCTCGTAACCTAAAGGACCATTTGGTGTTAGCGCAGTTATCACGCGACCGCAAACTTCTTCGTGGTTCATTTCATCGCGAGTGACAGACAAGAAGCATTTGCGGATGGCATCTTCTTCATGGGTTTCGTAAGCATGAATCATTGCTCTTGCAAAAACGGCAGGACCAGATGCGTCAAACACTGACAAAAGAGTAAACCAGTAGGCGATAGCGTAGCGCTGATCGAGCGTCATGCCTTCCATATCAAGGGTGTCCCAGGGCAATTGGCTAGGCGACCAACCAGGATCGCGCGAACTTTCATAAACTTCCATCAAACGAGGGGTCTCTACACGCCAATCGAATGGGAAAATATTGAGCCTGTCGGTTATTTTTGGAGCCTCTTCACAGTCAAGCAATAGCTTTTGCGGGTCAGGCATCGAGTCGTATTGTTTTGGGGGCAAAGCAAGATCTTTTTGAGCTGTCATGGATTTTCCGCCATTTTGAAGGGGCTACGAGTTAATTGACCAACCGTTCGGTTAATTAATATATTAGCATGCTAATACAGCTTGAACAAGAATTTCTATTTTTTAAGTACTATCGAATCCAGCATCTTTTCGAATTGCCCTTGCGACTTGTCGAAGTCGCCAAGTTTATCCGAGCAACTGATGATGTAATACTTTCCATTGGCACTGGCAAAGGCTTTGAGTATTTTAGTTTTTAATATCCCTATATCCTGAATCAAAACAAGGCGTCTGGTTGGTGTTTTGCCAGTCATCACCTTTTTGTCAGACTCAACTTTCCATTGTCCAGCCCACTGTTTTTGCGAGATATCGCAGAGCTGGTCAATGTTTATACCATCTGGCAGGTTTTTAACAACAACCTTAATATTAGGTAGAGCAGCCTCGTGCTCGGTTTTCACCTTGTTTTTAGGTGCCGCCACCATATCGACAATTAAGTCAGAGCGGACTTGCCAGTCGTCAGGCAAGTCTATTGAATAGGTTTTGCGCAATTCTGTTTTGCAATACGAGCTTTCTGTACTCGATAGGCTTGCAATTAATAGCCCAAATGCTATGAATTTGTGCAGATTGCCCTTCATAAGATCTAATTTCTCCACTACAATTTATTCTTTGATCGACGAAGCACAGTTTAAGTGCGGTGAGGCAAATGAGCAAGTTCCAACTGCAAACAGAAAGACTTTTGTTGCGCGACTTTGAAATAGAAGACTTTGAGCAAGTGCACGAATATGCATCTCAACCAGAAGTATCGCGTTACATGGAATGGGGTCCTAATACTACTGATGATACCAGAAGATTTTTGACTGAATCTATCGAGTTAAACAGTAAGGATCCACGTCTTGATTTTGAACTAGCAGTGGTACTTAAATCAGAAAATAGGATTTTGGGTGGCGGCGGTATTCATGTTTCGAGTCGAGCTAATAACGAGGGCTGGATTGGTTACTGTTTCAACCAAGACAACTGGGGAAAAGGTTATGCCACTGAGGCTGCGCTCGCTCTGGTTGAGTATGGCTTCAATCACTTAAAATTAAATCGCATTTTTGCCACCACTGCCCCTGGAAATAGAGCTTCGCAAAATGTTCTGCAAAAAGTGGCAATGAAGCACGAAGGGTCGATGCGCGAGCATAAACTGGTTCGTGGAGCTTATCGCGACACCGAATTGTTTGCAGTTCTCAAAAGCGATTTTCAGTCGTCACGCGAACCATAATGACAGGCTTGCACATCACAGATGGTGGCATAGCCATGTGTAACTTCTTTGTCTATATGATTTAGAAATGCTTCTATTTTTTCTTTGCTATCAATTATTTCAACCACCAAAGGAAGCTCAGTGGATAGCACCAATACATTTGCAGTATGAATATGCTGGTGTTTGCCAAATCCAGTGATGCCTCGAAACACTGTAGCACCGGAAAGTCCCTGTTTTTGCGCTTCTTTAATAATCCAGTCGTGCAAGGAGTGAGCGCCGTGCTTGTCGGACTCTCCCATATACAATCTCAAAACTTGTGCTTGGCTAACTTCCATATAAACTCCTAAATTAAGCGTGCCAGAACATAACCTAAATAGACCATTATCAACCCCAGAACAAGCTGACCAACAGCGTTTCCTAGAGCTAAAAGAAACTCGCCCTCTCGAATCAGTTGCACAGTTTCATATCCAAAACTGGAAAAGGTAGTAAAACCACCTAAAATTCCAACCATAAGAAAGATGCGCATTTCAGGCGCAAATACAGCTCGCGCTTCAGATAATTGCGCAATAAACCCAATGATCAAACATCCAATCATATTGACGCAAAAGGTGCCGACAGGAAAAATGCCAGGATTAATAAGCCTCTGCATAGAGACACTGGTGAGATAACGAAGCATTCCTCCCAGTCCCGAGCCAATAAAAATCCACAGATAAATCATGCAGCGATGTTAGCACATTGGCAACTGATAATATCTCGGTTGTTGTTCGCACAGCTTGTTTTGATTAGACTTTCAGTATGAATCAGAAAATACTATCTTTTTGCACTTACGCCGTGACCTTTGCCTGTATCTATGTTTGTGTCGCTACGTCCATGACAATGGCTGAGTCGATAGAAGGCAACATTAAATTGAGTTCTTGCCTGGAGATGGCCATATAAACATTGCGGTCATTGCTGCAAGAACGTTAGCTGCAATAATTACAAATGCACATGCAGACCAGCCACCCTGGTCCCAAACCAGTCCGGGCATGTAACCGCCCAGTCCCCCGCCTAAATAGTAAAAGCAGGCATGGATACCAGTGGCGGTGCATAGACCTTTACTTGCAAATCCACGCAATGCAGCTTGATTAGCCGATTGACAAATAAACAGTGCAGTACAACCTATACTCAGCCCAATTAAAATTGCCACCAAATTAGGAATCAACGTTACAAGCAACCCTGTTATACAGAGCGCTTGCGCTATTAAGAACGAGCGCTTTGGTGTGATTCTATCGATCAATCTGCCAGCCATCGGCGTGACCACTACGCCAATAAGATACACGGCAAAGAGCCAGCTTATAACGTTTTCGTCCAATGCATAAGGAGCTTCAGACAGATGAAAAGTTAGATAAGTAAAAGTGGCGATGATACCAAACAAAATGGTGGCACCAATAAAAAAGGTTGATACCACTTGCGGATTTTTGACATGTCCTTTGGCCTCATCCAGATTGAGACCACCCTTACTTGGCAGGAATGAAGATGAGGCAGGCAATATTTTGAGCACTGCAATACCACAACAAAAACAAAGTATCGCACTGGCAATAAAAGCATTACGCCAACCAAAATTAGCGGCGACAAGCCCAGGAATCAATCGCCCCAGAAATCCACCCAAAATATTCAAACTGATAAAAATAGACATGGCAAATCCAACAGAACCACGCTTACACCACTCTTCACCTACATAAGCCATCAAGATGGCAAGAATGCCAGGCAGAATCAGTCCTTGCACGAAACGAACTGCAATCAGTTCGCTCAAATTATTGGCAAAAGCTGCAAGCAGACATGGCACCACAAGCATAAAAATAGCCGCGACCACAACTGGTTTGCGACCACGCCTGTCACTCAATAATCCGATAAACGGTGCTGCAAAAGCAATTGCAGCCGTTGTGGCCGATAGAGTAAGCCCAGTTTCAGCTCGTGTGACATGGAAGACTTTAGTAAAAACGGGCAGTAGAGCCTGAGTTGCATACAGATTGAGATAGGCACTAAAACCTGCAAGACTGACACCCAGTATTCCAAGAATAGGAATCTGAGACTCTTGAAACGGTTTCACCAACCTCAGTACTAGAGAATTATTGGTTTGAGAAGCCGAAGATAGTAAGCGGGGTGGGGTTGAGAGCATAAATTAATTATGGGCTTTTCAACTTCATTCGTCCAATATATAATAGCTAAGATATTATAGGTTTTGAATATAGTAAGCTCAAGCCACCAAATATGGTCGAAATCAGACATCTGCGCTATTTTATTGCTGTCGCTCAGGAGGCTAACTTCTCAAGGGCAGCAGAAAAGCTGCATATTTCTCAGCCTCCACTCAGTCAACAAATTCAAAAGCTCGAAGAAGACCTTGGGGTGCACCTAATTGAACGCGGCACAAGACCTGTAAGACTGACCGAAGCAGGCAAGTTTTTCTATCAACAGGCACAGGGATTGGTCGACCAGTTCGATCAGTTTCTAGACAAAACACAAAAAATGGCTCAAGGTGAGGAAGGCGCAATTACTGTAGCTTTTGTAAGTTCGTCTACTTATGAGCTTATGCCTCGAATTCTGCGCTCTTTTCGTAGGCTTTATCCGGGAGTCAGTCTTAACTTAATAGAAAAAAATACACCGCAGCAACTTGAGTCGCTTAGAAACAAACAAATAAATATCGGCATTGGACGCCCATTTCCAGAGGATACAGACATTGCAAGCGACTGGATTCTAGATGAATCTGTAGTGGTGGCAGTGCCATCAGAACATTCGTGGGCTCACAAATCAAGCGTATCTTTGACTGCTCTTGCAAGTGAAGACATGATCAATTTTTACTGGTCGCACGAGCCTAGCTTTGGCACTTTCGTCATGACTACCTGCCGTCAAGCCGGTTTTGAACCGCGAGTGGTCCAGCGCACAGGCGAATTGCAAACAGCCTTGGGGCTTGTGTCCGCCGGAATTGGAGTGGCGCTACTTCCAGCATCTGTAGAGCATACTAGTCGAGAAGGCGTAAAATATATTCCACTAGATTCGCCTTCACCCACTATATCTATGGTGGCAGCTTACAGAAAAGATGACAGCTCGCCTATTTTGCAACGATTTTTAGACGTAGTTCGCTCTGGGAAATACTGATGGAACCTTTACTTAACCTGGTTGAAACAAGAGATTTGAAATTTGCTGTCTGGCACTGGAAAGGCTCCGACCAGGCAAAGAAAATTCTCTTTGTTCATGCCACTGGCTTTCACGCTAGAGTATGGGACCAAGTAGCCAAACTTCTGCCCCATTTCGACTGCTGGGCTATAGATATGCGTGGACACGGCTTGAGCAGCAAACCGACGCCTCCATATATCTGGAGCGAATTTGGATACGACATAATTTCAATAGCTCACAATCTAAAATTGCAATTTGATCTGGGCGTTGGACACTCAATGGGAGGTCATAGTCTGTGCAGCGCAGCCTCAATTGAGCCTATTTTTAAGTCTCTACTTTTAGTAGATCCCATTATTGTCCAAAAAGAAATTTATGGCACAATCGACCTCAAAGACCCGCATCCGGTGCTCAGACGCCGCAACGACTGGAAATCGGCTGAAGAAATGTTTGAAGTCTTACAAAAGAAGAAGCCATTCCACACCTGGAACAAAGAAGTTTTGATGGACTACTGTTTTCACGGTTTACTGCCCCGTGCAAACGAAGAAGAACAAAATAATGGAATGCTTTTGGCTTGTCCGCCGGCTGTAGAGGGTTCAATTTATAACAATTCGCTATCTAACGAGGCGAATCCCTACTCTTATATAAGCAAAATCAACATACCCGTTCGCATACTGCACGCTCCTTCTGACCCAGAGCGCAAAATTGAAGCAATGATCCCCTACAATTTAGGCGTCGATTTCCCGCAAGGCGAAGACGTTATGTGCTCTGAGTTAACACATTTCATCCCAATGGAAGCACCAGAACTGGTGGCGGATCACGCAAGAGCTATGCTCTATTCATTTTCAAATCGCGGGTTTTAAACGACCCGGCATCGCTCTTCAATCCTTTGCTATGTAAAGATCAGGAAGCAAGTAAGAGCGAGGTGGGTCTTATGGGTAAGACACTATTATTTTTGGCTGTGACACAACTTTTGATGTGTGCCCCTGCAATAGCGCAAGAAAAATCTCTACTTTACGCAAATGTCGAAATCGAGGACAGTGAACCTGGGCAGATGCCAGTTCTTGTAAAACAAGAGGCGAAAATCGATTTATCGCAAGGCGAAGACGCGGGAAAACCAGCCTGGATAGTAGGTTCAGTTTATTCCAATACTAGAATGAAAATGAAAGTGTGGAAACGCATGTTTGCAGGCATCGTCAAAGCCGATTTGCCACAGACAATAAGCAGCCAACTGACAATAAAAGATAAAGTCTTGTCCTTCTGGAAAGGTTCAATTCCAAATTATCCATGTAGAGTAACTTGCAAACCTTTTGGTCCAAAAGGCAATTACAAATTTTATGCATCACACAATGGTCCTCGCGGTTACCTACAAAATACTGGACGTGACGAAAACGGTTTCGCCACATACAAATATTGGTTTGAGTATCCGCAATACATTTCGAAAACTCTTTAGTCAAAGTTTCTTTTGAGTCTAAGTCCTGGTGCGAGCTGAGGATTTAAGTTTTTGCTTGGCTTCCACTAATAGATCTAAATTAACTTCAAAAACTTCTTCAAAAAAGTCTTTCTTCTCACCAAGAGCCCAGGACTCAGCTAAACAATTAGTGCCATCTTTCAACTGAGGGACTAAAGATACTGTTGTAATTTGTCCGGCCTTTGCTTTTTTGAATGAACTCATTGCCACTTGCACGTCTTCGATTACGCCTCTGTGACTTCGGTCTAGCGCTTCTGAAATGCGCAATATAGCAGCAAGCGGCTTCACTATATTTTTGTCCGATTCATCTAATCGATACCAGGCTTCATGCTCCACGCTTGGAAAAGTCCCTCGATGGTAGCGAGCGATCGAAGCGATAATGCCGACTTCTTCTTCTGAATGACCTAAAAGTCCACTGTGCAAAATCAGATAATAGCTATGCTTATGATGCCCTTTTCTTGATATAAAAGTGCCTATATCGTGCAGCATCGCAGCCGACCAGAGCAAGTGTTCACTGTCATCGGGCAAGTCGTGCAGTATTTCTTTGGTCTGCCTGAAAATTGAACATGCCAGTTTAGCTACGTGTACGGCGTGCTCGACATTGGTGTTATAGCGCTCTAGCATTTCTAAAACGCTCTTGGCGCGAGGGTCTTTGTGGCTCTTCATGCCCTTATGAATCATATCTGCTTGCAAAAGTTGATCCACTGCAACACCTTCGCGCAATGCAGCAGTGCAAACAGTCAGTTCAGATGCACCCAATGAGCGCATCGTCTCAAGTAATACTATGGCACCAGCAAGAATTGTCTGACCACGATCTGTGCTTATACCTTTTATTCGCACACCATCTAAAGCACGCTCTTCGATATAGTCGACCAAATCTTCTAAGCGCTCAAGCGGCAAAACCCAGCCATCTAAAGACTCACTTGCTCGACCCATTTGCACGCGATCTAACTTTGCAAGAGCTTGTACTGTGCCAGATGTGCCAATTAAGCTCTTGTATCCGCCCGAGGCTTTAATGGCTACAGCAGCAGGTCTTAACATTCCTCGCACTTCGTCGTGTAAGTCTATAAGTGCTTCTTTAGTAACGCGCTCTTTGGGAAAGAAGCGCTGAGTGAGACGCGCTGCACCTAACTTATACGAGTCTGAGAAATAACAATTTTCTCGATCAGCAGCAATAATCTCGGTACTGCCTCCACCAATATCGACAATGGCAAAGCGCCCAATCAATTGCGGCATACTAAACACAACACCAAGATAAATTAGTCTTGCTTCTTCCTTGCCTGATATGACGCGGATGTTCAAACTCAGTTCATCGCCTAATTCAGAAATGACCCTATGACCATTCTTGGATTCGCGCACCGCAGAAGTAGCTACTGCGGTAACAGATTCAGCGCCTTTTTCATGGGCATGCTTGAGCATGTTTTTTAAAATATCGCGAGCCGAATTTTGCGCGGCCTCATCAATATAATGATTTGTCAAAGCTTGCCTGAAAAATGGCGCTACATCTTTGACTCGACTAATTATTTCAAAATCATCCGATTTGGGCTGTGAGCGACAAACTATCATATGAAATGAGTTGGTGCCGATGTCGATACAAGCCAGTACAGGGCTTTTCTTTTGTCCACCTAGTTTTGCTTTCTTAGCATTATCTTGAGCGTTGGTGGTTTTAGCCATGATTCAATCGATCACCTGAGCTGTCTTCTGCACTTTTAAAAACTGAACGACATTCATTGCCGCAGCACTCGCCAGTTGTACACATTTTGGAATGCCTACTCCACTAATGAAATTGCCGGTTATAAATATTCCCGGAAAGTTCTCCAGACGCTGTGTTATGGCCTCTATTCGCTCTTGGTGTCCAATTGTATACTGCGGCATAGCATCTTGCCAACGATTTACCGATGTGTATTCAGGCTTATTTTTGATCTGCAAGAAATATTCAAGTTCTTCAAGGGCTAGCTGAGTAAGTTTCTGATCGCTTTCTTTCAAAACGTCTTCGTTATGCACTCCACCTAGAAAAGCACGCAGAATCACCTTTTGCTCTGGACTTCGGTGCTTATATTTGACACTTAAGTAACTGCATGCAATAAGCGCTCTTCGACTTTCTTCTGGAACTACAAAACCAAAACCATCTAGTTTGTTTTTGTCTATATCTGATTTGTCGAAAATCAAATTGACCACACATGAAGAAGCACAATAAATTTGACTTGCGTTTTTAGCAATAGTCGAATCAACCTCAGCCATCACTTCTGCAAGAGAAGAGGCTGGCAAAGCTAAAATCAAGGCGTCATAAGCAACTGAGTTTTGATTTTGAGTGACTAAACTCCACTTGCCGCCTGGCATTTTTTTTATCGAAAGTACCACTTCGTGCAAATTGAAAGTTGGTCCATTCATTTCGACTATTTTCTGGCGCAATGTATCAATTAAAAAAGACATTCCTTTTTCGAAACTATAAAAAGCCGAATAACGAGCACCTTTTGTATCAGCGTCTTCAGCAGCATCTCGACTTTCAGCTAATGCAGTAATGATACTGCCCTTGGTGCGCTCCATCATAACAAACTCAGGAAGACAGGCCTCGGCACTGAGCTTGTTTACATCGCCTGTGTAAATGCCCCCCACCATTGGTTGAATAATTTTATCGAGCATCTCTTTGCCGAATCGCCGCTCTACAAACTGAGCTACAGTCTCTTCAGACAAATCTGTTCGCGCAGCAATATTCTTCTCTTCAAGCGCTCTGGCCTTGCCGGCTTCGCTCATTAGCTCGCTTTGCATAAATGAGTCAATATTAGATGGTGCAATCATGACAAAACCATCAGGCAATGGTATCAATCGATCATCTTTGGCTACAAGTGACTTTCTTTTCTTAGAGTTGGTGGCAATAATTTGCGAATCTATTTCTAGCTCTTTTGATAATTCAAGCACTTCAGGCGTCTTGGTGAAAAACGAGTCTGGACCACATTCAATTCTGCATTCGTTTTCACTGTCTTCGATGGTTTTAAATACGCCACCAAGCTCTTTTTTCTCAAACAAATCTATTTTTATTTCTAAACTTTGGCTTTGAGCCTGGCGCAATAATTTATACGCGGCAGTGAGTCCCGAGATCCCACCACCAACTATTGCAACGCGTTTTAATTCTTTCATTTGTTTTTGTAAGACTGAACAACTTCAACCAGGTATTTAACATTATCAACAGGGGTTTTGGGAAGAATGCCATGACCCAAATTAAAAATGTGTCCTGGTCTCCCCTTCGCTTTCTCTAAAATTTCGATAGCTCGTTTTTTGATAGTTTCTTTGTCGGCAAATAAAGTTACCGGATCTAAATTTCCCTGAATACCTTTGTCGTGACCAATGATATTCCAGGCAGTGTCTAGGTCTATGCGCCAATCTACACCAATGGTATCGACATCAAGCTCGCTCAATTGATTTAAAAGTCCATTTGTCTGAGTGCCAAAATAAACGATATAAGCGTCTTTAGAAATAGAAGCGATAAGTTTTTTCAAATGGGGAAAAGCAAATTCTTTAAAATCAGCCGGACTCAAGGCTCCCACCCAACTGTCAAAAAGTTGAACTACCGAAGCTCCGCTTAGAATCTGCATATTGAGGTAAGAAGCTGTATGCACCACGAGCTGGTCCATTAACTTGTGCCAGGCATCACTTTGGTGATACATAAAAGATTTTGCTTTTTCAAAATTGCGACTGCCACCACCTTCAATGGCATAGGAAGCCACAGTGAATGGCGCTCCAGCAAAGCCTATAACTGGAATTTCGGGACCCAAATTGTGAATAGTATTTTTAATTGACTGACCGACATAAGAAAGTTTATGTCCCGCGTCAATATGGGGTAAGGCCATTACGTCTTCTGCACTGTTAATTGGCTTCTCTATCACCGGACCTTCGCCCGCTTCAAAGTGCAGCCCAAGCTCTAGAGCTTCTAAAATGAGAAGAATGTCAGCAAAAATTATAGCTGCATCCACCTTAAGCGCTTTGGCTGCGTCAGTTGTGACCGTAGCTGCAAGCTCGGGGTTATGGCAAAGCTCAAGGAATCCCCATTTCTCTTTGAGATCACGATATTCCTTCATATAACGACCAGCCTGGCGCATCAGCCAGACGGGTGCGCGCTCTGTCTTTTCGCCGGCAAAAGCCTGCAAAAACACACCAGTGCCCTTTGTTTGGATATTTCTCAAAGTGGTCATCGACCTATTCTACAGCTTTTACGCTTTGAGCCGTGTTTGCTTTAAGACAAAGGTAAGAAAGTACATAAAGTGCCAGGGAGACAAGAATTATGCCGTTTATGCCAGTGTAGCTGGTGAAATATTCAAGCAGCGCTCCAAGCACCCCTCCCAATAGATTGAAACCTATCGAAACCGCTGAATTATCTGAATTATCAAGCGAACTACCAAAAATCAAACCAGCCATAAACATTGGCGCTAAAGTGACAATAGTAGACAAACCAAAAGTAAGAAATACTGGAAGATGACTGTGAATGAGCGCTCCAAACGGGAAGAGGAAACTTCCAATTAGGGTGACGGCAAGCAAAACATAAAGCAAAGATACTCTTGCCCAGAGCCATTTGGAATGACGATCCACTATCAAATTAGCTCCAAGCAACATGAAAAGAACGCTTGCAATCACAATGGAAGAGGTCACCCAAGTGGTTCCAAACATGAGTGAAAATCGAGCGATTGACTGCAGTTCGAGCAAAAGAAAAGCACTGCCCAGAAAGAACATTTGCCAAGATGTGCCTCTAGAATTGCCCAGCACCACTTTGTGCCCGACGAGCATACTGAGCAAAACGATTTCGAGTGTTACAGCTAAATAGCCAATATCATATCCCTTTTCTCGCCAGTACAAAAATGGCCAGTCATCAGTCAAAATACGCTCAGGTTCTGCTGGTGCCTTAATTATAGATAAAGGTCCTGGCATCATTTTAGGCAAATTGTCTGGCATCTTTTGAATGCCTTTTTTAACATCGTCAGACAAAACGAAAAACACATTTTGTCCGTCTGGAAGATCATATGCAAAAGAAAGAGGCTTATAGCCAGCCGCTTTAGCAATGGTCCAGTAAAGCCTATCTGTAAACCACTGTTCTTTGGCATAAAACGAAATGAAACACATGCCACCAGGTTTTAAAAGCGAAAGTGCATGTTGAATGCTTTCTTTTGTATAGACATAATTGTCTAATCTGTTAGTAGAGCTTTGAGATAATACTGTCATACTGTCGAGAAAAGAAAAACGAACCAGATCGTATTTTTTATTAGTCTGCTCGACAAAATGCCTGGCATCGTCGCAATAGATTTTCACCCTTGGGGAGTCATATGGTTTTTCATCGTTAAATTGCTTGCCAAGCTTAATGGTGACAGGATCTATTTCCACTGAATCTATATTTCCGCTAGTCTCATGCACCGCGGCATTAACATCATTACCTAGTCCTGATGCCAAAGTCAAAATATCTTTGGCGTCGGGCTTGAATAAAAATGGAATTTTATGACTATCTAGTGAAAGAAGATACTCGCGTTTTCCATCTTCACTCAAAGTTTGCAGATCCAGTTTGTTAAATAAACTTTGTTGACCGACTCTATTCACCAGTAATCGCCAACCAATTAGATTGCCCTTATCGCGCATCTCGACAAAATCTACACGCTCATATGGCGACCAAAATGTTTTGGTATCAGCTTTATCCACTGTCCAAAATCCAGTTAACACACAAGCAAAAAGTGCCACCACCGACACAATAGTAGAGAGTGATAACTTGCGACTTAGATAAATAGCTAGTATCAAAGCTGGTACCGCAAATAAAATGCCCGGTCCAATACTCAAGTAAGATAAAATCGCCAAAGCTACAGTCCCGCCGGTGGCTCCTGCCAACTCAACTGAATAGCCTGTAATGGGTCGCAATTGACCAAAGAGAACTCCAAGTCTGCTACCAATTGCAAGCGAAGTAAAAAACGGTCCAATTAAAAGAACAACAACACCTACTAAAAATAATCCAAGATAAGACCAGAATGCTGGACCGCCAAGACTCTGGCTATCCGACAGAACGCTAATCCAGCTATAGACTCTAGGAGAAGGAAAAGGTGCGCAGGCTATATCTGTAAAACTTATTAGTTTGATTGTCGCGCATGTGAGCAAAAGAAAAAATGGCGCATATTTAAAATACTTGTCGCTAGTTTGAGCAAATCCAAGCCCCACCCCAATATAACAAGCAGCAAGAGGAAAGCTCTTAAGTACAGTGAAAGCTCGAATGTCCGCCGACATCCAGCGTATAACAAGCAATTCAAAGAAAAGAGAGGCGAAACTCAATAAAAAGAGTTCGAGATAGATTTTGTTGCGTTGGCTAGTTTCCATCGCTTTGTCCTGATTGATCTATTTGTATGTCAGACTGCGTATTGTTTTTGGATTCACTTATATGCTCTTCTATTTTCTTGATTTGCAATTCGAGCAATGAGGCTTCATTGTTGCGATTTTGATTATTCAAAAAATTGGCATATTCTTTCAGGCTCTCCATGTATTGACTACTTTTAGAGCCGTATGCGCTTTCATAAGTTTTTGCTGCCTGTTTCAAAATATACTCAGCTTTATCTGGCTTTTGATGTTTCAAATAGAGCCAGGCTAAATCTGGCAATTGTTTGGCATATTCCGGTGCACTGCGTCCAACTAGACCTTCCATATTGCGCATAGCAAGCTCATATACGCGATCTGATTCGCCGTAATTATTTTTGTCGTGATACAAACGAGACAGTCCAATCAAACAATTGACCACCCCCGGGTAAACATTATTGGTAGACTCAGCCGATGCGCACGCTTCCTTCCAAAGTTGCTCTGCTTGAGCGATATCTCCATCGCTCAAAGCTTTGCGTGCTTTCTGGTCTAATTGATACCACAAAGTATGATTCAATGCCGAATTGGCTTTTAACGCACCAAAACGAGTAAGAACCGAAGGTTCTTCGCTTTGCGCCCAAGCAAAAATATTCTGGCTAAGTAAAAGAATCGAGCCGCTAAAAAAAATCAGGCTTATTTTTGCTCGCATATCCAGAGACTGAACCTACCAAGCCAGTGAGATTTAAGATCTTCCATCCTGGCGGTGGTCATGGTCAATTCCTCTGACAAACACTCCAGGCTATCTTTTAATTGTACAAGCTCTTCCTCGTACTGTGTTGCCTGGACGCAACGAGCCATCAGTTCTGGAATAATCTCCATCTGTTCATCTTTTTCGACTAAAGCAAGCTCAAGAATTCTCATTCGCTCAACAGTCAGACGCAACTCTCTGTTGCGGCTATCAAGCTGAGCTTCAAGCAACTTGGTGCGCATCTCGAACTTTAGAAGCATTTCTTCGTCATCGTCTGGACCAAAAATGCTTGGCTTTTGCATTGATGCGCTGTTGCCCTTTTCAAACAAAGGCACCAGTTTGCCACCACCTGCAGATTCTTTCATTCTGTTGGGGTTGTTTATACTAACTTGCGAGTGACGTTTAAAAACGCGAGGACGCATTTCTTGTTGAACTGCTTCTTTAACTTCGGCTTCTGCCGGATCGAATACTGAATCGAGCAAACTGTTGAGCAAGTTATCCACTTCCATCCGAGCTTCTTCTTGCTCAGCCCCAACAGGAGCGAAGTTATGGGCGGCGGCGCCTTGAATGTATTCCATGATTGTTGCTCTCTCTATTACTGGACAGTTTAATCTCCAGATGAATAGTAGCTAACTTTTCGTGCAAAGTACATAGTTTCGCCCGTGATACCAGAGCGATACCACTTTCAGTTCGGCTTGCCAAGCGAAATTTTACTTGAGAGTACCGGCTATGACACACGTCAATTTATCGGGATGGAGGTACTTCTTGAGCGATTTATCTACATCAGATTTGGTGACCGATAAATAGCGGCTTGATACCATATCTAGTTCCTTGGCACCAAGTCCGATAAATTCGAGTTCGGTCAGGACTCTGGCTATTCCAGATGGTGACGAGAATGTGTCTCGCGGTGGTTTGAAACTTGAAGGTGCGCTGCAAAGCAGCGGCCTTGC
>CAZSHS010000007.1:130791-146852 GCA_964606665.1 uncultured Candidatus Obscuribacterales bacterium | reverse complement strand
TCGCCAGTCACTTTGGATTTAATCGCTTCTTCATTCTTCTTGTCAGAATAGGCCCCAAGCATGTCGAGTTTGGCATCACCACCCCAGAAAGGTGTGTAATAGTCGAAGCGACCTTTTTCTTCAAATGCTTTAGTCAATGCGCGAGTGGCTATTTTAGCCGATTCGACATCGGGCTGATTGAAAGTGTTGATACCCATGATAGAGCCTGCAACCGCTGTTGCGATTTCCCATCTGAAGAATTCTTGTCCCAGATCCATTTTGTCATTCATTTTGATTTGAACAACTGGTTGACCGGCGGCAACTAACTCTTTGATTAGTGCATCAGAGATTGACGCTTCTTTGTCGCTTGCAAGAGTGATAGTGACGAATAGTCTATCTTGCTGATAGGCAGAGGCTTGAAGCGGCGATTCGTTTACGATTGGAATAATCGAAACATTGCTTTTGCCAAGAGATTCAGCAATTAATTGCTCGATCCAGTTGCCAACACTGCTCAAAGATTTGCTTGTGGCAATAGTCAATTTATCGCGACCAGCTCTTTGGCAGGCACCAAGGATGATACCTAGTGTCAGTCCTGGGTTTTCGGCCTCTGGAGTGAAGATATTGCATGTATCAACCATTTCTTGGGCAGATTCAAGAAACGCTTTGGTATCTACACCTGCCAAAGTGGCAGGAACCATGCCAAATTTGGAGAGTGCAGAATAGCGTCCGCCGATTGCTTTTTTGCCGTAAAAAATATGGCGGTAAGATTTTTCTTGAGCTAATTTTTCAAGCGATGAGCCTGGATCTGTAATTGCGATAAAGTGCTTGCCAGCGTCGCCGCCAACTTCTTTTTCCACTTTCTCTGTATAGTGAGCTGCCATCACATTTGGCTCAAGCGTGCTGCCAGATTTGCTTGCCACCACAAATAGAGTTTTGGCAACTTCAATCTGATTATCGATGTCGGCAATTCTTTGTGGATTAGTCGAATCGAGCACCAATAGTTTAGGGAAACCTTCTTTGGCTGGTGTGCAGAATGTATGCGACATTACTTCTGGACAAAGGCTTGAGCCGCCCATTCCAAGCAATACGACATATTCGAATTTAGTCGATTTGTCTGCCATCAATTTTTCGTAGGTGGCAGAATCATCTAACTCTTCTTGCACTATTGTGAGCCATTCAAGCCATTGAGCTTCGTCTGTACCAGACCAGAGTGATGCGTCTTTGGCCCAGAGCTTTTCTACTTTCTTTTCTTTGACCCACTCTTGGGTGTATTTATCAACTGAAGCTTTGAGTGCTTCAGGAAGATTGACTGAAACTGTAGCCAATTTACGAGCGGCTCTGCGATGAGTTTCGACGGCTGAAAGCAATTTGGTGAAAGAGGTGGCGAATGATTTGACGCCTTCATCAAGCAATGTCGCGGTTATTTCATCAAGTGAAATGCCCAGGCGCTCTAATGTTTCGAGTTGTTCTCTTGCGCCTTCGATATCTTTTTCAAGTGTTTCAACTGGTTTGCCATGATCGCGGAAAGCTTCAAGAGTCGGCATGGGAAGTGTGTTTACAGTTTCGTTGCCGATAAGCTCGTCTACATACAAGCAATCGGGATAAGCTTTGTTCTTGGTGCTGGTTGAAGCCCAGAGCAGACGCTGTGGACGAGCACTTGCTTTGAGCAATGCTTTCCAGCGCTCGCTTGTATAAATTTCGCGATAGTCTTGATAAGCCATTTTGGCGTTGGCAATTGCGATTTTGCCAAGCAAATTTTTAGCTAGCTTTCTGTCTACTTCGCTTGTTTCTGGATTGTCGATCATTTTTTGTAGCTTGGCATCGATGTTGGCATCAATACGGCTTACAAAGAAGCTGGCTACACTTGCGATACTGCCTACATTGGCAGATGCGCCGTGTTTTTTGACATAGTCTTCAAGTCCTGCCATATAGGCAAAAGCGACTTCCTTATACATGTCTTGAGCAAATAAAAGAGTGACGTTGACGTTGATGCCTTCGGCAATTACAGCGCGAATAGCAGTCAAGCCTTCGTGAGTGGCAGGGATTTTGACCATCAGATTTGGACGGTCGACCCAGGCCCAGAGGCGCTTTGCCTCGTCAATCGTGCCTTGAGTATTGTGGGCCAGGTACGGTGAAACTTCCATACTGACATAACCGTCGCGACCAAGAGTTTCGTCGTATACCAATCTCAGGGCGTCGCAAGCGGCTTGAATGTCTTTGACAGCCAGTTTTTCATAAATGTCCATGGCGCTGTGTTTCTCGCCAACAAGAGACTTCATCTCTTCAAGATATTCAGAACCTTTGGCAATGGCGCCTTCAAAAATAGATGGGTTCGAGGTCACACCGCGCAGACCGTCTTGTTCGACCAGCCCTTTAAGCTTGCCTTCGTTTAAAAAACTGCGGCTTATGAAGTCCAGCCATATCGACTGCCCCAGTTTAGATAACTGTTTGGTCCTGCTTTCCATTTGCGGTGCCGTTTGCATAGCTTGAACTCCCTCGCATTGCGATTGGTGGATTTTCTTTATACGGATGCTAATTTTATCCCAATAATGACTTAAACTAATGACTCTTAAGGCTTTCATAAACACATCATGGAAACCAGCAATTACAACCAGTCCCACGCATCACAAGAGGCTCACGAGTCTCAAGACGTTTTCACTGTTAGGTTCCCCGAAAACGAGTCACTTGGCTCGTTTTATCTCATAACATCTGCCCAGGACGGGGTGTCATGGTGGGAGAATAAGCTTGGGGACGCCAAGGGAATAGTCGAGATTCCGCGCTCTTACAAAGGGCGTTTACATCTAATTGTCGAGAGTTTCGCTGACGTTTCGCACCTGGTTGCATTACAAAATTGCGGGCTCGTGTCTCTTGATTTCAGACATCGTCCGGTCAATGACCTCGAACTTTCGCATATTCAAAGATTGAAGGATCTTAAATATTTGAGTTTGCCTCAAAGTCCTATCACTGACCGCGGGCTGATTTATTTGATTAATCTTGAGAATTTGCAGACTTTAGATATTGGCGGCACGGTTGTGACCGATGAAGGAGTCGAGTATCTAAAAAATCTGACTAGGCTGCGCAAACTGCATTTGGATGGAACACGCATCACGCCTGTGGGCGCTGAGATACTCAGAAAAGCACTCGAGCGTTGTCAAATTGTTTGGCGCTCAAAGCGTGTGATTAATTGTCCCGAAGATACTTCGCTTGGCAAAATCTGGGTGGCGTCGGTCAACCCGCAGACTGAGCGTGTTTGGAGCGAACTATGTGAAGCACAAGGACAAATTCCTTTATCGAGGCGTGCATTTGTCCGGCTCGAAGTGGACGGTGTTGAGGCGCTCAAGCACTTTAGTCGTTTCAATCCTGATGATTTGCAATCTATCGATTTTATGGGTTCGGTCATCGAAGATGATGACTGGAACGCTTTTGCGCATCTAAGTGGCCTTCGAGAATTGCGTCTGGCAGGGGCGCAGTTAAATGCGCAGAGTTTCAATTTTATTGCTAACTTGCCTCACTTGCGCAGTTTGCAATTAACAGCATGTGAGCTTGGATCTGGCATATTTGAGTCGTTAGCTGAAAACAAATCTATTAGAGAAATCAGAATATCGCATTGTCTTATCGATCCCGAAGCTCTTTCTGGCATTTGTCGATTGTCTCATTTGCGTCAGTTGTTGCTTGAAGGGGATTCAATCTCGAATGCCATTCTAGAGCAATTAAACGAGCCCAGTAATCTCACCGAACTATATGTGGTGCTCGCTCGAATTGACGACGAAGGGCTTGGTGTATTAGCTAATTTTGCCAATTTAGAAAGCCTTGTAATACGTACTAATCATATAACTGAGCAAGGGTTAGCCGTTATATCCGGACTTTCAAAGCTTAAGCGTTTGTTTCTTGGTGCTGACCAAATTAAGGATTCTATATTTGAGTCAATCTCTTATCTGAGTGAACTGCGCGAGTTGACTATTCGCACAGTTGAAATCGAAAGCGATTACAGCAAGCTTTTGGCTAATTTACCTAATTTGGAAAGACTGACCATAAGCGCGACAAGTGAGAATGATTCGCCCTTGCAAATAGTGTAATGTCGCAATTTGAAAGACCTAAGTCTCAGATTCTCTGGACCCTCAATTGTTTTAGATGGGCTTGACTCAATTTCATTTTGTGACTTGTCGAGTAATCCGCATTTGCAAGACAAAGACTTGAAAGGTCTAAAGACCCTCACATCGATTGAAGCTTTGAGTTTGCATGGCAATAGTGGCTTATCGAATAAGACGGTTAAATCCATAGCCAAACTGAAAAATTTGAAAAAACTTGACTTGGCATCAAGTGGTATCACTAATTCTGGTCTTGGACAATTAAAGAACTTGAAGCATTTAGTTGCCATCTCGCTTTCGAGTGGCAATTTTACCAATGATGCACTGCCATATTTGAGTTCGCTTGAAGACTTGCGTGTAATCGATTTCCCGCAAAAATTAGAAGACAAAGATCTTGTTCCCTTACAAAGAATGACCAAACTAACTGGTCTTAGACTAGGCAGAGTATCTGATCAAGGCATGGAGCATGTGAAGCACTTCACCGAGTTGCGTTCGCTTGATTTTTCTCGCTCCACTATTTCTGATACCACCCTTGGTTATTTGAGTAATAATCAAAAGTTAAGTAATTTAAGCCTTGCTGGTACCAAAGTGACGGATGAAGGCTTGATTCAATTGAGCAAGCTTTCTCAATTACGCAATCTTAATTTGGCTAATACGCAAGTGACAGACCAGGGGCTAACCTCCTTGTCTAACTTAACTAGGCTAGAATCGCTCAATCTAGAAAACTGCACTCGCTTTCATAATCGTGGACTTGCGTGTTTGCGATTGATGACTTCGTTGCGCTGGCTCAATCTATCAAATAGTAGTGTAGGTAATGCTGGTCTGATTCACATTCGTGGTCTTCATGAAATGCGCACACTGCGCCTAGCTTTTTCACTCTTGTCCGACAACGGACTTGAGAATCTGAGTCGGCTAGTAAATTTAGAAGTGCTCGATATTGAAAGCACCGAAGTGACAGGTACAGGCTTGATGTTCTTGAACAGTTTGCAAAATCTGCACGAATTGCGTCTGGCAAATACATATGTAGATGACACCACCACGGTTCATTTGACTGAGTTAAAAGGTTTACGCAATCTGGATTTATCCAATACTAAAATATCGTGGAAGACGCTCAAGATTTTGCCTGAACTTACTCGCCTAAATTATTTGAACATCAGCGGCTGCAACGTCGCTTATAAAGATCTGATTTCGCTTTCTGAAATGCAACAATTACGCAGAGTAACTTTGAGTAATGGCTGGATCAATCCAGAAGACGTGGACAGAGTGATTGAAGCTTTGCCGCATCTGGAAGTTGATCTGATTTAGATGGTTATAGGCGCCAGGCTATACTTTCGAGCGAGGCATCAAAGACTTCGCGCGAGTTTATAAAATCGTCTGTATCGAGAGACTGCAAATAAAGTTCTTCGATTATTTGACCAGCAACGCCTGCGGGATAAACAATTCCATCGTAAAAATAGTCGTTTGAGAATTGTCCTTCAACGCGCAAGACTGGCTTGGGTCCAAGCTTCTCCACAGAAATCTTATTGAGGAAGAAAGCAGGTCCTTCAATACTTCCTTTTTCATGCTGATTTGTGTATTGGTTATCACCGGTGGTGGCAACACCCATCACTGTATGTAGTGCCACTATTTCATCGCTCGACAACTCTTGGCCATGTTTTTCTTTCAGTACATATCGAAGAATTTGACGCGAGGCATTATCGATAGGCATACCTCGACCCTTAAACACAATGCGAGTATTAGGTGAGGCGGAGGAAACATAGTTGACCTCCCAGCTCATACCAGGAGACATTGGGCGACCATTGTCCTGAGACTGCCAACTGTCGGGCAGCTCCATGGTTTTAATTTGACCAAGATTTTGAACAATCATCCAATTTTTGCCTCAAAGACGCCTGAAATGATAACACGCTCGTAATAAATCCTGAATAAATGATTAGGTACGGGCACATTACAGTTGCCAGGGACTTAAATAATAATATTGGTGGGAGATTATTAGAATGTCCAGAAATCGCAAATCGGGAAAAATCGACTTTATGTCCATGGTGCTAGGGTGCCTGCTTGGTGCTCTTGTAATCCTGGTGGGATATGACGTCATCCAGCGAATGCCCAACAAAACGGCTCAAAACACTACCACTAGCACAACAACACGGACCACCTCTTCGGGTGGAAATGGCGCCTTCTTGTCCATGGCTGAGAACACAATTGCCGATATCGCTGAAGAAGCGTCCAAAAGCGTGGTCAATATAAATGTAAGGACAAACGCACAAGTCCATCCCATGCTCCAAATGATGGGTATTGAGATGCCGCCTCAAGAGGGCGTAGGTTCTGGGATTATCGTTAAAAGTAATGGATATATTCTGACAAATTATCATGTGGTGGGAGATGCCAGCGAAATTCTAGTTACGTTGAATGACAAGCGTCAGTTCAAAGGCAAAGTGGTTGGTAAAGACGCCTATACCGATTTAGCGGCGGTTAAGATTGAAGCAAGTGATTTACCTGTAGCTAAACTGGGTGTGAGTAAAACGCTTCGCCCAGGAGACTGGGTGATTGCCATCGGAAGTCCCATGGGCATCGACCATACCGTGACCATGGGGATTATTAGCGGCGTTAATCGCAATTTAGTTAATGAAGGCAGTCGTGTTCAGTTGATTCAAACCGATGCTGCTATAAACCAGGGTAACTCAGGCGGTCCGCTTATTAATATTCATGGAGAAGTTGTGGGAATGAACGAATTGATTTTCAATCCACGATTTGCTCAAAATATGTGTTTCGCTATTCCGGTGGATGTTTTTAAAGAAGTTTCTGATCAGTTGATTGCAGGACAGAAAGTTCTTCACCCTTGGGTGGGGCTGGGAATGCAAGACATAAGCGATGATCTTGCGCGTGCCATGGGCTTGCCCAAAAATACTCGTGGTGTTGTTGTTATTCAGGTTGTACCAGATAGCCCTGCCGAACAAAGCAACGTGGCTTTGGCAGACGTTATTCAAAAAATTGACGGAAAAGAAGTGAATTCTGCTCAAGAAGTAAAAGACTTGATTAAAGGTCATAAGCCTCAAGATCGAATGACTTTTCTTGTTCTGCGAGCCGGGAAGTTGGTGCCGATTGACGTTAGAGTAGGCGAATTCAAAATGGATGAGCAAAGAAGATGAAAACTGAAAAGTTCGCTGTGCCTTTAGTTGCTTTCATCATGCTGGCTAGTGGCTGTAGTGCCAAAGAAAAACAAGTATCAAAAATTCAGAAAACAGAAAACAAGGCGGGAGCAAAAATGTCTCAAGACAATAAAACACAAAAATCCAAAGAGGAATGGCAGACTTGTCTTACTCCCGAAGAATATAGAATCGCTCGCGAGAAAGGCACCGAGATGGCTTTCACTGGTAAATATTATAATCATCACGAAGAGGGTGTCTATAAGTGTATTTGTTGTGGTGCAGAGTTGTTTGATTCAAAACATAAATTTGATTCTGGCACGGGCTGGCCCAGTTTTTATAAACCAACTAAAGACGATAACGTTGGTGAAGTCGAAGATAAGTCGCATGGTATGCGTCGAGTAGAAGTTATTTGCACCAAGTGCGATGCCCACTTAGGTCATGTTTTCGAAGACGGTCCCAAGCCGACAAATCTGAGATATTGCATCAACTCAGCGTCTTTGAAATTTGATCCCGCGAAGAAAGACTAATTTTTCGCTTTTTGATTGAGAGAGCCTTTTTTCAAAAAAGCTGAGCGTAAGTATTACGGCATGTTTTACTTAGGGTTGGCCCTTTTTGTTTTCAGGCACATGCAAATTGTTGTTAGATTTAGCAAAGCGCATTAGTATAAAACCAGTTATTAAGCCAGTCACGACAGTAATATAACTTGACTCCATACCCATTGGAAATCCAGGCAAGAATAATCCGGGTTGATAGTGTCCAGTAAAAAGTGATGGCAAGAAATGAATTTGTCCTTCTTTGGCGCCAAAAATTGAAGTCTCGAATAAATTCCAGGACCAGTGAATTCCAATGGGAATCCAGAGCGACCGTTGAATTAAAAATGCGGCATTGAGTAGAAAACCAGCTTCAATAGCCAGAAATAGACATGCAAGCGGTTTGTAGTCTTCAGCAATGCCGTCTAACTTATTGAGCATATGGAAATATCCAAAAAGCAATGACGTTATCGCAATGGACCATTTGGTACCAAAACCTTTTTCGCAAGTTTGAAAGATGAATCCTCTAAAAATAAGCTCTTCTGCCATTGCGACAAATAGGAAAAATATTAATGCCACACCTAAATTGATGCTGAGATTGATATGTGGTTCTGGAACATAACCTCCGCCCAGGTAAGCAAGAGCCATAGTCACCGTCATGAAAACAGCTCCAATGCTAAATCCAAGTAATAGGTCGGGACCCCATTTATTTGATGCAAAAGATTGCATTAGTACATTGTTCTCTTTGGTTGTGCCAAATATTTTTTGAAGTGGTATCAAAAAATATTGAGTACCTGCAATAGAAACTGCTATCGAGGCAAAAAGAATAAATTCGAAAACTATGTAAAATGTAGACTCATTGAGCTTTCTAATCGGTACAAACCAGTGGGTGAAATACCCAATGGCCACATAGGTGATCGACATAAAAATGAAGAATACAAGACAGTCGATTACAGATTTTAGTTTTGGTTTGATATTCATTAGCGATATTTGCCAGCTAATTTTCGCATCATTATTAAGAGCAAATCGCGACCAGACCGCATGGTATCTAGATAAATGCGCACAGTAGATCCGGGGCGATCTTGCCAGTCAACATAGATTTTTTCTATTTTGTATTTTTTGATATTGGCTATAGTCAGAATTTCTAAATCAAATAAAAAGCGATTGATGGTCATTTTTTTGAAAACATCAACTGCCACTTTGCGTTTGAATAGTTTGAATCCAGCTTGCGTATCTCGAACGCCCGGTAGGACGAAATTACCAATGACAAATCTTGAGATAGACGCAATTAATCTACGACCAAAACCAGGATATTTTTCGTCTTTGGATCTTTGAGCGATGGCGATGTCTGCACCTTCTTCAATTGCTTTGATAAATTGATTCAAGATATTTGGCAAATACGATAAATCGGAGTCTGTATAAACTACGAGATCTTGAGTTGCTTTTAGGATGCCTGTTTGAACTGCCTTTCCTTTGCCTTGATTGATTTTTAATTCAATAACTTCAAGCTTACAGTTTGAAGAGGCTTCCAGACTGTTTCTTGCCACTTCTGCTGTATTGTCTGTGCAACCGTCACAAACAAGAATAATTTCTGAGTGAGGATGGTTTTCGTTTAAATAGCTTGACCAAGCCGTGATGGTGCCACCGATTCTGCCCGATTCTTGAAAAGCAGGAATAATAACTGAAATTCTGCGATAATCGCTCATAGGTCAATTCACTTGGAAGACATGGACAAGGATCGAATTCCTCTACAGTATAAGTTGGCGGCGATACTATCGGTATTCATGCTTGTAGTGCCAATTATTATAGGCTTAAGATACCAGGAAATTATGCAAGCCAGCGACTTCTCCATGACATTTTATGTCGTGGGCAATATGATTGCGCATGGGCAGTTTCAGGACATTTATCCGCCCCTGCAAGCGACATCGCTCATACATACTCCGTTTGATAATTATGCCCACCAATTGCTCGAAAAGCTGCCAGCGCGAAATGTAGCCATTTACATGTATAGTCCGCTTACTGCCATTATTTTTGCACCGTTTGGTCTTTTGAATCCAGTATTGGCATTAGCTTTGTGGCAGAGCCTCGTCGTTGTTTCTGCACTAGCTTGTATTGCGCTACTTGTGCCATTGGAGTCAAGTAAAAATGTTTTGTCCAAGACCAAACTTTTAAGCTGGGTGGCACTTTTCGCCCCAGTCATTCAACAAATCCTGATTGGGCATTTGAGCATTCCTCTTGGAATGCTGCCTTTGTGTCTGGGATATTTTTTCTTGATGAAAGGAAAGGATTTTATCGCCGGTTTTGCGTGGGCGCTTTTATTTTTGAAGCCGCAATTTTTGCCGGCAGCTCTTTTATTTGTTGGTTGCTATACTCTAACGAAACGCTGGCATTTGCCTTTTGGTTTTGCCTCTGGCTCTCTTTTAATGACTTTGTTGACTGTCTTTGCTCTGGGACCGCACGCCCTTATGCACTGGTATCAAAGTCTAAAATTTAGCGATACTATTTTTACAAACCCTGCCTACAACTATCCACACTACCTTGCGGTCTCAATACCATCTGTGGTGCTCCAGCTTTTGCCGACTGAACAGACTGGAGTGGCTAAAATAGTGCTTTATTCTCTTGCCGCCTTGCTTGGAGTCATTACTTTGATAGCTTGCACCAAGTTGCTCAATAAGTTTGGAAAAGAGCGAAGCCTGCCTCTGATACTAATTCTATCTGTAATGGTACTGCCATTGGTGTTACCTCATTTTCTGTACTACGATCTTTGTAGTTTTGTCATTGCTGCGTTAATTACTCAGAGCGATCAACTGCCAAAGTCTATTGAGCCGCAGTTTAAGCGACTGATGCTTGGCTTGTACGCAGTTATAAATTTGTATTTTGTCTACTTTTTCGCAACAAGTTTAAAGGGCAGTTATTCGATTGCGCCTGTGATACTTGTTTTGATTTTGACTCTGGCGTTTGCTTTTGCTCTAGCTAAATTCTCCAAGCATGGTCCTATTTCTGACAGCGAAAAATCTAACATCATTTAGATGACGCTTACTAAGTTAGTGCCGGAGACCAGCTTGCGTCACCATGCTGTAAGCTAGACTCAAATCTTGTTAGAAAGAAGCTTGTCTTGGTGTTTCGTTAAAAGCTTTGACTAACTCGCTTACGTTTGGCGAGTCTTCACCATAGATGGCTTTGGCTGTTTCGATTGCGCTTTCGCGATAGATTTCGCTTTCCACTTTGTTATTTTGCAACGACGAAAGTTTAGCAAGCTCCATTAATGATTCGACAATGTCTGGATGTTCACTTCCAAGAATCTTATATCTTATCTCAAGCACGCGCTTATAAAGGCGTTCAGTCTCCTCGAAGTGTCCAGCTTTGCGAATCAAGTGACCAAGCTGCATGAGCAGGTTCAAAGTTTCGGGGTGTTCTTCACCAAACAAGACTTCGGTTATGCGCAAGGCTCTGCGAAGTGCCGCTTCTGATTTTTCGTAGTCTTCTATTTGAGCACAAAGAGTGCCGGTTTTTCTAAGTAAGCCAATAATCGCTTTCTTGGGCGGGTCTTTCAATTTTTCCATTGAAGCAAGCGATTGTTGATACAATTCGTCTGCGGCATCGAACTTTTTGATTTCGACTAATTGCTCAGCAAGCGATTTAATTCTTCCCAGCATCCGTCTAAACGGATCCGACTGTGGATTGTGCAGTGTCAGCTTAAACGCTCTGAGTACATATGGACATGCTTCTTCCAATAATTTGTGTTCAAGAAGATCGTCTGTTAGCTCATCAAGCATATTGAAATAATCTTCAATATTATCTCCAAACTCTGCTTCTGCTTTTTGCAAGAAACTTTGCGAAATTCGCTCACGCCCTTCTAATGTTTCTTCTTTGGAAATAGCAATGATGACTTTAGCTTGACCCCGTGTTCTTCCTGCACTTCCTGATGGATTGCAAATCAGTCTCACTGCCGATGTGAATTCATCTGTTGGAATTACAGGTAGGGCATCGGATGAACTCAAGCCAGGTAGATTGGGGGCAAAATCACTTCTAATTTCTTGAACAGGTTGTGGATTCGGTTGAAACTGTTGTGGTGGTGCCTGCTGAGGTAGCGACTTTTGTGACTGCTTGTGCTCGTCTGTTATAGTCTCAAATTTTTTGTTCACTTCCTCTTGGGTTTCTTTCAACAAGTCGGTAAGCGATGCCAATTGATGGAAAGTGGTGGCACCGACTTTCTTAGATAATTCCTGTTGAATGGTTTCCAGGTTTTTCAACAAATCCTGGCGCATCTTGCTTATTTCTTCGTACGTTCGTTGGTTGCGCTTGGTTGATACTACGTACAATACCACTGCCACACTGACCGATACTATACTTAGAACCAACGCCGACAACTCTACAAAATTCATTCCAGATAGTGCCCCAAAAACTCCTCAGTTTCAGCGAAGGCTTGACTCAGTTCAGGGAGTCGGATCTTGGCATCGTCGACTTTACCAGTTGATACTAAAACCTCAATGTCAGATGCTATTTTTTCACATTTATTCGCCATTATCACGCGACAACAACCTTTTAACATATGAGTATGTTTGCGACAAGCCTCCAGATCGCCTGATAGCAGTGCATTTGAGATTTTTGTCACGATGTCATTGGTATCTTCTAAGAAGGCCGCTGCAAGCTCTTTTGCCGTTTCGACATCAAACTCTTCTTCTAGTTTCTCTATTTCGACATGTGCTTGTGATTGTGAATTCATCATTATTTAGCCAGTAGAGAGTCGTCGGGGCAGACTTTTTTCAATTCTTCTCTCGTTTGCACAAAGACTGCTTTGAGACGCATATACTTCACGCGCACCTGGGTCCAGTCTTTGGCTTCGGAGTAGGAAATGATATCAGTGGTCAATCTAGTCATGAGCTTCATACCAAGGGCAGCGCAAGGACCTTTGACCGCATTGGCGAAATGCACTACCGAGTCGGCGTCTTTTTCGTCTATAGCTAGTTGCATGCACTCGATATATGTGCCCATGTTGCTCAAGAAGAGTCGGCTGATTTCTTCCACTTCTTCTTTGCCATAGAGTTTGAGCATTGCTTTAATGTCAAGCGGAGCGATATCTGCCTGAATATCATCCAGGTTGAATTCGCCAGATTGAACCTGGCCTTTTTCGCGTGCAGAGACAACTGAGCGCTTAATTGCTTCTTTCAGTTCTTTTCTGCTTGCGCCCTTGGTGATGTAGTCGTCCATGCCAGCAGCGATACAACGTTCGCGATCGCCTTCGCGGTCGTAAGATGTAAGAGCAATAATAGGAATGCGAGTGTGTGAATACGATTCGTTGCTGCGGATTCTTGCTGCGGCTTCAAAGCCGTTCATTACAGGCATGTCGCAGTCCATCAAAATGAGCTCGTATTCCTTGGCCGCTAATGCATCGAGTGCTTCTTGTCCATTTGAAGCGACATCAGCATCATAACCAAGACGTCTCAAGTGGAGCAATAGCAATTTTTGATTGACAGGAATATCATCTACAACTAGAACTTTCTTTATGTTCAAGTCGCTGTCGCCATCTTCACCGTAATCTACAACTGTTTGCTCGCCGGATTCTTCGTCATCACTAAGTTCGGTGACACCACTCATCGCTTTAATTCTGTGCATCGAAGCGCTTGTACTGCGTTTTTTCTTGCCACCAAGCAAGGTGTCTTTTAAGGTCGGCTTCTGCACCAAGCTGCCAATGTTAGAGAAGTCTTCAACTGGTGTTTCTTGCATGGGCGTTTCTTGCAATGGTGCTTCCTGAGCTTGCATTGCTTCTTGCATAAGGGCAGGAGTTTCAGGAGCCGGAAGAGGGGCGGGAGGAGGCTGTATGAATTGTTCTGACTGGAAGATTCCAGATGGTTCGAACGATTCAGAAATGTGAGTTGCCTCTTCGACTGGCTGCGGTTTTTCATCGAATGACAAAATTTGATCAATCGGTTCAAACTCATCGAACTCACTTTCTGGGATTTGATCTGCACCAGATTCGGTGGCGGCATTAGCATCCGCTATAGCTTCATCAATAGTTTCCATGTTAGGGAAGCCTTCAACTTCTTGCTCGTCGAAAGATTCTACTTCTTGGCTTTCTTGGTAAGTTGGCGTTTCTAACGATTCTTCAACAGTTTCAGTTGCTTCAACTTCTTCCAGTTCATTGAATTCGTGATTTTCGCCTCCTGCTTCATTTGAATCGATTGGTTGAAGATCTTCAAATTCTTCTACGTCTTCTATTTCTTCTATTTCTTGTATTTCTTGTACTTCTTGTACTTCTTCTATTTCTTCTACTTCAGATTCAGTTTCAGTTTCAGATTCATCAACCTCTTCTGCTTCTTCAATTTCAGCAACTTCTTCTCTTTGTTGAACCACTTCAACATGGTGTTCATCTTCTATTTCGTGATGAACTTCAAAAAGGTCGTCTTCATCTTCGTCATCAACTTCAAGATCTTCATCTACGTCAGCTACGACAGCTCCGGTCTCTTGCTGAATGACTTCGGATACTACGGCATCGAGATTTTTGGTCCAAGCTTGGGCCGATTCTTCTTCGCCTTTTCCATACTCTTCCCAGAGAGGACGATTGAAGTCTTCTGCGTCTGCGTCATCGGGCCACGGTGCAATATCGTCGTCGTTGAGATCTTGTTCAATTGGAGCGTGAGTTTGAGACTCCTGAGCTTTGGCTTGTTCAGGCTCTTGAACCGTTTCAGCCAAATTGTTTATTAAAGCATCAGGGGTCTCCTCAGACTTTTTTCGCTCTTCCACCGCCTCCCTCAATGCTTCAGGCTGGAAGCGGGCTCTTTGCGAAAGGTCTGGCACCGGTGCCACCGCAATTGGTTCAGGGGCTCTTGCTTCAGGACTGTGTATGCCCTTTTCCAGTAGTATTTTTTGGATTCCAGTTTGGGCTAACTGATTTGCCAGTTGTTCCAATTCGCGTTGAGAATTACCCACTTGCGAGATTTGTCCAGCGATGACACCGCAAAGTGAATTGATTGATGTTTCCAGATTTACTTCGTCTGTAAAATCGAATAAAAATACTATGCCACCACAGACTGCTTGATTGACATCAGTAAATGGAGTAGCCGAAATATTGATCCAGCGCACATCATTGATAGCGTCTTTCTTCACTTTTAGACGGAAATTATTGACCTGAAAGCCTTCAAGTACTTGCTTCCATGGTAATTCGCGCTCCTCAAAATGCGAGTCGTCGGCTCGCAAAAAGCTTACCGGTTCTTCTTGGCGCTCCATGTCTGCGGCCCCACTCATGCGACTTACATAAGCGATACCCAAGATGCGTTGAGCGGTGAAGTTGAACATCATAAATTTGCCTTCGGAATTGAGCATAATCGCTCCAATTGCCGAATCAGACAGAACGTTGCTTAAAACCACTGGATATTGAGCAAGTGACTTGTCCGAAGTGTTTGATATTAGTCCCTGAATGCCTTGAGTGGCTGCATCCAGACCCGGTCGCTTTTCTACCTTGTTTTTTATAACATCGATTGTCTCGTTTAATTCGGACAACCTGTCTTTAAGCGAGTCCAGGTGTGTGTTCCATTCATTTGCCATGTGCGAGTCCGTCCTTTTCAGAGGGCAATGTGAGAAAAAAGCTCCAACGCTTAGTAAATTTGTACCCCGTTAGCCAAGATGCTTCACCGCCGAGCAAAAAACATGACTAGTCGGTACATAAAAACTCATATAAAGAGGACATGATGGCAAGAGCTTTCCTGGGTTCGAAGCTTATATCCAGTTCCTTGCCGTTTATTCGAGCACCAAGCTCTAATTTGTTGTTTTCGCCGCTAATCTTGTTTTCTGGGGCTTCATTGACAAGTAGCTTGAGCTTACTGACGAGCTTTTGTTCATTCCATTTTTTCAAAACGATGTTGTCCGCCCCACAATTGAGGATCTCGGCGATTTCATCGGGAGATGTTGCTTGCGCGAAAAGTACTACTTGAATATGACTGTAAGCAGAATTGGCTTTGAGGGCACGACAAAGTTGGTATCCATCCATTTCTGGCATATTGATATCAGTCAAAATAAGCGCTGGCAATTCATTTAAGTGATTCAGCTTTTCTAGAAGCTCAAGTGCTTTTGCTCCGGAGCGCGCAAGCTTGACTGATTGTCCGTTTTTTTCAAGCAGATGCTGAAACAGCATCGCCTGGGTAAGCGTGTCTTCAACCAGAAGAATGTCTTTGGACATATTTATTGCACCATTTGAAATTGCACTAGTTCTTTCAGTCTTAAGCCTATTTTGCAAGCAGGTAATATGGCGTCTTTGTCCACTGCGCCTATTTTGATTGCTTCGCCCGGCATGCCGTGAACCACTGAAGATTCGGCGTCTT
>CAZSHS010000007.1:98514-130781 GCA_964606665.1 uncultured Candidatus Obscuribacterales bacterium | reverse complement strand
GCCACCGGCTTCTTTTATCAGCCGCATTTCGTTTGCGCCGTCTTGTCCCATTCCGGTCAAAAGCACTGCCACTGTTTTTTTGCCGAATGTTTCAGACGCCGACTGAAACAAGTAAGACACTGAAGGAGCCAGGTTGGACGGATGATTGAATTGAACTATTTTGAGAGTCTGGCGTGTAGCAAAGCCTGTTTGGCGTCCATCTGGGCAGAGATATATTGTGCCTGGCTTCAGTTTCTCGTGCTCTATGGCAATTTCCACATGTTTACCAGTGGTTTTAGACAACCATTGTACTAACCCGCCAAGAAAGCCAGGTGCTATGTGCTGGGCGATGACAACGGGCAATGGAAAATTGGCTGGAAGGTCATTTAAAACTGTCTGAATGACAGTTGGTCCGCCTGTGGATGCCCCAATTACTACCACTTCGTATTGCAATTTGACTTTTGTGCTTGCCGAGTATTGATTCTCGTTTGCTTTCTTGTGTATCAAGGGAGTGCGGCGTTTGACCAGTTTTACCTCAGACATTGTTTTGACTGTTGAGATAAAATGCTGCGCCAGTCTCTGATAATCTGAATGACCAAAGCCGACTGGTTTTTCTATTGCGGCTAGTGCACCGGCTTCGATTAAATCAAAAGCATTGGCCACGTCTTTTTTCTCGGACGTGCCGCTCACCACCACTATTGGAATAGGGTTGCAGCTCATGATTTCTTGGGTGAGTGCAAGCCCGTTCATTTTGGGCAATTGAATGTCTACTGTGATTAAGTCAGGCTTAAGAGCCTTAATGCATTCAAGTGCGTGTTCAGCCGTCTCTGATACCCCGACTACTTTTATGTCTGGGTCTGACTCCAAAATATTGACCAGTAGCTTTTGGACTACTAATGAATCTTCCACAACATGTACTTTGATTTTGCTTTTGCTCATATCAAATCAACCGTTTAACCATGTCAATTAGGTTGGATTTTTCAAAATTAGATTTAACAAAGTAAGCGCTCGCCCCCACTTCAACTCCGGTCTTTCTGTCTTCAAGCGAAGCTAGCGAGGTCACGACGATTATTGGAATGTCGCTAAAAGAGGATTCGGTTCGAATTTTTTTAGTCAATTCAAAGCCGCTCATTTTAGGCATCTCTACATCTGTGATAAGTAGGTCGAATCTTTTTGTATGCAATTTTTGCCAGGCGTCTTCTCCGTCGTTTGCGACTTCAACTTGATAGTCGTTCGATTCTAGAATGTTTTTAAGCAGAACGCGCGATGTTATAGAATCGTCCGTCACAAGTATGTTTTTGGTGGCCGCACCAGATCCTGCTTTGGCTTTTCGTGCTCGTCTTGCTTCAAGTGCGTCCTGGTTTGAACCAAGCAAATGAGCAGAAGACAAAACGTCATTTACGTTTATTACTGCTGCCAAATCGCCAGTTTTAAGTAGAGTGGCACCAGTGATGTGTCTTACTCTGCTAAGTGGGGTGGGTAGTGGACTCACTGCCACTTCCTGTTCGCCAGTGACTTCCTCGACCAGTATCGCTACAGGATAATCGCCTTTGCCGCAGATTAATGCTACGGCTTCTTCGTGGTCAACTTTGTTGTCTAAATCCAAGATATCTGCAAGCCATACCATTGGTACAAGACGCTCTCCAAATGTCAATGTCCATCGTCCTTGGACTATGCGCGAATCGCAATCGCGCACTCGAATGGCAGAGCGTATGGCAGAAGTTGGTACTACAAGAGTCTGATTGTCTACCACTGCGGTGACACCAAACATAGTGGCTCGTCTCACCGGTACTATAAGTCTGAAAGTGGTTCCTTCACCTAATTTTGAATCTACTTCAATTTGCCCGCCTAGCTTTTCTATAGTTTCTTTGACAATAGCAAGACCAATTCCTCGCCCAGATATATCGCTTACTTCGTCTTTGGTGGAAAACGAAGATCTAAATAAAAGCGAATATAATTGTTGCTCGCTCGATTCTGCCGCTTTTTCCGCAGTCATCATGCGCAAATTTACGGCACGCTCCTTGATTTTACTCAAATCTATGCCTTTACCATCATCCTGAATACTGATCTCTACTTTGCCGCTGTCGATCATTGCTAGATTGATTCTAATATGTGATTGAGCTGGCTTGCCGCGCTCTTCGCGTTCTTTTGTAGATTCGATTCCATGATCGATGCTGTTTCGAATTAAATGTATCAGCGGCTCTTTGAATTCGTCTAATATATGGCGATCTATCTCGGTCTCGCCGCCTGTGACTGTAAATTTGATTTCTTTCTTTTGCTGTTTTGATATGTCTCTAACGATTCGCTCGAATAAATCTTGCAGCACCGAAAATGGTGTCATAGTGAGTTCGCGACTTTTCTCTAATAATCCATCTACAAGATTGTGAGTGATGCGCTTTTCTTGCTGAAATGATGTTTCTAAATTGAGCAGCTTTTCTTGTAGTCTGCCTACGAAACTATCATGCAGATCTATGAATTCTTGAATGTAATTCTTTTGCTTGTGTCCAGACTTTTGTGCTTCGTTTTCCACTTCTGGTCTAATACGATGCCATTGTCTGGTCCATTTGCCAAGGATTGAATGTAAATCATCACAATCGGTTAAGCGCTGATCGGCAACTAACTTTGCATAGACTAATTCTTCAAGACGCTTGACGATTTCTTCCATGCGATCTACTGAAACGCGCATGGTACCCGTGCTTAAACTGGCAAGGGTGGGCTGGACTTTGACATCGTTTTCTGTCGGGCTTGCCTTTTCCTCCTCTTTTAGAACGTATTCCGATATCGGATTAGGTTCTATAGAGGTGGTGTTCGAAGCGCGAGACAAAGCGTCCGCTAGCATTTGCTCAATTTCGTTATCTCCGCTTGTATTCCCGCTTTCCAAATCTAGGGAATTGACACAAGAAAGCATGGCGCAAGCCAGTTTGTAAAGGTCATCTGTCAAATCTGCGCTTAATTCAGCACTTGTTGATTTATGCTCAACAAGGATAGATTCGACTTCCTGGCAGGCCTTTTCAATTAAGAGCAGGTTGACGGCGCGCGACGATCCTTTCAAACTATGAAAATTTCGAAGCAATTTTTCAATACATGCTTGAGATTGGGCAAGACCTGGATCTTTTTCAAGTGACAAGAGTGAACCAGACACTTCTTCAAGATGCTCTGTCGCCTCTATTTGAAAGGCTTCACGCAATTTTTTCAAAAATTCCAGATCTACACTCATTATTTTATTGATTCACTTCGAGTATTTCTCGTCTAAACAAAGATTGGGGATTCAAGATTATGGTGCGTTCATTGTTGATACCAGATACGTGCTCTTTGGGGAAACTGTACAAAATTGTGTTGTTCGATTGAATTTCATCGTGAGCGATATATTGCAAGCCGACAACATCGTCTGTGAGTAAGGCGACGCGAAAATCTCCATTCTTGATTACAAGGGCACGATCTGATCCCAGCACAGTTTTTTCTTGCATATTAAAGAAGTAGCGTAAATCAATTACTGTTACTAAAGAGCCGCGCAAGCTCAAGACTCCAACGATGTATTGCGGAGTGCACGGAATAGTCAATATAGATTTTACTACAATCACTTCGTCACTAAATGCAATATCACAGGCAAATTTTTCTTTGGCCAGTTCAAATACAACATACTGTTTGCCGGGTGGAGTAAAAGGCTTTTCGGTAGGTCTTGCAAGAAGCATTGCACGATGTTTGAGAATATTGCGCTCGAGTGCTTTGCGTCCAGCGTCATCACGTGCGATATTTTCGCTCATTTAGAACCTCCTTGGGGACTTAAAGAGCGCACGATATTTAAAAGTTGACCAACTGTCAGTCCATCAGAATCGGGAACGAGTTCATCACTATCTCTCACACCAAGCAATTCTGAGGCATTTTTATAATATCTGCTAGAATCATCGCTTTTTCCGTGTTGTTTAAAAATATTGGCTAAAGCCATGTGTGCCATTATAAAATCGGGATCAAGAAAAATGGCTTGTTGCAGGGCTTGGATAGCTTCCTTGTCTTGAGTGTTCTCTTGCTCTATTGTGGCTTTGAGATAGTACCAACGCGGATTTACTACATCTAAAGAAATGAGCTGGTCACACCAATCTTTAGCAGCATCCAGATTGCCTAGATTGGCATAGGATTTGGCTATCAGAGCCATCTCCTCTGTTGTTTTTTTATTGGATGGTCTGGAGGCTTCAAAGAGTCTATCTATTACTCGTTTGTATTCGCCCCGACTAAAAAGACTGCCAGGACTTTCTTCAAAATTAGTGATACCACTACTGGTATTGGCATTGGGAATAGCAAGGCTACTCCAACTTGTAGAAGAGGCTGTCAGAGCGGAATCATCTGGTTGGACCAATGAATCGAATGTTTTTGATTCTATAGAAGATCCAAATAGAGAAAAATTCGATTTAGTAATGTTTACCTGGGCGTGGTCGAACTCGATTGCAGATGATTTTTTTGCTTGCAAAACCAGAGCACCGTCATAATTTAAAACAGAAAAGAAAGGTGGTGTGGGATGTGGAATTTCAGTCGGTCCTAAAAATAGCCAACCGCCTGGTTTTAAGGCTCTATAGAAACGATAGAGCACTTCGGCGGTTTGCTGTGGACTAAAGTAAATCAAGACATTGCGACAAAAAATAATATCCAGATTTGTGGTGCCGTTTAGTTCGCTTGGAAAATCAGCTTCTGGCTGGGCAAGATTCAGGTAAAAGAATTTGACTTGGTCTTTTACTTTGTCAGAAATTTTGTAGCGGTGTTCTGAGTTTAAACTGAAAAATCTATTTTGAATAAATGTAGGTACTTCTCTGAACGACCAGCGTCTATAAGTCCCTTTGCGAGCCGTTTCAAGCGATTGAGGATTGATGTCTGAGGCAAGGATATCAACTGTCCAATCGTTTAATTTGGTAATCAACGAAATAGCAATAGAATAAGGCTCTTCGCCTGTGGAGCAACCGGCACTCCAGATACGAACTGATTTTTCTGGATTTTGACGCTCGACTTCGGGCAAAACACTATTTACGAGAACAGAGAAGCTCAGTGGGTCTCGAAAGAAATAAGTCTCGCCAATGGTCAAATAAGTAGAAAGAATTCCTATTTCTTTTTGGCTAGGATTTCCGCGAATGAACTTTGAAATAAATTCAGCCGGTGTTTGACAACCGGCATCGGTAGCAGCTAAACACAAAGATTTTTCAAAGTCACTATGACGCGATTCTGATATTTTCAGGCCAAGTTGCAGCTCAACCCAATCAAGCATTGCTTTGACCAGGTTAGAGGAGATATTGACCGTCATAATTTATTTAATTACTCATCCCTTAGTTGCGCGAGCCGAGTCGCTCAGTTAGATGCTTTAGGTTGCCACCGAGATCATTCAAGCGAGTAACTGCTTCTTCTAATTCTTTGGCACCTTTTTGATTATCGTTACTTGCTTCTTCGACGCTCTTCATTGCTTCTAAAACTTGCTGCACTCCTTGCAGTTGCTGTTGGCTCGAAGCTTCGATTTGTATGGCTGCTTGAGCAGAGCGATTCATACTATCGGCCAAAACTACCATGGCATGACCTGCTTGTTTGGCAAAGACTTCACCATCGGCAACTACTTTGATACCGTGTTCAGTTTTCATAGTGGCAGATGCGGTGGCTTCTACAATTTCATTTAAAATGCTGCGAACATTAGAAGTTGATTTCTTAGATTGTTCTGCCAGACTCTTAATTGCTTGTGCCACTACGGCAAATCCTTTTCCTTGCTCGCCCGCTCTTGCGGCTTCAATGGCTGCGTTTACAGCAAGCAAGTTAGACTGCTGGGCAATATCGTCTACAGTTGCGATAATTTCACCAACTTGTTTGGTCTGGTTGCGCAGAGTCAAAATTGTCTGGGTTAGCGAATCCATATGTTCTTTAATCGCCTGCATACCTTGCAGAACGTCGTTTGCAGCTTTTTGACCATGCTCTGAAGTCTGTAAGACGTTTCGTGCGTCGGTCGATACGTTTTGCGCTTTCTTGCTTGAAACCTCGACAGTTTGGCGTACTTCCTCTACTATCGTGGTGGTCTGAGTGACGGCTGCTGCAGTTTGAGTGGAATTGACTGACAAATTTGTGGCGGCTTCTAAAATTAACTGAGCCAGACGCGAAACTTCATGCACCATTTCGTCTATGCGCTCATACTGGTCTTTTGAATTGTCAGAGGAATTGAAATTCTGGGACTGGGGCTTTGATGCCACCCTCGACTGAGTTTTAGTCGTAGTTTTTCTGCCGTTAGTCGCCGATTTGGCCATGAAACGTCTCCAATATGAGTTTGATCTTCATTTTCTATACCCAGGTTAGTCGTCCAGATAATCCTGAAGGTCTTTTATATGGACATTTCGGTCTTTCAGTTCGATTATGCGAAAAGCACGCGGTGAAAGGGACTGGGCAAATAACTGTTCTTCCTTAAAGCGTTGTACGGCATCTATCTTGTCAACCAGAATGCCAAGTTTAATCTTGCCATCAGTGGCAACCACTATTTTGTCTGTTTCTTCAATTTCTTTGGCTTTTATACCAGCGTGTTTGCGCATGTCGTGGACGGCAAGCACTTCTCCTCGCAAGTTCATAAGACCGCTTATAAAATCGGGCTGATGAGGCATAGAACTCAAGGCTACTGCCGGTAAAACCTCTACCAGATAAGAGGTCGGTACAGCAAAAATGGTGCCTTCAATGGCAAGCATCAATAATTCATGCATGATTGAACTCATCCATTTGAGTCGCAAGTATGCTTTCAAGATCCAGAACAAAGTAGATTTCGTTGTCGTAAACGGTTAAACCATGAGGATTCTGTTCATAATCTTGAGGCAGAACTGCATTTAGTGACATTACCGCATTCGGCTCAACTCTTATAGTTCCTTTGACGTCATCGGCAATAATGGCAACGAGATTTTGGCTGTGATTAAGAACGATAATCTGACTGTCTAGCTTAGTCGTTTTTATTTCGCGCTTCCAATGCCTGTCTAAATTTAGAACCGGTATCATTTCACCGTGTAGATTGAAATCGCCCAAAATTCCTGGACGCTCTATCTTGGATGGCTGAATAGCAACCGCTTCATAAATGCTCGACACTGCTTCTACCGGCAGAGCTATTTTTGTATCGTTTAATTCAAAAGTTAGAAATTCAAGCATCTTAATCGCGTTTATTCCACATACTCTAAAGTTTAAGCCGGTCTTCTCATTTGCTAATTTTAGCTATTTATAAACTGATAAATTAAATTGGTCCACAAAGTAGGATCTACCTTTGGCTTTATAATTGATCGTATCGCCGATTTTCTGGTACTTTTCGCCAAGCCTGGCCATCACCTGGTCTATACGCGATTTCGCAGGCATTTGTGAACTTTCAAGCACTGCAGGATCTCGTATAACAAGCAAAGTTTTTTGATTGCTCGCCTCAAGATAGTTCATCAATCTGTCTACATTGTCTTTGTCGGCCCAGGCGCTTGCATAACCCTGATGCGGAGTAGGGCGCTGCATATCTAGATTGGGAAAAGAAATGATTTTGAAGTTGTCTTTGTTAGAATTTTCAGTGCGCAAATAATAACGCAAAGTATATGCATCGAAATCTGGCAACACAAGATAAAGACAGTCGCCAAAACGATTATTACTCATGTCCTTTGCAATTTGGCGCATTCCGCTTCGATTGAGAGAACCAAGACTTTTTGCTTCAAAACCGTCAAAGAAACATAGTACTACTAGTAATGTCACAAGCATTTTGGGCTTCATACTCCTTGACCAAAGGATGGCAAAAAATATCCAGGCAAATGGAGCAAAAGGCATCATATAGCGACAATATCCAAAAATATAGGGCGTTATATAACCAACCAAAAAAGCAGGCGGTATTACTATTACAAGCAGGAATGCGATTTCGCCTTTAGGCAAATCCAGTTTTTTTTTGAGCCAAAGCACCATAAACACGAGAAGAAAGGGAATTGTCAAAAATGCCCCAAGTACCCACGGTGCTGGTGAAAGAGCGGCTGTGTTCGAGACTATTACTTGCCACCACATATTTATTGGCGTGGGCTCGACCCAGTAAGTACCCACGCTCAAATGTTTTTTCATATTGCCAAGCCAAGGCAAAAACAATGCTGCTGGCAGAAAAAACAAAGGTATCGTTCTATAAAAGTCTCTAGTTTTTTTTTCGAACCCGCAATAAACGAACGCGCCAATTACAAGTAATCCCAAAAAGAAAAAGGCAAGATAATGAGTGTAAGCCAAAAGGCAAGCGCAAATTGTTAAAGCGACTAGTGATGATTTGCTTTTGTCTTTGAACCATTTGATATAAAAATAAGCAGTTGCAGCATTCAAGCAAGCAAACATAGAATAAACGCGAGTTTCGTGCGAATAAAACAGAGCAAGAGGTGACAAGGCACAAAATAAAGCTGCAATTTGAGCTATGTTTTTTGAGCTAGTTAGTTTATTGGCCAGAAGATAAGTGAGTGGAATTAAAAGCATGCCAAAAAATAAAGATGGCAGAGCTAGATAAATTGCCTGGTCGGGAGTGACTTTACGCCAGAGCATCATCAAATAGAAATATAGCGGAGGACCAAATTCATGTTGCACAATTCTGTCTGTAAGCTCATCTAGCGATTGGCTAGAACTTACATACTCAGTTATACATTCGTCTAAATCAACTCCGCCATTGATTAGAAACAATCGCAGACAAAGACCTAAAGCCATTATCGCAACTAAAATAAAAAAAGGAGATCTCAAGATTTTCTCAGTTTTTCTTAGCTTGCTTTTTGCTGCCTCTTTGTCTGTGTCTGTTTAGCACTTCTGCAAAGAAAAGCGCCATAACAAGAACGCAAGCTGTTAGCTTCAAAAAATACCAGTGTTGATTGACGAAATAAGTGGCAACCAGACCCAGGAGTGCAGACACACTATAAATAATATAGGCTACATTTTTTTGCGATAAACCGGTGCGCAATAGCCTGTGGTGAATGTGTCCTGCATCTGGTGCAAAAATCGACCGACCAGCAGCCATGCGTCTGATTACTGCCCAAGAGGTATCGAGCAGCGGGAAAAACAAAATAAGTCCTACTAAAAGAAAAGTTGGCACAATCACAGTAGCTGCAGCTACTCCCTTGATTACTCCCGTAATAGAGATGGCCCCCAAAATGAAACCAACGAGATACGCTCCTGAATCTCCCAAGAAAATACGAGCCGGGTTGAAATTCCAACGCAAGAAACCAAACAGTGCTCCAGCTACTACTGCAGCCATTAATGCTGCGTAAGGTCGAACGATGCTTTGGCTGAGGGCGACGCTCCAGATTGTAATTGCCGAAATGGCCGAAACACCTGCGGCCAGTCCGTCCATACCATCGATTAAGTTAACTGCGTTTGCTACTCCCACAAGCCATAAGACTGTAATCGGCAAGCTGAGAGGACCCAGTTCGATGGGGACGCCTCCTTGAATGGTAAAAAATCCCAAGTCTAAATCCATATTTAAAGGAATTGGAATAGACCGAATGCGCACGCCTAGTGAGTAAGCGGCTGTGGCTGCAAGTATCTGAACTATAAATTTATCGCGTGCTCGAATTGACTCTAAATCGTCGAGCAAACCCAGTACGAAAATGAGTGTGCCACCAATGGCGATGCCAAGAATGCCTTCCACTCCGCGTGCATCACGCGGCAGCCGGCCAGCGATGGCCACAAGTGTTCCAATAGTAAAAAGAATGCTTATAAAAATGGCCACACCACCAAGGCGGGGAACGGCTGTTTTGTGAATACGACGCTCTTCGCCTGGTTTGTCTACCAAACCAAGTTTGAGTGCACGCGACCTAATTTCTGGCGTGAGCCACCAGCTCATTGAAAGTGCAATCAGAAAACCAGCGTATTGCATCTGCTCAAGGTGTCCGCGTGGAATTACAAAGATGGCAATAACCAGTCCGGTCAAAAACAATAAAAGTTGGCAAGCGCGAATCATAATGTTGGTCGCGCGATTTTTAATTACGGGCGGCTCTAGATTGTCTGAAATCTCAGGCTCGTCTGGATCTTGAGGGAATGGTTGAGCCGGTTGTGTTGCTTGTGCCAAGGGGGGAGCCTGTAAAGTTGGCTGAGCGGGCACGCCATCCGATGAATTGGAAGGCGGAAGCTCTGGCTGTTTTTCGTTTTCGCCAAGAGACATGTTATTGCTCACTTACTTGCAGCGCCTGTCAGATTGACCGCGTAAAGAGGGAATTTGTGACATAGCTCAGCCACTGCTTTTTTGCTTTGCTCGCGCACGCTTTCATCGTCTGGTGCTTTTAATGTCTCGCCAATTAATTTGCCTATTATTTCCATTTCACTAATACCCATGCCGCGCGAAGTGACAGCAGGAGTGCCTATGCGAATACCGCTTGTAACCATGGGCTTTTCAGGATCGTTTGGTACTGCGTTTTTGTTTGTGGTGATATTAACTTCTTCAAGTACTATACAAGCGCGTTTACCAGTCATTTTTATTGGACGCAAATCAACCGTCATCAAATGATTGTCTGTACCGCCAGAGACTATTTCCAGACCCTGATTCAAAATGGTGTTGGCCAAAGTTTTTGCGTTTGCCACAATATTTTCTTGATAAGTTTTGAATTCGGGTTTGAGCGCTTCGCCAAAAGAGGCAGCCTTAGCCGCGATTACATGCATAAGCGGTCCGCCCTGTAATCCAGGGAAAACTGCTTTGTCGATGTCCTTGGCGTATTCTTCTAAACACATTGTGACGCCGCCGCGAGGACCGCGCAAAGTCTTGTGCGTAGTTGTCGTGACAAAATGAGCATGAGGAAAGGGATTTGGATGTAGACCAGCTACGATTAAACCCGCAATGTGAGCCACGTCAGCCAAAAGTAAGGCGCCACATTTGTCTGCAATTTTTCTAAATCGCTCAAAATCTATTATGCGTGAATAGTTGCTTGCACCGCACACAATCAATTTTGGCTTACATTCAAGCGCTTGCTTTTCAACAACGTCGTAATCTATTTTGCCGGTATTGGTATCAATTCCGTAGTGACTTACATCAAACCATTTGCCTGAGAAATTAACCGGAGAGCCATGAGTCAAGTGACCACCCTGGTCGAGCGACATACCCATAACTTTGTCACCAGGTTTTAACATGGCAAAGAAAACGGCCATATTGGCTTGAGCACCCGAATGCGGTTGAACGTTTGCGTGAGGTGCGTTGAATAGTTTTTTGATTCGCTCAATTGCAAGTGTTTCCACTTCGTCTACAAATTCGCAACCGCCATAGTATCTCTTGGCAGGCAGTCCTTCTGCATATTTGTTTGTTAAAACAGAACCCTGTGCTTCAAGCACCGCCTCGCTCACAAAATTTTCGCTTGCAATTAACTCGATGCAATTTCGCTGACGTTCTAGTTCCTTATTTATGGAGGAGTAAAGCTCCGGATCAGTTTTAATTAGAATCGAACTCACACAGACTTCCTCGCAAATAGCAATTTCTCTATAATTGTAGCTTGCTTGACTTCTGTTTTTTGAAAGATTGCAGTTAAGCCTTAGAGTCAAATCTTTAGGTAATGCTATCTAAAAGACTTAACGTTTTGAATGGTTTGCCTGCTCTGTCTTCAAGGTATCGTTTGCTTATTTTGACCGCAAATGCAAGCGCCTTTTGCTGAGCGTCACTTAAGCTAATACGTGGGTTGGGGTCTAGTTTGTCGCTATTGCTCAGCGCCATAACTAGCGTTTTCCAAACCATAGGACTCAAATAAACCCGTTTCATTTGAGCAATATTCTCAATACCTTCAGCCTCGCGAATCCTGGGCAGGCTTGCTTGTGACTGCATACAAGATTTGCAGCCTACTCCACCTAGTTGGCTTAGAAAAGCTTCAATACTGTATTCGGTAATGAGCTGGCGACAATTGACACAGACAGTCAGTTCGGGCTTCAAGCCCAGTATATTCAAAAGACACATTTCAACTTGTAGTCTGAGCAAAGTTGGGTCTGAATCTTTCTCTTCAAGCAATTTTAGTGCTTTGTTCAAGAACTCGAAATATTCGTCGCACTCAGCTTCTAGTCCTTCGGCAAATGCCTGGGTCAGCTCGGCTAAATAGAAACCTGTAGTCAAACGTTTTAAGTCTGTGCGTAATTTTGGAAAGGTCTCAATAGACTCTGCTTGCGAAATGGTGTCGAGCGTTTTGCCTTTGTTTATGAGTAATTTATTTACGCATAAAGCTTCAGATTTGCCAGCCATTTTAGCTTTAGTGCTGCGAGCCCCTTTTGCAACGGCTTTGAGTAGCCCTTGCTCTTTGCTGAACATCACAAGCACTTTGTCCGATTCGCCAATGGCGTAATTGCTTAAATTTATGGCGGTGACAAGATAAGTTTTCATATGTAAGTCATGCGTACATCATAAGTAGCATGGTGAAAGCAGTGAGATTCCAGAGACAGTGCGCCACCATAGACGGTATCAGGCTTTGATTTTTCTCTACGCTATAGGCAAAAACGAAGCCAAGTGAAAACAATTGCAGCATGCTGCCCTGGTCCATATGAACAATAGAAAACAAACCTGCGCTTAAAACAACTCCCAAAAAAGCACCTAAGTATTTGCGCAGCGAAATGTAAACAAATCCGCGAAATAAGAGCTCTTCAAGTAAAGCCGGTATGACGCCCAAAGTAAGTGTAAATGCCAGTATGGCAAAAACATTCATGTTTTTGACAGAAGAGACAACTTCACTAATTATGGGATTGCTCGACATGTGAGAACCAAAACCTGATGCCGCCCAAGATGCAAGCAGTACAAGGGGAAAACAACAAGCCCAGGTCAGAAACCCCATGAATATAAGTCCGAAGGTACTGCGTTTTGGTGTTTTCCAGGTTATGCAAAATGATTCTTTGAATTGGTCCGACCAAAGTTTCATGCCACCAGGTTTGATGGCAAGAAAGTAAACAAGAGCTAAAGCTGGTAGATTTTGCAATAAGTATAGCCCCATCGTGCTCACAGCAAGTGTAAGGGCAGATCTTTCACCCTGGGTGGCGGTTATGTTGAGCTCTTTTAAAAGGGGCGAACTCAAAAAAGTAAATGAAAGCCAAGTAAGTAGTGTCGCAGCTACAGCTTGCCATGACCAGGTTACATGATCATTTATAGTGTCGTTTTCGCGACTGGAATTACGTCCCAATAGAAAAAGTTGCAAGCCCACAGTAATAGTGCCCACCAGGGTCACCAAGGCTAGGAAGGCGAAAAATATCATTATTCGCATCGAATACCATAAATACCGTTCGTAAAAGCTTTCTAGTTTTTCTTGGTGTTTTTTCTTGTCTAGAAGCGCTTTGCTCCACTCCAAATCAAAAACTTCTCTATACCAACCTGCTGGAATTTTAGTTTCTATCAGAGGTTTAAGAGATATTGCCTCTTGTTTGCTTACAGATTTATCTTGTAAAACAGCTTTCAAAAGCCGTGCACGCTCAGGATCTGATGCAGCTATGTTTTTAATGTCGTCTTTGAGCGCGAGCTTCTGCTCTGCCTTTACGATGATAATTTTGGTATCCAGATCTAAGTCAGGCGTTTTTGAACTTGATTTGTCTTTACCTTTTTCCAGCGTATCTAGGGCTTGTTGCAGTGCGCTTTTGACATTTTTTTCAAGGTCGCTACCTTTCTTTGGGTCTTGTGAAAAGGCATGACTAAAGGCCACTATTGAAGTGGCGTATTTGAGTTTGAGTGAAGCACTTTCAGCTTCAGTTATAGCTAAATTACTGTCTTTGCGTAATTCAAAGGATCTAAAGCCAAATATGACTACAAAAATGAAGGCAAAAAGCAAGTAAGCATGCGTGACATGCATTCGTTGTGGCGATTTAAGCAGGTGCGCTGCGATGGCTGCACCGCCTAAAGAGACGAAGCCTGCAAGCCAAAAATAGTATGTTGTATTCAAAGCCGGTCGAGTATTTACTCTCCGCTGCCACCAAAGAAGGATTGGCCAAACTCACCCAACTCGCCAAAACCACTGAATTCACCATAGTCGCCTATGCCGTCCATACCGGCAAACTCAGTTCCCTGGTTGTGCAAGAAGTCTTGTGAATTCTCTGGACAGAAGCCTGGATCCTTTTTGGGCACTTGATCAGGATAATAGCCCCAGGGAAAGAAGCGAGACAAGCGTCTGCGCAACAGCAATCGAGGCAGTTTTACCAGACCCAGACCCAAGAGCACTAGCATTACAAAACCAAGCTCAGTCAATAGGATGTTATTCCACTGTAAGTGGGGTCCAAAGAGCATGATTTCTTGTGGTTGCATCTATCCAAACCTCTTATTTAGGCTCAAAGCATATGCTATGCGTGCCTAGAAAAGAAGTCAATGTAAAGATGGGAGAATTACTACTCTTCGGTAAATAGAGCTACTTTCTGGTTGCCTATCGTGCTTACCGACATTTGAGGAGCCTGGGTTCTTTTGAATCCCTCGATATAGCGTCTGAGCGCTTCTCTAATCAAGTCTGAGCGTGTTCTATGCTCGACTTGAGCTACAAAATCAATTTGTTCGAGCAGTCCTGGTGGTAAAGCGACGAGTACTTTCTTGGGCATGCGACAACCTTTTGGAAAAGAAGAGAAATGGGCAGAGAAGATAAGAACTAAAGTGACACTCGGTTCGCAAGTTGCGATTTGATCGCATTAATAGCGCACTTTTAAATTTATTGACAGCAAGATCCGTCAGCGTTTCAATTCGAATTTTCTTCGAGTGAATTGCCGGTTCAAACTTCAAGTAAAAATGTACAACTATCTCAGTGGTTTTTAAAGGGCTCAAATGCCCATAATTGATCCATTTTTTTCAAACTAATTTAAAGGGTAATTTTGAAAGACGAAAAAACCAGACAAATCTGAAATCTGCATGTTTACTGCTTCTGGGCAACTCAGTTTTTTCAGTGTTTCCGGTTTTGTAGTATTTCGATATATTCACTTGATTTTTTTGTGGCGGACAAATATGTGATAATGCCGACTTATGCATAAAGAAAATAAACTGACAATGAAAGTAAAAACGGGCGGTTGCGCCTCAAAATTGAGCTCTCAAGATTTGGCTTCTATACTGAGTGTGCTTCAAAAAAACAATAGTGTAAACCTGTTGACTGATATGAAAAATTTTGAAGATGCTTGTGTTTACAAGCTTTCAGAAGATTTGGCAGTTGTGCAAACACTTGATTTTTTTCCGCCAATGCTTGATGACCCATATCTGTTTGGTCAGATTGCCGCTTGCAACGCACTTTCGGACATATATGCAATGGGGGCTACTCCTACCCTGGCTCTTAATATAGTAGGATTTCCAACCTGCGATTACAGTAAAAATGAATTGCAGGAAATTTTGCATCCTATATTGAAGGGCGGAGCCGATAAAGTAAAAGAATCTGGCGCTTTACTTGCAGGTGGTCATTCAATTCAACTTGCTGAGCCAATCTACGGATTGTGTGTTACAGGCTTTGCACACCCTCAAAAAATTCTCACCAATAGTGGTGCCCGCTCTGGCGATTCTATTGTGCTGAGTAAGCCCATAGGCACCGGAGTCGCTCTTCTGGGATTAAAAGGCGAGCGACTGCTTGAGACGACAATCAATCAGCTATTGAACAATATGACAATGCTTAACGCTTCGGCCTTAAGTGTTTCGCAAGATTTCGAAATCCACGCATTGACTGATGTGACTGGCTATGGGCTCATTGGTCACCTGCATGAAATGGCAAGAGCGAGCAAGCTAAATGCTTATATAAATAGAACGCAAGTCAATACATTTGATCAGGTAAGAGGATTAGCGCGCGAAGGTTTTGTTTCAGCAGGCTCATATTCAAATAGAGATTCTTATAGTGAATTCACTCAATTTGATAAGAGTGTTCCACTTGAAGACGAAGATATATTCTTTGATCCACAAACATCGGGCGGGCTTTTATTTGCACTTCCAGCTAATGAAGCAAATTCGCTAATGGAGCGTCTTTTGCAAAAGGGTCATATTGCCAGCCTGGTTGGAAATTTTGCAAGCGAAGAAGAAATTGGTAAGGTGGTGGTTCAATAATGAGCGAAAAAAATTCTGAAACAAATCAAATAGATCTGCGTGGATTGGCTTGTCCTGAGCCTGTTTTGCGAACAAAAAAAATACTTGATCAAAAATCGACCAGTCCAATTTCATTATTAGTAGATACAGATGTGACGGTAAAAAATCTTGAACGTCTAAGCAAAGCTAATAATGCCCAGATTCTTGAATCGCAAAAGTTGGGCGAGCATTATAGAGTGCTCATTGCACCCTCATCTAAAGAGACAGTTAAAGAAGAAAAGAAAGACCAAACTAAAGTAGGTCCAGTTGTATTTATAAGTAAAGACAGTTTTGGCACTGGCAGCACTCCTGAGGATCATACTTTCTCTAATCATTTATTGAATATGTTTTTGCAAAGTCTAATTGCCACAGGACATCATGTCGATGCCATTTTAATGGCTAATAGCGGCGTGAAAATCATGGCCGATCCTGGATTTAAAGACATACTGGAGAAGTTCGAATCAGTTGGTACTAATGTTTTTGCCTGTGGTTTGTGCGTCGATTATTACAAGATAAAAGAACTTGTACCAAGCGAAAAAATCACCAATATGTTCGCCATTTGCGAATACTTGATGACTGCACAGCGGGTGATTGAGCCTTAGTTGTAATTTGTGATCGGTCTACAGATTGCGGTCATACCATGTCGAGTCTTTGCCCATCACAATTTTGAGAGTAATAAAGGCGACTATAAGCGTGCCGAAAATTATAGCGATTATGACTAAATCGCTTGCTGTGTGAAAAAAGGAAACGAATTGGCCTAATTTTTCCAACGCCAAAAACCTGTTTGTTCTTGAATTAATACTAACATGCTTGTCTAGAGGTTCAAGTTTATTTCAGTGCGCCTGATTTAACCATCATAAGCGCTTGCTCTTTGCTTGGAAGTCCTCTATACGCGCTCATCTCTGTGGTAGCTAAAGCCGCTACGGCACAGGCAAACGGAACAGCTTTGGCAAAATCTTCTTCGCTGATTAGATCTAGTTTTTCTACGGCAGTTAAGTCCTTGCAACCATTTTCGAGATTTGAGATGTTTTCTAGATTGCTCAGTATCGAGTGCAAAAAGCCTGAAATGAAAGCATCCCCAGCCCCAACAGTGGCGACAGTATCTACACGGTAGGCCTCTGCGGTAAATATTTTTTCGCGAAAAATAACAAGCGCCCCCTTTTCTGCCAGAGTTATGATCACTACCGGGCAATTGGACTCTTTATAAAAGGATAGAGCCGCTTTTTCAAATGCTTCTCTAGGCATCTCAAAAAAGGCTGCCAGGCTCTGAGATTCAAAACCGGAGCATGGTTGGTTGTCGTACAAAGATAAAGCAGCAGGATCGACCAAATCTAGACTATATAGTTGTTTGGACCAGTAAACAAATTCGGGCAGGTTCATCTTTATGATGTCTGCTTGACTGACCGCTTTTGTGACCGCTTTTTTGACTGTGGCGCCAAATCCAGTGGGAAAGCCAGCATCAAAAGAGACAATTAGTCCCTTTTTGCGAGCTAATTGCATATAAGCAAGTACAGCACTTGTGCGCGGCTCTGCCATCATCGAGATTCCGGTAGCATGCAGGCAGGCGGCATTTTCTATTTGCTCTTCACCCACTTTCTCAAGATCAAGATCGGCTGCAGCAGAGGTCTTGGGAAAATTATAAAAGGAATTATCTTCATCTACGGTGGCGAATACATAGCATTGGGCAGTGGAAAACTCATTGCTTGTGTAAAGAAAACTGGTGTCGACCCCTTCTTTAAGTAGGACTCGCCTTAAATAATCGGCATGTAAGTCTTCGCCAAGGCAAGCCACAATGCGCGAGGGGGTGCCAAGTCGGCTTAGTCCTACAGCCACATTGGCTGCGTTGCCTCCCAGGCTGCGCTCAAAATTGCGACAATCAAAAAAGCTGGACCCTTTGGTACTGGCAATCCAGTCAACTCCGAGTTCTCCAACTGTTACTACAGTTTTTATTTCGACACCAGGGTTCGGTTTAGAGTTTGCTGAACAACATCAGGATATTTCTTAAACGCTGGCTTAATAGCAGGAAGCAAAGACAGAGCTTTGTTAACTGGACCTTTAGCCACGATTTTGCCAGCAATCAAATACATGGGAACGCTTACTGCGCCGCGCCAGAATTCGTGGGCGACCTCGGATTTCATGAACATCTCCACGTCTGGTTTGATTTCGCATTCGCCCCAGGTGATGAACATGGTTTGATTGTCTGAGCAATCAACAGTCAATCTGCCTTCAGGTTCTCTATAGTGAAAACGCACCACCAGACCCGATTTTATTAAAGGATCAGCAATGGATGGATCTTCTTTGATTGACGTCCAGAGCCCTTTCATTACCATTTCGAGTTCTTGGGTGTTGGCAAAAAATGACATCTAATAAGCCCTCTTATAGATTTCTATAGCATCTTGAACCGACAATTCTTTCGGGTTGAACATTGTACTTGGGTCATCCACGGCATCATTTGCCCATTCTTTGAGCTCTGATTCGTTTAATTTGGGCACACCAATCAACTCAAGCCTTGAGGGCAGATTTAGTTGTTTTAGTAAGTTTTCAACAGAATCGATAAGAGTTGCAGTACTCTCATTATCATCTAAACTCTTCGAAAAGCCAAGCTGTCTGGATAATTGAGCATATTTAGCTTCTGCAACGCTCTGATTGAATCTCATGCCATGCGGCAGGAAAATGGCATTGGTGAGCCCGTGATGGGTGTTGAAGCGTGCACCAGTGGAGTGAGATAGGGCATGAACGACGCCTACTCCGGCGTTTGAGAAGGCTGAGCCAGCCATGCAACTTGCTACTAACATATTCGAGCGTGCTTCTACATCACCACCATCAGTGGTAGCAATAGGGAGCCATTTGAATATCATTCGGGCTGCTTCTATAGACAAGGCATCGGAAAAAGAGGAGCCTGTAATTTCGCAAACAATACTTTCAATTGCATGGGTTAGAGCGTCCATTCCTGTTGCTGCGGTAAGTTTGGCAGGAAGAGACAATTGCATCAGGGGATCTAAAAGGGCAATATCTGGAGCAAGAAATTTACTTCCAAACACTATTTTGCGTTTTTCTACGTGATGTTTGATCATTGCCACGTAAGAAACTTCAGACCCAGTGCCTGCTGTCGTGGGAATTACTATTAGTGGAAACAGTTTAGTATCAAGTGCGTTTAATCCTTGATGGTTCAGGATGTCGCCACCCAGACTCAAACAAATGTTTACTACTTTGGCCGTGTCTATTACGGAACCGCCACCAATTGCCACCATACTGTCGGCGCCTGCATCTTTTGCTATCTTGGCAACCTTGTTGATACATTCTAGATCTGAGTCAGGCGGAACATCCCAATAGATGCTGACTTTGCCGAAGCGGTCTTCCAGAGCGCTTACTGCTGGTGCAATTATGTTGTTCTTTAAAAGAAATTCATCGGTTATTATGAATGGCGACTTAGCCCCTAGATCCGCCAGATGTTCGGCTACAGAGCTTGAGCTCCCTTCGGCAAAACAGACTTTAGTGGGGCAGTTGAAAATAAACGGATTCATGTAAAAAGGATAATACAGCAGGCTTGTGTGTAGTTGAATTATATTTATTATTGGCGTCCACTTAAACTAAGTTGAATACCGTATTCTTCCACTGGTTAATGTGTTAATGTTGACATCTGGGCTGGCTAAGCACTAAGCTCTGGTATCACTTTCAAAATGAGACCGCTATAAATCAATGACCAAAATAAAAGTCTCTGGCGCCATACTACTTTCCTGTTTTGTTTTGTTTTCCGCTAACGCGCCAGTTCTGGCTGCCACTTCGGTGCAACACAATGCAAACAAATCCAAATTAAGTCCTAGTGTGCCATCAAATACGCCACCAGGCTCGAATCAGAATTCCGCCGGTGCCAATCTTAATCCAGGAACTCTCTTACTGCCACTGACACCTAAGATAGACGAGAGCGTCGGGGTCGAAAGTAGTGCTAGTAAGACGCCTATGCTTTCTGAAGAAATTGATATCGAAGAGCAAGAAGGTGCCAAAGACGAACTCAGTATTTCAAGTGAAATAAATGAAGATACCACTCTTAAAGGTACGGTTCAGTTAATTGCTGACGATACCGAATTTGACCAGGAGAAAAATACTTTCTTAGGTACAGGAAACGCTGTATGTATCATTGCAGGTCAAGACTCAAAACTTGAAGCTGACATGATTCTCTACGATCAAAATTCAGACATGATCGATGCACGCGGCAACGTTCGCATTTATCGCGATGGGCAAGTAACCACCGGTAGTGCATTTAAATTCGACGTCAACAAAGAAGAATATTTAATTACTTCGCCTGATACTGCAGTTAATGGCACTACTATTGTTGCGAAAAGAATGCTTGGCGCTAATGATGGTCTGCGTTTCTCAAAAGGAAACATGACCATGAACAAGCCTTTTTATTATGCTCGCCAACAGAACGTAGTCGGCATGCCTGGCGTGTTTGATGATATGTGGAAAATCAAAGCTCACCCAGAAGCTTATTTGCCTGCTAAGTCAAGCTTTAAATTCAAAGCCGACAAAATGGTTTATGAAAAATACAAAGAAGAAGGTAACCTGACCGTCTTTGGCGGCAGAATGATGTTTGGTCAAAAAGACAAATTCGGAATTCCGCTAGGTAAATTCACAGCTACAGTAGACAAAGAATCTAATAACGTTGTTTTTCCTGTCACTCCGGCTCTTGGTAATAACCTTCAAATTGGTGGCGTTCACCTTGGTCCCAGTTTCAACAAGATTGTGGGTAAAGGCGTTTTGTCCTGGTCGCCAATGCTTCAGTTTGGCGGCAAATCGCTTGATGGCTCGGCCTCAAATGGTGGCATTGGGCTTTCAGGACGAGCTTCATATACTGGCAAAAAGTTGATGGCTAACGTTGCTGCAGGTTCAGTAAACAATTTACTTGTTGCCGACCTGCACTACAAAATCAATGATCATATGAAGTTTCAATCTGGTATCAACCGTTACCTGGATGATGGTATGTTCGGCTTTAGAAGAGCTAGATTGGCTGCCGAAGTTGTTGATGGACACATTTATTCCAAAGTTCCATTCATGAGTAGTGTCGTGTGGCGTAACTCGGGTGGTTGGTTCCAGGATAATCCGCAGCTAGTTAATCAATCTGCTGATTATGCCAAATTGTTTGGCGGTACTCAGACCAGCAAAGTGATGCCTAGTGGATTTAGACTGCAAACTCAAATGCAGTTTGCTACCAAGCCAATCTTTGCCGTTGGCGATGACAAATATGGTATGCGCGGATTTCTTTATGGTGGCGTGGCGGCAAGAGCCTACTCGTCTGGGGATGCAAGCTTGATTGGACAATTAGGTCCGGTTTTAGACATTCGCTTGAATAAACTCAGATTACAAGCAAACTACAACCAATCAGCCGTGCGTGGTGATTCACCGTTTGTATTCGACCAGTTTATTCAAGGCACTCGCTCAATGAATTTGATGGGCGATGTAAAAGTGCACAAATACCTGACACTTGGTGCAGGGGCTGGATACAACTTGACTAATAGTTTGTTCTTCTCGCGTACTGTAAGCGCTGCAATTGGTCCTGAGGATTTCAAAGTCATTCTGTCAAGAGAAATGGTGCGTGGAATCAATAGGGTTGGTTTCAACGTTTTGTACGGAAGTGCGATACCATTTAACAAACTTGTCTTGAAAGGCAATCCCGACCATGGTCAATTGGGTGGTATTTAAATGGCTTCTGGCTTAACCAAAGATTCCAACAAAGAAACACAAGCAGATCAAGCCAAACTGGATAAGTTCGCCAAAGAAAATATTACCGCTATTGGTATCGATATTGGTGGCACTAAAATTCGCTCTGCCGTAGTGCAGAATCGTAAATTAGTGTGCGAACCAGTCCAGATTTCTACTCCTCAAGGCGCTGATGCCATTGTGGATGACTTGCTTAAGCTGATTGGCGATTTTCAAAAGAAATACGGCAATGCCATTCAAGGTGTTGGTATTGCTACTGCAGGTGTAGTAGATAGCTCTACTGGCAAAGTAATTGGATCGACTGGAAATCTTCCCGGCTGGGCTGGAACCGATCTTAAATCAATAATCGAAAGCAAGACTTTATTGCCAGTGCACGTAGAGAATGACGCTAATGCCGCAGGCTTTGGTGAAGCAAGCACAGAGCAAATTCGAGGCAAAAAATGTGTCATGGCTGTCACCTTGGGAACAGGCATTGGCGGCGGCATAATAATTGATGGCGAACTCTATCGCGGGGCAAGCTGGGCAGCCGGTGAAGTCGGTCACCTAAAAATAGCCAATAGCAATGAGCGTCTGTGTACTTGCGGATTATTCGACTGTTGGGAAGCTTTTGGAGCAGGACGCGGCATAATCATGACCGCCAAAGAAATGCTCAAAGGCGTTACTCCGCAACAATCTCCGCTTGCAATGCGCCCTGAATCGGTGTCAACCCATGCAATTTTTGCTGCAGCCGGTGAAGACGACATAATTGCCAAGAAAGTAGTGGAAAAATGGCATGAACATCTGGCTATTGGGATGTCTTCACTCATTCATGTTTTGAATCCAGACTGCTTCATCCTGGCAGGCGGCTTAGTTCGCTTTGTGCAGCTTGAAATGCTCAAAGAAATGACGATGGACCGGACTATACCGGGATTGAAAGAAAAGTTTGAAATTCATTTGGCTTCACTTGGCTCCGATGCCGGTGTAATTGGCGTTTCTCAGCTTGTCATAAACAAACTTGCAAAGTCTGGTAACTCGAAATAGATTTTCGGGTATAGTCGAATTATCCGGTTATTTTGTTTGTTGTGTTTTTGAGGACAAGCTATGACTTCTAACGAAGAAAACGAACCAATTGAAGGCGAACCAGTGGAACAAAGTTCTAGTTCCAGTTGCAAATCATCTCTTGACCCAAACAACATGGCAGGCGCATTCACCAATGCTTTTGGTCATGCGTTGGTCCAGACTCCTTTTGATGTCACACGTGAAGTGGTCAATGGATTAGCAGGCAAGAAAATTGTGCCGAAAATAGAACTGGTCAAAGCTCCCCAAAAGCAAGAAGATGTCACTACCGCTGAGTGGCAAGCTCAAAAAGTGGGTTCGGCTGCTGGAATGATAGGTGCGGCAATGATAGTTGGAAAAATTGTTTCCAAAATCTTGATTCGACGCTAGCTTTTAACTTCGATTTCATACTGCACTTTAACTTCCGCTCCGGCAGGCACAGTGATGGGAAATTCAAAAGTGTTAGCGTCTACCTTTTTGTATTTGTGACTGGATGTATTTATTTTCCAGTCTCCATATGAATGCTCGACAGCGGTGATTGTGACATCGCCCTCTTTCTTGCGATTGCGCAGGCTTATCTCGTAATTGGCTTTGAATTTTCGGTCGCTCACTTGAGTGTAAGTCATCTGTTTGCGCTCGCCGACGAGATCAAAAGCGTCGCCAATGTAAAGTCTGATTTTTTCATCGCTTGGAGTGTGGTCGATTAAGTCTTCACCAATGAATTGAAGTGAACCATCAGAGTCTTTTTTGTAAACTCTTACTTTCCCCTTGGGAAGCGCCATTCCAAGATTATTAGCTTTGGTGTTGGCCACTTCGATTTTGACATTCACTTTTTGAGGGTTGCGCTGGGGCGACCAACCACCATAAGTTTGCGACATCTCAGGTTCATAAATATAGAGCTTTTTAGTGGGAACCGCGGCTGCATTAAACAAACTCATTTGCTTGGTTTCGTGATTATTCAAATCAGTAGTGCCAGCAAGCGTGTATAAATGATATTCGGCAAAAGACTTCTCGCTAAATTGTTGAGCCATGTCATTTGCCGCTTCCATTCTTGCTGCTTTCATATACATCGGTTGAGCTGGAGCGGTGACTCGATTGACGTCGCCTGCCATTAGTTTTAGTGCAGCATTTTTGTATGAGGCACCACATTCGTTATTGAGTGTCACCCAACTGGTCAAATCTGTTTTTGTATCATCGTCATTTGCTATTGCGACATAATCGCATTTCCAGCTCATTCCAGCGGTCTGGTAAGCTATTTCACTTTTATGATCGCCCGGTTTATTTGTTTCTAGTTTCCATAAAAGAGACGGCTTTGGCACCAATCCTGGTGGCAATTCTTTTACTTCACTTTCACCCGATGGATTTAAAATGATTCCTGAATCTGTTTTTAAAACCAGTCCCACACTTTTAGTGGAAGGGTTACCATTTGTGTCTACAATTGTGACTTGAGGCGGGTTTAACAAAATGCCTTTAGTTTCTGAAACCGATGAATTTAAATAGCGTCTAAAAGTAACTTCTTTACCGACAGATTTTGAAAGAATAGTTTCAGGCGACATAACATCGTATTGATAATTTTGCTCACGCACAACCACCGAGTTTGGCGCAGTCAATGAGGTATAGGAAACCGATGTTGGGTCAATTGCTGCAGCTACATCTGAGAAGCGAACGAAATTGACACCTTTTTCGAGTGGCAGAGTGCGAACATCTCTTACCAGACCAAAGTTTTGATTGTAAATAGTGATTGAAGTCCCTTCAGAAGTTGCCTGACCTATTTCTAGCTCTTTGGCAAAAGCCGCTGTTTGTACGCCTAGAGACAGAGCAGTAAGTAGGACGAAAGCAGATTTGACTGTTACCATAGGAAGGTCTCCACCGGGACTAACTGCCATAAATACTAACACGCAAGAATTGACAAGAGTTCAGTGAAAACCCTGACTATTTCTTTTGGTCGAAATATGGATTTTTCAGATGTGGTGGTGTTTCTGTTTCAAGTGGTGGCTTTTGAATCTCAAGTTCGCCAAACAAAAGTGAAGGTGTAACAAGTGATATGGCAGTGCCAGTGTAGTCGCTTGGATATTTGGCCACGTAGCTATTTGCATCATTGCCTGCAGCAAGCATATTGCGTAAATCTTGTCTGGTCAGCCTGCGCAATTGCGCTCCGCGTACCAATTCTTCTTTGCCTGTGTTTACATCGACTGAATAAATAAACGATGATGATGAGCGCGATCCGCCTAGCGATGAAAGAATTTGCAATCCGCTTACGCCTGAAAAATCGATACCCATGTAGCCGGATTGAGTTTTTCTGATTATTAGAGCGTTGCTCAATCCCTGTGCTTTTGCCGTTTCAATGAGCTTTTTTTTCATGTCGCTCATACTCATAGGCTGGCTTGTTTCAATAAACAAATGTCCAGGGCAGGCTGTACCGCCACGATTGTGACCATTGCTTTCTTTGCTCAAGCGAGTTGGTTTGCGTGTCGAGCAAACTGCTTTCAAGATACCTTTATCTATCAGAGTAAGCTTCTGAGCCCTTACACCTTCGTCGTCAATTTCCCAGCCACCTTTTAGAGGAAGGTCTTTATAAGTCTTTGCGGTGGGATCGTCTATTATTGACAAAAACTCAGGAAATAAGCGCTGACCTATCTTTTTGTCTGACTGAGAGCTGCGAAAGTAACCAATTTCATCTGCTCTATCTGCCACTACTAGCGGTGATATCACGCTTGAGACTAGATCTGCTGCGGCATCTTTTTCAAACAAAATTGGACCAAGATAGTCGCTTGCTCTTTTGGCTTTGGATAATTCGATGGCGCGACTTGCCACTTTGCGTGCCGATTCTTCCATTGTTTTTTGATCAGGCAATTGCTCTAAAGCGTTGACCGAAAATGTCTCATCGTCAGATGTTTCCATTCCGTCTTTGGCTTGAGCCGTGGCTTCGATGCGGAAGTTTGCACCAGCTTCTTGATCCTTTACCGTAGTGCCTTCGCTGTTAACTAGTCGTCTTAACTTCTTTCTGGTCGAAAAACTTACGCCCGACTGTGTAATGTCTGGATATTCTTTGAAGATGGCAGAAATTTTGCGTAATCTGTCTTGCCAATCAGCTTGATCAATCGGAGTGTTCTTCACGTCCTTAACGCTGACTACCGTTTTAGCGTCCGAGAAACTGTCTGGTTGATCTTCAACTTTTGTATATTGACGAGTAGCTTTTTTGGATTCTAGATTTTCGACTGCTGACTTATAGCTTCTATCCGACGAGAGCCAGAGCGCATTTCGAATAGCATCGTAATCGTCGTCCAATACGAAAGTTCTGTCGCCAAACATAAAGGTCGAGCCGCGATCGCTGTCCAGTTTTTTATCGCCAATGCGAAGAACAGTTCTAGCATAGCGCGAGTTGGTTTCATTTTTATTTGTTATGGCTCCAAAGCTTGCACCAAGATAAAATCCAATAGAATCAGTAATGTTATACGAGACAAAATATGGCGTGCTGAATTTTTCAAGTTTTAACTTGGTTTTAGTCCTATCGAGCTCGTCCTTCATGGCTTGCATGACCACATCATCTTGAGGAATCGCTTGCTTGCCATCTATTGCGGGATCGGGAGTGGTGGCATTAGCGCCTAATAGAGATGACGCCAAGAAAAAAGCTTGTGCCAAAAACAAAGTTAGTCGCGATTTTGGTTGCATTATTTCTTCTTCTCCGAAATAGGCGGCGGCAAAATTGGCGGTCTTTCCTGTTCTTTCAAGCCCTTTTCAAGCTCTATTGTTTTTATAAGTAAACTAGGAGAACTTGCAGATACAGGAACCCATCCGGATTCTGCTCCGCATCGGCCGTTGAATGTAGCGGTTTCGGTACTACCAAAAACTATTTTTTCAAGTGAGGCAAGCGGTGTTCCCACGATGTTTACACCACGTGTCAATTCGTCTGGTCTGCCATCAACAAAGACTTTTGTCACTCTAAGCGGCAAAAGAGAATAACTTTGCGGCATGAAACTTTGAGTGGTGGTAAAACCACCTGCAATTTCGTCTATAACAAGTCCATATGGTTTGCGCTGCGCTTTAGCTTCAGCAAGTAGCATCGCGCGCAGTTTTTTGTATGGAACTTTCTTTTGCGACTCTACTATTAAATTGGCTTGTCGAGCCACTGGCTGCATTCCTGGAACGCATCTGCCATGACCATTAGAAGAGGCAAAATTGCGAATGGGACTGCGTGACATCAGAAAATTACGCAAAACACCATTTTCGACGATATCCACTTTTTGTGACGCAACTCCTTCGTCGTCGAATTTATAATATCCAACTAAAAGGTTGTCACCAAGCTTGTTTATAGTAGGGTCATCTTTTACAGATATAAAAGGGGGCATGATTTTTTCGCCAACTTTTTGGGTGAAAGTCCTACCTTCATATTCGTCTTTTTGTCTATGACCTTCAATTCTATGACCTAACACTTCATGGAAAAATACACCCGATGCTTTGCCGTTCAAAATAGCGGGTCCTACATAGGGCTGTGCTGCAGGAGCGTTAGCCAGTTCTATAACAGAAGTAGCAAGCTTTTTTACCATCGCTTCTACTTTATCGGCAGACGGATACTTGCCTGGCTCGGTTACTTCAATACTGTCAAAGAGTGAAACAACCATGCCATCTTTAGCCATGGCGCTTGCAGATGTTGTTACTCTGAATTCAAAGCGACTATCATCAATTTTGGTGCCTTCGCTATTTACTATAAAGCGACGCACGCTTTCTGCTTTTAAATCGACACCAGAATAAAATATGGCTGGATAGTCTTTGTAGATTGCAGATGCCTTGCGCAGAGTGTCGCCCCAGGCTTTTTTATCTATAGAAAAATCAATCGGCTTTTCAGAGTGCACCACTTTTGGTGCGTCAGAAAAATCGGCAGATTCGTCTTCTGCTTCTATTTTGACTTGTTTGTTTGCTTTGACATGAAAGAATTTTTTCTGGGCGGCTTTGAGAGCGCGGTCTGTTGTGAGCCACAGTGTGTCACGCACAGCCACTTCGTCATCGTCTAGTGGAAAAGTAAAGGATGATGCCGAGAAAGAATGAAATGACATTGGCATGCCAAAAGAGCTTCCACGTATCTGGTGAGTGTTATCTAGTTCTTTAGTGCCGACTCTAAGATCCACACTTAAACGTCTGTCGTGGTCGTCGCTATCGTCGTCTAAGGCACCATAATTGGCTGAGAGAGATACATTTTTTATGTCGTAAACCGAGTAACTCAAAAAATAGAGTTTTTCAGGTCCGATATCTTTGAGCTTGCTAAAAGATCTGTTTAGTTCTTTCTCCATTGCGTTTAAAACAACCGATTCTGAGGCGTCTGCGCTCAAAGCGGCCGGTTGCAAGCTTACGCCAAGAAGAAGAGAGAGACTTGTGGCGAAAATGCCTTTTGCAAATTTGTTTTTAGTGCTTGAAAAGCCCATAATTCCCCGAGAAATACCCTTAACACTACCCAGGACTGTGCAACGTAAAGTCAGCATATCATAATTGCAATTTCGCGACCGGACCCCATCGAATTATGTTGTCAATCTGCGAAAATGACCACTAGATTGCGAAAGTGGAAGTATCAGTGCAGGAAGAACTCAAAATAGTAAGTCCAAATGTATTGCCGCCCGGCTCTGATTTGATCATGGTCATTTCGCAAAAAATTGCCCCAGAAAAATCGCAAGCTTTTCTTGACTGGCAAAAATTGATGACTGAAGCATCGTCTAAGTTTCAAGGCTACGAGCGCACAGAAGTGTTTCCGCCTGCAGAAGGGCTGCACGACGAATGGATTACACTGGTTCGATTTGACTCCAAAAGCAATTTAGATAACTGGATTAGCTCTGATACACGAGCAGAACTGAATGCCAGATTCAAAGAAGATTTCGGCGAGTTTAAAATGCGCCGTATCGGAGAAGGATTCGACATGTGGTTCCAGCCATCGCAAGCAGTGAAGATTCCGCCCTGGAAAATGGCGATGACAATTCTGGTTGCGCTTTATCCAACCCTTTTATTTCTGCAAGCACTTATTACTTTTCCATTGTTTTCGAATTTTCCACATGTGTGGAAAATGCTTGCATCAATTGTATTGTCTGTGTCTGCTATGCAGTGGGTTGTGGTTCCATTTACAGTCAAAAATTTAAAATGGTGGCATTATCCCCAAGGCGATTCGTCCACCCAAAAACAAACTACCCTAAAGGGATTCCTGCTAATAGTAAGCATTTTAGTAGCGACCGCTTTTATTTTTATTCCGTTCTTTCCTAAAGCTTAAAATGAAGAGGAGCAAATGAAAAATTTACTAAAATGGTCAGCACCGCTTATAGTGGCAGTGTTATTTGCTCATCCAGTTTCTGTATTTGCCAAAGGTGAATGGAAACTGGTTCAGACTCCTGAAAAAGATTTTTCAGTTTCAATGCCTGCAAATGCTGAAATGGTCGAAAAGAAAGTGCAAAATGTCACTATTAAAGCTTTCACCGCAAACGAAGATGGAACCAATTATTCAATTACACATGGAGCGGGTGTCGGTTCTAGTCCCACTGCTGATGCGGCTGATGCCATCGGCAATGGAGCCATCGGTGAATTTAAAAAGCAAGCCGAGAAAGTGCAAGTCGCTTTGACTGTAGATAAAAAGGAAGACGTTAAAGGTGTTGGCTGGAGCGGCAAAAAATCTTACATAAGTATTGGACCTGCAAAGCTCGAGATGCTTGCTGCGCTGAGCGAGAATAAAAATGTTGGATATTGCCTAGTTACTGCATCTGAACAAAACGCAACACCCGATCAGAATTTTTTCAATTCGTTTAAGGTAGATACTAAAATTACCAATGAATTGTATGCAAATAAAGCCCAAAGCCTAGGTGAAATAATCGGCATTATAATGGGAATTGTAGCTGGTGGTGGAATCGGCTTTTTTGTTGTACGTGCAATAAATCAAAAAAAGAAATCGGCATCCTAAATTTCAAAATGAGTAAGTAGTAAATTTATGAAAAATGAAATCATCGCACTTTTAGCCATTGCTTTATTCGCTTCTGCAGCTCCTGCGTTTTGCGAAGCCAAAGATGGCGATTTATTCGACAATATGGGCATGGACCTAATGCTGCACGATGCAGAGCGATTGGCCGATGAACATGATTATGATCGCTCCAAACAAAAATGGAGTCGCGTAATTCAATTTATGCATGCACCAAACTGGTTTGCCACTGCAGCGGTAGTGCCCATTAGTTTGAAGTTTGCGCGTCTAGCTGACAGAAATCTTGCCAGAAGCGAAGACGCAGATGCTGACCAGCTTCTACGTGCTTCGTTTGATTTTCCCTTTCGTAAGCATGGTGAAGACGTTCAAGTGGATTTGGTCGCTGTGAAGCTTATAGACAATTACAAGAAGAAAAATCAAACCGAACAATGCAAGCAGTTCTTGCAATATGCCATTAGCAAAACAAATGGACAGCGCCAATCTGAGTACAAAGCGAAGTTAGATGCAATTACCCAAGTGGTTTCACAAGAGCCCGCTCAAGAGGCTTCGCACATTCCAAGTCCTGATTTGCCACCAACCGATCCATCGCAAGAGCAGAAAGCTCAATAACTTAATGAGATACGATGGACTTTTAACTAGCATTCTACTTGCTTAATTGGTAAGTGAGATTGCAATTAATCACCGGTCGGTATCAGCCGAAGAAAAATTAACACCACACTCAAAGCTAGCAAAATTCCAGGCAAAATTTGCAGACATTCAGAAAGCACGATCGATGGGACATAAAAACTCGAAAACTATGGGTTAAAGGCGGCAAGCTGGTTTAAAGGTTTTGATATCAAAAGCTAGGCTGGCTCGCAATTTTCTCTTTTGACAGTGATAAGAGCTTTTGTGTCTGCCCCGTTGCAGAACTCAACTAAAAAGCTTGCAGCGTTCATCATCATAATCGTGCCTGTTTCGCCGGTCTTTAGTGTGACTTTGTCTCCATCGCCTAGCCCATCATCTATATCAACGAGATCGACCTTTAGCCTTATAACATCGTGGATATCGAGCTTTGGCATTTTTACTTTCCTCCTAGTTTTGTTGCCGTAACTAGACGCACGACTCCATCGGGATTTTTAATCCAGATAAATGGAACTTCAATTTCTCGACCGTTAGCGCCCTTAATTAGAATGTCTTGTCGATATTTTTGTCCAAATTCGGTCATCACTGTTTTAACTGCCTTTGTTTCATCGAACACAATCTGTTTAGCCAGCTCGTCACTATTTTCCCTTGTGAAACCCAAAGCCGCTTTGAAGAAGTCAGACTTTGGTCCTCCGTCCTTGTGGTTTGGATCGAGAAGATAACTAGTCAATTTACGAGATACGCTTTCTTTGGTAGTTCCACCTGCATGACTCCAATCGGACATTGCATTATATAAATCATCTTTTGTAACTTGTTGAAGGTCGCGCATCTTTACTTTGCCAACACCAGCCACTTCAACTTCTGGCGACATCAGATCCTTTACGTTGTTACTAAGTGATTGAATAAATCTTTTTGATTTATGACTGGCATTCTTGAGTGCTTCACCTGCAACGCCGTCCAGAAACTCAGTGAACTGCTTTGCTTTACCTAGCGTCTTTGCCCCGCTCATGCCTATCAAGCCTTCGCCAAGCATTTGCGATATCATTTCAGCTTTTCGGCGCTCTTGTTCGCGTGGTGGCAATTGTTGCCAGCGGTCATTTACAACTACTGCAAAAGTAGCTATGTCCTTGAATGGCTTGGAGTAATCGCCTTCGAAACCTACGTCATAAAAATACTTATATGCGCCACTAAACAGCTTGATGCCGCCGACTATCGTAATCCCAACGGACTCGCCAAACTCTGCACCCATTTCCCTTGCACGGTCACTTTTGCCGAGAATAAGAGCAGCTTCAAAATCAGCCATCCAGGCAACGCTCATCAGTACATTGCCAACGCCCTGGACAGTGCCTATTGTGCTTCCAATTGCACGCTCTTTCTGCTCATTTATGTATCCATCGAGTGCTTTGATTATCGGGTCATAATCGTTTTTCGGCTCTGTTACTTCGATGCCAGTTTTGAGTAAAATTCCAGGTTTACCAGCTTTTCGCTCGATGTACTCAATTTGATATTGCACACGCTCTTGGTCTGTCGCATTAGCAGGCAATGCCTTGAGACCTTCTTGGAATGAATTACCGCCAGTTTGTTCTTCGACCTTGCGACTTGAAGCAACTGTCTTACTGCCATCAACTAACTGAAACGCTTCGACATCAGCCGCTCCTGGGATTCTAAGGTCTTGCATTGAGTGGAATTGGTCCGGGTTGGATTCTAGTGCTTGAATATACTGCGCGTTTTGTTGAGGCGTGGTCAGATTTTCGACCTGCACTATTTTGTCCGGCGCTTTAGGCGCTTCAGTTTTTTCGATTTTTTGTGTGTCGTCAGGCATAACACCTTATGCCCCCCAACAAACCGAGTAAAAGCTGTCAATGATAGAACGATAGCTTAATTACTACAAACGAGCGATTGTAAATGTGTAGGCTGGCATGGTTGTTCGGGGCTTGCATTTTTATCTTCAACTGCAGCTTCTAAAATTTTCGC
>CAZSHS010000007.1:75237-98414 GCA_964606665.1 uncultured Candidatus Obscuribacterales bacterium | reverse complement strand
ATGGTTGTTCGGGGCTTGCATTTTTATCTTCAACTGCAGCTTCTAAAATTTTCGCTGTTGGCGAAAAAGCTGAGCATTTTGATCTATTAGATGCCTGAGCATGTCTTGCAGAATCGCAGGAGCGTTGGACAGATTGGATTTGTCGAATTTTTTGATTGATATACCAAATTCATACGGTATCGCGGGAGATACTACTATCTAAAAGACGATGCTTGAATATTAGTTCTATTTGACAATCGCCAATCAGAAGTGTTGAATCGGTTTTTGTGATTCGTCTTTTGAGCTGTTGGAATTTCTAGCCTTGAAGGCGTTCGTTGGATAAACGAAGGACGAAACAACAAGAATAAATATTGCGGGAAGCCTTTGTTTTGACTTCAGATTTTGAGGTGGAAACCAACTCCCAAAAATACCCAGCTAAAGAAGGGAAAGTCGGCACGCTCTGAGATATCGCTCTTGTTGTGGTGGTAGATTTTACCAGCCTGTGAGCGTTTATAGAGTTTGATAAAAATATGGGGCAAGCGAGGGGACTTGAACCCCCGAGTGCTGATACCACAAACCAGTGCCTTAACCACTTGGCGACGCCTGCCATACTGCGAGTACCGCAAATTCCATTATACACAAACGTCAAATAAGGTCTCAAATTAGACTTACTTTGCGCCACAAAATGCAAAGAAAGGTGGCAAAACCCGGGCCAGTGCGCCTCCAATCACAAAGGCACAGATCCAGGAGCCTATCCAGATTGTCATTGCAATTTTCAAGCCGCGCTCTTTTATCATGACGCCCACTGTAGCGATGCATGGCACAAAAAGTGTGATAACAATCATGGCAGTGACCGCCTGCGAGGCAGTAAGTGCAACCTCGGTCAAGCCAAACGAGGCAAAATCCCTGCGAACTATACCTAATATAAATGTAGTAGGAATTCGAGGGTCGCTAGGGAGTAACAACCACTGGGTCACAACCGGTTTGAGCCAATTAACGAATGTTTCTAGCCAACCAAGCATTTGCGCAATCGAAACCACTGCTCCAGCCAGGGCAAACATTGGAAGGGCCTCGCGCAAAAAAGCAAAAGTCTTGTTCCATGTTTTTTTAAGCACGTTATCTGCGCGCGGAAGGCGCATTGGCGGCAGGTCTATAATTAGTGGTTGCGATTTGCCCGGTAAAATTTGATTGAGTAAAAGCCCTGATACTGCAAGAATAAGCCCAACGACTGTGCCATAAACAGCCCAGGCGTAAACTCCACCTGCACGTGCAAGCGTGCCAGTGACCACTCCTAATTGAGCAGAACACGGAATTGCAATTCCAAGCAAAGCAGTGGCAATTATTTTTTCGCGCGTGCTTGTGAGTAATCTAGTGGTGATAGTCGCCATGGTCACACAGCCAAGACCTAAAATTAAGGGAATAATCGCTCTGCCATTGAGTCCAATTCTGTTCATTAATCTATCGACGAGTACTGCCAGCCTTGGTAAATAGCCGGAGTCTTCGAGTAATGCCAGACCAAAATAAAATGCAGCAACTAATGGAAATAAAAGTCCAAGCAGATAAGTCACAGTAAGAGTGAGTACGCCGTATTCGCCAACAAGCAAATTGCCTGCAATAGATAAAGGATTGTTTCTATATTTCCAGAAATCAAAGGCGACTTCGGCTTTGGGGGCTGAATTTAAAAGATTGTCAATTTGCGCTTTTTGCTCATTGGTAGATGCTGCATTTGGTAGTGAAATGACTAAATCTTTGTATTTTATTTCACTTGGAAAAACAGTGGCAGCCAGTTTTCGAACATTTGGCTCCCAGTGCACTTTCATCCCTTGCTTTTCTGTTAAATCAACCAGATCGCCAGCTACCCACACTCCCAATAACTGATAGAAAATAAGATAACAAATTGCAAGGGCTGAGACAGAGCCAAAGAACGGATGCAGAAGCAAGCGACCAAGTTTAATAGAAGTAAGTGTGCCAAGCCCTTTATCTACAACAAGGCGCGAGACTATCTCGTCCACCTTGGCTCGGCGGTCACTATATATAGTGTCATCAATTCTGAGTGACTGAGGAATTTCAGAAAGTTCGCTTAGTGTGATCTCGTCGCCTTCAATAAAGAGTAACGCCCTTGCCTGGTCTAGGTTTTTATTGTTTGCTTTCGACAGTACAAGCTGAATCTGATTAGTTACGGCTTGGGGTGAAATACCAGGTCGAGTACTGTCTATTTGATTCAGAATTTCTTGGATGCCTAGCTTTTTGACTGCAACGCATTCGATAACAGGAATACCAAGTTCGACTTGAAGAGCGCTTGTATCTATTTTTAAACCACGTTTTAAAGCCTCGTCTACCTGGTTGATGACCAGCATAAGCGGCTTTTGCGTGTCGATTAATTGTAGAGTCAAAAACAAGTCGCGGTCCAGGCTCAGCGCTGAAGCGACATTTATGATGATGTCGCCCTCAAGCATTATTTTGCGAGTGGCGCGCTCTTCGTCGTTGATGCTCGATATGCCATAAACGCCTGGCGAATCGTAAAGGTCGAAATCTCTCAAACTGGCGTGGGCAATATCAATTGTAGTGCCAGGATAATTTGAAACGTCTGCGTTTAGCCCAGAAAGAGCGTTAAAGATAACCGATTTGCCTACGTTGGGGTTGCCCACTAACACGACGTGTTTGCGTTTTGTGGCTATAGGAGCCACTTTGGCATCGCTTGTAATGGTTTGGGTTTTCATAACGTCACAAACAGATTAAGGAAATTACACCATTCATTGGTGGAGCCAACCTCTTCAGCCCCATTATATGATTTCTTGTTTCTTTTTTAATTAGAGCAAGGACCCATCTGATATTTTTATTGGATGCGCAAACGTCTTCTTGCTTCGTTTTTAACTGTTCTTGCTGTTCTTTTCGCTTTGCCCACAACACAAGCGCTTGGACAAGAAACTGTGCTTGCGCCACCCTCTCATGTGCACAACGACCATGCCGTTGCAGACGGGCATCTGAAAAACGGATGCAAAGTCATTCTTTTGCCTGAGCCAAGTTATCCGGCGGTATCCTGCCAGCTCTGGTTTCATACGGGCTCGCGCAACGACCCTCCAGGGCTAAACGGGTTGTCTCATGTTATCGAGCATATGATTCAGAATCGTATGCAGCTCGACAAAGACGGTGTCGCTCAGCGATTAATTGAGTGTGGCGCAAAGTTTTCGGCTTCTACAAGCGACGATTTCACCTTGTTTGTCGAAAATCTTCCTTGTGAAAATCTCAACACGGCTATTGCGGCATTGCCGAAGTTTCTTAATCAATCGCCATTTACAGATAATGAGCTGAAAGTGGCAAGCAAACAAGTTATGGCTGAAATTGAAGAGCAGAACAAACAAAAGTCACGTTTGCTAGATCTAGAAATGCGTCATCTGGCTTATAGACAGGCAGGATACTCGAATCATCCAGGAGGGGATCCGGCTTCCATTGAGCAGCTTGAAATAAATGAGCTAAACAAATATTTCGTCAAACATTACGGACCGCCTAATGCCACAATTGTTTTGTCTGGCAATATTGGCGCTCAGCAAAATATTTTGAGCCAGCTCGACAAAAACATCGGGCATATTAGCTCGCAGCATCCGCGCCCAGAGTCGCGTTTCGTTCATCCAAAACAGAATGCTGAGCGTCGTTCATTTTTGAAAGTGGCAGCGGATAGTCCCGAAGCACTTGTTGCCTATCAGGCCGTTTCACTGACAAGTCTTGATGCTCCAGCTTTCATGGTGCTTGAATCTGTTTTGAACGCAAACAATGGTGGCATTCTGGTAAATCATTTTCTTGAGACCAAACTTTGCTCATCGGCTCGTGTAAGCTTTGAGTACAAGCGTCACCCTGGACTGTTTTTATTGCATTTAAAAGCAAGACAAGGAGTGGACCTACAGGCGGTTCTGAGCGAAGTAGATTTAATGGTTAACACGCTTAAAGATAATCCGTTGAATTCTGAGAATATCGAGCGAGCCAAAAATCAGACTTTATTTAATTTGCAAGCCTCGCGCACAAGTCCCTTTCTATCAGCTTTTCAGTTAGGACTTTTCGACGTGACAGCCAATGGACAGAAAGGCACTCTCAAAGAATTGGAAAATAAAATCGCAAAAATTACGGCACAAGATGTACGTAGTTGCGTGCAAAAACATTTTGTGCCTACAAATAGGTCAATAGTATCTCTTGGTGTAAAAGAGTCAGCAAAGTCTATTTTAGACCAAGATGATTTTCATCCAAAGGCTGTCACTATGGCTGGCTACACGCCGTGTTCCTTTCCTGTTCAATCAGCGATGGCTGCCACTATGAGCAGTGGCGAGCAGAGTCAAATACCTCAAGCCATTTCAACAAGAAAGTTGCCAAACGGTTTATCGCTCACTGTTTTACAAGTTAAAACAAGTCCAGTTTTAGAAATTGCTGGCGCCTGTAAGGCTGGTCTTGCCTATAATCCGCCAGGGAAACCAGGTTTGGCTGAAGTGCATGCTCAAGTGTTAAATGGTGATTCGCTAAAAATTAGTCAAGTGAAGACGACTGAATTACAATTTATGAAAGGGCTGCCCAGGCGCGATTTGATTTATTTCAATCCCGAAAAAATCAAACTCACTTTTAGAACAAGAGCGTTTTGCGAAGACTTAGAATCGCAGCTCAAGCTTGTTTTCCATCATTTGATCGAACCATCAGTCAACGCCACCACGCTTGAGCGTGCCAAAAGAGTGGTGGAAGATGGCATCATGTCGGCCGAAAAACAGCCTGAAAAACGCCTTGAACGTGCAATTTTGCGCAATTGCTTTACACCTCAATCTGCCCTTGCGCCAGATGAGCCAGCTCAAATTTTAAAATCGGTCCAGGACATAAGCGAAGAAGACGTGACTAAGTTTCATTTGCAACATGTACAGCCCTTCGAGACATCTATAGTGATTGTTGGCAATATTTCGATGGACCAGGCCTATCGGGCTTTGAGCGCTGCACTTGAGGGGCACAGCTTTAGTGGACAAATAGAATCCAAAATTGATACCAATCTAAAGCAAATGCCAAAGAAAATACTGATCAACACATCATCTAATTCGTCTGGCTCGCGCGAGACTATGGTTGCTCTGGGGCGAGTTTATCCTGATTCATTCAGCAATGGAAAATTGAGCAGATTGCTTTTGGCTAATTGCATCATGTGCGAGCATCCACTGTATTCGGCAACTGTCAAATATTTTGGTACCGATTCCAGTTTTCACAAAATAACATCAGATGTATCGCCATTGGATAATCATAGTATCTGGAAACTGATTGTGGCTGGACCTCAGGCGGAGACTAAGAATATTTTGAATGCGGTGAAGCAATCTATCGCTGATACCAAATTTGGTTCGCCTGACGATGCTCGCATATATAAGATCAAAGAGTTTTTGAACGGTGAGATTTGTTTGCGCAAAATGGAAAACATGCACAAGCTCGCCGGTGCCATGCTTGATGGATTGTCTACTACCGGGCAGGCTGATGCGTGGTGGCAAGTGCGCAAAGAAATCTTGCAGATTAAGCCAGATATGGTGAGAGCATATCTTTTGCAAGAATTCGTACCCGAGTTGTCTTGCCTTGTAGTGTCATCTGACAGCAAAAGTTTGAAACAAACTCGCGGTTTTAACCTCAAGTAAATTAACTATTTCCAATCGAATTTGGGCGATTAAGCCTATTCTCCTTGTTTGTGAATAGGGACTTAAAAACCAAAGTTTTGCTCTTTTGAAATGCAAAATATATAAGATGTGTTCGTTGACAGATATCAAGACTATGCCGCCTTTTGGTGGATCGTAAATATATTTACGCCAATGCTTTGTGGCGCATCAGGTTAACTGGCGCACATAAAGCCGAGTTTCGGATAATGTAAAGAGGAGAAGCGTACTTTGCGAATTAATGTCGAGTAGGCAAAGGGGCAGTGGGTGGCGTTCTTGGGGTGCTTGGCAATTTCAATTTAATTGAAAAGTAAGTACCTGTAAGGTTTTTGGGATGCAGTAGGGGGTTTGACTTACAGACGGTGAGTTCGATAAGATTTGCCAAGAATTACGGAGCCATACAAATTGCCTATGGAAACAACCGCTATCGAAGGCATCCCCGAACTAGTTCGTGATGATGTTGCTTTCAATTCAACTTCGGCGAATCACATTCAAGGAACATTTAAAGGACTAAGCAGTCCTCTCTTGTCTCCTTATACGCCGCAAGATAACAAAGTCAGTCTAGGAGGTCTGGAAGACTTGTTGGAGACTAATCAAGAAGTGCTAGAAACTCAAAAGTCAGACGAACTAGAAGTTCTTTGGCCCGGAGTGCACCATGAGTTAATTCCTCAAGCAGCCAAACGCAACCCATCCTTTTATATGATGTTGGGATTCATTGGCGGCGCTGTTGTCTCGCTTGCTGTAGTTGGAGTTTACTCTCTCGCCTCAGCCAAGATTGCCGAGGGGGGAGCACAAAAAAATGTAGTTATCGCCAAAGGTGCAGCACCTAGTGCCAGCCAAAGTGAAACTATGAACTCAAACACTGTTGATCCAAGTTCAGTTATCGTGCCTGTCAGCAGCACTTACGAAGTGAAAACAGGTGACACTCTTGCTTCAATTGCACTTTCTAATTACAAGAAAGTGACACCTCGTTTGATTGATGCCATTGTTGAGCACAACAAATTGAAAAGCGCTCACATGCTTGGTTTGGGTCAGAAATTGACCTTGCCTCCTTATCAAACTCAAACCAGCCGATTGGCAGCAACCGACCAAGGGCGAGTCAACTAAGAGTCCCGACTTCAATTGGAAAACGAATCTGTCCCAGATGTGGTGAGCACTTTAGGCATGCTTGCCAGTCATCTGCCAGGCTATGAGATGAGGCTGCCTCAATTGGCTTTGTCTAAGTCGATTGAACGGGCTTTTTTAACTGGAAAAACTGGCATATTTGAAGCCGGTACAGGAATTGGTAAGAGTCTTGCTGCTCTTGTTCCTGCCGTTTTGTCACGAAAAAAGGTGGTTGTATCTACTGCCACCATTTCTTTGCAGGAGCAATATATAAAGAAGGACATTCCCCTTCTACAAAAGCTTGTTCCGTTCGAATTCAATTATGCACTGCTCAAAGGCCGAGGCAATTACGCTGGCATCAGGCGCTTTAATGACTTCGTGGCTGAAAATCCCAAAAGTAATGCAATCGGCGACGAATTTGTGGAGTGGTTAAACGAGAGCGAAACCGGCGATATAAGTGAACTCGACTTCACACTGCCTGGTGAAATTTGGCAGGAAATAAACTCGGATGGTGAAGACTGTTTGAGACAACGCTGTCCTAATTTTTCTGACTGCTTTTATTTTGGTGCTCGCGAAGCGGCGGAACATGCCGATATACTAGTGGTTAATCATAATCTCCTTTTGGTTGATGCCGCATCTGGTGGCAACGTATTGCCCAAATATGACCTGCTCATTATAGATGAAGCGCACCACTTAAATGATATTGCTACCGAGGCATTTAGCTCGCAGATAAGTAGTCGAGGGCTCAAAAGACTGAGGAACAAAGCAACAAAACAGTTGAATGCTCCAATAAAATTGCTCGAAGACATAGAATTCGACTCGCACGGACTTTTTCACCGATTGCGCAATGATTTTGCTTTTAATAAAAAGCGAGTGAGACAAAGTATCGCAGAGGCTGAGCCTATGCTCATGTCATTGCACACGCTTAGAGGTTGGATTGAATCTCAAGATTATGAAAATGTTCTTGATGTTGATCTAGCCAAAGAAAAATTGAAGCTGAAAGCAAAATCGATTATTTCTACAATAGATAGATACATAAAATGTCTTGATTTGCTCAAGCTGCCTGATTCTAACTGGGTTATATATGTTGAGCAATCGACTAATCCTAACCATGAAAACTTTTCGGTTACTGCATCTCCCTTGGATGTGTCGGGTTTTATAGCTGACAATCTTCTTGCTAAAGCTGGCTTACACTCTACCGTTTGTATGTCAGCCACTCTTGCTACCGCAGGCGATGATCCATTTGACTATTTTAAAACTTCAGTTGGTGTAATAGGTCCAGTTGTACAGGACAAGTTTCAGTCACCCTTTGATTATAAGCACCAGTCGATGCTTTTCTTGCCTGGCAGAAAATCGTATAACCTACCAAACCCAAATGATGCTGGATATATTACCGAAGCCAGTCGCGTAATTGAGCATCTGATTGAATTGAGTCATGGCAGAGCGTTTATTTTATTTACCAGTAGAAGCGCTTTATTTAGAGCCTTTGAGATTATTTCTAAACGACTACCTTATGAAGCTCGAAGACAAGGCGAAATGCCAAGAAATAAATTGCTTGAGTGGTTTAAAGTAACACCAAATGCAGTACTATTTGGAACATCTTCCTTTTGGGAGGGCGTTTCAGTCGATGGCGACCAGTTGAGTCTTGTTGTGATAGACAGAATTCCCTTTCAAGCTCCAGACGACCCCATCTACGAAGCTCGCTGCGAGCGTTTAAAAGAAGGCGGCGAGAAAAATTGGTTCGGTGATTTGGCGCTGCCTTACGCTATAACTCGTTTGAAGCAAGGCGTGGGAAGACTGATTCGCACTCAGTCGGACAAAGGTGTTGTGGCAATCTTAGACCCACGCTTAACTGAAAAAGCTTACGGTCAGAAAATTATTGAGTGTTTGCCACCTATGTCAGTGACGCACAACATGCAAGATTTGCCCAGCTTTTTTAACGTCAATTCGCTTACAAAGTAAGCTGAAAAATTGATTTGGACAGTTTATTCAGCCGGCAGTTCGTCTGATGTGTCGATGTCAACATCGCTTATATCCTCCACTTCGCCAGGCACGATGCAGAGCGGAATCTCAGAGTTATTTATAAGATAGCTAACAATTGGATTTAGCTTTTGAAAAAAGGTTCTACGCTTAGGATCTATGGTGCCAAGAAAAAGCAAATCAGCACCAAGTTCGCGCGAAACACTAAGTAAGTCTTTTGCCACTTCGCCCATGCGTATTTCGCCTGAAGCCTTTACACCTTTGCTTTTCAAATCGGCAATAACACGGTCGACTAGCTTATTTGCTTTTAAGTTGGGGCGCTCTGATGCCACCAATTGTGCCACTACGCCTACCTTTTCTGGATCGGGCATGATTCGAAGTAAAATAAGCTCAGCATCGAGTGCGAGTGCTTGTTTTTCAGCCATGGCTAAAACTTTGGCGCTTCTTTTGGGACTAGTAAATGCAACAACCAGTTTCACAGCTTACCTCTTATCCATGCCAAACCAATTTCAATAGTAAATAACACCCTGCAGAAAGTGCAAAAGCAACGGGAAAGGTTAGTACCCAAGCTAATACTATCAGTTTCAAAGTCTTGGGGTTTAGCTTTTCGCGACCATACGATGGAATAGTTCCACCGGCCACAGCCGAGCTTAGTGTGTGGGTTGTGCTTATTGGAGCGCCTATGTGGGATGCGACCATGATTATTAGAGCAGTCGACATCGAAGCGCCAAAGCCCTGCGAGTGAGTCAACTTTTCTTTGCTTATCTTTGTGCCCACTGTACGAATTACTTTCCAACCGCCAATCACAGTTCCAAGTCCAATTGCAGTTGCGGCCGAAATCATGACCCAGAGAGGTATATCAGTTGTGGTGTATCCATATTGACTGAAGTGGGTGCCCAAGATCAGGGCAATAATGCCCATCGTTTTTTGACCGTCGTTGCCGCCGTGGCTAAAGCTTACTGATGCACTTGAAAAAATGTGAGCCCATCGCATCATCTGTCTACGACTTTTCAATTTAGCAGGGTCTTCCTCTTTATTATTTTCTTGCGAAACCAAGAGTGCAAGCCAGGTTATAAGCGCACCAGCTCCAAATCCCACCAGTGGCGATACAAGCAAAGCCAAAAATACTTTGTTCAGTTCATGCCACTCTACGCCGCTTGCTCCTGCAGCCATAACGCCTGCACCAAATAGAGCACCAATCAAACAGTGCGAGGAACTAACTGGAATTCCATGCCACCATGTGAATAAATTCCAAATAAGTGCCGATACAAGCACTGCAACCACAATTGGTAGAGTGACATGATCGGCTGGAATAATTTTAGTTATCACTTGAGCAACCGCTGTTCCCACAAGCAATGCGCCTAAAAAATTGAGAATACCGCTCATAAATATGGCGATTCCCGGTCTCAGAGCCTTGGTATAAATTACGGTTGCAACTGCGTTTGCAGTGTCGTGGAAGCCGTTTACGAAGTCGAACCCAAGTGCCAGAGCGACAGCTATGACGGCGATTACTGTGTCCACAGACATTAGTTATTCTTAAGAGGCTAGAAGCCTTCTCAAGCTCCTTCTTTAGGTGATGACATTCTCTGTTGAATATCAATTCTTTGGTAAAGTAGAGGTTAAGGATAGCCTATTGGCAGACGACTTTTACAGGTCTAAGTTGGGGAGTTAAATTATTAGCTCAAAGTCCGATGATAGAAAAGCCCCGCACGACGAGGACGAAGATGTCCTTGATTCAAGTCGGGTTAATTCGCCCAAACAAGCCAAAATGCTAAAGCAGGCTGTGGCCAGTAATCCTGATGCTTTCGTTTCCTTCTCTGAAGGAATGGCAACAGTGGATAAATTCGAACTCATTTATGACTCGATGACATCCGCTTGCGCACTTCCTTTAGCCTCTCAAGAATTCGTTTCTTTTAGTCAGGGCATGTCTAACGTCGATAAGTTCGAGCTGATTCATTCGGCTGGTTTCGTCCATAAAATCGGAAATATCACTTCATTTGCTCAAGCGGCAGAAGTCCTGGCTCAGTTATCACAACTTTCAGATACACTTTGTCGACTTTTGACCGGTGTAAAAAGCTATCCCTCTCTCAACCTGGTTTCAGTTGAATGGAAACAATCACCTGAGCATAAAGAATTTTGTGCCCATCAAAATTTATTGCAGCTTGACTCGCACTTAAACATAGAAGAAACCCTTCTGGATTTATGTCACCAGCTATATCACCTGGCTAATCCCTGTATTAATAGGCTTTATGGCAAGGAAAAATTAGACCTAGAAAATTTCAAGGACACCATGCTCTGGAGCGAAGCGGCAGCCCTGATATGCGAGACTGCTCTTCGCCATGAACTTGGCTTTCTAGATTCGAGTCCTGTCCAGTTTTTGGTTCAAGACAAAAACGAAAAGTACTATGTCGACCTGGATCAGTTTTTGGTCAAAAGTAATCTTGAAGAATTATGCAAGCTCCTTGCCAAATCGATGGTTCGCGGCTCCAGCAGTATCACTATGAGCGAATGGATAGCTACTGCATATGAAAGTTATATAAGAACGTTTAAGCAACGCTCTGGATTGATCAAAGTTTAAAACTAAACTAAATCTAGTACGCGGGCGAAGTATATCTAGCTTCAACCGGCTCAACTGCATGGGTGTCTGCATAGACCCAGAGGTCGCCTGGACGCCAGTGCATGGGCTGTTTGCTCAGGAAACGAAATACGAGCAATTGGCGAATAATGCGACGGGCGGAAGGATTACCGTCGCCGCGCTTATCATTGGCTAGCCTTGTTCGCAACTGAATTGCCTCGCGCTTGGTCCAGCAAAATGCAGGTCCTGGATTTGCACCCTTGGAACGGCATAAAATAGCTACTTTCCCCGAGGGCTGCGGCCAACCTAAAACGTAATAATTTTCTTCATGCATACCCTCTAATAATAGGGCAAAATCGAGAGATGAGAAGCCCTCAACATATAGTAATTTTTCATCCTGCCGCCATCGGTGATTCTATGATGGCAACTCCCGTGGCTATGGTGCTGAAGAATTCTTTTCCAGACGCAAAGATTACTTATTGGTCACATTCAAGTCTGCGACCGCTTGTGCTGGATATGTGTCCGTATATAGATTCGTTCATGGATTTCAAAAAAGAAAATGTTTTTCGGTTACTTGCTCAGTTGAAAGCCACCAAATGTGATTTATTCATCGACCTGTCAGCGTCCTTGCGTGGCGGCTTTCTGTCTGCTTTGGGTGCGAAAAAAGCATTTTGTATGACCAAGCAAAAAATGGGCGATATAGCTTTTGGTCATATGGTGGATAACTTTCTTGATACCATCAGGCCTGTTTGTCCTTCGTTGCCCGAAAAGCTTTTCCCGACTCTTGATGTTAATAGAATCAAAGCATCTGACCTGTCACCAGATGTGGTGCAGTTAGTTCAAAATAATTCTGACTTGATTGCCATCGTCCCTGGTGTTGGTAAATTGCGCCCAAATAGAGCATGGCCAGAAACGAATTGGATTGAGCTTATTCAAAATATTTTGGCATCAGGAAAATATTTGCCAGTACTTATTGGTGGTCCCGAAGAAGTTGACTTAGGCTTGAAGTTAGCAAATGAATTTCCCACTTGCATAAACTTGTGCGGCAATTTGAGTCTGGCTCAAACAGCCTATGTGCTTAAATACTGCAAGCTCGTAGTCTCTGCCGATACAGGACCTGCCCACATCGCCACTGCAGTTGGAACGAACGTAGTTGGAATGTATGGACCGACTCAATCCAGTCGCTACGGACCATATGACTGTCGTGCGAGTGCGATTGATGTAAGCAATCAGTGCAAATGTCTCTATGAAAAGGCTTGCAAGCTCAATTCAGGTGAAGCAAGCGGCGAGTGCATGAAATCGATAACCACCCAAGTTGTGTTGGACAAGCTATAAAACTAAACTGGCGCTTCAATTAATCTTCTTGACAAGCGGGCGCGTCGGTCATAGTATAAGGTGGCATATTTACTATTAATTGGAAAAATTTTTTGCAAACGTTCCCTTCCAGAGGTTTAGTCTATGGCTGGTACTGAAGCCGCAGAAGTCGATGCAGGAAAAAAAGTCGTTGCTCCCATAGAACCAGTTCCTGCTGGCTCAGACGTAATTCGAGATCAGCCGCTAGCGCCCGCTGATTCCTCCAGGCAACTCCTCACAGACAATGCTCTTGCTAGCGGGAACGATATCCGTATTCAGCCAGGTACAGTGGCTCCAGGAGTTGTGACGATAACTCCTGACAGAGGCGAGCCCATCAAGGGTGTCGTTACTAAAGTCGGAAATGCCAATCTTCTTACTACTGCAAACAATGATGTTTACCAATTGAACACTGCCGACAAAGGGACTATCGAGTCAATTACTCAAATAAAACGAGACGGTGTGCCAATTCTTTCGCGTGAACAGGCTCCGTTGGACGTGAAGAGGGCCACTTACACAGACACCGCTAACAACTTGACTGCGCCCATTGTCAAAATCACCGATACTTATCGCGGAGCGACCATCACGACGGGTGGAGCTGAAAACCCCTTGCTGACCGGTATTGTTAAACCTGAAATACTGAGTGGCAGTGTCCTTCCAGGGGTTGGTTTTGAAAGTGGCGTGCCTGGAAAAAGAATAGCCGCACCCGTTCCGACACCAGAAGTTACTGGTGAAACTATGATCAAGGTTCGTGCGCTTCCAGAAGCATTACAAAATGAAATTGGTCTTCACAAGGGTGTTGTGCCAGTAAGTGCGCTGCCAGCAGAAGGCAGACTGTTGGTTACTGATGCAATCAAATCTGGAACACTTAGAATGGATGATGGCGTTTATAAGGGCTTCGGGCTTAAATCTCAGCCATACATCAGAACAGAAGCCGCCCCTGTCGTTCTAACAGGAAACGTTGATGTGTCTGTGCCTAAAGTTGGTCCGCACGGAATTCCCGACTTGTCTTATAAGGGTACTTTTCCAGGTGTGCATGGACCCGATGTACTCAACCCAAAAGGGATAGCAGATGGATTGCCGCCATGGGCGGTCCGAAATTTCGGCAATAATCCGGGCGATTTAGTCATGCGCGATCCAAGCAAAATGCCTGGATTCGATTTAGGTGGAGAGCGCGGCATGCGCAATATGCTCGAATTTTGGAAAGGCATACAAGGTCTGAAGCCCGGGGATAATTTGAATAGTCTGTTCGATATGATGAACGGAAAAATGAGTGGCAGAGATCTCATTCGTTTAGGTGACTTCCTCACTGGACAATTAGGTCGCAAGGGCAGTGACGCGCTTGGAATGCAAGACATCATGAATTTGAGCGCACTGTTCAAAGGTTTTGGTGATAAAGCTGGGCTTAATATGCAGCTTGGTGATAATAGATCTAGCCTTATGATGACGTTTGGATTAAACGGCAGATTCGATTTTCAAATTCGTTTTGGCGCTCTAACTCTGGGTTTTGGTGATAGAGGGCAATCTGGTCTTCAGCAAATCGGTAGACTCTTGTTCACTTCAGATGGTCGTCAGACTCAAGCATCACTTGGTACTGGTAGCCTTAGAGCGGGAGATATTCTCTCGCGTGGATTTACTGGACAAGGGCAAGGACAATGGAATCCGTTTGGTCCTAGTAATGGAGATGGTACACTTCGAACTACTCAACTCACAGCTAATTTGACACAAGGCAATCGCGATTTTATTAATACGTTGCGAGACAATTCTGCAAAATTGACTCAACAACTGGATGCATCCAAACTTGCTCAAATGGCTAAGGCACCGGGTCTCTTGCCGGGTGATTTAAGACCAGGTCAACAACTCGATCCGGCTGGCAAAAATCTTATTCAGCAAAACTTTGATCCCCTAAGACAAGATGTTGGTAAATTACAACCTGGACAAAGACTCGACGGTCCTAAAATTCTTACCGGTAACATTGAAATGGATGCTCGCACCACGGACGGTATGGGCGGTCGTCGCGGTCCACTTACTGCTGCTGCGCATGAAGCATCCATGAAGGGCGATTTGCAAAACCTTCAAGGAAAAGGCGAGCAGCTTCTACCTGGCGCCAAATTGCCTGGCGAGAAGCTCACTGTCGAGGAAGAAGCGGCAAAAAGAAAGCTTGAAGACGAGAAGAAAAAAGGTGATGTTCGTACAGGCGAGCAATTTATAAAAGATGAAGAAGAGCGTAAAGCAAAAGAACGACGCGAACAGGAAGAAGATCGCCAAGAGGAGTTGGAAGCTCTTAACGAACAGGATGAAGCCAAACGAAGAGCTTTGTTGCTAATTTTAGAAGCGCGCAGAAAGCGCGAGAAAGAGTTAAAAGAAAAAGCGTTAAAAGATCAGATAACCAAACAAGAAGAAGCGAAGCGCGCGCAATATCGAGTTGCTGTTGGCGATTCGCTTGAAAACATTGCCACCAAACAACTGCGAAATCCCAGATTGGCAGGACTTATTTTTGACATTAACAGAAAAGTGGTGCCAATTAAATTTATGAATGGCAAAGAAGTCGCTGTTCTTAATGTCGGAGCCATTCTCTCTCTGCCTTCGGTGAAAGAGATTAAAGACTTTTCGCAAGCTGGATTTACACTTGGTCCTAAATTCAACAAAGTAGACTTCACCATGCCTGCAGTTTCGCAGCAAGGTAAGAGCGCTGAAGATGAGCTTGAAGCGATGTTCGGCTCCAATTGGCATGGAACTGAAGCAGGCGAAGGACAACCAGACCAATCACAAAATGTACCGCAAAATGGAAAGAGTCAACAAGAAATGGATGAATTCACCAAACGTCGCCAAAACATAGAAAGCGTGCTTGGACAAATGGGACCAAAACGAGCTGCTGATGGCAGAATGCGTTACACCGTACGGCTTGGTGACACGCTCAAATCAATTGCAATGAAGCATCCTGGTTTAGAAGATGTATCGTCCTGGAGATTACTTGCTGAGTTAAATAATCTTTCGACTGATACCGATGCAAATGACAATCCAAAAGCAATTGTGCCGCGTGGTTCGGTTCTCATGATACCAACCAGAGCCGAAGTAGAAGAGCACAAAAGAAAAATGGGGTTGCGAAAAGCAATTTTACTTCCCGGACAAAATGTCACCACTGGTAGTGCGTTGCCAGCGCTCAAACATTGTCCGAATTGTGGGCAAAAGTCATTGCATACAGCGACATTGTGTGACTGTGGAAGCGAGTTTGTGACTGATTCATTGTCGGTAAATCCTGAGCAAGTAAATCCGAGTGCACCATATCTGGTGGGTGCTGAAAGTCAACCAAGCTCGCAAGCAGTTACAAATAGTTTTCTCACTGGTCATCCTGCAAAAAAGGAAGATAGATTTGATTTGGCTGCAAAATCAGGACATGTAGACGGCGACCACTGGAGCGATATTGCTAATCTCGATCCTGAAACTCGCATAGTCAAATTGAATTCTGTTTTTGATCCTAGTCTTGAGTTTTCACTCTTACTGCTTCAAGCGCTAGTTGGGGAGCGATGGCTGCCTGTAGCTGGTTATGAAATGCGTGAGGACGCTGCAATCAGAATTGACTACACCGAAGCCAAATCTCGAAGCACTGTCAAAATCGATTTGCCTCCTTCAGCCGCCCAGGATTTGGCAAAAAACGACCTGGTTAAAAACTGGCAGAACTATAAACGTAAGTTTGTGACCATTTTGCCCCAACAGGGCGCTGCAAAAATTAACGATTAGGTCTGCAAACCCGCACTGGCGCCTGTCCGGAAAAATTAATGTAAGTAGTAGAAAAATGTTGTCTAACTTACATCTAAATTGCTTAGATATATGTAATATAGGCAAACCCGGTGCTTGGAAACACCCCTTACCAGACCCGCGTTTTTAGCGACTCCACTATATAGGGCGCCCCGCAGCTATCGAAGCTGTCAGTGAGCGCATGTATCCCTCGGGAAAATTTTTAGGAAAATTCGAAATGGCCACCGAAGCCGCTGAACCAGTAGAAGATCAAAGTAAAAAGAAGTCGACTGACGCTCCGGCTGAGGTCGTGCCAGATGCTACGGCTACAGCTCTTCAGGCGTCGATCAAACCTGATGATAAACCAGTTGTTGCACCTGATACTTCTGCTGTGGCCTTAGCTGATACGGTCAAAGTGGGAGATACCACTGGAGCCTTAGCAACTAACCTTACAATTGCTGCGGCTACAGACACGACCGAACGAATGTTGGCTCCTGTTGAAATAGCTCAAGGCAAACAAAACAGATCACTGCTAGATCGTTTATGGTCGAAAGCTACAGGGGCAGAAGGCGTCAACCTTTCAGTTGGTACGAACTCAAGAGGTGTTCTGAAGGAATACCCCTTAGAGCCAGGCGCACCTCAAAACCCAAATGACGATCCTGGAGTAGTTTCGAGAATTGAAAAAGTTACGTCAACAATCAATGGCGTTGAGTCAACATCAACCTTTGAAAGAGATAGTAAAGGTGATTTGACTAAATTGACCTTATTAAATGGTGCGCTGACTTATACCAAAGAAGGGAACTTTTGGAAGGGTGTTAACCACGCCGGCAATTTGGTTGGTAGTGATGGCAAAGAGATACTAGTCAACGGTAAGTCGGTATCTGCTATTGATGCCTCGTATAACGCGCAAGGCCAATTGGAAATCAAAGGTAAGCCTGTTGTTCCACCTGTAACTAATGGTTTGAGGATATATGAAGGAGACGTTCAAAACCGAGGTACCAGTCGTGGTGCTCTTATGTTCTTGGATTCTCAGAATAATACAGTCACTCAGCTCGATACTAGGACCGGTATCATTAAAACCGACAAAGTTTCACTTATGCATGGTCCAGAGGCTCCAGGACGAGTTCCTGAGTTTGTTGTGATTAGCGCAGTTGAAGCACAAGATGGCAAAGTAACGAACGTTACGAGGCAGAATGGTGAGAAATTTCAAGTCACTAGAGCTGCTGATGGAGAGCCTGAGAAACTTAGTTTCACTAACAAAGAAGGCAAGCAAGTTGAGTGGAAAAAGGTTGGACCAAACCAGTGGAATCTAGATGGAAAAATTGTAACCGGTAGTGTTGACGTTACTGGTGATGGAACTGTAATCGTCAATGATACAGTCAATAACGAGCGCACCACTATTGGTATCGATGGAAAATCTGAAGTCACAAAAATTGTTGGTTCTAGCGGAGACGAGCAAGTTGGTTATTCAGTAAAAACCAATGATAAAGGTGAAGTAGAAAGAGTTGTATTTAAGGATCGTATTTACACTGCTAATGATGGTCTCAAGTTTAACCAGCAGGGTAATCCTTATATCGATGTTCCAAGTGCGCCAGGTGAATCTAATCAAATCGGTGATACCACTCGCGTGACTTTTAACCTCAAATATGACCCTACAACTAATATGGAAGCCGGTACTAGAGTAGAAGTCAGTCCAAAAGGTACAAGTGTGTACGACAATGGCGGCAGGCTCATGTACCGATATAAGGCTGGAGAGCTTCCAGGTCCTAACACCAAGCCAGTTGAAGCATACAAATATGCTCAGAATCCAGATGGTTCATATCGTGTAGTAGAATTCAACAATGGCTCAGGTGAATTTAAACTCACTGATCAAAAGCGTGATGGATTGGATGTTTGGAAAGGACCCAATGATCAGGAAATTGTTGGAAAAATTTCAGTCTTAGAAAATGGCAGTTTAAGAATTGAACGTAAAACTGCAAGCGGTCAACTTGAAACTGTTTACCAAACTACGTTGGGCACAACCATTGTTACGGACTCAAGTGGCAAGCGCGTAGTCCAAGATGCAAGGACAAATCCTCCCAAAGAGCTCATTTCCGAGACGCCAACTCAAAACGGCAGCGTTATAAAGATCAGAGATGGTGTTCCTCCAAATGGTGCCACTTACAAGTATGAAAAACCTTCAGACCAATATCCTCAAGGTAGATTCACATATACTGATGCATTAGGTAAGGAAGTTACTGCTGCTGGCAAAGTAGAAATTTTTGCAGATGGTTCTGTGCGAATAGAGAACCTTGATAATTTTTCTACTACAAGAATTGAGCCAACCGGAGAATCCAGAACTAAATTTAATAGAACTGGGGCAGTTGTTGATCGCGATAGCTCAGGTAATATTACTGAAACGAACGATGGCAAAGGTAACGTTCGCAAGTATCAATACGAGTTAGATCCCACAACCCAGCAGCCAAGGATCAATCGTGTTCAAGAAGGCGATCCCATGAATGGTGGGCAGGTTTGGTCGCTTCAACCCGATGGAACTTGGAAGAGTTCTAGAGGAGATAGCTTTGTTGGTGCGATGACTGTGGATAAAGAGTCTGGCAATCGCATCGTGGAAGATAGAACTTCCAAGACGTTGATTACCGAATCCGTCGCAGATGGGACTGTTAAACGCGAGAATTTAGAGAACGTTTCTTCTCAAGTAATTCAAGGCGACAAAGTACAGTCAAGCAAGGACAATCGCGGACAAGAAACTCAGTATTATCATGGACCCGATGGAAGAATAGATGCAGTAAAGCTTCCAGATGGAAGAGTTATCGTTAGAGAGGGAGCACCCTTAAACGAGATAACTTCGCGAGATGAAAGGTTTAAAAGTCCCACTTCATTAGAAACGGCCCAGGACATTACTTTGACCGACGATAAGCTCGTCGTTTCAACTGGTACCAAACAAGTCGAAACCGACATTAAAACAGGAAGTATATACACTTATGAGGTTGCTACCAAAGATGATGGGCGTCCTACAAGAAAACTATTAGAAGCATCTATTGCAATTGGTGGAGTAGACAAACCCGTTGCGTACCATAAATTTACTGTTGATCCTTCTGATCCAACTAAATATTCTGGAGTCGTCGATGGCAAGACCTGGAGCGGTAAGTTTGAAAATGGCGTATTGCGTCTCTCTGATGGCACCGGTCAACAAGATCGAGAATACAAACAAGATGGGTCGTACGATGTAATCGATCGAGGTAGAGAAAGAAGAAGCTACGACACTATGAATCGTCTTGCAGGCGTCATAGATTTGAAAACCCGTGTTCTCACAAGTCTAGAATACAAAGGCAATGATCAGGTTCCCTCTACTGTTCGAATCCTCAATGGTAATACAAATACAGAGACCGTGTGGCGTCGAGGCGACGAAGGTGTCGTTAAGGATGGCGTGAAAGTTTATCAGTGGAAGAATATGACCACTGAGCAGGTATTTGAAGGACCTGTTTCGTTCGATAATGGAAAACTTCAATTCCTTTCTGAGTCTTCTAGAGCCATTGTAGAAAAAGATGGCAAGACTATAACTACACATCCAGATGGTACTACTTACACTGTTGGTCCCAATGGAGTGGAATCTTGGAAATCTCCCAATGGTACTGAGATAGTTTTCAAAACAGATTCTGGATACTTTGGAACTGTCATCGGCTCCACTACTAAAGTTGTGCATGACGGGCGCACGTATGTTTTAAATGGTCCGCCTAAAGTCGATGCCAATGGCAGGCTCACATATGAAGCTACTGATGAAAAAGCATGCAAAATTGTTAATTTTACCCACAACGTAAATGGAATGGTGGAGGGTAAAGCCCCAACTGGTGAATTGATTTTTGCGAAAGGCCCGGGCGTAAATGCTGCCGCTGTTGTAGGTGAAACTATGAACGGCAGTAAAGTGGAAAAAATTGAACCAGATGCCATCACTGGCGGTTTCAAAGTCACTCTTGCTGATGGCACCATTGGATATCTACGCAAAGATGGTTCGCAAATATTTGAGAAAACAATTGGAGGTCTGACACAAACAACAGAGAAAGTCGAGAAAACTATTATCTCGGCTGATGGCACCACTATTCTCAAATATACTTCGACTGTGCCGCCACGCACAGCTACTACTCCTTCTGGATTGGTTTATGACATTCCTGATTCTTACACTGAGACAATTAGAAGAAAAGGAGCAGAAGATACTGTCACTTGGACCAGACAGGCAGACGGAACTTGGTTAAGTTCCACAGGAAATAAATTTGAAGGAGAAAGAGGTTTTCTTGCGACTGGAGAATTGCTTACTAAACAAGTTCTACCTGCGGATCTGGCTAAGGGGCAGGAGGCTGTAGTTAAGTGGACTCTGAACGAGCATAGTGGTGGCAGCAAAGAGATGTACTACACGCCTGAAGGAAATTACAGGTATGGAGTAAGTTTCGATAGATATCGCCGCCCAGCAATGATCGACAATGGCAGTGAGCGAACAACGATAACTTATGATGAATCTGGAAATCCGAAGACTGTAACTGTCGTCAATAAAGAAACGAATAAATCTGTTACTTATACTCGAGCTGGTGATGGACTTTACAGATCTGCGGAGAATCCTCAAGGTGCCAATATCAAGGTTGATAGCGGTACTGGATCTATCACTTGGTCAGATCACGAAAATAAAAATCCAGTTAAGTCTTTAGCTGATGGTTCGCAGATATTTGCAGATGGAACCAGAATTGAACAATCACCAAATGCTTATTTGAAAACAAGAATCACAAGAGTTGATTCTAGTGGAAATATCGACCGAAACTCTGGCACTATCGAAGTGCGTAATGACGGCAACATTTTATATCGCGATGGCACAGGCAAAGAATTTAGCTACAATCCGGATTCCGGTCGAGTCACAGTTTCTGGAGAAAAGTCTTATAGCTTTAAGGGCAAAATTACTGTTGATGGCAAAGGTAATGCCTCAATATTCAATGAAGACACAGACAAGCTCACTGTAGTGAATGTAAATGGAGCATTGGAGCAAGTTCTCGAAAGACAAATTTCGCAGACTTATGCTGACGGTTCTTCTGTAGTGGCAGTTGGAGGAAACAAGTTAGTTTACACCTCGCCTGACGGCAGGAAAATAACCCTTGATGGCAAAATTGATATGGTCAATGATAAGCCTGTCATAACTATGACTAATCCTGAAGACTACGAGAAACTGAAAGAGTTCATGAGAGCAGGTGGCTCGTGTCCTGCTGAAATTAAGTTGACGAATGGAGCGACGGTTAGATCCAGTCTAACCAAGTTCGACACACTCGAATACAGATATCAAGGACAATTCGTTGAAATACCCGGCAAAATAAATCAAGAAACCGGAAAAATAGAAATAACCGATCCATCAAAAATTGATCCATCAGTATTAGCTGCTATTTCAAGTCCTGAAAGCGGATTGCCGATTGCAAGAAGGGTAGTGTTATCTAACGGAGCAACTTTAGAGCCTGATTTAGCTAATCCGGGCAAATTGATTTACACTCGAAATGGTATCTCTACCACCATATCTGGTACCATAAATCAAGATACTGGTGCCATGACTTACTCTGAGAATGGACTAGGAGAGGATATCAAACTTGCCCTCCAGACGTCCTCTCAAAAATCAGAGTTGTATTGGTCCAAAAAGGGCGGAGTTAGCGAATCTTCCTTCGTGAGTAGAGACGTTATCCTGAACGTTGAACCAGGCACTTACAAACAAGATGGTGGAAAAATTGTCATTCCGACTGGCAACGGTTCTATTGAATATGATACTTCTGTTCCTAACAAAGTTGTTGTAATAGAAGGTTCAAAGCGCACCGTCTATGATGGCATGGTTCGGGTTGATAGTCAGGGTAACCTCAAGGTAGTTCTTAGCAACCCAACTGAAAAACCAGATTTAACCAAGTTGCAGACTGAAGCATTGAAGGTTATTTCAACAGGTGATCCTCCTTCTAAAATAGATTTGTCTGCAATCGGTGCTCCAATAGTTCAGCAAACACGCATTCAATCCAATATGGAGTCTGGCGCTCTCACAGGGTACAGACCTGCTCCGCCCGCTCCTGAGTTAAAAGGTCCTGGACTTGCCAGCCTCTCTGTTGTGAGCGGCGCACCAGCATCTACAGAGACGAAAATAGACAAAGTTGTTTCAGCTCCTACACTACCAGGATTAACTTCAGTTGATCCGGCGCTATCCGTAAGCAGATTAATAACTGGTCAACCAGACAAAGTCATAACAGCTGCAGATCTGGCTGAGGCACAGGCGCGTACTCAACAAGCGGTAGTTCAACAAACCGCTGTAGAACTTAAAAACAATGTTGAAAGAATTATGGTCGCTAATAACCTCAGCGAGGCAGACCGAGCTGCGGTGAGAAGCGCATTGGCTAGCGGTGATATTCCAGCAGCGATGGCGAAACTGTCAGGCACTCCTGCTGCTGCTGCGTTAGGAGAAATAGATAGAGCCATCAAGGCGGTGTCGTCAGTATTTCCACCTGAAACTAATCCAGCAAAATTTGCCGCAGCTGCAATTGAAAGAGTGAATTTAATTGAGACTTTGAATAGAGGTAGAGCTTTAGCGAATGATACTGTGGCATACGACCTTGCTTTACAAAGATTCCAGAATAGCGGTAATCCTGATGTTCTTCGAGGACACGTTCCCGATGCAACGATTGCTGCAATTAAGGCTTCTTCCGATGTGTTACCCAAGGAAATGCGTGACTCAGCAATCTCTAATTCCTTAATCTCGTCTTCTAACAGAGCTGGACTTGGACTAGATTTGACCG
>CAZSHS010000007.1:60175-75227 GCA_964606665.1 uncultured Candidatus Obscuribacterales bacterium | reverse complement strand
CAAGGTCTTTCCTAAAGCCACGCCGGGCCGCCTCAAGTGCTATTGTGAAACGCGACAACTTACTGTCAGCAGGTTTCTCCACATCTAATAATAGCGTTGAAGGTCTACAAGTAGTCAATCAAGTCAGTGCTTTGGTCAAGCGAGAACAGGACCTCAGGCGCGCCGAAGGCGTCTTTAATCAAGAAATAGAGAGAATAAAGGGTCTTCCAATTCCCGAAGATCAAAAACGCGCTCAAATAGCTGCGCTGGAAGCTCAGATTCAATCTGTCCAACAACAAAGGGTTCAAGCACTTGCCGCGGAGATGAAGTTCACGGTACCCGCTGCCATTAAAGAATCTCTTGGGCCGATTGCGAATACTCCTGCTGGAAAACAAATCATTGAAGCTGTAAAGCTTGCAATGAGCAACCCCAATTCAGAGCTGGCAGCAAAGCTTGTAGCGGCTGTTATGGCAATTCATCGCGATGAAATTCTACAGCGCGAAGCGAGTATCAAGCGTGATGCAAGCAATCCTGCTCAAGTAGTGAACGGTGTCATTACCCCTGGTAGTTTGACTACCGATAGAATTTCAACGATTCCACGCGAAGTATCTCAAATTGCTCAAGACATAGTCCGCCAATCGGTTGAACAGATTAATCTGCAAGCTCGTACTCAAATAGTTGATGCAGCCGTAGCCGCACAAATTGTTCGTAGTCTTGAAGCCAATGTTATTCAAGCAATTAGAATCGCTGCACTAAACAGAAGTGCGCTCGACTTCTTGCCGGCATTTACGCTGACTGGTGATCTTGGAGCACTGGTGAAAGGAGACAGCGGTGCAAAACCATTCGCTTCGCCTATCACCACAATGCCAATTGATCTCAATGTCAAATACGGTTCTTTGACGGGCAGAGGCACCACTAATATCATCACTGCTGATGGCACCATGATTAGTATCGAGCGTGCGATGGCTAATCCAGCTTTGCTTGCTCAACTGCTTGCGACTAATCAGATTAGTTTGAATACGCTTAACGGACTGCTTGCAAGTGCAGACCTTGTGCGCATATTAAATATTGCTGTAGCCGGTGGATTGTCTTATACGCAACTGACCAATATGAGCAATCCTGAATTGGCTAAGTATTTTGCGACCAATGCAGATGGCATCAAGATGGGCTTTAATGTCCAAATTGGCTACACCAGTGGCTTGGTTTACACCAGTCAAAATGGTGTTCTGGTCCCTGCTCGCTTAGGTAATTTAGAAGATGGAGTCTTTATCCAGAGCTTGCAAGGTCAAAAAACTATTACCGAAGCAATCAAATCCGGCTCCAATTTCATCACCATATCTAATGGCAAGAATCGTTCTGATGAAGACGATGATGAGGATGAAGAAGACGAAGAAGGTACTGTTAGCATCGGTAGCAAAGATGATTTTGGTGGAAAAATACCGACCGCTCAGCCTGTCACAACTCAAACTACAGCAAATCAAGATCCAACTTCAGTACTTGCAAACAACCAACCTGTGCCATTGCCAGACTTCTTAATTTTCCCAGATGGAAGTATGGAGCCAATGCCTGCAGAGTGGAAAACTAAAGCCAATCACGATCATGGCCATGTAGATGTTATTGATGAAAATGGCAAACACATGCATGTGATTGATTCCAAAGGAAATATTCTCACCGACCAGCAAATCGAAAAAGCGAAGCAAGAGCGTGCCGCTGCAAAAGCTGCCGAAGCAAATGCAGCCAATTCCGACTTCTCGCCACTGGCTCCAAATGCCAGCTTGAATGTGCCGCTTGAAATATCAGATTTCCTTGCTAATTTTGATATTGAAAATCATGGACAAGCAGCTTACATCGATAATGATGTGAAACAAGAAGACGATCTCAGCGATCCGCTTGCTCACATCAAGAGTTTGCCTATCGACCCCAATACAGGATTTCCATACGATCCTGATACCGGTTATATTTTAAACCCGAATACCGGTGATATCATCGGTAATATCAATGATCAATCTGTTGCAAATTCTATTTCGGCTAATCCATTTGATGGACGCCTGGTGGATCCTGTAACTGGGTTCCCATACGATCCATCTACTGGAATTTTGTACGATCCACTAACCGGCAATCCTGTTGGTTCTATCACACCCGAAGCGGATCCAATAATCGATCTGAGCAACGAAATTGCCAGTATTCAAGATAATGTCGAGACCAGGCTGGATGACATAAGCGCATACTCTCACGTTCAAGATGCGTTGAATGACGCACAAGATGTTGAAGATATTCCAACTGAAATTGCCGCCGATATTTCAAGACCAGAATCTATGGATTTTGGAACCGACGAAGAATACAAAGAAAAAGAAAAAGAACGTCTCGATAATATTCTCAATCAATTGGAAGAAGAAGAGAAACGTTTAGAAGAACAAGAAGATGAGCTTCGTAAGCGCCGCGACGAAATCGAGCGTTTGACCAAACTTATGAATTCTCTACTTGCCACAAGAAGACAAGCCGAGCTTGATCGGATCAGACGTTTAATCGAGCAACAGCGTAAGATTGAAGAATTCATAACCAAAGACATTCGTCGTATCAAATACACTGTGCGCAAAGGCGACACGCTGGAGAATATTTCTAAGAAACATTTCCGCGACCCGCGTTTGGCTCGTCTCATCTATGAAATGAATCCAGCTAAAATAAAATTGTCGCAAGAAGAAGGAAAAACGGCATATCAACTCACTATAAATAGTGTGCTAACTCTACCAAGTCCCCGTCAGGCGCGTGAGTGGATAAGCAGAGGTAAGTATTTGACCACTGTCGATAATTCTTATGTGGCGCAGACCGAGCTAACTGCAGACGATCTGGCTAATATGGAAAAACGCCGATTGAATGTAGAGAATGTGCTTGGGGCGCTGGGAATGGCAGCCGATACCAATTACAAGCCATCTTATACAGTGAGATTTGGTGATTCACTTCGCTCTATTGCAATGAAGCATCCAGCTTTAAATGATGTCTCGCTCTGGAGATTACTTGCTAAAGTCAATGATTTGTCTATCGAAACTGACGCAATGGGTACTCCCAAAGTCACGCTAGAAAGAGGCACAGCGCTTAATCTTCCTTCTAAAGAAGAGATTGCTCAATTTAGAAAAGACAATGGAGCTCTTGTTCACCCATCTTCATTGAAGCATGGATCAAATGGACCTGCAGATCTTGTTACCAACGTGACAGTGTTCAAAGAATGTCCGTCTTGCAAAGAAAACACACCATCTGGTGTAAGCCTGTGTCATTGTTGCGGTCATGTGTTCCAGGAAACAGCTTCTGGTATCGGACCTGATACTAAGATTTCGACTGTGAGCAAACAAGTGGCTCTCACCAATATTGGTGGCGCAAGTACTGAGCACGATCCTCTTGCTCCAAAGCAAAATGACGATGAAAACAATGTCCACACCCTCAATTTACCTGAGCCTGAGCGTAAGGTGGTTGGCTCTGATGTGTCGTCTTTGCCCAAAACCGAAGTCGATCCAAAAGGTGTGCCAAATGTAAGTCCTGTAGCAAAATCGGATATTACTTTGAAATTGAATGAGCCACTTGGCTCTCGAGCTGATTCAAGTTCTGGTGCTGGTTCTATTCCAACTTCGGATTCATTGTTTAATTCGATGTCTAACATGCAGAAAGCAAGAAAAGATTCTTCTGTGCCATCCAGAGAATATCAGATGAGCAAATTGGTTGAGAACTTGAGTGATACCTCGCGCATCGTTCTGCTCGATTCAGAGCTCGATTCGAACAATCAAAAAGCGGAGCGATGGCAGCTTGAAGTGCTGAAAGATAACGAGTGGACAGCAGTAGTCGCGTACGAAATCATTGGCGAAAACTCTATGCGCCATGAGTACAACGTAACTGGCAAAGCGAAAAAATCAATCAAGATGAACTTGCCTTCAGCAGCCGTAGAAGAAATGGTACGCAACGATTTGTCGCGCAACTGGCAAGATTATTGTCAGAAATTCCTTGCAGGCAAAAAGCTCAGTCAGTAACAAGCTCAGTCAGTAATTTATAAAGCTTCAGGATCTGGAGCGAAACTGATGTCGGGATAATGGGTAAGCTCGCCATTGTGAGTCATATTGCGCAGCTTGTACACAAGCTCGGTTGTGAGTTTATGCCCCTTGATGATGAGGAAATTGGGTGCATTGTTTTGATCGAAGAAGACCACATAATGGAAAAGCGAACCAGGTCTCAATTTCCAGTAGACAAAAAGCTCATTGCCATTGAATTTTGCACCAGGAATTTTTTTTGGTTCACCTATCTCATTTAAAATTACACCGCGGTTGTCCATTTTAAAAACTATATCTTCAGATGGTGACTTGTCCTCTTCTTGATAGGGCTTGTCTGAAGGGTGCATTACTAAGAATTCGTCGGTGAATTCAGCCACTGGATGATCAGGACCAGCTACAGAAAAAATGCGACCGTGGCTAGCAAGAATGGGATCGCCTAGATCCGTTACACCTAGCTCCTCTGCAAAAGACTGCGCTCTAGGCGTTGGAGTGGTTTTGGATTTGGCACTGGTTTTTTTCTTTTGTTTATTTTCTTTCATCGATTACTCGTTACCAGGCGGAGCAGGCATTTCATCTCCTGCTTCAAGTCCTTCTTTATCAAAGTTTTCGAGCGCGGATCGAACTTTGTGCAATAAGACCAATTGCGCATCGGTCGATAATTGCTGGTCCTTAATCAAGTGCGCAGCAAGACAATAAGAAAGATCCAACTCGCCTTGTCCGACCAGTCTTTCTGTTAAAAGACGACAGAACCAGGCGGCTGAATCGGAGGCAGGAGAGTCTTTTCGGTTGATTGACGAGTTGAAGTCGAACTTGATTTTCGGATCTCGCACCACTTCTGCTACTTCAAATCTATATAAACATTTCGATGTGCACGGAGCGCAGGTAGGAAGCGGACCTTGATCGCGTTTGTGCAGCTCGATGAAATCATCGCGCCATTGTCTGAGTACGTTAATGTCAAGTTTTCTATTAACTTCTGTGGGCTGAAATGCTGGTCTCAAAAGATTGAGCCAACGCAAATGTTGTTCTTTAACCTGGTCGTAAAACCAGAAGTGTTCTTCGCCTTTGCGCTCGAAATAACGATCTGTGGCTTGAGTAAGTGCACACCATGTAATACCAGTGATGTTGCCAGTTCTTGCTCGTCCCCCGATAATACGCTGAATTTCATGAATAATTTGAGCACGAAAGTGTACGAGCTGAGTCAAATCTTTTAGTGTTGATAAAACGTATCTGTTATAGACCTGCCTGAAAAGCGAATCGTCAGCCACGGGAACTGCTGTGTCGAGGATGTTTGAATCACATCGGTGCAGACAGAATTTGCATCCTAAATGTCTATCAAATTTTCCTACAATGTCTAAAGGTTTCATTGCCTGACGAACAATTTCATCAGATTCTTCAGGAGTTTCTGGTGCGGGCACTTCTTTACTTTTATCGAACATAATCTGCAAATGGAACGGTTGCTCCATTTTTTCGGCATAAACTAATGCTCGACCTTGTCCAAGCGCTGTGGCATGGCGTTTTTGGATATCATCCAGGTTCATTGAGCCGCCCATAGAATCTCGGTCATCTACAGCAACGATACGATGCATGATTTTTAAGTTCGTGTTCTTTAGCGCTTCTGGAGCCAGTTTGTTTGGAATTTGGTCAGCGATGATAAATCCCTGTCCATAAGCACGAATTTCAGCAAGCATGTTGGTGAAGAATTCTACCGCTTTACCCGCTGGGTTAGCTGATTCTCCAGACTGCTGGGTGTTGACGTTTTTCAAGAGACGGTGAGCCTCTTCTACCAGCATGACGTGTTTTAAATGCTCTTTTGGTCCAAGCGCTTCACGGTATTCATACAAAAATACCAGAAGCATACCCATTAGGAACGATTTTTCAGAGTCTTCAGAAACCATCTTAAGTTCGACCACTGTGGGTCTTCCAAATAACAAATCTGGTGGAATCGATCGTCTGGTATTGAGCATCTGCCCTTTACCACCGATGAGGAGAGAACCAATACGTGCTTTGAGCGCGGCTTGTACGTCAGGTCCGATACGCTCAGAATATCCAAATGATTCGACTACTGGATCTATGATTTCATAGAGATCTTTCATGGTTGGATAAATTTCGTTGGGACACTCGGCGTCACCAGTGTTGACACCAGGAGGCAAACGTCTATTTTTGTTATTAACTAAGTCCCAGCCTCTAACGGCGTAGATTTCGTTGAGTGCTTTTTCAAGCACCTGCGGCATTGGTGAATACATTTCAAATGATGCGTTAAATACAGATTTCAAAGCGTCTAAGTGGGTCTGTACTTTGACCCCTTTCATAATTTCAAATGGATTGAGACGAAAAGGCGAGACTGTTTCATCACCCAGTGAGAACGCCTGTCCAACACCTTTGAAGGCTTCTGATTGAAGCATCATGTGGCGATATTCTGATTTTGCAGGCTCAATAACCATGAACGGGATTTGATATCGCCAGAGTTGTCCAAGCAAGTAGAAACAAGTGTTTGTTTTACCACCGCCTGTGACACCGCATACGATGGTGTGCTTTTGCATGGCATCAATATCTATTTCATACAAGTTACCGGTGTCTAAGCCGCGGTCAAGTATGTTTCCGATGGCAATGCATCTGTCTGGATTGTTTGGTTGAATTGGAGACAAACTGAACTCAGCAGATCGTCTGATTCTAAAGCCTGGCATTTCGCGTTTGGGCAGATGTACAAAGGCTGAAAGGTTTCGCGAACTGAGCGGAGATAAAAACTTATACTCAAGTAATTCTTGGTGCACGCCTTCCGGACGTTTGGTGCGTAAAATTCCAAACTGTTGAATGTGTGGCGCCAGACCTTTTATTTCATGGGTTCTAAGAGGAGTGGGGCGACTGGTTTCATCGACATATGTTGCTCGAATTAATGACTGCAAACGAACAAACACAGAGCGCTCAGTAGAGAAAAAATATACGCCGGTAAGCCACTGTCCAACAGCGGTGCCAAGTTGAATGTGTTTTAGATATGCGTCCAACAATTCAAGGTAGTATTTAATTCTTCGCTTCTTTTCGGGATCTTCATTTTCTTGTGAACGTTGAATTTGATCGACTATGGCAAATTCTTCTTGCGAAACTTTCTTATTTGGTATTGGTGTTGCTAGAACTAAAAATCCAAAATCGTGACCTTGCAGACCATTAGCCAATCGCTCAATCTGCTCTGATTCTGCCGTGTCGCCTGCAGTTGATTTGAGAGCAGGAATGCCTGTGACCAAGCCCGTGTGTATCGCCAGTGGCTGAATCATGGACTTAATCTGATCAGAGGTAAAAGGCTCTTTGTGAATATCTACGCCGTTATAAACACTGTGCATAATAGAGCGCAAACTGGTGAATGAAACATTGCTTGTACTCTCGCCATCCCCGTTGTTTTCTTGTTCGGGAAGAGAGATGCCCATGTAATATTTGACGCCCTGCTTGTTGCCTATCACTACAAAGGCCAAGTTGGCTCTCTGGCTATGAAGACCACAAAGTGCATCTTCAGACAAATACATTCGCTTAGGCGGCTTGGAAGGGTCCTGGTCGTTTCCTTGTTGCGGCTGTTGTGATTGTTGATTCTTTTCTCGTTCGATGTCCCACGAGCGAAGAACGCCGTCTATGCGCACAAAAGTCATATTGGGAATGGGCCAGCTAACAAGCTCGCTTGCGTCCATTTTTTGAAAGTCTATTTCGTCGAGATCGTAGCGCCTGAGATCGGCGATCTTCTCGTCCCATATGTTTCGATTAGATGCCATTACCACGAATTGAGACCCCAGAATTAAAAACCCGACAATTATCTATCTTAAGGCTTATTTCGAAATGCCGCCCGTTATCAGACATCTGCATGCAGAGGTCCATGCATCGCAGCGATTAGTTCTTTGTTCAATTTGCTTTCTACTTCGTCTTTGAAGTCGAAAGCTTTGAGACGAAATACACCCGCGGTGGTGCCAACTCGGTAGCAGAAATAACATTGCTCTTCCTGACCCACGACGCGGTCGATGTTTAGCTTTTCTTCGTCCATAATAAGTTCGTAGGTGCGAGGAGCGTTGACCGGGTTGAAGAATTGTCCTAGAGTCATCTGTTTTACTTTGCGTCCATCCACGCGGAAGAGCTGTGGACCCATCATGTCTGCGTCTTTTTTAGACAGAGCAAAAACGGCGATGGTACCAACGCTAATTATCAGATTGTTTCTGTAGTCTTCAGGCAGTCCTTGTAGTGTTTTAATCGAACCGATAAAGCCAATTTGATATCGAGCCGATTCTGAGGTAATGGTGCTAACAGTCTCTTTTTCTATAAACGTGTCCATTTCATCGAGATAGAGTGATACCGGGCGTAATGCTTTGGAATTTGTACGACCAAGAGAGATTGCTGCTTGCTGAATGCCGGTTACAATCAAGCTTCCCAAAAGGTTCGCGTTTTGATCCAATTCACCTTGTGGAACTTTTACGATAAGAATTTTCTTTTCTCGAATTACATCTTTCAGAATCAAATCGCTTTTAGGCTTAGTCAAAATCGGTCGAATACGACCATCTGAAAGCATGGGTCCAACGCGGTTCAAAATAGGTTCGACCCAGGTTATCCATTGGTCAGTACGAGCTAATTTCTTGTACTGATTCCATGTTTCCATAATCGAGATGTATTCAGACTTTTCGTTTTTCTTGCGCTCGATTGTCTCCAACATGATGTCGCGGAAATCGTTGTCTTGCAGCAAGCTTGGCAAATCTGTGAGTGAACGTCCGTTGACCATTAACAGTAACGCGGCGTTACGCAAAATGTGAGCAGTCTGTGCATCCCACTTAGACTGAGAGCCTGGGGGCTCGGTGTAGATAGCTTTGAAACCATGCACGATGGCAGAAGATGCGGCTTGCAAATCTCCATCATCAGGATATTCAAGTGGGTTGTATGCAAGCGCACCGTCTTTGTAAGTAGGATCTATAACGATAACTCGCTTAGCTATTTCTGCTGCATTTGGCTGAGACGCAATCCAATTAACAGTTAAGTCGGTCAAGTGTCCATCTGAATCTATCACTACAACGGCGCGATCGTCCGATTGAATATCGTGAGTGACCATTGAGGCCATCATGCTAGTTTTACCTTGGTCCGAACCGCCAAGTACGAGCATGTGTGGGTTCTTAGTTCGAGTATCAGGCGGCAATGAAAGATAGCGCGGCGTCCAGAACCAGAGCCAATGCCACTCTAACCGTTTGCCTAAGGGAATACCTCCTGGCTTCAGGGGTTTGCCGAATTCTTTTACTAATTTTTCGTGAGGGCGTCTGAATTGAGACGGGATATATTTGTTCTTTTCTGATTGGTTGATCAAGCCTTCAGGAGAGAAGACCACATAGAACAAGAAAACAATGGCTGCACCACCGACAAGGCAAGTTATACCAATCTTGAGGAAGAAGTCTTGTTGCTTCTGCCAGTCTTGCTTTTTCAGTCCTTTATTGTCTGCTGGCTTGGCATTGAAAGGATTTCCGAGTCCTCCACCTTGCGGTTGGGCCGGTTCGATTTGTTGTGCTCTCCAGGTGCCTGAAATGCGAATCATTTTGGATTGATTAAATTGACTGTGCTCAAAACCCATTCGTTTTTCAGTTAGGTAACCACCAGCACAAACATACATTCCGTTTTGATCTTGTAGGCGACCTTCATAAAAAATTGTATTAGGAAGTGCGCCTCTCTTGCGGGATTCGGGATCGTATTCTTTGGCGAATGTCACCTTATCTGGTGGCACTAGTTCGCCTGCAATTTGGAAATTTCCAGCGGAATCTTTTCCCATTCCGCTAAACTGTAGACCTTTTTGAACTAGATTAATTTCGCCAGGAAATGGTTTTTGTCCCGCTATAGCAACTATTTTCCATTTGCCGCCAATAACTGGTGTGCCATCAGCGTTCATAGGAGCTGGTTGGGAGGGCTGAGCGTTTTGTTGTTGAGGCTGTAGCTGAGACTGCTGTTGATTGTTAAAACTAGATGGCATGTCGGGATAGTCCGACATCGAGGGATTAGAAGAGCCGCTTGAGCCCGATAAAGACGCGCTGCCTCCGCGCATTTTGCGCATTTTCTCTAGAGGAGTCATTGGTTTTCCAGGATCGCCACTCATAGCCACAGTGGTGCCGGTAGCCGCTCTCCACAAAGTTGAACACCAACCAGGTATCTGGAACAAAATAAACAAACCGACAATAACCATGACAAAAGCCGACTTGCGGCTCATTGGAAAGCCAAGAAATTGTATGTGTTCTTCTAGCCAATTAACAGTTGAAAGTTTCTGAGAAGACTTGGCTTCTTCTTCGCCTTCTTCGCCTTCTTGAACTTTGCGCTTTTGTGGCTTACTCTTTGGTTTGACCTCGTCTAACTGAGCGCTTCCGCCAGAAAAATTACGTCTGCGCGGAATGATTTTTTCATTATCTTCTGGAGAGGAATCTGATTTGGTGGCACTCTTGTCGTCCCAATCGTCTTGGGCTTGAGTTAATTCCTTTGCTTCCGCCAGGGGTTTTATCTTAGAGTCAGAAGTACTTGGGCTCTTAGTTTCAGTGCTACCAACATTGCGGGAAATTTTTCCTTGAATAGAGCGAGGCATAGCCACTTTTGGTCGCTCTTTCGACTCTTCTACCTCTTGGGCACTGAATTGAGGCGCACTTGGTGCTGCGGTTTTGGTAGAAGTTCCGGCTTCATTGCCAGATCCGGCTCGAGCTAGATTGCTTGGGTCGAATGCAAGAGCATCGCCTTCTGGCGGGCTGGCTGTGGTTTGGAAAAAATTCTCTGGTGCAAAATGTGTACCGGCGTCCTCGAAGAAATCAAATGAGACTGCTGGTTGTGGTGGCGTAACTGGCATCTGAAGTTGCGGAGCTGGTTGAGCCACGTACGGGACAAATTCGCCTGTGTCTTCTTCGGGTGTAATAATTTCGTCGAGGTTTGGAGACACAGGTGCTGGTGATACGTTGCGTTCGATTGTATTTTCCAGTTCGTCGAAATTGACCGGAGTTGGAGTAGAAGCTGCAACTGCAGCAGGTTCTGCTGCCATTGCCTGCAAAGCTGCCGGAGCATTGACTGCTACTGCTGCCATTCCAACACCTGGGACGGGCATGGCCGAAGGTGCGCTCGATGATGAAAAACCACCCAGGGCAATAGAAACTGATGTTCCCATCGGAATTGCGTTTAATCCAGCGGTTTGGGCAGTGGCTTGGGGAGCAGGAGCAGGGTTTGGTGATGGAAATGACCGGGCTGGATCGTTGTTGTAATAACTTTGATTGGTTTGATCAGGATCCATGGAGTGGCTAGGAACTTGTTCTGCTGCAAAGTTTTGAGTGTGTTCAAAGGAATTGCCGTTGCCATTGCCATTAGCTTCGATCGAAGTAAATTCATGGGCACCGTTACCGTTGCCGTTCCCGTTCCCGCCTGAATATCCATTGCCGTTTCCATTGCCATTACTGTTTGGATCTGGCTTTGGACGCATGTAACTGGCTAACTGACGTTGAGCAACCACTCGTTCTAAAAGGAGATGATCTTGCTTCATCTGAACTGACAGGGCAGGATGGGTTTTCGAGAACTCGGGAACGAATGAGGGCGACGCCATGACGAATTCGGCCCCGCAGGCAGCACATTGCTGGCCTTTGGACCGAACCAAGACACCACACCCGTAACAAACGATCAACTAATTAGTTCTCTCCTGTACAAATCTTCTATAGATGTACCCGAACCCCTCTAAAATTAACCTTCTGCCTAAGTTGTAAAAATTGCATTAGTCAATAAACTATATGTTGCATCCGATAAATTCATCAAACGTAAGTAGAAAGAGCTGTTTGGGTTGTGAAGCAACGATAAAGTTTAGTAAAATGAATTAGCTGAGAAGCCGAGAAAATGGGTACATGGATAAAGGTGCTTTCTCTAATAAGTAAATGGGCAAAACGGTAATTCCTTGAGCGAAAATGCAGGCAAAACTGGCCGACAGGACTCTTCACTTTCTGCTCGGAGAGCAAGACTTCGCGCACTCGCTCAACAGCCAGGAGCTCTGAACAATACTGCTGCTGCACAGGAAAAAATCGAAAAATCCGAGTCTATTGAAGAAAATTCTACACCTAAGCCTGCAATGAAGCCTCAGGAAAGCGCTTTTGAATTTTATCCCCAAGCGGATGAAGTGGAGCAGGCATCTGAAGAAAGTCAAGCGGCGCTCGAGGCGATTTCTGAGCCTATAATTGAGGAGCCGGTTATTATTCAAGAAGCAACTGTGACAAATGTAGCATCGCCGTCAAAGGAAATTGTGTTGCCAGAGCCAGAAAAGGAAGAAAAGCCAAGCGCTCCTGCCTCATCTTCAGGCTCGAATTTAGCTGCAGCCCCAATATCACCCGATAATAGCACCCAGAGCAATGCTCTCGTCCTTTTGGGTAGTGTTGAGAGCAGCTTAAATGTTTGCGCTATGAATTTGTCTCAGCTCGTCAAAACATCCTCTGATCAAAGCGAAGCTTTGACCACATTGCGCGATTTGATTCAAAATCAGACATTTTTTGAAATCGGTCTCAATTTAAACACGTTGCTTGATTCTTTGTCGGCTGCCCTTGAACCAATGAAGGCTGTGGGAGAGCTTGTACCTTCAATTGATCAGTTGGTAGCTACAATGGAAACTCGCTTTGTCACGGGGGCGGAAAGCGCTCCTAGCAAAGTTACTCCTGACCAGCTTTTGATGAATCTTTCTAATCAATTAGCATCGGGAGAGATCGATCCCTGGACGTTTAAATCTGCTTACATGGCGGTTTATCCCGATGATCATCCTGCTGATTTGTTGCACAGGCTGGTTGAGTTATTAGGAACACAGCGATTGTCTGGCACATTGTTCAGAGCTGCCTATGATGCTGTACAAGCTGCAGAAGCACCACCACGCAGCGGTTATGGTACCGGATATGGTTCGGACGAGATTTCTGGAAATGATCGCGAACTTCTTGGTCGAATTGAAGAATTGACTCAGACTAATCGCGAGTTGCAAGAATTACTTGATGGCCGCAGTGTTGATGTCAGCCGCAAAGTCGAAGAAGTCGAAGAAGAGTATGCTGAGATTCTTGCAAGCAAAGAGCAGGAACTGCAAGAGATGCAAGACACGCTATCTCTGCGCATAGAAGAATTTAATAGTCGTTTTGAGGAGCTTGAGTCTGCTGCCAAACTAAGCAAAGAAGCGCTGAGCACCAAGGAAGAAGAAACCAAAGCAAAAGAGGAAGAATTAAGGAAAAAAGAGGAAGACATCGCTCAAAAGGCGTCAGAAATTGCTCAACTTAGACAACAGTTGAACGAATTGCAAGACCAGTTTAGAGACACTGTAAGCGATTTGCAGAAACAATTGACTTCGGTTAAGCAAGCTTCCGCTGACCTTGCTAAACAGGCTAGCGCTCCAGTTCAATCGGTGGCTATTCAACCGCAAATTCAGCCCCAAATTCAGCCCCAAATTCAGCCCCAGATTCAACCGCAAATTCAACCGCAGATTCAACCTCAAATGCAGCCGCATATGCAGGCGCAGATTCAGCCTCAAATCGCACATGCTCAGCCGATGCTGCAACAGCCAGAACCAGTCAAGCCGAAACCGGCAAGCACTGGCGGATTTTTCGATAGCAATCAAGAAATGCGTCAGGCACAGACTTCGAGCCAGCTCAATCAACAAATGGATACTTTTAACAGTATGTCTCGCATACCTGCATCAGAGCCTGCATATAGTCAACCAAACGTTCAACGTCAAAGCACTGGATATGGTGTGTCACCACCCACGACACCGCTTCCATCTGGTGGCGGCGGCGGTGGCAACATGCCTCAAGGCATGGGTGGAGGTAGTTACGGCAATGGCGTTCGTGCCCAAGTTTTCGAGGTAATTGTTCGCCAGGCACTCGCTGGCGCACCATGGCGCGAGATATGCGCAGGTCCTATGCAAGTAAACAGTATTTCAGCCGATGAAGTTGAAGCTGAAGTGAAAAAGCGCCAGGATATGCTGCGCTAGATTATTCGCTCTATTTAACTTCTGAGGCTGGAGTCTGAATTACAGCGGGTTTAGCCGATTGATTGTTGCGTCTAATTTGATAGGCTTCGCAAGCTTTCCACTCAGTCACAATTTGGTCAAGGTTGACCATACAGTGCGAAATTACAAGTGGCGGTAGTGCTTCAAGTGTTGTCGTGACAGTGAAGACGATTATGCCAAGTATTGTAAGAGTACAAAGCACAATAACATTTCGCGTAAAACGAAATTGCTCTTCAATTTTTTTGTTCAGCAATGCAAACTGTTCTTCGAAATCGCGTTCCATCGCTTTGCTCCCAAATTAAAAGCGTTAACATTAAGCATTAATCTTGCCCATTATAACCACTTGAATAGTTAGACAAGTTATTTATGGCACTCAACAACTCGCTCTCGTCTTGAGCTAGAACAGTTCTGAAATCTAGAATCACTCTGTCTTTGTGTACTATGGCAATCACAGGAGTTCGCCATTTTCTGAGGTAGTTTGAAAGTTTTGATGTGCTCAAGCCACCATTGCCGGTGAGTGAAAGACCATAACTATCTAGAGTTCTTCCAGGCAAACTTCCTCCACCAAGCGTAGATGTGGTGCTTGTTGGTTCGATTGAAAATGCAGATATGACTTCTGAAGGTAGTGATTGGACGAATTTTTCTACTCGCAATTTTAAATCTTCAATCGATTCTTGGGCCATTTTAAGTGCTGGCATAGACTGGAGTGCATCGGTTTTGAGATAACTTGCAAGCACTGACTCAAGCAGGGCGATGTTCAATTTATCTAGACGAAGCGTTCTATATATAGGATGACTTGCCAGTTTCGCTACTAGATCTTTGCGTCCGGCAATTATGCCCGCTTGTCCACCTCCTAGTAGTTTATCCGCCGAAAACAGCACTAGGTCAGCACCTTGCGCAATACATTCTTGTACGGTTGGCTCGTGCTCAAGGCCTAATTGTTCGATGTTTATCAAAGAACCTGAGCCCAAGTCATGCAGAAAAGGAATGTTGTTCTCTTTTGCGCGGCTGGCTGTGTGTGCTTGGATGCTTGTAGTGACGCACATAAGCG